>JAZDHZ010000027.1:0-137655 GCA_043805415.1 Candidatus Omnitrophota bacterium | reverse complement strand
AGTTGCTTTGGTAACTGATTATGATGTTTGGAAAGAAGATGAAGATGTCAGCGTGGAAAAAGTGATTGCTAACTTGACAGCTAATTCGGAAAATGCCAAGGAATTTATTAAAAAAATCGTTCCGGAAATGCAAAAAGCGCGTAATTGCGCTTGCGCTAGTGCTTTGGAAAATGCGATTATTACAGCTTCCGATGCCATACCCCAACAAGCTTTGGACAAGGTTAAATTATTGGTATCTAAGTATATAAAATAAAAAACATTTATAGTTTTTTAATTAAATCCTCAGCTGGTAAATGCCTGGCTGAGGATTTTTACTAAATGTGAGTTCTTGATATCTCGAGTTTTTTATGCTAATATGTAATATCTATTACCAACCAAGAGAGCTATGAAAAGAGTATTATTACTATACATATCTAATAATTCAGGACATCATCGCGCCACAAGGGCAATTGAAGAGGCCTTATACCTGGCTAGCCCGGATGTGAAAGTTATGAACATGAATTGTTTTAACTACACAAACCCGGTCCTGGAAAAAGTGATCAATAGCATTTACAATAAAGTTATTAAGATTAAGCCTGAGGTATGGGAATATCTTTATGATAATCCGAAAATTGTCCGGCGTACTCGAAAATTCCGCAAGCTTATCCATAAGTTAAACTCTAAGAAACTGGAAAAACTGATTTCTAAATTCAATCCTGATGTTATTGCCTGTTCCCAGGCATTTCCTTGCGGCATGGTCGCGGATTTTAAAAAGAAAAGCAAGCGGGATTTTGCTTTGATCGGGGTTTTAACTGATTACGCGCCGCATTCTTATTGGATGTATGATAATGTGAGCGCGTATATTGTGCCGAGTAAACAGTGTAAAAAACGGTTTATCAGCAGTGGAATTGAAAAAGATAGAGTTTTTCCTTATGGCATACCAATAAGTCCGAAGTTTTTTAAATCAACCAATAAAGAAGCAACCCGAAGAAGCCTGAGATTAAATGATGATTTAACCACGATCCTGATTATGGGTGGCGGTCAAGGTTTAGGCCCGATTGAAGATCTTATCTACGCGATTAATACAATTGAAAAGCCGTTTCAAATCATTGTGGTTTGCGGAACCAATAAAAAGCTGAAAAAATGGCTGGAAAAAAGACGGCTTTTATTTAGAAAAAGAATGGCTGTGCTTGGATATACTAAGGAAGTTGAGATGCTGATGGATATATCGGATCTTGTAGTTACTAAGCCTGGCGGTTTAACAACCGCGGAAGCGCTGACTAAAAGCCTTCCGCTGGTGATTGTTAATCCTATCCCTGGACAGGAAGCAAAAAATACAGAGTTTTTACTCAGCGAAGGCGTAGCCGTAAAAGCAAAAAATCCTTTGGATGCCGCGGTATTGATTGAAGACCTTTTAAATAATCCTAAAAAACTGGAACAAATGAAGGCTAATACGCAAAAGCACGCGCAGCCACAATCCGCGCTTAAAGCAGCGGAGCTTATTCTTGATCTTATAGACAAAAAAACAGAGAAATAATAAAGGTAAATGATATTGTACTTTTTATATAGAATCGGACGATTTATCGCTTTAATCATACCCCGTAAATTAGGCTATCGCATCGGAGCGTTTATCACTGGTTTTAAATTCTTTTTTAGCCGGGGTGAGCGCAAAGCAATGCTGGGAAATCTTAAATGCATTGTCGGCGAAGATGCTCCTGATCTGGTTAAATATCCGCGCTATATTTATGCTAATTTCGGAAAATATCTGGTGGATTTTTTTAGAGCGGAAAAAGTCGATAAACAATTTGTCGAGAAATTTATAAAAATTGAAAACATCCATTATATGGATGAGGCGCTTAAAAAAGGCAATGGCGCGATTGGCCTGACTGCTCATCTGGGAAATTGGGAACTCTGTGCCCAGGTAATGGGAATCATTGGCTACAAGATGAATGCCGTGGCTTTAACTCATATGAATAACAAGGTTAATGATTTTTTCTCTAAACAAAGAGAAAGCAAGGGAGTTAAAGTTATTCCTGTGGGCGTGAGTGTGCGCAAATGCTTTAGCGCTTTAAAACGCAATGAAGTTGTCGGCATATTAGGAGATAGAGACTTTTCCGGGGAAAACGGGATTCAGGTTGATTTTTTCTCCAAAACAATGCTTGCCCCAAAAGGACCAGCGGTTTTGAGCTTGCGCACCAAAGCAGCGATTGTTCCGGCTTTTGTTATCCGGGATGAAGTTGATGATTGTTATTTTCACTATGTTTTTGAACAGCCGATTTATCCCGAGTCAACAGGTGATGAACAAGCGGATATTAGAAGAATAACCGAACAATATATTAAAGTTATTGAAAAAACAATCAAAAAATACCCAAAGCAGTGGTTTATCTTTCATGAGTTTTGGAAAGCAAGCAAAGTCGCACAGAAATTGTATAAAAGTTAAAACCAGAGCAGTTAATCGATTAATGATAAAAGTTTGTGTTTTACTTCCGGCATATAATGAAGAAAAAGAAATAGGCAAGATCCTAAACCAAATTAAAGCCTATGACTTAGATGTTATTGTCGTTGATGATGGATCGACTGATAATACAGTTAATATTGCTAAACAGGCGCAAGTCATGGTGATCAGTCATCCGCAGAATCAAGGTAAGGGTCAGGCTCTGCGCACTGGCTTTAAATTTATCCAAGATCATAATTATGACGCGGTAATAATTATGGATTCTGATGGTCAGCATTTACCCCAAGAGATAAATAGCTTTATCGATTATGCGATGAATTCTGACGCGGGGATAATAATCGGCAATCGGATGGAGAATCCCCAAGGCATGCCGCTGCTCAGGAAATTAACAAATAAATTTACTTCAATGCTGGTTTCCTTTATTGTGAAAACAAAAATTCCGGATAGTCAATGCGGCTTCAGGCTGATCCGCAGCTCAGTGCTTAAAAAACTTAATCTTACTACAATAAAATACGATACCGAATCTGAGATTCTTATGCAAGCGGCAAAAAATAAAGCGAAGATAGAATTTATTCCAGTAAAAAGCATATATAATAATCATAAAAGCCTGATAAATCCTTTTTCGGATACTATTAGATTTTGCAATTTAATTAGAAAAAGCATTTTCAGCAAATGGAACCAGTGAACTATATTGACCAAAGAAAACAGATGGTCCAAACGCAGCTTGTGGCCCGCGGAATAAAAGATGATCGCGTTCTAAGTGTATTTTTAAATCTGCCGCGTCATTTATTTGTCAGCCTGGAATTGATTAATGCCGCTTATACTGATGGGCCTTTGCCCATAGGCTCTGGTCAGACCATATCCCAGCCTTATATGGTCGCGTTTATGACTGAGATGCTGAAACTAAAGGGTGATGAAACAGTATTAGAACTAGGCACAGGCAGCGGCTATCAAACCGCAATTTTGGCTGCTTTGGCTAAACAAGTATATACAATTGAGCGGATTGAGCGCTTAGCTGAAGAAGCTAAAAAGCGCTTTGAAACTTTGGGGATTAAAAATGTGCGTACGCGGGTTGGTGACGGGACATTAGGCTTAGCCGAGTTTCAGCCTTATGACGCGATTATTGTTACCGCCGGAGCGCCGCAAGTGCCAATGCCTTTAATCGAACAATTAAAAGCTAACGGCAAATTAGTAATTCCTGTGGGCGGAAGGTCTTTTCAGACAATTAAACTGATTGAGAAAAAAGCAGATAAAATTATTGAAACCGAAAAATGCGGATGTGTTTTTGTTCCGCTGGTAGGCGAAAAAGGATGGCCGGATTATGATTACGGATCAGATCGTTAGTTTTTTAAACGGGCTTTCTCCAAAGTGGATTATTACCATCATCGCGGCCATGCCGGTGGTTGAACTGCGATTAGCGATTCCTTATGGGATTGTGAAAATGGGTATGGCAGTTAAAACTGTGTTTATATTTTCCTTGCTGGGCAATATGCTTCCGGTATTACCGCTTTTATATTTACTTGATCCGATTTCAAAACAATTGCGAAAAATTAAAATCTGCGATATTTTTTTTAATTGGATATTTGAAAGAACAAAAAAAAGATCAAAAGTTGTTGAGCAATACGAGCTTTTAGGTCTGGTTATTCTAGTGGCAATCCCGTTGCCCATGACTGGCGCCTGGACCGGAGCAATTGCCGCGTTTTTATTTGGTTTAAATAAAAGAGCGTCTTTTTTTGCTATCGGCTTGGGAGTTTTTATTGCCGCCTGCATTGTTACCATACTTACAGTCGGGATCCAGGGATTATTTGCTGGATAAGCTGTTATTTTAATATTTCCATAACTTAGAAATGCTTAATAATATGTCTGAAAATAAATTTATCCAAGTCGCGATTAATTTACCGCTTAATGATATTTTTGATTATTCTGTACCCCTAGCTTTGCAGGATTCAGTCCAAGTCGGTAAGCGGGTCTGGATTCCGTTTAGAAACAGGACAATTGTCGGGTTTATTGTCGGTACGAGTAACGCGACGGAAATTCCCAGAACCAAGGATATTAAATCAGTTATTGATCAAGAACCGATTTTATCTAAAGAAATTCTCGAGCTTACCCGCTGGATGGCTGATTATTATTTATGTTCCTGGGGTGAGGCCATAGACGCGGCAATTGCTATGCCGTTTAAAAAAGGCAAAACTTCAATCAAGCCGAGAAAAATAAGCCAGCCAATGCCAGGCATTGATTTTAGTCAAAAAGCTTCAAACCATATTCTGAGCAGCGATCAAAATAAAGCTTTATCGCGGATAAAACAGCATTTGCAAAAAACGGATTTCGCGGTTTTTCTGCTGCATGGGATTACGGCCAGCGGCAAAACCGAAGTTTATTTTGGAGCAATCCAAGCGGCTTTAAATCAGGGGAAAGATGTGCTGGTGTTTATTCCGGAAATCGCGCTTACTCCGCAGACAGTGCAGCGGTTTACGGAAAAATTCAGCCAAGAAAAAGTCGCTTTAGTCCACAGCCGATTAAGCGCTGGGGAAAAATTCATTCAATGGCAGAGAATTAAAACCGGCCAGGCAAAAATTGTGATTGGTCCGCGCTCGGCAATATTCAGTCCGCTGAAAAATCTGGGCTTAATTATTATTGATGAAGAACATGAAAATACTTATAAGCAAGAAGATACTCCGCGCTATCATTTGGTCAATACCGCGATAAAACGGGCGCAAATCGCCAAAGCCGCGGTAATTTTAGGCAGCGCGACGCCTTGTTTAGAATCAAACTACGCGGCTAAAACCAAAGAGTATGAATTAATTGAATTGCCGGAAAGAATCAAAGGCAGCGAATTGCCAGCAGTGCAGGTGGTGGATATGCGCGATCAGTCAATCCGCACCAAGCGTTTGCCGATATTATCTAAAGTGCTGGAGGATAATATCGGTCGCTGTTTAAAAAACCGCGAGCAAATAATTATTTTTCTTAATCGCCGCGGGTTTTCTACTTTTGTTAATTGCGCTAAATGCGGCTATGTGCTGCGATGCCCTAAATGCAACTTAGCTTTAGTTTATCATGCGGATCATAAAAATCTGGTTTGCCATTATTGCAATTATACTCAGCAAGCTGTACAGATTTGTCCTGAATGTAATGGAAATTATATTAATTACGCGGGAACTGGAACGCAAAAAGTTGAGAGCGAATTGCGCCGGGTTTTCCCTCAGGCCAGGATTGAGCGCATGGATTCTGATTCAATGCGCAAGAAAACCGCGCATTTTGAAATCCTTGATGATTTTAAAACCCGGAAAATCGATATCCTGGTGGGCACGCAAATGCTGGCTAAAGGCTTGGATTTTCCTAATGTTACGCTGGTGGGAGTTATTTCCGCGGACATTAGTTTGAATTTGCCGGATTTTCGGGCATCCGAAAGAACGTTTTCGCTTTTAACCCAAGTGGCCGGACGTGCCGGCAGGGGGGAAACCGCGGGCAAGGTTATTGTGCAGACTTATACTCCGGAGCATTATGCCATCCAGTGCGCGATTGAGCATGATTATCACGGTTTTTATGCTAAAGAGATAGAATTTAGAAAACAATTAAATCTTCCGCCTTTTTCGCATTTAATTAGTCTGGTATTGCGGTCAAAAGAAGAAAAAGCATTGATTTTAGCCGCGGAAAGTTTCGGTCAACAGCTAAAAATAAAAACTAAAGATAGGAACATAAGCATTATCGGACCGCTGCCTATGCCGATTGCCAAATTAAAAGGCTATTTTCGCTGGGGAATGCTGCTGAATACTTCTGATGTTTTAAGCACAAATGGCTTAATTCGGCAAGTATTAAAAACCAGCAAGTTATCGGCAAAAATAAAAATCGCGATTGATGTTGATCCGCGGATGGTAGTATAATTGGGAAGCATTAATTACCAATGACAAATGTCAAAATCCAAATGACAAATATAAAATAATGAATAAGACCAATGAAATGCCAAATGGTAAATTGTAAATATTTAATTATTTGTTTGGATTTTGGATTTTTAAATTTAGAATTCTAAGCTGAAAGCTTAGGTTGCTGGTTTTATTTCATCAAATCCTTTGGCAATCGTACCTAAGGCAGAAATATCATTTAAAATATTTTCTGCCGGTAAATAGCGGGGAGATAACTCAAGAATTTTTGTTGCCATAAGTTTTGCTTTTTCATATGATTTTTTCGTATAATAGGTATCAGCGAGTATTTTTAAAGCCGGAAGATTATTTTTATCAATTGCCAGCACTTGTTCTAAGGCGGCTGTGGCCAAAGCACTTTGGTTGGTTTTAAGCTGAAAAGATGCTAGCTTAAACAAAGCGAAGATATTGTTGGGATCAATCAGGATGATCTTATGAATAAGCGCGAGTGCCTGGGAATTATTTTGGTTCATATCCAGAACGAAAAATTTAATTAAGAGTAAAAATATATTTATTTTTTGGACAATTACAGCAAAGAAGGATTTTTTAAGAGCAGCATTTCTTTGACGAATAGCGTCCCATAAATAACGCTGGCAATCTTCAAAATCAGGATTATCTTTTAGGATTTGGCTGAAAAGTTCAATGGCATAGTCGTAGTTTTTTTTCCGGTATAAAGCTATGGCTTTTTGAAAGAATTCATTGTTCTGAAGGTTGTTATTGTTTTCCATAGTGTGTATTGTAAAGAAAATAAACAGGATTGTCAAACAACTATAATTATATTCTGTTTAAAGGTGAAAGAGAAATTTTATGAAAATTGTGTTTTTTGGATCATCGGATTTTTCCTTGGCAAGTTTAAACGCGCTGATTAAAAACCAGGAAGTGGTTGCAGTCTACACTCAGCCGGATCGGAAAAAAGGCCGAAATTTAATGCTGAGTAAAACTCCGGTAAAAATCTTTGCCCAGGAGCATAATTTACCGGTTTTTCAGCCGGAAGCAGTCAGCGATCCAGCGACGATTGAACAGCTAAAAAGTTTTAATCCGGATTTGTTTGTGGTTGTGAGTTTTGGCCAGAAATTAAGCAAACAAGTTCTGGATATTCCCAAACAGTTTTGTCTGAATGTGCATTCCTCGCTTCTGCCCAAATGGAGAGGCGCGGCGCCGATAAATTACGCGATTATAAATGGCGATAAGCTTAGCGGTGTTACGATAATTAAAATGAATGAGCGGATGGATGGCGGAGATATGCTTTTATCCCAAACTATAGAAATTAACGACGCGGATGCGGTGGAGCTTTTACCAAAACTGGCTGTGCTTGGGGCAAAGGCTTTGCTTGAGTCAATTGAACAAATAGAAAAAAACCAAGTGAAATTTGTGCCCCAGGATCCCGCGAAAGTAACTGTGGCAGGAAAATTAAAAAAAGAGCATGGCTTGATAAATTGGCAGGATAACGCGGTGAGTATTCATAATAAAGTCAGAGGATTATTGCCTTGGCCTTGCGCCTTTACCCATTATCAGGGTAAATTATTAAAAATCCTGAAAACCAAGATATTGGATGTTGATCCGCAGATCCCAGACTATAAAACTCCCGGGGTTATTCTTAAAATTGAAAAACACGCGGGGATTGCGGTTAAGACCGGTAAACAATCATTGCTGATTGAAAATTTGCAGCTTGAGGGTAAGAAAGCAATGAGTGCTTATGATTTTGTGATTGGCCATAATCTGAAAACAGGAGATGTCCTGGAAAGTTAAAAATAGTATTGCGTATTGAGTAATGCGTATTGCGCTAAAACAAAAAATACAATTGTTTTAAAACTCGATACTCTATACGCGATACGCAATACGGAGTTTTATATGCCGCAGTTACGCAAAGACCCGGTTATCGGCAGATGGGTTATTATTTCCACGGAGCGGGGAAAACGGCCGCATGATTTTGTGCTTAAAAAAGACCCTGACCAAGACACGGAAAAACAATGCTTATTTTGCCAGGGCCATGAGGCAGAAACTCCTGATGAGATTTACGCAGTGCGGAAGCTGAATCCTAAACCTAATCAGTCTGGCTGGAATGTGCGGGTTATCCCAAATCCTAAACCGCTGATGCAAACCCAAGGGGATCTGGGCAGGCGGGGAATAGGGATGTTTGATGTAATGAACGCGATCGGCGCTCATGAATTGATTCTTGAAACTCCGGAGCATATTGCCAATATTGCTGATCTTGGAGTTGAGCAAATAAATGATGTGTTTAAGGTATACGCGCAAAGAATGCAAGCCTTGGAAAAAGATCCGCGGATCAAATATGTGCTGATTTCCAAGAATTACGGAATTGTTGCCGGCGCCAGTCCGACAAAGCATTCGCGTACGCAGTTAATTGCTTTGCCGGTTAATCCGAAAAGAGTTAAGGAAGAGCTTGCCGGAGCGCGGCGGTATTATGAATATCGGGAGCGCTGTATTTTCTGCGATATGATCCAGCATGAGATTGAAAAACAAGCGCGGATTGTCGAACGCGGGGATGGGTTTATTGCTTTTGCGCCTTATGCTTCGCGTTTTCCTTTTGAAGTATGGGTTTTACCGGAAGAACATTCATCGGATTTTTATAATTTAAAAAATACAGAGGGTTTAGCGAGAATAATGAAATCAGTAATGCGAAAACTTTCCATTGCTTTAGCGGATCCGCCGTATAATTATATTATTCATACCGCGCCTTTTCGGAGAATGACTTCAGCCGGATATTGGAAAACCATTGAATATGATTATCACTGGCATATTGAAATTATGCCGCGGCTGACAAAGGTCGCGGGTTTTGAATTAGGCAGCGGTTTTTATATTAACCCAACGCCTCCGGAGTTAGCGGCTGAGTTTTTAAAAAATCCCCAAGGAGAAAAACAATAATGCAGCAGTTAAGACGTGATCCGATATTAGGCAGATGGATAATTGTTCAGGATGATAAGGAAATCTCTCTGAGTGATTATTTCGAACAATCGGTAAGCGCGAAACAGCTTAATAAATTTTGTCCTTTTTGCCCAGGCAATGAAGATAAAAGTCCGCCGGATATATTTGTCGATAGAACTCCCGGGGCAGGTGATAATCCAGTTTGGAATTTACGGGTTATTGCCAATAAATTTCCCGCTTTGCGCGTGGAAGGAGATTTGGACCGCCAGGGCATTGGGATTTATGACCAGATGAATGGAGTAGGAGCGCATGAAGTTATAATCGAAACTCCGGATCATCAGAAAGACATTGCTGATTTAAGTGATGAAGAGGTCGCGAAAATAATTTTTTCCTATAAACAGCGCTGTCTTGAATTAAAGCAGGATAATCGTTTTGAATATATTCTGATATTTAAAAACCACGGACAAAGCGCCGGTGCTTCCCTGGAACATTCGCATTCCCAGTTAATCGCTTTGCCGATTGTTCCGAAAAAAATAAAAGAAGCCTTAAGAGGCGCGGAGAAGTATTACGGGTTTAAAGAGCGCTGTGTTTATTGCGATATTATTGATCAAGAGCTGGAAGCTAAACAAAGGATGATCTGCGAAAACGAAAATTTTGTCGCGTTTACTCCCTTTGCCGCCTGTACGCCTTTTGAAATTTGGATTATACCGAAAAAACATTGTTCGCATTTTTATCTTATTCCAGAAGATATGATCTATGAATTTTCCGCTATTTTAAGGGATGTTTTATGGCGTTTGAAAAAAATCTTGACAGATCCGCCGTTTAATTTTATTATTAACACAGCTCCTATTCAGCATGAACAGGAGCTTGGTTTTTATCACTGGCATATGCAGATTTTGCCAAAGCTTACCAGGTCTGCTGGTTTTGAATGGGGGGACAGGTTTTTATATCAATCCCAGCCCGCCAGAACAAACTGCTAAACTATTGCGTGAGGTTGTTTAAAAATCTGCATACTAATAATCAGGTGTTTTGAAAGGAGGCAGTATAATGGGAGTACGTATCGGTATTAATGGGTTTGGAAGAATCGGAAGACATGTTTTTAAGATTGCCATGGCAAATAAGAATATTGAGGTTGTCGCGATCAATGATCTTACTAGCGCGAAAACTCTGGCGCATCTATTAAAGTATGATTCTGTATACGGAAGATATGATAAAAAGGTTTCTGTAGACGGAAACGCGATAATTGTTGATGGTAAAAAGATTGAGATTTCGGCAATAAAGGATCCCAAACAGTTACCTTGGAAGGCTCTGAAAGTTGATATAGTTGTTGAGTCAACCGGTGTGTTTAGATCAAAAGAGCAGACAATGTGGCATATTGAAGCCGGAGCAAAAAAAGTTATTTTAACCGTACCGTCAAAAGATAAAATTGATAATACAATTGTTTTAGGGGTTAATGATTCCAGCCTAAGAGCAAGTGATGTGATTATTTCCAACGCGTCCTGCACAACTAACTGTCTGGCTCCGCTAGCGAAAGTGTTAAATGATAATTTTGGCATAGAAGAAGGTTTAATGACCACAATTCATTCTTATACTAATGACC
Organism: Candidatus Omnitrophota bacterium; assembly: GCA_043805415.1. Lineage (GTDB taxonomy): Bacteria > Omnitrophota > Gorgyraeia > B26-G9 > B26-G9 > JAHITE01. The sequence continues at coordinate 126,818 of JAZDHZ010000027.1, read as the reverse complement.
AGGTAATTCTTGATTTTCCGCATAGTGATTTAAGAAGAGCTCGGGCAGCGGCGCTTTCGATGATTCCGACAACAACCGGAGCGGCATCAGCTGTGGGATTAGTTATTCCAGAGCTCAATGGAAAATTAAATGGTCTATCTATTCGGGTTCCTACGCCAACCGGTTCTTTAGTTGATCTTGTGGTTAAACTGAAAAAAGATGTTTCAGTTGAAACAGTAAACGCGGCACTCAAAGCAGCGGCTGAAACCACAATGAAAGGCATCCTGGCTTATTGTGAAGATCCGATTGTTTCCGCTGATGTTATAAAAGATTCACATTCTTCGGTTGTTGATGCTTTGAGCACAATGAAGATCGGGGCGGGGATGATTAAAGTACTTTCTTGGTATGATAATGAATGGGGTTATTCAAACCGAGTGGTTGATCTTATCGAACTTGTTGCCAAAAAAGGACTTTAAACCTAAAAGTTCACAGGCTTAAGTTATAACACCAGGGGTAGAAAATATTTTTCTACCCCTTTTTTTGGAGAAACTCGGTGGAAAAAAAATTTGATGGAAAATTAATAAAGGTTTTCGCGAAAAAAATTGTTTTACCTAATTCAGAAACCATAAATCTGGAGATAGTAAAGCATCCCGGAGCAGTGCTGATTGTTCCTTTTTTAAATAAAAATAAAATCATCATATTGTACCAATATCGGCCGGTTATTGAGCAATATTTATATGAATTACCCGCGGGAACGCTTGGTAAAGATGAACAGCATGCTAAATGTGCCAGGCGTGAACTTATTGAAGAGACAGGATATACAGCGAAAAAAATTAAAAAAATAGGCCAGATTTATCCTTGTCCGGGCTATTCAACTGAACGAATTGTGTTTTTCTCTGCCAGTGAACTCAGTATTTGTGCCCAACAACTGGAAAAAGATGAGATTATTCAGCTTAAAACGCAAACAAAAGCTCAAATTAAAAACCTGTTTAAACAAGGGGAAATAATTGACGCGAAAACCATATGTGCTTTAAGTCTGATTGGCTGGATTTAAAGGCCTTTAAATGCTTGTTTTTTCTTGCTTTTTATATTTAATTTTTACTAGACTATATTACTTGACAATAGTTACCATATATGCTATTATCAAAATGTTTAAAAATATATTTTTTATTCATATTTTTGTAAAAAATATTCCCGCCTTTCCCAGGATGGGTATGATTGTCTGAAAATGGAGTTGGTGTCTTTATAAATTACGAGGTACAAATGGATGAAATTATAACTGCTATGGACGTGGTAAGAAAGTATAATATTTCTTATCAGACATTGAATCACTATACAAATTTTGGTTTGCTTAATGCTATTAGAAAAAGAGGTTTTGGCAATAAGCGTTTTTATATAGCTATTGAGGTGGAAACCAACTTAAATAAAATTGATGAGTTAAAGGGTAAAGGATATCCTTTAAAAATTATCGCGAAAATGTTGGATAATGCTTAAAAATATAATTTTTTAAGGATCAGGAGTATCAAGGAAGAGGATTTTTAAAATGGATTTTAAGAGGTTGTCTAATCTTTTAATGAAAAGTATAAGACTGTGTTTTATGGGTTTTGACATAAGGCATGGTCTTTTATTTTTCGAGGATATTTTATGAGCTATTATAAAATTTTAGGATTTGATAAAGAGCCTTTTTCAACAAGTCCTGACCCAATGTTTTTTTATGAATCAAGAGAGCATGACATGGCTTTAACTAATTTAATGATTGAACTGCGGCTTAAACGCGGGCTAGGAGTTATTTTAGGCGATGTCGGAACTGGCAAGACAACGCTTAGCCGTAAACTTTATCAGCTGATAAAATCACAGGAAGGGTTTATTTGTCATATGATGCTCGACCCTGTGTACAATGATGAAGAAATATTTCTTACTTCGCTTGCGCGTAATTTTGATATTGAAGTGGCTAAAGAGGGGCCGAGGATTCTTAACCTCAAAGAGGCATTGGAAAAATTTTTATTCCAAAAAGGGGTTGAAGAAGGAAAAACCATTGTGCTGATTATTGATGAAGCGCAAAAGTTAAATGAACTGACCCTAGAGTGTTTGCGGGTTTTGCTTAATTATGAGACCAATGAATATAAATTACTCCAGCTGGTATTATTGGGACAAATGGAATTGCACTCAAAATTGATTAATATCCCGAATTTTATTGATCGAATAAGTTTTAAATTTACCTTAAATCCTTTGGATGAGTACGAAGCTCGCAAAATGATCGAGTATCGCATTCGGCAAGCTGGATATAAATCCAATATGCATCTGTTCTTAGATACAGCAATAAAAGCGATTTATCAAAACACAAGGGGGTATCCTCGACGGATGAATATGCTCTGTCATAAGGCGCTAAAACGTTTGGTTATGAGAAATAAATTTGTTATTGATGAGGATTTAATCAAAGAAATCGTGGAAGAAGAAATTCAACAAGGATTGCATTGGGTCAGACAGCCAAGTGTAATTGTTTAAAGTAGCGGATTAATAAATATGGCAGAAAAAACACCGGAAAAGCGTTTATTAGAGATTATTGAAGGTAAAATTAATAAGATCGCTATGCCTTCTCCGGTTCAGATGGGAAACAAATATCTATCCTTTGGGTCTTTTCGCGCGAGAATCGCTTTTTTAAAAGACAGTTTTAGTCATAAGCGGCGGGGGGCAGATAAAAGCGTATTTCAAGATTTAAAGATGATTAATCTGTTTTTGCAATGCGCGATTGGGATCGCAATAGTTGCTTTAGCGGTATTTATAAGTATTGAAATTAAAGGTTCAGACAGGATTTCGTTGCTTGTGGGTAAAGATGCCCAAGCAAATGTAATTAGTGAAACTCCGGAGACAATTTCACTTTTAAAGCCAAAAGAGTATTATTTGCAAAAAGCTGAAGTTAGAGATCTTTTTCAAATGGGATATGTAAAAAGAAAAGAAGTTGATTTTAAAGAAGAAAAGGAAAATAAGGTTTCTCCGCTTGCAGAATTAACTAAGAATCTGAAATTAGTCGGTATTTCCTGGGGCGATGACCCGGACGCGATAATCGAAAACCCTGAATTGGAAAAAACATATTTTGTTAAAAAGGGTTATATGATTGATGATATCAAAGTTTATGACATTCAAAAAGATAGAGTTATTTTGCGTTATAAAGGTGAAGAGGTTGAAGTGCGATGAGGAAAAAAAATATTGGAATAGGATTAATTGTCATTGTTATCCTGTTTAAGATTAATTATTTATCAGCACAAGATGCTGGGAGCGGAACCGCTTTGATTGCGCCACCCCAGCCTAAGATTATGGCTTTAACCAAGGGCATTGATGGGTTAATCTCATTGGATTTAAGAAAAATAGATATTAATGATGCCTTAAAATATTTTTCCTTAAAAAGCGGACTTAATATTGTAACCACAAAATCTGTTATGGGACGGATAACTTTAGTGGTTGAAGATGTTCCGGTACAGGATGTATTTGATATCATGCTTAGGTCAAATGGCTTAGCTTATGATAAAATAGGCGATATCTATAATGTTATGACTCAAGAAGAATATAGAGTGATCTATGGAAAAAGTTTTTCCGATATCCGAAAAGTAAAAGTTTTTCATCTTAATTATGCGATCCCGGAACAGGCATTTAATCTGCTTGATGCTGTTAAAAGTGAAGTAGGGAGAATACTGGTTGATCAGGAATCGGGAAATATTCTTTGTATGGATTCAAAAGAAAATCTTGTGCGCATGGAAGAACTTCTGGAACAGTTTGAACAAAAAAGTATTGTAAAGGTATTTACGCTGGATTATGCTAATGCTAAGACTGTGGAAGAGACTTTAAATCAGAGGCTTTCCGGGAAAAAAGTGGGATCAATTAAAGCCGATGAGCGGAGTAATCAAGTGATTGTCCAGACCTTTCCGAAAAGAATGGAAGAAATCGCGGAATTGATCAAAGCTTTGGACAAAAAAACAAAACAGGTTTTAATTGATGTTAAAATTGTAAAGTCCAAGATATCTGACGCGCTGGATAAAGGGATTGAATGGGAGGGGCTGTTTGATGCCGCTTCAGATTCAAACAGCCTGACTTATATCGGCTCTGCTCCATTTTCTTCTGTTGGCTCAGCAACTGCTGATTGGCGTTCCCGCCGGCAGGTTTACGAAGATGTTGGCAATGTTGGTTCATATCCGTTTAGTGGAACCACATCGGTTTATAATAGCAGTAACAGTATCGTTGGTCTTAATCAAATGCATGTGGGTATTATCGGTGGTAATGATTTGGATATGGTTTTAACTTATATTCAAACTGTTACTTCTTCAAAACTTTTATCTAATCCGAAGATCGCGGTAACCAATAATCAAGAAGCAAGAATTCACGTGGGCGCGCGTGAGGCATATGTTACCACAACCACAACTACCGGACAATCTACCAGTACAATATCGGAAGATGTGCAGTTTATCGATATTGGTATTCAAATGGATGTTGTGCCGAGAATTAACGAAGACGGGTTTGTGGATTTAAAGATAAAGGCTGAGGTTAGCAGTGTAATTCAGACTTTAGTTACTCCTACCGGCAATAATATTCCGATTGTCGATACTTCTTTAGCGGAAACAAATGCTTTAATTAAAGACGGGGCAACGCTTGTTCTCGGAGGATTACGGAGAGAAGAAAAATCGCAAACTAAACAAAGAGTTCCTTTTTTAAGCAGTATTCCGATACTCGGCCTTTTATTCCAGAAAACAAATGATACTAAAAATGTTACTGAATTATTAATTATGATTACCCCTACGATTATAAGCGGAGAGGTAATGGTTTCCTCAGACGGTGATATGATTGGGGATCCAGGGATAAAACCAGCTCAGAATTATGAGCTGGTGGATAGAATAAAACAGGAGCAGCAAACATATTTACCTCCTCCGTCGGCGAGTGATTTGGGCGGAATGGAAATCAAAAGTTTTAAACCATACAAAAGATCTTTTATTGAACTCCAAAAAGAGGATTTAGAATGAAAAAAATTCGATGGCAAGGAATAGGGGGAAGTGGGGGGCTTATTTCTGCACTGATATTTACTTTGAGTCTTACTGTTTGCTCAGTATCTCAAGGCCAGGATGCTGCTGAAGAGGTCTCAAGTGTGGTGGAAAAAATCGCTAAAGACATGGGGAATTTAGCAAAAGATCTGAAAACTAAGCAGCAGGCTTATGATGATTTAAGCAAGCAATATGAACAGGTTAAATCAAAACACGATTTTCTTAGCGAACAGATGGCCTTAAAAGAGCAGGCTATCGCGGCAAAAGAAGGGGAAATTATTTCGCTCAGACAGCAGCTTAATAATGTAGATCAGCTGTTTACAAAATCGCAAGTGGCCATAAGTACATTAGAAGAGAATAAAGCTGAGCTTAAGAATAATTATAATAGATTAAAGGAAGATTCTGAGAAAAAAGAAGCATACTATGCTCAGAAATCACAAAAAGAAACTGAGCAAATCGCTGAATTAAGTAAACTAACGGAAACGCTTAAAGAAGATAATAGGAAAAAAACTGAATCTGAACAAAAATATGCCAAGCAGAATCAAGATCAGTCAGAACAAATAATAACACTTAAAGATACATTGGATAAAAAAGAAAGAGCGTTTAATGACCAGCTGACTAATTTAAAGCAAGAGACCATAAAACAGCTTGAGGCTATGCAGCAAAGGGAAAAATCTTTAAAAGATGAATTAATCCTTGTGAAAAAAGAAGGCGAGACTATTGTTAATCGAAATCAGCAAATAGAGGCAGATAATCAGGATTTTCAGAATAAGCTTACGCAGACGCAAAAACAATTCGCGGAAAAAGAAAAACAACTCTCGGTTGCTCAAGAACAATTGCAGCAAATGGAACTCTATTATACAGAAAAATACATTCAGAAAGAAAAATCGCTAAAAGAAGAGTTGGCAAAACTTCAGGAAAACAGTAAAGAATATACTGATCAGAAAGAGCTGTATGAAGCAGACTTGCAATCTTTTGCGCAGCAGGTGAAGGATAAAGATGCCCAAATTATTTCCCAGAAGGCTTTGATCCAGCAAAAAGATGAGGAGATTTTGCAGCAAAGAGCAGCGCAAAAGATACTGGTGTCGGAAAGTAATAAGAGTTTTGAGGCAAATGTGTTAGACCTGAGAAAGAAAAACGAAAACCTGATGAACCAAAATGATAGATTGGTAAATGAGAAAAAACAGCTTTTACTCAAACTAATCAGTTTAGATGGTAAGGGCGATCCGGCAAAAGGCTTAAATCCTAATGAAGCAGGAGGGATCCAGGTTGCCAATGATGAGATAGATTTCCTTAAAACCGAATTTACCAATCTTAATAAGATTTTAAATAAGTCCTATGAAGAGCTTACGATGCTAAAAGAGAAAAACAATAAAATGGCCAATGAAAATCTGGAACTGCTATCACTGGTCGCGGATTATAAAAAGCAGGTAGAAGATAAAGATAAGAAGCTTAATCTTACTGAGCAGCTGGTTAGGGATAAGGAACAGGATTATATTGTAAAATTGGAAGAGAATAAAAATAAGTTGAGTGAAGAGTTAAAGGAATTTAGAGGACTTGCCGGAGAACTGGAAAAGAAAAACGAACTTTCCAACAAGGATAAAGAAAACTATCTTAACCAGCTCGAAGAGAATAAAAATAAATATAATACTTTGAAAGAGGTTCAGGCAAAGCTTGAAAAAGATAAAGATAGTTTAGCTAAACAAGTCCAGATTTTTTATAAAAAAGAGCGTGATTGGCAGAAAAAAGAAGACCAGCAGATTAAGTTAATCGCTAAATATTCAGATAGTATAGATGAGCTGAAGCGGAATATTAGTGATCTTGATACTCAAAACAAGAATCTTGATCTTCAGATAAAGTCCCTGCCGGAGCGGTTATCAAAGCAGGAGAAAGAATTAAGCGATTTGCGTTCACAGAATGCTTCTTTGCATTATAACTTAGGGGTTTTTCACGCGCAGCGCCAGGAATACACACAAGCAGTGTCGGAATTTCAAGACGCTTTAAAGTATAATGATCGGGATGCTAGTACCCATTATAATCTGGGGATTATATATTCAAGATATTTGATTGATGAATTAAAAGCGCTTTCTCATTTCAAGCATTATCTTGCTCTGGCTCCTAATGATAAGGATGCGCAGAAAGCAAAGGAATATTTGCTTATCTGGGGTGCGCAGGAAAATGTTAAATAATTTTTATACCCATGAAACAATATATTTTTATTATATTTTTGACTATTTTCTTTTTCACAGTTACAATATTATATACTGTTGGAACTGCTTTAGCTTTACGTGAGTATGCCTCGGCAGTAGCAGCTAATCCTGTGGCTGTTTCAAATCTTATGGTTGCTAAAGAATTGATTTCTCTTGACTTGCGGGATATTGAAGTTAAAGATGCTCTTAAATATATTGCCCAAAAAGCTAATTTGAATATTGTGCCGACAAAAGAGGTTTCCGGCCGAATAACTTTAATGATTAATGATGCGGCTGTGGAAGATATATTTGAGATTGTTATCAGGTCAAATAGTTTAGCTTATGAAAAAATAGGTTCAATTTTTAATGTAATGACGGAAAAAGAATACAAACAGCGCTATGGAAAAGGCTTTGATGATATCCGTCAGGTAAAAGTGTTTCACCTGAAATATGTTATACCCGATCAAGCCTATACCATAATTGATTCGATAAAAAGTACAATTGGCAAAGTATTAGTTGAGGCTGATTCCGGAACCATACTTGTGCTTGATACACCAGAAAAAATAGTGGAAATAACTAAAACCCTGGAATTGTTAGAATTCAAAAGTACGATAAGAGTTTTTGATTTGCAGTACGCGAATGCGAAGGATATTGAAAAGCAGCTTAAGACTCAGCTGGATATGAAAAAAGTGGGATCGATAAAGGCGGATGAACGGACGAATCAGCTTATTGTTCAGACTTTACCTGAGAGAATGATAGATATTGAAGCGATTATTAAAAAACTGGATCAAAAGACTCGGGAAGTATTGATTGAGTCCACAATAATTCAAATAAAGCTTACTGATGATTTAAGCCAAGGGGTTGAATGGGAGGGGCTGTTTGAATTAGCGAATAAAGACGGGAATACAAGCTATCTTGGCTCTACCCCGCTGGCATCGGTAAACAGCACTACTGCTGCATGGCGTTCAAGAGCTGAGGTGCTTAGTGATACCGGAAATATTGGATCGTACCCTTTTAGCGGAACAACTTCTGATTATGCTTCAAGTGTGCCAACTGTGGGCACAGGTGAAATGCATATTGGAGTAGTGGGTAATAATGATTATGATGTTATGTTAAAGTATCTGAAGACATTAGGGACTGTTAAAATTCTGTCCAATCCTAAACTTGCGGTTACAAATAATCAGGAGGCGCGTATTCATGTAGGTGAGCGGCAAGCCTATATTACAACAACCACTACTGCCGGGCAGACAACAACTACGGTTTCTGAAGAGGTAACTTTTTTAGATGTTGGTTTACAGCTTCATATTACTCCGACAATTAATGATGAAGGATATGTTACTTTAAAAATAAAGCCTGATCTAAGTAGTGTGATCGGAACTTTGCTCACAGCGCAAAATAACCGAATTCCAATTGTTGATTCATCAACTGCAGAGACAACCGTAATGATAAAAGATGGGGCAACTGTGGCAGTTGGCGGGTTGTGCCGTGAAGAAAAATCGGATAATTCTCAGGAAGTACCGTTTTTAGGAAAGATCCCTATTTTGGGAATGCTGTTTAAATCCGGGACAAAGGGGTCAAGCCGTAGCGAATTACTGATTATGGTTACGGCTCATATTATAAAAGGAGACAAATTAGATACTGGAGATAAACGAGATTTTGGGATTGATCAGGATAAGGGATATAAAGACTATAATCTAATGACAACCGAATCTGATTTGACTGAGTTTGAAAAACAACATAAAATAGAACCAAAATTGTATCAAGAATATCCGGAATACAAAGATGCTGAGGCATATTATCCAACACTAAAACCTTTAAAGGATGAATAAAATGAAATCAATTAAGCTAGTGTGCTTTTGTGTGATGATGTTGTTGCCAGCAATTGCTTTTGGCCAGGCTCAGGGAGAACCTGACGCGAATAAAGATTATAGCACGTTAAAGAAAGAATATGAGGCTGTTGTAACCGATAGGGAAAATTTACTAGCTCAGATGAAGATTCTTTTGCAATACAAAAATGAAATAACTCAAGCCAAAGAGCAGTTGAGTTTAATTGAGGCTGAACGGGCCCAATGGGAGATGGAAAAAGAAACCTTTAAAAGTACTAACAATCGGCTCCAGGCGAGCAATGAACAGCTGTTAACTAAAATAGATAATTTATTAGCAGATCAATTTCAGCTACAGGAAGAAAGGGATTTATTGCGTAAGACTCTTTCAAAATCCAAAGCTGGCTATATCATTGTTGAGGATTTAAATAGAAAAATTAAAGAACAGGCAAAAGAGATATCTCGGCTTGAGAACAATCTGAAGACAATACAAAAAGAAGTTGAAAAGTCTGTGGATCAAGCAGCTAAGGCGGAAGCAACAGCCGGGGTGTTAAGAGATCAAATAAAAGAAGTAAAATTAAAGTATAAGAAATCAGTAGCTACGAATAAAAAGCTAGAAAACAAAATCAATCGTCAGCCAAAGGAATATGCTGAGATTGCCAGAGAAAATAAAATATTAATAAAGCGGACAGCCCTTATGCATTATAACCTGGGTGTTTTTTACACAAAGAATAAAGAATATCCCAGAGCAATTTCTGAGTTTGAAAAAGCGATTGAATTAAATCCTGATGACCCGCAAGCTTATTTTAATCTGGGGTTTATTTACGCGGAATATGTCGAAGATAGACCAAAGGCAATTGATCGGTTTCAGAAATTCCTGATGTTAACTAAAAAAGAAGATGAAGACGTTGATTGGGTTAAAAGATATATCCTTACCTGGCAGACTTGGGAAGGAAAAGCAGGCGCTAAATAAAGTTTATTATAAACAAAAGGGGGCGGTATGAAAAAAGCAGTGTTTTGTATGGTTTTAATCGCAGTATTTGTAATCAGCACAGCGCAAAACGGACATGCCTTGTGGGGTAAGAAAAAATCTGATACTCCTGAGGAAAAAACAGAAGAAATTCAGGTGGAGTCTAAAAAACAAGCTAATCCAGTAATCCAAGAAAAACCAGTAATCCAGGAAAAACCAGTAAAACCAGTAACCCAAGAAAAATCAGTAAAACCCGTTGCTTCACAGGAGAAAGCAAATCTTTCACAAATTGAAGCAAAAGCATTGAGTGAAAAAGTAAGAAAAAATCTTAATAATACCAGCTGGAATACCGAGATTTTTCCTATAGCTGGAGGCGGAAAAATCAGAAAAGATGATCTGATTTTTAAGGACAATAAATTTTACTCGCAGCAGTTTAGTGATAAAGGTTTTACAGCGACAAATTATACTTTAACCATAAAAGAGAATGGAATGACGATTTGGGAAACTATGCAAAGCTCAGAAAATGGACAGATTGTTTTCTGGCGCGGAGAAATTGACGAGAATATGACCGAAATGCGCGGTGTTTTAAGTCAACAAAAAGCTCCCAGTGAATCAGAGGATTTTACATTTATCAGCAAAGAAAAATCACCAGTACAATAGTCGAGAGGAAAATTCCTGACTAAAAATTGAGACATATTAAAAAACAAAAATGCTAAAAATATCTGATATTCTTAAAAAGGCAAAAAAAAACAGGCTGAGTAAGGTAAGTAAGGCTCAGGCATCTGAGCGGCCTGCTCCTGATATTGAATTAAAACAGCCGCAAGCGCAAGAAATAAACCCTGAGTTAAGGATAAAAAAAACTGAAATTAAGCCGCTTGAACCTGAGGTAATCCAGCAAGAGACTGTTGTTGCTGATCAGGACAAGACTGAGGAAACTTTTTCAGAGATTGAGGAAAAAGCTGAGGCTGAACCTGCCCAGGTAGTTGATGCGTATCAAAGGGCAATTTCTTTTGTCCAGGGAATAATGAACCCTTTGGATAATGGGCAAAAAGGCTGTTTTCTTGCAGCAGAAGATATAATTAAACAGTTTATTGCTTTTCTCAAAGATGATCCAAATCAATTACTAAGACTTTTTTTCACGGAGTATTCTGTTGAAAAGGGGTATATTTATCAGCATTCTGTAAATGTCTGCATTCTTTGTTTGCGGCTGGCAATGGACTTAAATTATGATCATACTCGTCTTAGACAAATTGGATTAGCATCGCTTGTTCATGACATTGGCCTGATAAATTTTGATAATCTTATCAGTCGTCCCGCGCGTTTCAGTGATAATGATTTTTGGGAAATTAAGAAACATCCAATTTTAGGTAAAGATGTTTTAAAAAAAATCGCTCAAGATTTAGATTTTGAAATTTTTGATGTTATTCACCAAGAGCATGAGCGTGTTGACGGCTCAGGATATCCGTACGGATTAAAAGATAAAGAAATATGTGAATATGCCAGACTAATCGCGGTTGTGGATGTCTATGAGGCAATGAATCATGCCAGGCCTTATAGAAAAAAACTAGGGTATCTAAAAATAATAAAAGATCTTATAAATGAAAAAAATAAATTCGAGCCTAAATTTCTTAAGACCTTGATTGATTGCGTGGGTATATTTCCATTAAATACAATAATTCGGCTTAATACTAAGGAAATCGCCAAAGTATCAAGCCAAAACCCAAAGATGCCGCTTAGGCCTGTTATTAAAGTGACACATGACGCGCATGGGCAAAAATTACTTCAAAATAAGCCAGTTGATTTAAGTAAAAATTTTTCTATATATATTCATGATATCTATAATGATGTTAACCTAAAGTAAGAGAATCCTAATGAGTAAATTCTTAAAAGGAATAGCGTTTTTCCTATTAATATTAGTAGCAGGCGGAGTTATATTTTTTGTATTCCGCTTTATCGAAACGAAAAATAGAGCGGAAATATTAGCAAAGCGTGCTGAATTATTATTTAAGGAAAAAGTAGCTCTAACTATTGAAAAAAACGAAGAAGAAACGCTGATCTCAGTACTTAAAAAAGAACTTGCTGGGCTGTCAGATGTAAAAAATATTAAAGAACAATATGCGGAAAATGAAAAAAAACTTCAAACGCTTGACGTTTCATATTCGCAAGTTAAAAAAGAAAAGGATTCTTTGCAGGAATCAAATCTAAGTCTAAATAATCGGGTAAATTCCCTTACTCGCGAATTTACTAAAACTTTGGAAACCTTGAAAGAGGTTAAAGATGAGTTAAATGCCACGAAAAGCGATAAGACAATTCGCGGCTATTTAGAAAAAATAGAGAAAACTGATAAATTATTAAAAGAAAAAGACAGCGAGATTAAAAATCTTGTTCAGGAAAATGCTAACTCGAATAAAGAGAAAAAAATTCTAGAAAAAAAAATAGCTAAGCTTGAAACGGAAATGGGAAAAGTTGAGACTAAATTAGAGCAAGCATTAAAGATATCAGCGCAAACTCCGAATGATAAATTAAAAGCGCAAATTGATGATTTACGCAGCCAGCTCAAAGAAAAAGAATCGCAAAGAAGTTCGCTCAACAGAGAGGTTGTCCAGTTTAGCAGCGCAAGGTCTAAAATAAATGAAAAATTAAATCTTCAAAGTGAAAAAATAGCAAGTCTTGAAGAAGAGTTATTAGATGTACAGAGAAAAGCGCGTAATATCAAGAAAATCGAAAGCGAGCGAGATTTGGCGGAACAAGATCTCGCCGAGGCTGAGAAAAAATTAAAAGAACAAGAAAAAATTATTAATGCCTTGAAGAAAGATTCCTTTGCGGATATATTACCACCCATTGGTGAGGTTCCGCTTAAATCAGGGCAACCAGATTTAAACAAAGCTTATGCTCTTTATGATACAGCTAAAGCCCAGGTAGTTAAATTTTCAGAACTTTTAATGAGTAAGGAAGTTGAACTGGAAACATCCAAACAGAGAATTAGTGAATTAGAAAAGACGCTTAAAGCCGGATCAGATTTATCTTTTCCCGAAGGGGCGACTGAAGCCAGACAATATGCTTTGCTTAAAGATAGAATTAAGATGCTTAATGATTCCTTGGTGGATAAGGAATCGGCATTAAAAAGAAAAGATGAAGAGTTAGCGGCATTAGCTAGGGCAAAACAGAGTTTAGAAGAACGCGGATTCTATCAAGATAAAGAATTTAACAATGCCAATATGCTCTATTCTAACCTGAAGAACCAGATGCTTCAGATGAGCGAGCTTTTATCGCGCAGGGAAGAAGAAATTATCGCTAAGAATAAAGATATCTTAAGCCTGAAAAGCGAACTGGCGATATTAAAAGCGGAATTTCAAGTAAAACAACAAGAGCTTGTGGATATTCAGCAACGTCAAAAAAGAACATTGGAAGATCTAAGCCGCTCAACACAGTTAAATATCACTTTGCAAGAAAATATGGTTGAGCGTTTTAAAAAACAGGAAAACACTTCAGAAGATAAAATTAAAGCAGATAAATTAAAAAAAGAAATCGAACTATTAATGGGGAACTGAGTTTTTGTCGGGGGAATAAATAATGCTTAGCTTTAAAAAAAGAAACATAGTTTTAAGTGTGATTTTATGCGCAGTTGTATTTATTTTCTGTAATTTAGCTTCTGCTTATTCGCAAGAATATGATAAGCATTATATTAGAGCTCAGGAATTATATAAACTGGGTAAGTATAAAGAAGCTCAGACTGAGTTTGAAAAAGCAAGACAAGTGCTGCATGCGAGTGAAAATCCGGCTGGAGTTATAATTAAAAAAGAGTTAAGCGAAATCCCAAAGCAAAGCGATTCAGGTAAAGATGCTAGAAAAATAATCAATGACAGTGAACGTTTAGATAATGAAAACGAATTATTACAAAACGAGATTAAAAGAATAAAAAAAGAAAGAAAAGAATTTCAGGATAAATTAGAAAAGGCTAATGCCAAGCTAAAGAAAAAGAACAAGCCCCAAGAAGAGCTGTTTCAGAAGATAAAACAATTAGAACTAACTTTAATAAATAAAGATGAGCGGCTGCAGCAAGACCAGGTTTTGATCGAAACTGTTAATAATGAGAAAAAATCTTTAGCAGAAGAACTTTTAGTTGTCAAACAAGAGCTGATAGATTTATATCAAAAAAAAGATGTCACGATTAAACCGGTAGTAACTAGCGATAATACTTTTTTAGGAGGTTTGTTTGGAGCTAAAAAAGAAGCTTATGAGGAAAAGCCGGCATTATCTATTAGGGATCAGCTTGAGCATTATGAAATCCTTAAAGCGGAAAAGAATAATTTAGAGGAAGCGCTAAGAAAAGTAAATGAAAGCAATTTAGCGCAAAATAAAAAACAAGAACAATTGCAGCATGATATTAAAAAAGCCGAAGAAGACCTTGGGCTTAAAGAAAGTGAAAAACAAAAGATTGTTCTCGAGAATAAGTTGTTTGAACAAATTATTATGACATTAGAAAAACAGCAAGAAGAATTAGCCGGTAAAAGTGCTGATTCCGGACAAGTAACTGAGCAGATAAAACAAATGCAGGTTCAGCTTGATCAGAAAAAACAAGAGCTCGAGCAAGCAAAAAATCAAATCGCTCAAATCCAAAAAGAAAAAGAAGCGTTTTTGGCTGAAACAGAAACACAGGCAAAAGACGATAAAGTTGTAGCGCAGCTTGAGAATAAGCTTAAAGCAATGCAAGCTTCTTTGGATGATAAAGCGGAAAAAACACAAACGCTTGAAGCTGAATTGGCTGGATTAAATAAGAAAAATGAGGAGCTAAATAAACAAATTCTGCTTACTCAAAATAATAGCAAAGGTTTGCAAGAACAAAAAGATGCTCTTGCTAAAGAAAAAGAAAAGCTTGCGCGGGATTATAAACAAGAATTAGAAAAGATTGAAAATCTGCAGTCAGAATTAAACCAAGTTAAGCAAACCCTAAAATCGCAAGACGCAGATATTATTAAAAAGGACGCGCAGATTGCGCGCATTGATAAAGAACTTGCTTTGAATCAGCAAGAAAAAGATAGTATTTTAACGAAGAATAGTATGCTTGAAAAAACGAATAAGGCGCTGGAGCAAGAAAAATCTATTTCCGGAAAAAAGAATTCTTCCGCGGAAAAATTAGAAAAAAGAATCAGCGAATTAGAGACTTTGATCGCAAAATCAAATGAAGTTAAAGATGATTTGAGTCAGCAGTTAAAAGAAACCCAAAAAGTTAAGAAAGATTTAGAGTCGCAAATACTTGTTTTAAATAAGAACATCTCTTCATTAGAGGAAGAAAATAAAAATATTAATTCAAAACGCGATAATCTTGCACAACAAAATCAGACAGCAAGTTTGGAACAGGAAAAACTTAAAACCGACCTTAATAATTCTAAGCTTGAATCTGAAAAAATGAGCAAGGATTTTGCTAAAATAAACCTTGAACGTGCTGATTTGGAAGCTAAGATCGCGAAGTTGAGAATAGAGCTTGATGCTTTAGCAAAAGAAAATGTGGGGCTTGCTAGTCAGAATAAATCTTTGGCTAAAGTCGAGAACACAGTTTCCTTATTAAAAAATGATCTTTTAGCCAAGGGAAAAGAGTTTGAAGTTATAATAGAAAAAAATAATAAACTAATCCAGCTGAATGCTGAACAGAATAAACAGTTAGACGCGCTGGGTAAGCAGCTGAGTGGTGTTGAACAGGGCAAACAAGCAATAGCAGCTAAAGCCGATAGTTTAGAAGCAGATAAAAAGCTGATTATGCAGGAAAAGCTAGCTTTAGCAGCTCAGACCCAAGAGCAACTTAAGCAAATATCAAGTAAGCAAAAAGAGATCGAAGTTTTAACTAAAAAAATCAATGATTTAGGAAACACGAAAAGCAGTCAGAAAGAGATATTAGCGGAAAATAATGCGTTGCGCGCGTCTTATGATCAATTAAAAAATCAGTTTCAGAACGCGGAAGCTGAACTTAAACAAAAAAATCAGGATTTAGTTGTTTTAGAAAATGCATTAAAAAATACCCAAACTAATCTCTCTGCGGCGCAGGCCAAAGCCGAAGAGCTGGCTAAAATAGAAAAAGACTTAACAAGTAAAAGTAAAGCAGTGGTAGCAGAACTCGCGGAGATTAAACAAAGCAGCAATGATATTAACTCTTTAACTGAACAATTAAAACAACTGGAAGCATTGTTAAAAGAAAAAGAGAGCGTGCAAATTCAATTGCGATCAGAAATCGCGTCTTCAAATAATCAAAGACAGGAGATATCTTCTCAATTAGCGGCTGCTCAGGCAAAAATAGCTGATCTGCAGAGTCAGACAACTATTAAGACAGATTCTAACCAAGAAGTAATTGATCAGATAGCAGAATTATCTAATCAAAAACAGCAAATCATGGAAAAATACCAAAAGCTATTTGATCAAATGAAAGAACAGAATCTAAAAATAAAAGATTTGGAAAAAACGCTTAATGCTGTAAGAGCTGATCTGGAAAAGAGTGAAAGCGAAAAAGTTGTAATGGCAGAGGAAATAATTAGCTTAAGAGAAGAAAAGGCTGGTTTTATAAATGAATAAGAGTCCTAAAATATAGAAATGAAAAATTCCCAAGCAAATAAAACCCATCAGCTGTTTTCGAAACATTCTTTTTTTATCGGCTTAATTACAGTTATTGCCTGTTTGTGTTTCTTTGGGCAGCGTGGCTATGCTGATTCAGATTCAGCTCAGAGTGAGGATCATTATCAAAAAGGGCTTTTTTTTTATAAATCCGGGCAGTATAAAGAAGCTGAGCAGGAATTTCAGAAAGCAATACTTCAAACAAATACGGAGAAGCAGGATTATTATAAAAAAGGTTTAAGTTTTTATGAGCAAGGCAAGTTTAAAGAAGCGGAAAATGAATTTCAAAAAGCAATTCATGCCACGGAAAAGGAAAATGATCAGCATTATAAAAGAGGCTTGATTCTTTATAATCAGGGGCGGTTTAGTGAAGCCCAAGACGAATTTCAAAAGGCTATTTCTGATATTAAAAAAGAAGAAAAAGCAGTACTTTCTCCTCCTGAAGTAAGTTTAAGTGTTTTCCCAAACAGTCCTGATTTAAACCAAAAAAGTAGTTCTAAATATGTAATCGGCAATGGGGATGTCCTGGGGATCAAGGTTTGGCAGAATCCCGATTTGGATGATCAGGTTATTGTCCGTCCTGACGGTTTAATATCCTTTTCTTTGGTCGGAGAAGTTAAAGCTGCTGGCAAGACAATTAGTGATTTTACTGAAATTTTAACGCAAGGATTGCGTGAGTTTATCAAATATCCACAAGTATCTGTTTCAGTGAATACTTTTGCCGGCAATAGAGTTATTATCCTAGGTCAGGTAAATAGCCCGGGAGTATATACCTTAGCCGCGGGAAAGACCATATTAGAAGCAGTTGGCTTATCCGGTGGATTTACTGAAGATGCTGTCACTAGGAGTGTAATCCTAGTTAAAGGTGGTTTGAAAAAACCTGAGCCTAAACGGCTTGATTTAAATAAGGCTTTAAAACTAGCTGATTTAAGCGATAACCTGATATTAGAATCAGAAGATATAATTTATGTTCCGCGTAGATTTGTAAAAGACGTGAATTATTTCTTAAAACTATTTTTAGATCCTGTAGCAAGTGGTCTTTTTATTCGCCGCGAATATCGAGATTTTTAGAAATTTTTTGCTAAATCCCCTCAAAAAATCTAAGGTAACAATAATCTTGTCAATATTTTAAGACAATGATAAAATGTAAACACTTATAAAATTTTAATAAGCAGAATATGGCAAGTTTGGCTATGCTTAAGTAAATTAATCTTAAACCGGAGGAAATTGATGACAGATATTAAATTAATTACCACTAATTGTAAGGGATATGTTTCTGCTGAAGAATTAAAGGCAGTTGCTAAACCAATCAAGCTGGTGCATAAAGAATTGGCAACTAAGCAGTGCCCGGGAAATGACTTTATCGGCTGGCTTAATTTGCCATCAAATATCCCTGATGCTCTGGTAAGTGATATTCAAGCAACTGCTAAAAAAATAAGAAAAAACTGTGATGTTTTTATTTGTCTGGGCATCGGCGGATCGTATTTAGGCTCTAAAGCGACAATAGATTTCTTAAAACCTAATTTCGCCAATGAACTGACAACGGAAAATCCGAAGATATATTTTGGCGGACAGAATCTGAGCGCGGATTATTTGGATGATATGTTTAAAGCGATCAAAGGCAAGAAAGTTATTATTAATGTTATATCCAAATCCGGAACAACAACCGAAACAGCTGTGGTTTTTCGGATTTTAAAGCAATATCTGGAAAAGATGTACGGAAAGAAAAATATAAAAAATAAGATTATCGCGACTACCGACGCTGCCAAAGGCGCTTTGCGCAAGCTGGCAGAAAGTGAAGGGTATAAAACATTTATTATTCCTGATGATGTGGGTGGAAGATTTTCCGTATTAACTCCGGTGGGATTGCTGCCGATAGCAGTTGCCGGGATTGATATTCGTGAACTTTTAAATGGGGCAAAGGATTTTGAAAATAAATGTAATGTTTTAGATATTAATAAAAACCCGGCCTATAAATACGCCGGAATCAGGCACATCCTTTATAAAAAAGGTAAGAAAATCGAAATGCTTTCCGGTTTCCATCCTAATTTGCGCTCTATCGGCGAATGGTGGAAACAGCTTTTTGGCGAAAGCGAAGGAAAAGACGGCAAGGGAATTTTTACCGCTTCCTGTGAATTTACTACTGATCTGCATTCTCTGGGTCAAATGATTCAAGATGGGGAGCGGAATATCTTTGAAACTTTTCTGGTTGTGGAACAATCTATGGCTAAAATAAAAGTGCCTAAATTTAAAGATGATCTTGATGGTTTAAATTACTTGGCAGGCAAAGATCTGGACTATGTTAATCATAAAGCCTATGAGGCAACGGCAAGCGCTCATTATGAAGGTAAAGTTCCGAATATGACGATCAGTATCCCCAAACGCAGCGCTTTTCATTTAGGTCAGTTATTTTATTTCTTTGAAAAAACTACAGCTATGTCTGGATTACTTTCAGGGGTAAATCCATTTAATCAACCTGGTGTTGAAGCTTATAAGAAAAAAATGTTTAAACTTCTGGGTAAACCCGGCAGCTGAAATTAATTCATAACTTAATGAACTTTTGTGTGGGAAGATTGTCTAATACAGTGAAAGAAGAAAATAATAATAGCATTGACAGCAAGCAAGGTCAAGATCAGATAGCGCAGGAAAAAGAGCTGATTTTGAGCGTGCAGCAGGGCAATAGGCAAGCGTTTAATCAATTAATGCTCAAATATCATCATCAGGTATTTAATATTGCTTTTCGCGTATTTGGCGACTATCATCAGGCTGATGAAATAGCGCAAGATGTGTTTGTGCGTGCTTTTAAAGGGATTAAAGGGTTTAAGTTTAACGCAAGATTCCTTAGTTGGCTTTACGCGATAACAATTAATCTAAGCCGCAATAAAATGAAAAAAACAGCGCGGGATAATAGCCGCGGCGTTTCCTTAGATGCGCCTTATTTTGGGGTAGATGATTCTTCTGGGCAAAGAGAGATTCCTGATCTCAGGACATCTCCGGAGCAAGCAATTTTAGATAAAGAGCTGAATGAGCTAATCCAATGCGCCTTAAATAGCCTAGAGTATGATTTTCGGGAAGTTATTGTTTTGCGGGACATTCAGCAATTAACTTATGAACAAATCTCCCAGCTCTTAGCAACTAATCTGGGAACAGTAAAATCCCGGCTGCATCGGGCCAGAGGTATGTTAGCGGATATATTAGAGGAAGTGTTGTAATATGGATTGCAAAGATTGTAAAAAACTACTTTCAAAATTTCTTGATCATGAATTAGATCAAAAGCAGCAGAAAATCATGACCAAGCATATTGAAGATTGTCCGGCTTGCGCTCAATCGCTTGAGTCGATAACTGAGATGGTTAATATGATGCATAAGATTAAAGCGATTAATCCTCCGGCTGATTTTGTGGAGAATGTAAATAAGCGTTTGGATCAGCTGCCTTTTTTGGATAAAGTTTTAAACGGGATAAGAGCGCTGTTTTTTCAAAAACAACCAGTAAGAATTTATGCTTTAATGGTTAGTTTGCTCCTGGTTTTTGCGCTTACCAGTCAGCTGAATCTGCAGCCTAAAAAAACAGCAGGAACTGATGGCTCAATGGCTTTGAAACAGCAGGCTTTATCTGCCTATGCCCCAAGCGTGGAAAGTCAGCAACAGGGTTTTGCTGCAGGAAAAGCTAAAGCAACGCAAACGAAACAAGAAAGCCTGATGCTCAGTGAACCGGCAATTACGCCAATAAAAGAGTTGAAAAATGGAATAGCAGGTTCAGATAGTCGATTAGAACAAGCTCCGGCAGATAAAACAATAAGTAATATTAATGGCCAAGAAAACCGATATATTAAAGCTAATAAAGAGCAGGTTTTAATTTTAAGCTTAGACACGCAGAACAATATTAGCAGAATCAAAGAGATCCTTTCATTATCCGATGTAGAGGAGCTTAAGGAAGAAAAGCAGGAAAATAGCCAGATTTTTTTATTTAAAATTTCCTATACTGATTTTCTAAAATTACATTCTGCCTTAGCCGGCATTGGTCAGTTGGAAAAAGCTACTCCCAATGTGGAATTATATCCTAATCCCGATAATTCTCTGGCTTGGCAAGAACAAGCTTTTAAGCAGCTGATCTCTGTAAAACTTAAAGTTTTGAAATAATAGCCCCCCCCAGTGCCCGCGGTAGCTTATTTTTTAATCCTAAAATCAATCTGTAATTTTAATATGATTGTCTTTATTGGTTTTATTATCGCAATTTATTGATATAAAATATTTTGCTGATGGTAATTAGGATTTAGGAATTAGGAAAAGCATGTGCCTTGTGACTTTGTGTCCTATTTTTCTTGACATCCACACAAATGTGTGGTAGTATTATTTCCAAGGGGAAATATAAACACAAGAAAAGGAGAATTTAAAATGGATCTTACTACAAAGCAGCAAGAAGTATTGATGTTTATTCGCAAAACAATCCGCAATGGTTTGCCGCCGACGATTAGAGAAATCGCATCAGAATTCGGGTTTTCGTCAACCGGCACAGTCAGAGATTATTTAAAAGCATTATGCGCCAAAGGATATCTTGTTTTAGAAGAAAAAAAATCCCGGGCAATTGAATTAACGGAAAAAGCAATGCTGACAATTCCGATATTAGGGATTGTGCCTGCTGGGGTGCCTGTTTTAGCATTGGAAAATATTGAAGATTATTTTAATGTGGATAAATTATTTTCACAAAAGGATGAGTTATTCTTTTTACGCGTACATGGTGACAGCATGATTGATGCCGGGATTATGCCGGATGATTTAGTATTAGTAAAAAAACAGCCATGTGCTCAGAATAAAGATATTGTGGTTTGTAGTATTGATGGCGAGGTTACCGTAAAGACATTAAGGAGCCGAGAGCATAAATTCTTTCTCGAACCAGCGAATAAAAACTATCCCATAATCGCTTTAAATGAACGTTCGCAAATCATCGGCAAAGTAATTACCGCGGTCAGGCAATATGTTTAATTCCCAGGCCAGATGGGATAGGCCTATGCCGCAGGATGAAAATCTGCCGGGTGAAAATGTGGACATAGTTGTTTCATTTAAATCCAAAGGGTTTTTCCCGCTTTGGTTTTTTCTGAATTCAAATAAACATGTTATTAAAAATATAAATTTAAAATGGCAGGATAAAAGAGGTAAGGAAGTTTTTCAGCTTTTCAGTGTGAGTGATACAAACAATAGTCGGTATACGCTTTGTTTTAGTCAGCAAAGAATGAAGTGGAAAATAATCGAGGAAGAATAGCCCGATACAAGACACAAGTTGCAAGACACATGTCACAGGTTGCAGGGTAAAAGCATAGGGCTAATAGCTGATGGTCGATGGCTAATGGTAAAAAGTAAAAACTAAAAATTCGTAATTAATAACTATAAACTATAAAGGGCAGGAATAATTATTTAGGCGGATTTGAAGCCTGATTTTGATAGGACTGGCAAAATCAGAGATTCATCCTCGGAGCATTACAGGATGTAAGGCGAGAATGAGCCAAAATAATTGATTCCGAACCGCCTTCTATAAGTTGGTCGCAAGACACCTGTCACAAGGACACAAGGGAAAAAGTATTGCGTATCGCGTATTGAGTATTGCGAGTGAAAAGCAGCAACCTTTTTGATTTATACTTTTTCGTCTATCGTCCTAGCGCAGCGATCGTCTCTCATCTTTCGGTTTTACGCAATACGCACGACGTGGTACTAAATGAAAAAAGAATCTAAAATCCTACATATTGATATGGACGCGTTTTTTGCATCAGTAGAACAAGCGCATAATCCGCGGCTTAAAGGCAAACCTTTGATTGTCGGAGGCCGGGCTGATAAACAGCGTACAGTTGTCTGCGCTGCTTCTTATGAGGCAAAAGCCCTGGGCATAAATTCCGGGATGAGTGCGCAGGAAGCATTGCGGATATGTCCATATGCGGAATTTGTGGCCGCGGATTCGGCAAAGTATGTTTATGTGTCTAATCAAATAGCGGAGATGCTTAAAAGCTATTCGCCGCAAGTTGAACAAGCGTCAGTTGATGAATTTTATCTGGATATTACCGGCTTGGATAAAATGTTTAGCTCATATCTTGAGCTGGGGATGCAGATAAAGCATGCTATCCAAAAGCGCTTTTCGATTACCGGATCAGTGGGCATATCTGTAAATCGTTTAATGTCCAAGATTGCTTCTAAACTTAAAAAACCAGATGGTATGCTGATATTGGAAATAGAAGATATTGCTTTTGGATTAAAAGATTTACCTATCCAAAAAATCCCGGGCATAGGCAGGAGCTTGACAGATAGATTGAATAATCTTTCCATATTTACTTTTGCCGATCTGCAGAAGTTTTCCGCGGATTTTTTTCAGCAAAGATTCGGCAGGGTCGGACTATGGATGTACGCGGTTGCTCATCCTGAGTTTGCTGATGAAGATCAGATAGAATGGATAAATCAAAAACCAAAAGCACCAAAATCAATCGGGCATTCTTATACTCTTACCAATAATATTTATGCCCGTCATGAAGTAGAAGCTTGGCTGCAATTACTATCTGAGATGGTGAGCTTTAGATTGCGCAAGCATAAATTAGAAGCAAATACCGTGCATGTTTATTTGCGCAAGCCGGACATGAAATTTATTAGTGGGGAAAAGAACTTTAAAGAATATAGTAATGATTCGAATCATTTATTTAAACGCGCCTTATTTTTACTGGATAAATTAAAGGCGGGAAATGTTGAAGTCCGGGCTTTAGGCTTAAGCGTCAAAAACCTGCTTCCGGCTACTGGAAATTTTCTTTTGGCTGACGCGCAAAAACGTTT
The DNA here is from genome assembly GCA_043805415.1 of Candidatus Omnitrophota bacterium. Taxonomy (GTDB): domain Bacteria; phylum Omnitrophota; class Gorgyraeia; order B26-G9; family B26-G9; genus JAHITE01. Next base: position 103,420 of record JAZDHZ010000027.1, on the reverse strand, counting down.
TCGGATTTGCAATGCCCAGGATGAAATTAATCAAAAATTTGGGGATTGGACCGTATATCCGGCCAGTATTTGTTCAATTGTCTAATTTGCTGGATTTTTTTGCTGATTAGGCGGTATAATAATAAGCAAAAGATTTTATGCGGTGATTTTACAAAAGGAGGTTATATTATGAAGATTGAAGTTAAAAAACCGACCCAAAAAGAGCTGGATAAATTAGGGATAAAAAGCTGGAGTACCTGGGAATGCGAGAAAAGCACCTTTGACTGGACTTACTCGGATAAAGAGACAGCTTATGTATTTGAAGGTAAAGTAAAAGTTAAAACCGCAAATCAGGAAGTTAATTTCGGCGCGGGCGATTTGGTTATATTTCCCAAGGGCTTGTCCTGCACCTGGACAGTATTAGAGCCGATCAGAAAGGTTTATAAATTTGGTTGAGATGATGAAAAAAAGACTAGGAATAATCAGTTTGATTTGCGGCATTGCTTTGATTGCTTGTTTTGCTCAAGCCGCGGAGCAATATAATCCGCCTTTTCAACTAAGCGGGATTGTGAAAGATGTAGGGAAGAGTAATTTAAATGTATACTTGCCGCATATAAACAAAGAAGTGTTGGTTACAGTCTTACCAAAGGCTGTAATAACCAACCGTATGGATAAAACAAATAAAAGCTATACTTTAGAGTCAATTAGAATAGATGATTTGGTGGTTGTAAATGGTGTATTACAAAATGACTTATTTTTAAGTCAGGAAATTTCCTATCTGCCTACTAATAAGTAAGATATAAGTTTTAATTTGCATTTTCTCTTGTCTAATAGTAAACTAATATGCTCAAGCCGAAGTGGTGGAACTGGCAGACGCGCATGGTTCAGGGCCATGTGTTCGCAAGAACGTGTGGGTTCAAATCCCACCTTCGGCACCAAAATATAAAAAAGGGAAATTTTTCCATGCACGAACAATTAAATGAAAAATACGCGGCAATTTTAAAAAAGTTTGAACAGCTCAGGGGGTATCTTTGACCTGGCTTCAAAGCAAGCTAAAATCAAAATACTAGAAGAAAAAATGGCGGCTTCTAATTTTTGGAATGATCAGGAAAAAGCCAATATAATTATAAAAGATTTAAAACTGCTTAAACGTCAGGCAGAACCTATCCAAAAAGCAGAATCAGATGTAAAGAATATTGGAGAATTATTAGAACTGGTAGAATCTAATGATACTGATACTCTGCGTCAAATCAATAGCGAAATTTCCGAGCTGGCAAAATTAATTGACAAACTGGAAGTGAATTTACTGCTTTCCGGTCAAGATGATCCGGCAAATGCTTTTTTAAGTATTCATGCCGGAGCTGGGGGCACTGAGTCTTGTGATTGGGCGAGCATGCTTTTGCGCATGTACAGCCGCTGGGCGGAAAATAATGGATTTAGCGTGGATAATATTGATCTTCTGCCTGGAGAAGAAGCTGGAGTTAAGAGCGCGACAATATTAATCAAAGGCATATTTGTCTATGGAAAATTAAAAGGCGAAAACGGGGTACACCGTTTGGTGCGCATATCTCCGTTTGATTCGAATAAACGCCGGCATACATCTTTTGTTTCTGTGGAAGTTATTCCGGAAGTGGATCAGGATATAAATATTGAAATCAATGAAGATGATTTGCGCGTAGATGTTTGCCGATCCGGCGGTGCCGGCGGGCAGCATGTTAATACTACTGATTCCGCGGTGAGGATAACGCATTTACCGACAAATATAGTTGTGCAATGCCAGAATGAGCGTTCGCAGATAAAAAATAAAGCCATGGCCATGAAAATGTTAAAGTCAAAGCTTTATGAGCGGGAATTAAAACAGCGCCAGGCAGAAGCTGATAAACATAATGCTTTGAAGAAAAAAATAGAATGGGGCAGTCAGATCCGCTCTTATGTTATGCACCCTTATTCCATGATTAAAGATCATCGGACCGGTGTGGAAACCGGCAATGTGCCGCCGGTGATGGACGGAAAACTTGATGATTTTCTTGAAGGGTTTTTAAAATGGAGTGTAAAAGGGTAGTTGTAGGGACAGGGCAGGCCCTGTCCTCTAATGAAACGAAAAAATAGTAAATTTAATTGTAAATAGGCATTTTATAATAAAATAATTTGCGGAATATAGAATTTGGATGAACATAATATTAATTATTATCGGGAGTAACAGGCAAGGCATGCCTTGCCCCTACGTAATCTGTTATTTATGAATGATTTATTTAAAGAAAAGACAATTTATACAGTAGCAGAACTAACCCGCAATATCCGCGAGATTTTAGAAGATAGTTTTCCTCAGGTTTGGATAAAAGGCGAAGTTTCTACTCTTAGGACTCCTCAATCCGGGCATATGTATTTTACCTTAAAAGATGAAAAGGCCCAGCTGAAATGTGTTTTTTTTAAAAACGCCAGCAGCCGGCTTAATTTTAAGCTGGAAGAGGGTATGGAATGTGTCTGCTCAGGCCGGATTAGTTTATATGATCAAAGCGGTCAGTATCAGCTTTATGTTAATACAGTAGAACCATTGGGCAAAGGCTCTTTGCAGCTGGCTTATGAACAGTTAAAGAAAAAACTGGAACAAGAAGGTTTGTTTGACAGCGCGCATAAGCGTCCAATGCCGTTTTTACCCCAGAAAATCGGGATTGTTACATCCTCTACCGGCGCGGCAATAAGGGATATTCTCCAGGTTATTAATCGGCGTTATGCTAATGTGCATATCATTATCCGGCCTTGCCTTGTTCAGGGTAAAACCGCGGCTTTAGATATTGCCCAGGGAATTGAAGAATTAAATTTAATTAAAGATATTGACGTGATTATTGTCGGCCGAGGCGGGGGAAGTTTAGAAGATTTATGGGCGTTTAATGAAGAGCCAGTGGCCCGGGCAGTATATAATTCCCGAATTCCGATAATCTCTGCGGTTGGACATGAAATTGATTTTACGATTTGCGACTTTGTCGCTGATCTCAGAGCGCCTACGCCATCAGCTGCCGCGGAATTAGTTGTTCAGGAAAAAGAACAATTAGTTTTGGCGGTTGAGTCTATGGCCAAGCGATTAACTGAGTCGATTGTACAAAGGCTAAAATTAGCCCATATGCGGTTTAGCCATTTGCTTAAAAGTTATGCTTTGCGCAGGCCGCAGGTGATTGTGGAACAATATCAGCAGTATTTAGATGGTTTTGATAAAAGGCTTAAAACCGGGGTTTTAAATGTTCTGGATAGTAAAACAGCTCAGTTTAATGCTTTGCCCAGCCTGGATACAGGGATTATTAGATTATTGAAGACTAAACAATCTCATTTAGCTCAGATCAGCGCCAGGCTGATTAATCTTAACCCCTTGGCCATATTATCCAGAGGATATAGCGTTACTTATTTGCGTTTTGAAAAAAAAGCGCTCAAAACTATTAAGGGTTTAAAAAAAGGAGATATGATAGAGACAAAATTAGACAAAGGTGTTATTATAAGTCAAGTGGAGGAATGTGAACAATGAAAGAGCTTTCGTTTGAACAGGCATTAAAAAGTCTGGAAAAAATTGCTGAAGATCTGGAATCGGAGGATATATCTTTAGATGCTTCGCTTAAAAACTATGAAGAGGGAATGAAATTAATCGCGATTTGCAATAAAAAACTCCAAGAAGCTAAGAAAAAAGTTGATGTTTTGGTTAAAAAAGATGGGAAAACCCTAGAGTTAAAAAGTTTTGATGAACAGGGATTAGCTGGCGAATAAAACCAAGGAATATATTTATGGAAAAGATATTAGACAAGATCTATCGGCCGCATGATCTTAAAAAACTTTCACTTAAAGAACTGCAGGCCCTGGCTGTTGAAATCCGCCATTTAATAATTGATACTGTTGCCAAAACCGGAGGGCATTTAGCCAGTAATCTGGGAACAATTGAGCTGACCATTGCTTTGCATTATTGTTTAGATATGCCCAAGGATGTTATTCTTTGGGATGTCGGGCATCAGGCTTATACGCATAAGATCCTTACCGGACGGAAAAATGATTTCGCGACTTTAAGACAGCCAGGCGGTTTGAGCGGTTTTCCGGATATTGATGAGAATCCGGCTTATGATTATTTTACAGTCGGACACAGTTCAACATCTATTTCCTGGGCACTGGGACTGGCTTGTGCCAGGGACCTAACCCATATGGATGATAATAAAATAGCCGCGGTTATCGGTGACGCATCACTGGCTAATGGCATGGCTTTTGAAGCATTGAATCATACCGGGCATTTGAATAAAAAATTAATGGTTATTTTAAATGATAATGAACATAGTATTTCTCCCAGTATCGGGGCGCTGAGCAGTTATTTAAACCGAATAGTCAGCAGCCCTGTCTATAACCGGATTCGCAATGATGTGGAAAAACTGTTAAAAAGAATTCCTTGGTTTGGCTTCCGGACTTTGCGCGCTGCCAAACAGCTGGAAATGGGTTTAATTAAAATGCTGGTACCGGGTTTATGGTTTGAAGAATTAGGCTTTAGATATTTTGGACCGATTGATGGCCAGGATATTCCGGCCATGATTGAAATGTTTAAAAATGCTTCTAATTTGAATGAACCAGTGCTTATTCATTTATTGACCAAAAAAGGTAAAGGCTATGAACACGCGGAAAATGCTCCGTCAAAATTTCACAGCGCGGGAAAATTTGAAATTTGTTCGGGGATAATGAAAAAGTCTAGCGGACAATCGTATACCGAAGTTTTTCAGGAAAAAATGCTGGAGCTTGGGGCGAAAAATGAAAAAATAGTGGCAATTACCGCGGCTATGCCAGGCGGCACTGGATTTGAGGCTTTTGGCGAAAAATATCCGCACCGTTTTTTTGATACCGGCATTGCCGAAGAGCACGCGGTTGGATTTGCTGCCGGGCTTGCCCGGGGCGGTTATAAACCAGTAGTGGCGATTTATTCGACTTTTCTCCAAAGAAGCTTTGATCAGATTATCCATGATGTTTGCTTGCAGAAACTGCCGGTAGTATTTGCCATTGACCGGGCCGGGATTGTTCCTGATGACGGACCAACGCATAATGGAGTTTTTGATATTGCTTATCTGCGGCTTATTCCGAATATGGTGGTTATGGCTCCATCGGATAAAGATGAGTTTGAACGTTTATTGACTTTAGCCATGGCTTTAAAACCGCCATGCGCTATTCGTTATCCTAAAGATTGCGTGCCGGATATGGGCATTAAAGCCAGTAATTCATTAATTCCCCTGGGTAAGTCCCGGATTATTCGCGAAGGCAAAGATGTTTCGATTTTTGCTTTGGGCAGCATGGTTGCGCCGGCATTTGAGGCAGCTAAAATCCTCGAGGAGCAGGATATTTACGCGGAAGTAGTTGATGCGCGTTTTGCAAAACCTTTAGATGAGGAACTGATCAGACAAAAAGCTAGTGAGTTTAAAGCGATAATTACAGTGGAAGACGGAGTGATTAGCGGCGGATTCGGCAGCGCTGTATCGGAATTTATCCAAAATAACTTAACTGAACATTGCCATATAAAAATACTGGGGCTGCCGGATAAATTTTTAAAGCATGGCAAACGCGATCAATTGCTTAGCCAGTGCGGATTAAATGCACAAGGGATTGCTGATTCTGTGAAACAGTTTTATCATGCATTGATAATAAAGTAAACAATGATTAATTATAAGTGGTTGCTAAAAGAGAATTTGTTGATTCATAATTAGTAATTTGTCACTCATAATTCGTAACTCATAACTCTAAACAAGGATTATAAATTATGCCTGTAGTGCGTTTTGCTCCGTCGCCGACTGGTTTTTTGCATATTGGTGGTGCCCGGACATGTTTGTTTAACTGGCTTTACGCGAGATCAACAAATGGAAAATTTATCCTGCGGATCGAAGATACTGATCAGGTGCGTTCGGAAAAAAGATATCTTGATGAAATTCTCGACAGTCTGAAATGGCTGGGACTGGATTGGGATGAATTATATTATCAAAGCGAGCGCTTTGCTATTTATCAGGAGCATGCTAAAAAACTGCTTGATTGCGGCAAAGCCTATAAAGACGGCGAGGCGATTATTTATCGCATTCCGGAAAATACGCAGATAAAGTTCTTTGATGTTTTGCGCGGTGAAATTACGATTGGTACTGAGCAATTAAAAGATCAAGTACTGATGAAATCTGACGGAAGCCCGGCTTATAATTTCTGCTGTGTGGTTGATGATGCTTTAATGGAAATGACCCATATTATCCGGGGAGATGATCATATTGCCAATACGCCTAAGCAGATAATGCTTTATGAAGCTCTGGGTTTTAAGCTGCCGAAATTTGTCCATATCCCGATGATCCATGGAGAAGACGGCTCGCGCATGTCTAAACGCCATGGCGCAACCGCGATCAGTGAATACCGCAAGCAAGGCTATTTGCCGGAAGCTTTGGTGAATTATCTTGCCTTGCTTGGCTGGAATCCAGGTAATGATAAAGAAATGTTCAGCTTAAAAACTCTGGTTAAAGAATTTTCCCTGAAACGGGTTAATAAAACAGCGGCAATTTTTGATATGATCCGTTTAAGCTGGGTCAATGGCCAATATATCAAAGAAATGGATATTGATAAACTGACAGAAATGATTATTCCCAGTTTAAGGGAAAAGGGTTATATCTCAGATACTTATGATAAAAAATGGCTGACTGGCTTGATTGATCTGTATAAAACGCGGCTGCCGACTTTAGAACATTTCCCTAAATTAGCCGGTTTTTTCTTTACTGATGAAATAGAATATGACCAGGAAGCAGTGGATAAATTTTTAAAGATTGATAATGCCTGTGATTATCTGGAAAAATTCACTCAGGCTTTAGAAAAAAGCAATCCTTTTGATAAACAGCAAATAGAAGCAAATGTCCGCTCTTTAGTTAATTCCTTGGGAATTAATGCCGGAGACATGATCCATCCTGTGCGGGTGGCTTTAACCGGAGGAAGTGTTAGCGCGGGGATATTTGAAGTGATTGAATTTTTAGGCAAAGAAAAATCAATAGCCAGGCTTTTAAAAGTAATAAATAAACTAAAAGCAAAAGAATTCGATATTTGACAAATTCAGTTAACTCTGGTATGATTTGATAATTAAATTTACTGCCCCGTGGTGTAATTGGCAACACGGATGATTCTGGATCATTTGTTCATGGTTCAAGTCCATGCGGGGCAGCCAAAATAAAAACCTCCTGCTATACAGGGGGTTTTTTATTTTGCCTGCTTAACCTATCATTTCAAGCGGTACAATTTTTGGGGAGATACGCCATAGAAAAGAAAAAGTTGAATATATACTGGTTGAGGCTATGCGATAATTTTTTTCTGTTGCCAATAAGCTCTTAAAAGAGTAAAATTAAAATAAGACTTAAACCGCCAAGGAAGGAGAAACCTGGCGGTTTTTATTTTTTAAAAACATTTACAAATAGGAGTAAATACTATATAGTAATTATTATGAATAAACCAAAAAAATTCACCAAATTTTTAAAAGAAAAATGCAGAGAGTTTAATTTGAGGATTACTCCGCAGAGGATAGCGATATATGAAGCATTAAAAGATGATCTGACGCATCCTTCTGCTGATGATATTTATAAAAAGGTAAAAATAAAGTTTCTTAATATTTCATTTGATACTGTAAACAGGACATTATTGTCCTATGCGGATATCGGTATTATTAAAATAGCAGAAAGCTATAACCGCCAGAAAAGATTTGATCCTGATACAGAAAATCATCACCATCTCAATTGTATAAAGTGCGGGAGGATCATTGATTTTGAAAACAAGGATTTTGATGAATTAAAAATTCCTAAGAGCATAAATAATAAATACAAAGTGCTAGGGAAAAGGGTAGTTTTAGAGCATATATGTGATAAATGCAAAAGAAAAAAATAAGAAGGGGGTAAAATATGGGGAAATGTCCTGTAACCGGTATGACTAGTGAACAAGTAGCGGGAAAAGGCACATCAAATAAAGACTGGTGGCCGAATCAGCTGAATCTGAATATTCTTCATCAACACTCTAGCAAAAGTAATCCCATGGGCAATGAGTTTAACTATGCCGAAGAATTTAAAAAGCTTGATTTGAAAGCGATAAAGAAAGATCTTTACGCGCTTATGACCGATTCTCAGGAGTGGTGGCCGGCTGATTACGGCCATTATGGGCCTCTTTTTATCAGGATGGCTTGGCACAGCGCGGGAACATACCGCATGGGAGACGGCCGTGGCGGCGCGGGCTCAGGGAATCAACGTTTCGCGCCGCTAAACAGCTGGCCGGATAATGTGAATCTTGATAAAGCGCGCCGTCTGCTCTGGCCAATTAAGAAAAAATACGGTAAAAAAATTTCCTGGGCTGATCTGATGATTCTTGCTGGCAACTGCGCGCTTGAGTCAATGGGATTTAAGACCTTTGGTTTTGCCGGAGGACGCGAAGATATCTGGGAACCGGAACAGGACATATATTGGGGCAATGAAAGCGAGTGGCTTGGGGATAAACGCTATTCCGGTGATCGGGATCTTGAGAATCCTTTAGCTGCTGTACAAATGGGGCTGATATACGTTAATCCTGAAGGGCCTAACGGCAATCCGGATCCAGTGGCATCAGGCCGTGATGTTCGGGAGACCTTTGCGCGTATGGCGATGAATGATGAAGAGACAGTTGCTTTGGTTGCCGGAGGACACACATTTGGCAAGTGTCATGGCGCTGGTTCGGCAACTAATGTTGGTCCTGAGCCGGAAGCAGCTCCGATTGAACAGATGGGTTTAGGATGGAAAAGCAGTTTTAAAAGTGGCAAGGCAGGAGATACGATCTCGAGCGGTATTGAAGGTGCCTGGAAACCAAATCCGATAAAGTGGGACAACGGATATTTGACTATCTTGTTTAAATATGAATGGGAGCTGGTCAAAAGCCCAGCTGGTGCAAATCAATGGCTTGCAAAGGATGTTGCTGATGAGGATATGATCGTTGATGCTCATGATTCTTCAAAGAAACACAGGCCAATGATGACAACAGCAGATCTTTCACTTCGGTTTGATCCAATTTATGAACCGATTGCAAGGCGTTATTTAGATAACCCGGAGGAATTTGCAGATGCTTTTGCGCGTGCCTGGTTTAAATTGACGCATCGAGATATGGGGCCTGTGTCGCGTTATCTTGGCGAAGAAGTACCTAAGGAAAAGTTGATATGGCAGGATCCTCTGCCGGAAGTCAACCACGAGATTATAAATGCAGAAGATATTGCGGAACTTAAAACAAAAATCTTGGGTTCAGGATTATCTATTTCCCAGCTGGTATTGACTGCCTGGGCTTCAGCGTCGAGTTTTCGCGGTTCTGATAAACGCGGCGGAGCTAACGGAGCACGTATCCGGCTTGCCCCACAAAAGAATTGGAAAGCAAATGAACCGGCTAAGCTGGAAAAGGCATTGAAAAACCTTGAGGATATCCAGACTAAATTCAATAAAGCACAGTCAGGGAAAAAAAGAGTTTCACTTGCTGATCTAATCGTGCTTGGTGGATGCTCTGCTGTTGAAAAAGCGGCAAAGGATGCTGGTTGTGATGTGACTGTTCCGTTTTCACCCGGGCGCACTGATGCGACTCAAGAGCAGACAGACGAACAGTCCTTTTATGTACTTGAACCAAAAGCCGATGCCTTTCGCAATTACAGTGAAACAAAATTCGCTATATCGCCGGAAGACCTTATTGTAGACCGCGCGCAGCTGCTTACTCTAACTGTTCCTGAGATGACAGTTCTTATTGGCGGCATGCGTGTTTTAAATGCTAATTTCGGGCAATCTAAACATGGTGTTTTTACCAAACAACCGGAGTTGCTTACGAATGATTTTTTTGTGAATCTGCTCGATATGGCAACGGAGTGGACGCCAAGTGCAAAAGATAAAGAGGCTTTTGAAGGCTGTGACCGCAAAACAGGTAAACTTAAATGGACCGGGACCCGGGTTGACCTTGTGTTTGGTTCAAATTCCCAGCTGCGGGCTATATCAGAGGTTTACGCGGCTGAGGACGCAAAGGAGAAGTTCATAAAAGATTTTATTGCTGCGTGGAACAAAGTAATGAACCTTGACCGTTTCGATGTAAAAACAAAATAAGTGGAAGAAGTGGAAAAGGATTATTGGATAATGCGTGTATTATATGGGTTGCAGCAAAATGAATTTCAATTTGAGTTAAAAGGCGGCACATCGCTTTCTAAAGGGTATGGAATAATTCATCGTTTTTCTGAAGATATGGATATTCGGATTGAACCACCTGCTCAAATGAATGTTAATACCGGAAAGAATCATATTAAACCGCAGCATTGTGAAAGCCGCAAAAATTACTACGCTACTGTTGATGAAGCAGCAGCGGCTCTTAAATTACATACATATACTGTATGCTGATTATGCGGAGAGAAGAAAAACAAAGGAGGAATAATGCGGCCGAAACACTGTTTAAAATAGATATAATTTTATCTAAGGAGTTTAAGTTGTGAAATCACAAGAAATATCTAAAGGGCAGGTTGTGGTTTATAAAAATAAAGTCGAAGTCCGGCTGGAGAAAGAGACAGTTTGGCTGACGCAGGCTCATATTGCAAAATTGTTTGGAACATACTGCCGGTGATGGCAAAATTTATAAGACTAAATTTTACAATTTGGATGCTATTATTTCTGTTGGTTACCGTGTGAATTCCACACAGGCTACTCAATTTTGTATCTGGGCGACCAATGTATTAAAAAAGCACTTAGTTGATGGGTATACGATTAATGAAAAGCGCTTAAAGGCATCAGATTATAAATACCTGGAATTGCAAAAAACAATTAGTCTTTTAAGCAATCTTATTTCAGTTAAAAATATCGCGGATGAAACAAATATTCAAATAATAATGAATATGTTAATAAAATAAATTAAAAACCAAGATAAATAGGTGTAAACCTTTTTTTGGATGATAAAATGATGGCTGATGAGAATTCCCAAAAAAATAGTATCGTTAATGCTCAAGATCTAAGCAAAGCCTTCAGCGGCTTTAAAGCGGTAAACGGCATAGATTTTTCCGTTAATTCTCAGGAATGTTTGGGATTTTTAGGCCCTAACGGAGCGGGGAAGACGACTTTAATACGAATGATCTCCTGTTTTCTTGAGCCCAGCGGCGGAACGCTGGAAGTGTTTGGGAAGAGAACGGACCGGTTTGCTCGTTTTATTAAGACGAATATTGGGGTTTGTCCGCAGGAAGATAATCTTGACCCGGACTTGAAAGTGCTGGATAATCTGCGGTTTTTTGCGCGGTATTTTGATATAATCGGAGAATCGGCTAATCTGCGCAATGTGGAGCTGCTTGAGTTTATGGGCCTTTTACATAAAAAAAGACGCGCGGATTGATGAACTATCCGGCGGGATGAAACGCCGCCTGATGATCGCGCGCTCTTTGGTGAATAGGCCGCGGCTGCTTATTCTTGATGAGCCGACAACCGGGCTTGATCCGCAGTCAAGGCATCAGATATGGGAAAGGCTTCACGAATTAAAAAAAGAAGGGACGACTATCTTAATAACTACTCACAATATGGATGAAGCATCGCATCTTTGTGACAGGCTGGTTATTATGGATCAGGGGAAGATAATAGACCGCGGCTCTCCCAAAGCGTTAATTGAAAAATATATGGGTTCTTTGGTGATAGAAATAGGTTCTGTGGATAATAATATTGAAAGGCTAAGGGGCTGGATTACGAAAAAAACCTTACCCATTTTTTTATTTACGGGCATAAAACAAATTTGTTATGGCCTGAAATATCGAAAAAATTCGGTGAAAGTTCCTGCGCGCTGCGCATGGCAAACTTAGAAGATGTTTTTTTGAAACTTACCGGCCGGGGACTGAGGGAATGACCTGATGAGGGCAATATTACATAATATAAGCTGGCGGGCGATAAGGATATGGCAGAGGAATTTTGACGTATATAAAGCGACCTGGAAAGTAAATTTTATCCCGCCGCTTTTAGAACCGCTGCTTTATCTGCTGGCTTTTGGGGTGGGACTGGGGAATCTGGTCCCGGAAGTTACTTACCGCGCTGGGGCGGTTTCCTATCTGCAGTTTATCGCACCGGGGCTGGTGGCTGCCGCGGTCATGAATCACGGATTTTTTGAGACGACATACGCTTCTTTTGTGAGAATGTATTTTTAGAAGACATATGACGCAATCTTGTCTACGCCTTTGATGCTTGAGGACGTTATCCTTGGGGAGATAGTTTGGGGAGCGACAAAGTCAGTGATGGCCGCGGGGATAATGCTGGTTATCGTGGTAATCTGGGGCTTGATCCCCTGGCGCGCGGCTATTGTGTGCGTACCAGTCACCTTTCTGGCGGGCATGGCCTTTTCCGCTTTAGGCATGTGTTTTACCTCTTTAGTGAAAAATATCGAAATGTTTAATTTTCCGGTATTTTTGTTTGTTACTCCGATGTTTCTTTTTGGCGGAGTATTTTTCCCGATATCTTCGCTGCCGTTATGGGCGCAGAAAACGGCGGCAGTCATGCCGTTAACCTGTCTGGTCTCGTCACTGCGCACTCTGGCATTATGTGATACCTGCAGCCTTGACTATTTTAACTTGCTTTATCTTGCCGCTATGACTATCGGCTGTATTTTTTTCAGCATGGCTATGATGCGCAAAAGAATCCTTAAATAATAATATTCCAATGCGGGTTTGGAAACAAGATTATTCGCTGGCTTTAGCGAGCATTTCTCTGGCGTGGTTTATGGCGATAGTGCTTTGTTTTTCATCGCCCATCATTTCGGCAAGTTCTTTAATTCGTGATTCATTATAACAAAGATAACTTTAACGGGCAATATTAAAGAACCGAGCTGTTTCCTCCGTGGCCTTTGCAGCCGGATAAAATGAGTAAAGAAAAGAATTTTATTTAGGTTAACAAAAATAAATCTAACGCTAAAGCGCTATTTTACCCAGTGCCCAGCATGGATGAAAAGAATAAGAATGGTGTCGGCTCAAGAAAAAATATAACCGTCCCAATTTTTTTAGGGGATTTAAATAGACTGTTCCAGTAATGGACGCAATAAATATCTCAGGAGATGATCCAGCGAGTGAGGTTGTTCCGGCAATTCAGGTTTTGTTTTGGGAATGAACGTCTGCAGCAATCCTATTTCTTCGATAGCCGAGGGGAACTGTTCTTGCAGCGTGAATCCCGGATAGAATAAAGGGGCGGCCGGCTGAGACTCCGCGATAATATCCGAAGGCGTAATAAGGCGTATCCCGTGGAGCAACCAATATTTTTTCGGGTTCTTTGAAAAAAAACGCTCTAATGCTTCTTCATAATCCGGGACACGAATAGTAACATTACGTTTGAGATTTATGCTAAATCTGTGATGAATTAAGGCGGGACGGGCAATTGATAAATTTTTTTGTTTTTTTCCGGGGATGATAATGATGTCTTTATCAGACGGTAATAAGTCACTGATAATTTCCAACATTGCTTCAGGGACTAGAAAACCGCAGATAGCGTCTTTTGATACAGTATGCTTGAGCATTATCTCAAGTGCCATGCCGGAAGTTTCGAGGAATGGATTTTCTTTAATATGTTGCGTGTCTTCAGGGCTTAATTTGGCAACATCAATGAGAGCAATGATACTATGTTCCGCGCGTTCTTCCAGCAATAATTGCAAATAAAAATCGGAGATTCTTTTGCTGTTCACGATATTAAGCGCAGTGTCACTCGAGCGCTCGAGAATCACCTGGACGATGCCTTTGGCCTGATGATACAGGGCATCGGTTACCAATTGATTAACAGTAACCCGGCTGTCAATCTGTAATAAATTTGCCGAAATGCTTGCGGAACCATCACTGCCATCGTACCTGTCGACAGAAGCATGAACGGTAATTCCGTTGTCCTCTAATTTACTTGCCGAATTAATCCCGTGTTTTAACACGCTGTCGATAATACTTCTAGTCCGACGATGCGCTTCGCCAAAAATTATTTCCTCTGTTTCAGAATTAAAATATTCTTCTAATGCTGCGCGATTAAGCATTATTTGGGGGCTTAATGCACTGTGATCAAAGATTCCGCCAACGTTAGCTCTATCGTTTGTTGCTTCAGCCCAGCAGGTTTGAATTAGAATGCAGAGGATTGTTAATAAAAACCGGAAAATATATCTGGTGATTCGTTTCATGTGAGCATCTCGAATATTTATTATAGTTTATTTCCGCAATGGGCGGCATGCAACCAACCACGAGAACGAACCATACGGATATCGAGGTTGTTTTGCCTTAGTACCGGCGACCATCAAAGTTAAAAAAGTATACATTAAAAAAGCAATAATTTCAAGTCCTGCGGAATTTATAAGGACCATATCCTCAGTATGTTGTTAATAAGAAACAGGGACACTCTTTGTAATGCATTATTAATAAATATGTTGCGAATAAAAAATGCAAGGAATTGCCGAATTTTTGATTGTAACGCGCAAAACAGCAGAATCCTAATCCCCGATCTGACTGTTGACAGCTGATTGCTGAGAGGAGAAATTGGGGGTCTGCCCTAGAAACTAATTGAGTTCCTTATAATCTGCTTTTATCTGGGAAAGGAGAAACTAGAAGAGTCTATTTTTATCTATACCTTGTTGTCAGTAGAACAGTTATTGTCTTTAATAGCTTGTTTATATAAGCGAGTGTTTTTACCTTAAATTGATTGTTGGATCAAGGTTGTGGCAGAGTTTTCCTCAGGTTCCTTTTTACCATGCTGTAATACATCACTAAGGGAAAAACGCGCGAGCGAGTCTTCGTCTGCGCGGCGTTGTTCACTGATTGGTGAATGTGGACCACCTTCATCTCTTTGCTCCATAAAAAATGGTTGGCTAAATGGAACAGCTTTTTTCCATAAAGCCAAAGATTCCTGCTCATTACCCAAGGTGACTTCTGAAATATGAAAACCTGCGTCTGTAAGGAAATGATTATAGTCGTCTATATTCGCAAAGCAGTATACTTGATGCATTTCGCCTTCTATTCCGTAGCGGTCCTCCCATAATTTATTGGCTTCTATGAATTTTATCTTTGTTAAGAATTTCGCTAAATCTCCGAGGGGAAGAACTACTTCATTGTCATAAATCCCGGGGAATAACGCTGTTCGAAATTTATAATGTGTCTGAAAGAAAAGAAAGGCTTCTTCGTATTGGGGCGAGATTGCTATTCGAGTATAGCGGCCTCCGTTTTGCGGATAAATACCATCTCGGAAAACCAGAACTCCGCCGGGTTTTAATAATTCAGCAGCAGAGCTTAAAATAGTTTTAATCCCTTGTTCGCCATAAACAGCAAAGAGTTCATGCATTACATTATTAAGCATGATCACATCAAATTTAGCGCGATATTTTGCCTTTTCTGATTCGGGCAGATTTGCCAGATCCCCGGCCACAAAGGTGTCTTTTTGATTGAACAGCCGGGATTTATCAATACTTGCTTGGTCAATTTCAAATTGGGTGTAATCAGCTTTAATTCCCTGCATGCGCAAGAGATTTTTATACTGAAAGATAGCCAGTCCGTCTCCGCTTCCCAGCTCGCCAACATTAATAAGCTGTTGCGGATGCTGTTGTTGATATTCTTGTACTGCCTGCGCAAACATTTCAAAGGAGTAAGCGCAATAATTTTCACGTTTTATTGAAGCGGGAAAATGTTTACTCCAGGCCATTATTGTAAGAAACGATTCTTTTTTCTGTTCAGGGGAAAGCGTTTGTGATTCAATAATACTGTTTATAATGCGCATAAAATCTGAATGACTATCTGTTTCAAGGGCGTATCGAATGATGGGAAATAGTTTTAAAAAAGGCTGATTGAAATCAACAGCATTGAGGTCTAAAGCTGATGGTGAATCAGGGAGAGCCTGTACTTGTTCAATGATACTGCTCTTAAATGTGGCAAATTCCTGCGCGGTACTTTTAAGCTGTTTTAAATTTGTGCCTCCCTTAACCGCATGACCGATAGCAAATTGAAAGGGTAGGCCATCTGCTCTATTTTTCGGCATTGCCAGCGTTAGCGTCGGTAGAGAGATGCTAAGAGTATTCCAAAGTGATTGCCAGGCAGATAACCCCGGGATGAGGAAATCTGCACCGTTGTTTGCTAATAAATCACGTCCGGATTGCTCATTGGAAATACCAATTGCGACAAAACGCTCATTTGCCGGCAGGGAAGGATTCTTTGCGGCACGCATATCATCCCGAGAATCACCGACAATTGCGATTTCACCGGCAGACAGTCCTAAATTATTTTTAACTTCTTCGAGAATATCGGTTTTGTTCCGGCTAAATCCATACGGTCTGTCCGTAGGCACGCCGTAAATAACATCAAATCCGCTGTCAATGCCCCATTGTTGGGTAAGATATTCAACAACGGTTTGGGTGGTTCCTGTTGCAATGTACATGCGTATACCGGACTGGTATAAAGAATAGAGAAATTGCCTGGCGCCGGGAAACGGTTGGGGCGGATTGGTTTTGATTTCATTCAGCAAAGCAGCTTCATATATCTGAGCGAATCCCATGTCCATCGCTTCTTGACGCAGGCCGATAATATTATACTTATGTGCCAATTGAGTCATGATTTCAGTAAGCTGATGCTGGGAAACGCCTCCTTGGATTGCTTCTTGTATCAGATTGTTGATATGTGTGGTTACTGGTTGCCATTGGCGCTCATCTAAAAACTTAGCAGCTAATGGCGAATAATCTTCAGGAGGAATATCGGAAGTTGCTTGTGTAATGGCGTAAATAATTTTTCCAAAGGCTCGAAGAATATGCGGAATGGTGTCGGCGATGGTGCCGTCAAAATCAAATACAACAGCTTTGACGCTGGGGTGAATTGCCGGGTTTATTTGTTGGACGTCAGGGTATAACTTTTTTGTAAGCACACTGATTTGGCGGTACAATTGAGCATTAAGCATAATCCCATTATCAGGTAAATCGCGCATTATTTCTGGATACGGGTTAAAGTAGCGAATGCAAAGAGCGCTGTTAGGAAGATAAATGTACAGTTCTTTTAACTTGGTTTCAAACCGGCACTCCTTAAATAAAGGATCGGTTGTGTCCAATGAGGACATTATTTCGTTAAGGGAAAGCTTATGAGGAGATCGTCCCTCAATGGTTCTGCAAATAGTAAAGGCTTGAATATAATCAGAAATTTTAAGACTATTGCTGGTGATGCGAGGCGCAAGCATGGCCTGTTCAGTAATTAAAAAACTCATAGTTGTCGTACTGTGCTGCGATACGCTACTATCAGCATGTAAGTAAGTAATGCTTGTTAGTAAAAAAAATACAAGCAATCTTATTATAACTAAGGATTTTTTAAGTATTTTTAACATTGCGTGGCTTTCTTATAATACATTAAAGTCATAAATTGTATCATAAATTATAATTTAATGCCAATATTCCTAAGTGGGTATATTGGCGCATGGGGAGATGAATTTCTCTGCATAGGCAGGGGAGGCCTAATAATGAGCGTAAGCGGTTTTTGTATCTGCAAACACAGCAAAGAGTTAGGACGCATATTTGCTGAGTTCCATTCAAATGATCTGTTTTTATCTGGGCAGGCAATTTTTGCATCAACCTGTATTTATCATGCCAAACAGAAAATCAAGCTCTGGGAAAGTAGCCTGCGCCCGGGGGCAGAGTCATTTATTAAGTTATTTCTTAACCTTATTCGCCTGCCTTAGCAAGCATTTCTCTGGCGTGGTTTATGGCGATGGGGCTTTGTTTTTCGTCGCTCATCATTGCGGCAAGTTCTTTGACCCGTGTTTCATTTTCCAGATACTCTATGGTTGTAAAAGTGCGGTTGGCTTTAACCGTTTTTACTACTTTATAGTGAGCGTCGGCGAAACTGGCGATTTGCGGCAAATGGGTGATTAGGATAACCTGTCGGCCGCAAGAAAGTTCTTTTAATTTACGCCCGGTTATGGTGCCGAGCCGGCCGCCGATTTGGGCGTCGATTTCATCGAATATAAGTACGGGTATAAGGTCAACTTCGATCAGGGCTTTTTTTAGCGCCAGCATTACCCGCGCGGCTTCTCCGGAAGAAACTATCTCAGCCAGAGGTTTAAGGCTTTCGCCGGCATTGGGGCTTATATAAAATTCCACAGAATCGCAGCCATCCTGGTTTAAAGCAGTTTTTTTAACGCGGCATTCGAATTCTACTTGTTTTATACCAAGGTCTTTGAGTTCTTTTTCTATGGTTTTTTGAAGAGCAGAAGCTGTTTTTTTACGCTGTTTAGATATTTTATCTGCGGCTTTTTCAAGTTCTTCCTGGAGAGAAGTGATTTCTTTGTTCAGGCTCGCTGTGTTGTGTTCTAAATTCGATATAAGTTCGTATTTTTCTTTTGCCTCTTCGAAGAATTTGAGGGCAGATTCTAAAGTCGGCCCGTATTTGCGTTTTATGGAGTAATAAATATCGCAGCGGGAATTAATGTTCTGAGTGGTTTCAGTATCAAAACAAAGGCTGTCGCGGTAAGCAATTAGATTGTTTAAAAGCTCATCACCGGTTTCCTGCAGGGTGTTTAATTGTTCCATAAAATTTTTGGTACTTTCATCAATGTTATTGAGATTCTTCATCGCTCCAAATGCTTTGCGGATGGTTTCATTGACACCAGTCTCGTCATTTTCCAGCATGGCTATAACAGTATTTAAGTTTTCAGATATTCTTTCGCGATTATTAAGTTTTTTTTGTTCGGTTAAAAGTTCTTCATATTTTACTTGATCAAGAGGAACACTACTCAGCTCATTTATTTGATATTTAAGGGTGTCGAGCTCCTTTTCCCGCGAAACTGCCATTTCTTTTAATTCGCTTTGTTTTTTTAGGAGTTCGCTGTATTTATGATAGTTTTCCAGATAAGATTGTTTCAAGGCATCGATGTTGCTTAAACGGTCCAGCATTTTTATATGCGATTGTACGGAAAAAAGCAGCTGATGGTCATGCGGGCCGTGAAAATCCACCAGACTATCACCCAGGTTTTTTAGCTGGGTTAAAGTGACGGTAAACCCATTTATTTTAATTTTGCTTCTGCCGTCCGGAAGATAAGAGCGGTTTATGATCAGCTGATTTTCTTGGTTAAAAAATTCTAAAAAAGCATCATATTCACTCAGAGATTTTTTTTGTATCTCAAAAATAGCCTCTACAGTGCAAGACAGTTCCGGATTGCGCACCAAAGAGGTATTTACCCGTTCTCCTAAAACAAAGCGAAGAGCATCAATTAAAATCGATTTTCCCGCCCCAGTTTCGCCGGTCAGAATATTTAAGTGCCGGCGAAAATCGATAGTGAGTTTATCTATCAGTCCAATATTTTGTATGGTGAGTTGTGATATCATGAAAAACATTATAGCAAAGATAACTTTAACCAGCAATATTAAAGAACCAAGCTGTTTACTCCGGGCCATTTAGCTCATCACTTATCAGGCTTTTTTTATATGTAAACAGATTAAAGGTTTATGACGTATATTTACTGCCGGTGATTCCAATAATAATACTTGCGAATTAGCTGAGGCATTGACAGGAATATTGTTTTGTGATATACTGTTTATAGATTAACAGTATAGTTATAAACAAAGTTGGGTGTAAAATGTCTCTGGATAAAGAAATAAAGCAAAAAATTGATTCATTGCGGCATGAAGCGGTATTAAGTATCGTATATACTGCTAATTGTTTGGATAAGATTTCTAGAGATTTCTTTAGAAAATTTGATATTACTGATGCTCAATATAATGTTATGATTATTATTAAACTGGAGAAGCGAAAACTTACTCAAGTAGAAATTAGCGAGCGGATGGTTTCTAGCCGGGGCAATGTTACCGGGTTGATAGACAAACTAGAAAAAAAAGGTTATGTGCGCAGGTTGCCAGTTGAGGGAGACAGAAGGGTTTATCATGTACAATTAACTGCGCAGGGGATGAGAAAATTAGAAGAAGTAGAGCCGGAATATTTGAAAGTAATTGAAAAAAATATGATGTGCGTTTCTGATGATGAAAGCCGCAGTTTAAACCAATTACTGGTAAAAATACGAAAAAGTTTTAAAGCGATTAAAGGAGCTGGAGATGAAAAACCGAAAGCTTAACTTTTCGTTTAAGGCGTTGTAGGGGGCGTTTAATAATAATGCTATTAAAATAATGATCTCCTTTTGATGTGGTAAGTGATATTGCTCTTGCGCCGATTTATTTTATAAATGGAGAAAAAGACTGGATAATTAAGCCTGAGCACAGTAAAAAATTATTTGCAAAAGCGCGTGACCCGAAAAAGCTGTTAATTGTAGAGCAGGCCGGGCACGCGGAGAAGATTTTCGACTGAAATCCAGATGAGTTTATAAAAGAATGTGTAAACTGGTTTAAGAATACCCTTGGTTAAAAAGTTTAAATGTTAAACCAAAGTCGCGTAAAGAAGGAGAGATTATGTTTTATATTATAGCCCTTATTGTTTTTGGTTCCATTTTTTTAAAGATCATAGAAAAATTATTAAAAGAGACAAGACTTGATTTGCAAAGAGATATTTATCTTTCTCTTGTGCCGCTACGCCAAAAGCTGGAAGAGCTGATTAAGCATATTGAGCCAGAGTCGGATAAGGATATTCCTAAGCCAGCTGAAGCTAAAAACCTTGAAGAGGTGCCAAAAGAGCCGGTTATGGATTTGAAAAAAGTCAGCGAGGTTTCGCAAGTATCCAAAAAACAGCCAGCGATTTTAAAACCTGCTGCTGTAAATATAAAGCCGACAGTTAAAGTTGATCGTCAAAAATCAAAGCTTGAAGAGGGCGTTAATGATATTTTAAAAAAGATCTGGAATTGGATACTGGTTGGGGAAGAACGCCGCCAGAAAAACGTATCAATCGAATACGCGATTGCCAGTACTTGGCTGATGAGACTGGGAGTTATTGCCATAGTTATTTGTATTGGCTATTTTCTAAAATGGTCAATGGATCGAGGAATTTTAGGTAATACCGGGCGCATAGCCTTATCGATAATGGCTGGACTTTCTATGTTAGGGGTAGGGGTTAAGAATCTTAATAAAAAATATGATATTCTTGGGCAAGGCTTTTTAGGCGGTGGTTTGGCGGCTCTTTATTTTAGCATGTACGCCGCTGGTCCATTATATGCCAAGATTCCCTTGTCCGGTACATTTGCTTTTATGGTTTTAATTACTATTGTCGCGGGAGTAATGGCATATAAGTTTAATTCGCAACTAGTAGCTATTTTTGGAATTATTGGCGGCTTCTGTACTCCGATAATATTAAGCACTCCTGAAGCAAGCCCAGTAGGTCTATATGCTTATATGCTGATACTTAGTATCGGTATTTTAATTATAGCCCATGTGCGCAATTGGCGTTTATTAAATTACCTAGGGTTTATATTCACCTGGGCTTTAGTATTCGCGAGTTTTTCCGGCTATCAGGTAAAAAGAGACTTTCCTGGAACAATAACGCTGCTTAGTTTATTGTTTATTTTGCATGGGATGATCATATTTTATTATAACCTGGTTAAACGTAAACAATCCTCAAACTTAGAAATAATTCATATGCTTTTTAACTCTTTTTTCTATTCCTTAACAGCATACGCTTTAATTTTAGAAGCTTATGGCCGTCCTTGGCCAGCAGTTATGGCAATCGGGGTAGCTGTTTTTTACATAACGCATATTTACGTTTTTCTTAAAAACCGCAATGTTGACCGTAATTTGTTAGTTTGTTTGATAGGGGTTGCTGGCTTCTTTACGGTCTGGGCAGTACCGTTGATTACCCAAAAAGAAACACTGACTATCTGCTGGGCATTGCAGGCATTTTTCTTCCTTTGGATAGGTTTGAAATTAAATAGCAACCTGCTGATAAACCTTGCTCATATTTTATACTTAATGGTTGTGAGCAGACTATTACTTATTGATATGCCGAGTAAATTCTTAGGCCGCTTTGCGGCAACGCTGCCGTTAAGTGAGTATTGGGCAATATTTTTTGATCGAATCTGGACTTTTGGTGTGGTTATCGCTTCTTTTTTCAGTGGCTTCTTTTTGCATAAACGTAAAATTAAGCAGATTGAAGATTTTAAAGTGGAGGAGAAGATTAATAGCAGATTGTTAGTATCATCCGCGGTTTCGCGTGAAGTAATGTTTTGGGGGGGAGTGGCATTTGTGTTCTTTATCCTTTATTTAGAGTTTTTTCAGATGGTTTCCTATTGTTTGCCATTACAAATGCCAGTGCTCACGCTATTATCCTGTATCTTAGGGGGATATATTTTATATAATTATTTTTCTACTAATAAGCGGGTTTTTTTATCAGCAGCAATAATATTAATCGCGTTTATTATCGGGAAATTATTTTTCTATGATTATTCCGGATGGGTGAGCAATATTAATGGGTATATTTACGAGAAAGGTTCAGTACCGATATTAATCCGGGTTTTTGATTACGGCGTAATTTTTCTTTATCTAATTGGAATTACGCAGCTAGTTTCTAGGAAACAGGATTTAGTAGATTACCGTAAGGCGTTTATAGTCATAAGTACCGGCTTGCTGTTTATCTATTCTTCTCTGGAAGTTAATACCTTTTTCTATTGGTATGTGAAATCTTTCCAAGAGGGCGCGATATCAGTAGTATGGGCTTTATTCGCAGTTTCCTACCTTATAATCGGGATAGTCAAGTCAAGCAAGAATTGGCGATATAGCGGACTAGGATTGTTTATTGTTGTTATGGGTAAAGTATTTTTATTTGATCTTGCTGAGATGGAAGTTTTTTATAGAGTAATCGCGTTTATGCTCTTAGGAATAATATTAATCGGAGGATCTTTTGCCTATATTTACGCGAACAAGAAATTCGCTATTGAGGAGGAAAAATGAAAAACTCGATTAGGATATTCAGTATTTTAGTTCTGGCAGTTTGTTTAGCAGCACCAGTATCGGCAAATGAATTCTTATTCTACAAGGAATTAACAGCGCCTGAAAATATGGAACAGGAAGTGGGCGCAGCGACTTTTGATAGTCAGCTATATCTTAATACTGATAATGATTTTGCCAATTTGAGGATTTATGACGCGAAAGATAAGGAAGTGCCTTATCTGGTCCGGAAATTAAGAGGACAGGAAAAGATTCTAACCGAATCTCCGGTTGCTATGAAAATCTTAAGCCTTGAAGAGCTTGCGAACAATAGACTGAGTATTGTCTTGGAAATAGATGATGAAAAACAAAAGCAAAAAGAATTGATTATTCCTTCAGATGTAATCATTAAAACTTCAAATAGTAATTTTGAAAAAACAGTGTCAGTGTTTGGCAGTGACGATAAAACGCAATGGCAGATTCTTTGTGAGAATCAGCCGATTTTTGATTATTCGCGATTTATCGATCTTAGCAATACCAGCGTATCTTTTGAGAAAAAACCGTTTAAATATTATAAGATTGTCATTGATAATGTGGCGCAAGCGCTTGTTTCCTCATTTTCGCAAATATTTACTAAATACGCAAAAGGAAAAGTTAAAGAAGAGTATGCTGCTTTTATGCGTTATGAGGGTGTGCTGCATATCGACAAGCTTGATTTTATTAGCCGGGAAGAAAAGATGGTTTATGGGGAAATTAAGACGGTTCCTTATCCCCTGGATATAGCAAAAGTGACAATTAATGAAAAAGATAAAACCAGCGATATCTATTTGAATTCGCAAAGAGAGCCTTTAACCCGGATATTATTTAGCATCACAGACAGAAACTTTAAACGTAAAGTTTTTGTGGAGGCGGATAATCCTTTAAATCCTGAGGCAAACTGGATCAGACTTGTTGCGGGTGAATTATTCAATATAAACGCTGGAGATTTTCATAAGGAAAATCTCAGGATTGATTTACCTGATAAAGAAAATAGGTATAAAAAATACCGCGTCCGGATATTTAATTATGATAATGCTCCGATTGAAGTCAACTCGGTTCAGGCCGAAGGCTCTGTTCATGAAGTGATATTTTTTCCCAATAACGCGAAAAATTTAAAAGCTTATTATGGAGGGCCGGAAGCTAAAGCGCCTCATTATGATGTTTCATCAGTATTATCGGAAATACCATTGGTTAACGGTGAACGCTGGAAAATCGGAGAAGAAAAAGTTAATGCGAATGCGGATATTAAACATAAGCCGATAATATCACCTAAAAAACTGCTTATTTTCGCATTAGTGAGCATGGTTATTGTTTTGGGGTATCTTATTGCTATTAGCGTGAAAAAAGTTGATGAAATAAGCAAATAAGAATGAGATTGTTCTTGTTTAATAATTAGGATAACTTATCGAATAGGTTAGAAAGTGGATTATGGCAAAACCAATATTACTGATTGCGGATAAAAATAATAACATAAGCGATGTTAAGGGCTTTGCTGCCTGCGCTATGGCTGGCGAGAATATTTTTGCTTTGGAGGAAAAAGATCTTATTCCTATGCCTTGCCAAACAAAGATTTTTTTTCTGCCGAAAAGAAGGCCGCTGGGTTTTGATCTGCGGCAAAAGATATTTCGGGAAATAGCGGATTATTTTCCAGTAGCCGCGTTTGTGCCGCCGGGTTATACGCAGTTATTTACCTGCGCGTATAAAGAAGAGCCTGGAGCAGAGATTCTGCCTTTGTTTTCCTACGCGCCGCTGGTCTGGTATAAGAGCAGGTTTCATGTACCGGCAATACGCGTTGACCAGAGAAAAGTGCATGATTTGAGCTTAGTGAATATGGCGGATGTACGCAGGAATATTCAAAAGTTCAGAAAAACAAGTAATCGTTTGATTATGCATCTGCGCACTTGCGCGCTTAATTCTCAATGCCCTAACGCGATAAATTTTTTTCTCGGCCGCTACGAGTGTCCTTTGCCGTCATCGCCGCATTGTAACGCGGGGTGTTTTGGCTGTATATCTTTTCAGGAAAAAGGTTCTTGTGTTTCTTCGCAGGAAAGGATAAGTTTTATGCCGACTCCGGAGGAGCTTGCCGAGATCGCGCTGCTGCACATAAAAAACACGCGTAAAGCAATTGTCAGTTTCGGCCAGGGATGTGAGGGAGAACCGCTCTTAGCCGGGGAGGTTATTGATAAAGCGATAAGGATAATAAGGAGCAAGACTGCCAAAGGAACGATTCACATGAATACAAACGCCAGCCTGCCCAGGGTTGTGGAAAAACTTTGTAACAGCGGATTGGATAGCCTGCGGGTAAGTTTTAACAGCTTAAGAAAAGAATTTTATAATAAATATTACCGGCCGATCGGATATGAATTTGAGGATGTTATCCGTTCAGTTATGCTTGCTAAAAATAAAGGAAAATTTGTGTCGATAAATTATCTGACTATGCCAGGGTTTACGGACGAGGTTGCGGAATGGCAAAAGTTAGAGAGATTTATCCGCAAGACTGCTGTAGATATGATCCAGTGGCGGAACTTAAACTATGATCCGCAGCGCTATTTCCAGGAATTGGGACATAAACGTTCCGGGCCAAGAAAACTTTTAGGGGTAAAAACCATAATGGGGAGATTAAAAAAAGAATTTCCCAAATTGCTCCAGGGTTATTTCAATATTTCTAACGGCAGATGAGAAATAAGTATATATTTGAAGATTCTGATTATTAATCCCCCAATAAATGATTTCTTTTTTACCCCGCAGCGGGCATTTCCTTTGGGAACGCTTTCTCTGGCAACTGTGCTTGATTATAACGGCCTCAGCGTAAAAGTTTTGAATTGTCTGGAAGACTATACTAAACAGTCTCTGGCTTTTCCCAAACAATTGCTTTATCTAAAACGCTATTATCAGCCTAATCGCTCTGCTTTTTGTCTGTTTTCCCATTATTATTGCTTTGGCAAGGATGATCGGCAGATCTCTGAAACTATTTGCCGAGAAAAGCCGGATATGGTCGGGATATCGGCTAATTTCACTGCTTATCTGGATAATGCTTTTGCTGTGGCCAAACTGGTAAAGAAAATTGATTCCAGAATTCAGGTGGTTTTTGGCGGAAGAGCGGCGACCTCGGACGCGAAGTTTGTGCTGGGACGGCCGGAAATAGATTTTGTAATCAAAGGCGAGGCAGAACAGAGTTTTTTAAAATTATGCCAGGCCCATGAAAAAGGTAAGTTAGGCTATATTCCCGGGCTGTGTTATAAGCTCGATGACGGTAAGATGCGGATCAGCAGGCAAAGCGCAATAATAAAAGATCTTAATTCTCTGCCGATTTTAAACCGCAGGCTGATTGACTATACTAAGTATGTTTTTCAAGGCTGTATGAGTACATCGCTGCTGGCATCACGCGGCTGCAGTATGGGCTGCCGGTTTTGCGCTATCCGCGAGACGTTTCGCTTCCGCAGCGCCGATCATGTAATGCTGGAGATGGAAGATGCTTTTAGCTTAGGGATCCGGCATTTTAATTTTGAAGATGATACGATAAATCTTAATCCAGAATTCCGGCCGCTGCTGGATAAGATCATCCAGCGTTTTAGCGGCACAATAAAAATATCATTTATGAATGGTTTATTAGCTTCAGGCATTGACCGGATTACGCGGGATAAACTAATCCAGGCAGGATTAACCCACATTGATCTGGCAATTGCCAGTTCTCAAGAACGCTTAAGGAAAAAACTGCACCGCAATGATCCTACGGCTAAGGTATTTAACCTGTCCAGGTTTATGGCCAAAAAGCATATTGTGCCAACTATTCATTATATTGTGGGTTTTCCCGGGCAGGGATTTAAAGATGGTTTAAGAGATATTCGCTTGCTGGCAGCTAAGCCGGCTTTGCTTGGGCCGAGTATTTTTTATCCAGTCAAGGAGAGTACTTTGTTTTCAGAATTAGCTGATGTGTTTTGCAATCCGGAAGATGATTATGTTTTGTTTCGCAGCAGCGCGGCTTGTTTTGACCAGGATATTTCGCGCGATCGGATTTTTTCTTTAGTGTATTTTGCCAGGATAATTAATTTCATCAAGGAGCTAACAGCTTCTGCTCTGATTCCTGATCTGAGAAAATTTCTGTGCAAACAGACCAAGGGGCAGGTGATCAAGGACAGGCAATTGCGTTCTAGGCTAAAACTTGACCGCAATAGTCTGGGAAAAATCTGTTTGCGTATGCTTTTGGACGAGTCAATAATCTACCGGGTGAAACAATCTAAAGAAAAGGGAGAGTTTATTTATAGTTTTAAACCAGAAGAATTTGTTTTGAATAAAGATATTCGAAAGGCTTTACGCGGATTAAGAGTATGCGGCGTTGGTGAGGGAGAAACAAAAATAAAATTCGTAAGATAATCAGAGAAAAATCGAATATATAGACTGATTGACAATGGTAATACTTGGGGGTAAAATTAGATATCTTATAAATAATCACTGAAATTAAATAAACAGACATTTAATCAAACCTAGAAACGCGATAATCAGTATGGAAAGAAAAAATGAATATTATAAAAAAACACTTAAGATTATAGCCAAAGTAATTTTGGGGATTTTTTTGTTTTATTTATGCTTATCACTTGTGCTGATTCCCCTGATTTGTCCATGGCTGATCAAAAGCCAAGTTTCCAAACTTATCAGTCATAAGGTTATAGTGTGTTCGGTAAAATTCAATCCGTTTTTATTGAGATTATCAGTAAAAGGCTTGGAAATATTGGATAGCAATAAACAGATCATTGTCGGATTTGATAAATTTTGGCTGGATATTAGTTTTATCAGCTTATTGCAAAAAAAATACCACATAGAATCGTTAGGGATAAATGGGCTTAAAGTGAATATTGTTCTATCAGGTGAGGGCAATATTAATTTATTAGAGCTTGTTCCAAAGCAAACTGAAAAATCCCAATCTCAGCAGCCTGCTCCTGCTCAAAATGGCAATATCCCAGAAGCGGGAACTGACAAATCCTTACCGCTTCCTTTGGTCAGGGTGGATTCAATAAGCATGAATAAGGGAAGCATTTGTTTTATTGATAAATCAGTAAATCCTGACTTTGTTACGGCTTTAAGCAATATGACTTTGCGCATTGTTAATCTCTCTACCAGTCCGGATGCTCAAGCTAAAGTTTCTTTTCAGGCAAAGATTGATGATCAAGGGACAATTACTGATGAAACACTTATTAAACCATTCGCGATTCCTTTTTCATTTGAGACCGTGTTTAAGCTTAATGATTATGTTCTGCAGGTATTAACTCCTTATGTGGGGAAGTACACTGGGCACGCGGCAAAAAGTGGAAAATTGAATATAACTATGGAGTATCGAATTGAGGATAATAAACTGGATGCTAAGCACAAGATTCTGGTTCAGGGATTTGATTTTGGAGACAAGGTTGAGAGTAAAGACGCTTTAAACCTTCCTTTTGGGCTGGCCTTAGCTTTATTGGAGGATTCGCAAAACCGGATCAATATATCCTTACCAGTTGATGGTGACATGAACAGCCCTGATTTTCATTATTTTAAGCTTGTCGGACAGGTGGCAAGGAATTTTTTCTTTAAAATTGTTACCAAGCCGTTTAGCTTCTTAGTATCACTTGTTGGTTCGGAAAACAGCGCTGAAGAGTTTGGTTATGTAAATTTTTTACCTGGGGGGACGGACTTATCTGATGGTGAAAAAGAAAAATTAAAATTGATTGTAAGCGCCTTAAAAGAGCGACCAAATCTTACTCTTGTGGTGAAAGAATGTTATGACCCAGTAGCGGATTGGCGGGCGATTAAAACCGAGGTTTTCGAGAACAACTTTTTGTTAATGAGAAAAGAATCCAAACGTTCGGATAATTGGATATATGAGCAGATATATGAACACCGTTTTGGTGCATTCGCGCTTCGGAAGCTTATCAAAGCATATCGTTTAAAAGCAGGCGGCTATGATTTTAATAAAATTAATCAAGAGATTAAACGCCAGATGATTGAAGATGGGGCAGCGGACAAATCAGCGCTTAAGGCTTTAGCCGCGGAACGTGCCAAGGCTGCCGATGATTTTATTATTGCGCAAGGTTTTGAACCTAAAAGGATAAGCATAGGTCTGGTTCAAGAAAATCAAGCTAGCGCTGGTTTTGTGCCGCTTGAGCTTGAGTTAAAGGTTTTTGATAATCTTGCTGATACTCCAACTGATTCTCTCCTGCCAGCTGAAGTCCGACAATAAACTGCAAATAAAACAGGAAATTTTATCACCATATATCGGGTTTTATCTGTTTTGCGATAATGTTTGATGATAAATGTAAAATACCTTAAATTGCTTTCTAGATAGCTTAGGGCTATAATAGCGCATATATTAAGCCAAATAAAAGATACTTAAGCTTTATTTAGAAAAATGATTGTGTGAAATAAATGATTTCAAAAGCAAAATTTAAACAGATTCTAGCTAAGTTGCTAACCCTTAATAATACGCCGCCGGAAATTGCTTTAGGGGTTTCTATCGGGGTGATGATCGCGATTATGCCGCTTTATGGCTTTCATACAATTCTTTGCGTTATTTTTGCTATTTTGATTCCGCGGGCTAATAAAATCGCTATTTTAATCGGAACTAATATCTCTTTGCCGCCAACTCTTCCGTTTATTACCTGGGCAGGTTATAGTATCGGGAGATTGATTCTCGGGGCTCGTTATGAGCCATTAAGTTTATCGGATTTCAAGGGAATTACATTTAAGCAGATGCTTGATTTTTATTATCCGCTGTTTATCGGCAGCTTTGTCCTGGGTTTAATTTTAGCAATAATATTTTATTTTATTATTTTATGGTTTATGAATAGGCGCAAGGCGCGGATGTTAAAATGATTAGAGTTTGTAGAATATCAAGAAAACCGTTATGTGTTTCGATCATTTTAAAATTAAAGGCCTTGGGGAATTTTGCTACACAGTGGTGATGAACAAATATTCTTTAATCCAAGACCAGACTAAAGAGGATAAATAAATTGCCGGATATCCAGATTAGAAAATTTGAAGTAAAAGACCGGGATGCTGTGCGGAGGATCAGCTGTGAAACAGCATTTCTCGAAGAAGAGCGTAGCTTTTTTATTGATGATGACGAAGTCCTGGCTGATGCCTTAACGCTATATTATACGGATTATGAGGCGGAATCATGTTTTGTCGCGGCAGCTCATGACCAGGTGATAGGCTATATTATCGGCACTAAGAATGCGGCCGGGATGGAGCGGATATTCTCCAAACAGATATTGCCTAAATTACTGATAAAAGCGTTTAAAAGAGGCTTTTTTTTAAAGAGCAAAACATGGCTTTTGTTTTTCAATGTTATAAAAAGCGCGTTAAAGGGTGAGTTTTACGCGCTGCATTTTTCCGCGGAGTATCCGGCAATGCTGCATATAAATATTGATAAAGATTACCGTAGCCGTCAAGTCGGTAAAAGGCTGATCAATTGTTATCTGGAGTTTATTAAGTCTCAGGGAATAGCGGGTGTGCATTTCGGGACAGTTTCTGAGGGGGCGCGTTTTTCCTAAAAGCCGGCTTAAAAGTATTACACAAGTCACAAAGGTCTTATTTGAGATACAAAACAAAGAAAATTGTACAATACTATATCTTTGGAAAAAAATTCTGATTGGGCATACTGATGTTTTACCTGATCCCTAATTTTTGGAGCAAACAGCATGTTTAAATTAATATTGATTAGAATAAAAACTCAGTAGTCCAAGGGGTTTATTTATGGTGAATATTAATAAATAGTATTTATTTTTTAATATTATTTTTTATGCAATTAATTATTTTTTCCGTGCTGGCTGGTTTGGCTAAACGAGGATATTCGCCTAAAAATCCATGCGGATCCTTTTCTTCGCTTTGTTTTAAAATGCCGCTTAAATATATGATTGGAATATCTTTTGTTTTTACATTTTCTTTTAGCTGTTTGGCTACAGATGAACCGTCTTGGTCTCCCATCACAATATCAAGTATTATAATATCCGGATGAAAAATCATTGCCGCGCTTAATCCCACACTGCCGTTGGTTTCTGCTCTTACTTCAAATTCATTGGTATCTTCCAGGTTTAATTTAACCAGCTCTAAAAACTTTATATCATCATCAATCATCAAAACTTTAATCTTAGCCATATATAAGCTCTCTTTTTATATTTAAGTTAAGGCTGTTTCTTTAATAATAGTATATATTTTTCTATCTTTTGCTGCAAGGATTATATCACTGTTCATATATTGCAGGCATAATTAGCAAATTACCTAAATCATTGCCAGTAGAAACTATTTAGGTTAAAATATTAAAAAAGGAGGGTTTATGACTTTTGAGGAAAAACAAAAAAAATGAGTGAAGCTCTAAGCAGGGAAACGCTTGATTACATAGAAATAAACGATGAATTTAAACAAGCTTTGGATGTGATTGAAAATACTAATGACAGTGTTTTTGTTACCGGAAGGGCTGGCTGCGGTAAGTCAACATTGCTGCGGTACCTTAAGGCAAATACGAAGAAGAATGCGGTTGTTCTAGCGCCCACAGGAGTTGCGGCGATCAATGTTATGGGGCAGACCATTCATTCTTTTTTTAAGTTCCCTCCCAAATTCATTGATAAACGAGTAATTCGCAAAATGCGTAACCGGGAAATATTTAAGAATATTGAACTGATTATTATTGATGAAGTGTCAATGGTGCGCGCTGATCTGATGGATGGGATTGATCATGCGCTTAGAATAAACAGAGGCTTTGATATTCCTTTTGGCGGAGCGCAAGTAGTTATGTTTGGCGACTTGTTTCAATTGCCCCCGGTAATAAGGGGAGATGAAATGAAGGCGTTTTTTCAACAGCATTACGGTAGCGCTTATTTTTTTAACGCGGCGGTATTTTTAGAGCTTAATTTGCATTATATCGAATTGCATAAGATCTATCGCCAATCAGATAAAAAATTTATTGATTTACTGGATAGGGTTAGAAGTAAGGATGTAAATCAGCAAGATATTGAACTTTTAAACCAGAGGTTTATTAGTTTGCCTAAACAATTAGCACACATTATAACCTTGACTACTACCAATAAAATTGCCGCTCAGGTTAATGAATATCATCTAAATAAGCTTAATAGCAATGAATATCAGTTTGAAGCTGAGATTTCGGAACAATTTGATGAATCTTTTTTTCCCACAGAATATAACCTTAAGCTAAAAAAAGGCGCGCAAGTGATGATGATCATGAATGATCCGCAGCAAAGGTGGGTTAACGGCACAATCGCTGAGATAGAAGAGTTGGATCATGATTTAATTAAAGTTAGGATAGAAAATCAAGTTCATGAAGTAAAACGTACGACTTGGCATAAAATAGAATATAAATTTGATAAAGAAAACAAGCATATCTTGGAGGATATTACCGGGACTTTTATGCAGTATCCGCTGCGGCTGGCCTGGGCAATAACCATTCATAAAAGCCAAGGCAAAACTTTTGATAATGTGATTATTGATTTAGGGTATGGGGCTTTTGCTCATGGACAGGTGTATGTGGCGCTGAGCCGATGTGTTTCGTTTGAAGGGATAATCCTTAAGCGGCCAATCAGGGCGGATGACATAATATTTGATCAGAAAGTATATGAGTTTAGGAAAAATTTTGGACATTAAAATGAAGCAAAAGAATCCAATTATCATAAAGGATAGTGATTTGTAAGATATTCAAGACTATATATTGCAAAGTAAAGCTTTGTTGGTAAAATAGAAATAAAATCATTATTGTAAAACACTAATTATTGTAGAGGAGTGTAATTAATATGAATGAGGCTAAGAACAAAAAAAATTTTATTACCGATATTATAGATCAAGATATAGCGGTAAGTAAAAATAATGCAAGGGTACATACGCGGTTTCCTCCGGAACCAAACGGATATTTGCATATAGGACATGCAAAGTCGATTTGTCTTAATTTTGGGATTGCGGCAGATTATAATGGTCTTTGTAATCTGCGCTTTGATGATACTAATCCCAGTAAAGAAGAAGATGAGTATGTCCAGTCAATAAAACAGGATGTCAGCTGGCTTGGTTTTGACTGGCAGGATCGTTTGTATTATGCCTCAGACTATTTTGATAAATTCTATGATTATGCTATTTGTCTGATTAAAAAAGGCAAAGCATATGTTTGCGATCTTAGTTCTGAGCAAATGCGGGAGTATCGAGGGACATTGAACCAACCAGGTAAGAATAGCCCCTATCGAGAGCGCTCCATTGATGAGAATTTGGACTTGTTTAATAGGATGAAAGCCGGAGAATTTGCTGATGGGACAAAAGTATTAAGAGCTAAAATTGATATGTCGAGCCCTAATCTTAATATGCGCGATCCAATTATATACCGAATTTTACATGTGCGACATCATCGCGCAGGAGATAAATGGTGTATTTATCCGATGTATGATTTTGCCCATGGGTTTGAAGATTCTATTGAAAAAATAACTCATTCTATTTGTACTCTTGAATTTGAAAATCATCGTCCCTTGTATGATTGGTTTTTGGACCAAACAGCGGTTTTTCATCCCCAGCAAATAGAGTTTGCGCGGCTTAATCTTAGCTATACGGTAATGAGTAAAAGGAAGCTGCTGCAGCTTGTTCAGCAAGGCCATGTCAGTGGTTGGGATGATCCCCGAATGCCGACTATATCCGGATTGCGCCGGAGAGGATATACTCCTGAATCAATCAGGGATTTTTGTGATACTATCGGTGTAGCAAAGTTTAATAGTACAATTGAGCTTACAGTGCTGGAAAATAGTATTCGTGCTGATCTTAATAAAACCGCACAAAGAGTTATGGCAGTGCTTAATCCTTTAAAAGTTATTATTACTAATTATTCTAAAGACAAAATAGAAGAAATTAAAGCAATTAATAACCCGGAAGATGAATCAATGGGAACGCGCAAAGTTCCGTTTAGCCAGGAACTTTATATAGAGCGTGATGATTTTCAAGAAATTCCGCATAAAAAATTCTTCCGCTTATCATTAGGACGGGAAGTTAGACTTAGATACGCGTATTTTATTACCTGCAATGAGGTTATAAAAGATAAAGATGGTCAAATAATAGAATTGCACTGCACTTATGATCCAGCAACTTATGGCGGAGATTCTCCTGACGACAGAAAGGTAAAAGCTACAATCCATTGGGTTTGTGCTAAACAGGCATATGAATCGGAAGTGCGTTTATATGATCATTTATTTACTAAACCAAATCCTGAAATCACAGAACAAGGCCTTGATTTTACTGCTAATCTAAACCCTGACTCTATCACGGTTTTAAAATCATGCAAATTGGAGCCTTGTTTGAAAAAAGCAATGCCAGGGATGTCATATCAGTTCGAGCGTTTAGGCTATTTTTGCGCGGATTTAGTTGATTGCAGGCAAGATGCTCCTGTTTTTAATCGGATAGTGAGTTTACGTGATACATGGGCAAAGGTAAGTAAAAATCAGGACCAGGTTTAAAAAGGGAAAAATGCAAAAGAAAACAGTGCTTATAATTGATGATGATGAAAACTTTGCGAAACTAGTCGCGCTGAATCTTGAAGCTACTGGTAAATATGAAGTGTGTTTGGTTTCAAGCACTTCTGATAATTTTCATGAAGTTTATAATACAATGCCTGATGTTATTTTGCTGGATATTGTAATCGGAGAAGTTGATGGTTTTCGGTTCGCGCAGGATATGAAAGCTAATAATGATCTTAAACATATTCCAATAATTTTTGTTACAGCATTAGTTAAGCGCGATGAGGTTAAAGAAATCGAACAGTTTTTTGGGAATATACCGTATCTGATCAAGCCGGTAACCACAGATCAATTAATCGAAGCTATTGAAAGATATTGAAATAAAGCAGGGTTTAAAGATCTGATTACTTTAAATTATAAAATTACAGAAACAAAAACAGCTAATACTCATGGGGTATTAGCTGTTATATTATCCGGAGTTAATTAATAAAGCATATTACTAAATCTGATAAAACTTTGTTTGATTGCTGCCTTCTTTTTTTGCCTGTTTTAGCGCGTTATCTGCTTGAGATATCAGTTCTTGCGTATCTTTAACAGTATTCCCATAGAAACTTACACCGCAACTAACAGTAAGATCAACAGTGCATTCATTCCTTAAATCGTCAGACATGCAAAGATATTGGCGAACTCTTTCAGCGATTGCGTAAGCCTCACGCAGATTTGTTTCAGGCAGCAACACCGCAAACTCATCATCTTTATAACGACATACCTCATCAGCACTACGGATATTCTTGCGCACTAGTTCAGCGATTTTTTTTAAAGTCCGGTCACCGGTATGCGTGCCAAAGGTATTATTTATAACCTCAAACTTGTCAACATCCATAAGCATACAGCTTAAATCGCGTTTATATCTTCGGCTACGGATGCATTCATCATAAATTCTTTGTTCAAAATATTGAGGGCTATAGACACTAGTCAAAGGATCGTAAAAAGAAGAGGATATGGCGGTATCAATTTTCTTTTTTGTTTTTAAAAGGTTTCTGATCCGAGCAAGCAGTTCACGATCATCCGCGCTTTTAGATAAAAATTCAGAAGCGCCCATTTCCAGGCCCAGCAGCTTTTCATCCACGGTTTTTATTGCGCTATAGAATAAAACAGGCAGATTAATTAAACTATCATTGTTTCTGATTCGCCGGCATACTTCATACCCGTCAATATCGGGCAATAAAATATCTAAAATTACCAAATCCGGGGGGTCTTTTTTAATCAAAGCAAGCGCATCTTTGCCGTTTTCAGCGTAATTTATGTCATAATTTTCCTTTTCTAAGGTCTTTTTCAGGAAGATTACATCAGAAATCGAATCTTCTACTATTAAAATTTTGCTCTTCATGGGATCCTCCGAGGATCATATACTAAATAATCAAAAAAAAAGGATACTTCACCCTTTAATATAAGCATACCATAAAACAGGATAATTCACAAATTTTATAATAAACCAATAGTTGATTTAATTTGGCTCTAAAAGGATATGTTGAGAAGCCCTTATATCTGTAGTAAAATATTTAAGTAATCAGGAAAATGAAATTAATAACAAAGAAAGGGGGTGTTATTAATGGTTATTACTATAAAATTTATGATGCGTCCTGTAACGCACTGTAAAGAAGGCTGTAGTATGTAGTCCTGGGCATGACGCTAAACTACCTTTATTTAAGGGGAGGAGAATAGGTTTTACTATTAAAAATCCGGTTTAAAAAAATATAGTTTTTAAAAATAATCTTTTACCGAAAGCGATGATTCAGAGGAGCCTAAATATGAGAAAAAATAACTTATTAATTTTTATCACGGCAATAGTAGCTTTATGTATGGCAATTATTCCTGCTTATGCGTGGCAGAACGACGGGAAATCAGACAAAGATAAAGGCGGGCTTGAAGCTAAATTTTTAGGGAAAATAAAGTCTTTGTCTGCTCATCAAGAGATGCTTGATTTAAATGATCAACAAATTAAACAGATTAAAGATCTGCATATATCGACTAAAAAAGAATTGATAAGAAGCAATGCCGAAATTGAAATAGTATCAATAGATATAAAGTCAAATCTTTTTGACACTGATAAAATTGATCTAAAGATTATGGAAAAACTTATTGACGAAAAATATAAAATTAAAAAAGATCAAGCAAAAATTTTAGTTAAGGCTTTTGCTCAGATTCAAAATATATTGACTAAAGAGCAAAAAGATACTTTGAAAAATTTAAAGTTTGAAATGAACCAGCCCTACTCTAAAAGTATGAAATGCGACGTAGGAAAATCTATGGGCATGTGCCCAAAGATGAAAGCCCCTGAGGCAATGAGTAAATAGTGTCTATGTTTAAAAATATTAAAATCAGCTTCCTGCTTTGTTTAATGCTGATTTTACAGTCCGGTTGCGCTAGTGTGCCGATAACTGGCAGAAAACAATTTGTTATTACTGCCCCCTCGGAGCTTAATGCTCAGGCAGAGCTGAGTTATCGTAAGATACTTGCTGAGGCAAACTTGTCTGAAGATGGAATAAAACTGCGCATGCTGAGAAAAATCGGTAAAGATATCGCGATAGCGGCTGAAGATTTTTTAAGGCAAAACGGACAGGCGAATAGAATCCGTGATTACGCGTGGGAATTCAATCTGATCCAAGAGGATAATATCATCAATGCTTTTTGTTTGCCAGGCGGTAAAGTCGCAGTGTATACCGGTATTATGAAACTGGCAGATGATGAGAATGCTTTGGCAGTAATTGTGGCGCATGAAATAGCTCACGCGATAGCAAACCATGGGGGCGAGCGGATGACTCAGATGATTTTGGCCCAGTTTGGGCAAAAAACCCTTTCCGCGGCAATGGAAGAAAGCGCTCAATCAACAAAAGAATTTCTAAGTCTAGCTTATGGACTGGGAACAAATCTGGGAATTGTTTTGCCGTACAGCCGTTTGCATGAAAATGAAGCAGATCATATTGGGCTTATTTTAATGGCAAAAGCAGGCTATAACCCGAATTCAGCAATTGATTTCTGGAAAAAAATGGAGCGGCAAAAGGGGAATAATCCGCCTGAGTTTTTATCTACTCATCCCGTAGCCCAAACTCGGATTGATAATATAAAGATGCTTCTGCCTGAGGCTTTAGAATATTATGATAAACAAGTAAAAAAATAATGGGATGCCAGGAAAAAATTTTTACAAGAACAGATCTTAATTTAGGGGTTTAACCATTTAATGGGGGGGGATATGTCAGAACGCAATGATAATTTAGGCAGAAGAAAATTCTACCGGATGAAGGCAACATATCTGGTTTGTTTTAGAGCAAAATTTACCAAAACAGTTTTTAGCCATTATCAATACAGCTTAACCAAAGATATAAGCGCTGGAGGGCTTTTGGTTATGTCTGAGGAGATTTTTCCTGAGGGAACAGAAGTAGAAATGCAGATTAACCTTCCGATGTTTCATGAGAAAAAACTATATGCTAAAGGCATTGTGGCAACTACGGTTAAAGCAACAACTCAACAAGCACTTTATCCGATAAGAATCAAGTTTACAGATTTTGATGAGCATGCTTTTAAAGAATTAAAACAGTTTATTGATCAGGAAATGGAAAAAGGTCCGGAGGGCGAAAGGTTAAAAGAAAAAATGGATAGAAGAGACAGCTAAAGCAGTTCTTCCAATAGTTTCTTTTCGATGTGTATAAATCATACTGGCCGATTAATAAGAGTAAGAAATTCTGATCTTGTTGCCGGCTCTTCTCGGAATGAACCTAGTACAGACGAAGTGGTCATGATTGAATTTTGTTTTTCCACACCTCTCATCATCTTACAAAGATGGCGGCATTCTATGACAACCCCTACTCCTTCAGCATCGATTTTTTCAAGTATTTCATTGGCGATTTGAGATGTAAGCCTTTCTTGAATTTGGAGCCGCCGCGCGTAAATATCAACCAAACGGCAAATCTTACTCACTCCCAGCACTTGTTTTTTGGGAATATATCCAATGTGGCATCTGCCGTAAAACGGAAGCATATGGTGCTCGCAAAGACTATATATTTCAATGTCGCGGACAATAATCATATTATTAGCTTCGGACTGGAACACCGCATTGTTGATTATTTTCTCCGGATCCTGTTGATAGCCTTGGGTTAAAAATGCTAGGGATTTCATCACGCGTTCCGGAGTTTTCTCTAAGCCTTCCCGTGATGGGTCCTCTCCGATCTCTGATAATAAGTCCCTGATTATTTGAATGACTTTTTTTTCGTTCATGGTAAAATCTCCTTTTTAGAAATTGATACTTATAATTATTTACAAATGTATGATAACACTATTTTGATTTTTTGAAAACTTTATTTGTTTTGAAGCGGATTTTGACAAAATCAGGATAAAAATGTATAGTATCTATATGCAAACTAAAAAACTTTTATATCGCGGCGCAGAGCGAAGAAAATTCCCGAGAGCAAGCGCAAGGGTTATCTACGCGGCTGTTAAAAATGAACAATATTTGGGAACGGAAGTGTACACAAAAGATATTAGTATTGGGGGCATTTGTTTCGCGGCAAAAGAATTTATTGCTAAAGATGAAATTATTTGTTTTGATATAATTTTTCCAAGCGGAAAATCCTTTACTATTGAAGGTAAGGTATTGCGCGTGGAAAAAATAAATTCGCAGTGGAAAGCAAAAGAGGAATATAAAATCGGAGCGGAGTTTATTAACTTAACTGCTGTGGTTCAGGAATATATTGAAGAATATCTTGCCAAATTTATTCTCCCTGACTAAAGCTTAAAACCCCTTGCTTTTTCTAAAACCACAAGTGTTTCGATATGTCCTGTTTGCGGGAAAAAATCATAGGCAGACGCGTGAATGATCGTATAAGTATTCAGAAGTTTTTTTAGATCACGGGCCAAGGTCACGGGGTCACATGAGATGTAGGCAATGAATTCAAGCGGAGTTTTAATCAGCTGATTTATTATTATCTCGGTAAGCCCTCTGCGGGGCGGGTCAATAATTAAAATATCGGTTTTGTTTTGTCCTAAACAACTGATCCATTTTTCACAATCACATTGGTTTGTTTGGATATTGCTTATTTGATTGTCGCGGATATTCTTTTTTAGGAAATAGCTGCTTGCGGCAGATGAGTCAACGGCAAGCACATCTTTTACAAAATCACTGAAGATAATAGCGAATAAGCCAACTCCGCAGTAAAGATCAGCGAGGCTTTTTTTCTTATCAAAAGGGATTGTTTTTTTAAGATCGGCAATTAAATGGTCAAGCATTTTTTGATTTATCTGAAAAAAGGAATCAGTTCCATAAGAAAATTTTTTTAAATCAATAGTATCTTCAATATGGTTTTTGCCAAAAACAATATTTTCCAATCGCGATTTTCTATTAATATATGTTATTCCGCGAACAGGGAAAGTATTTTTTAAAACACAAAGCGCTTTGAGTGACTTGAATGCTTTTTTACTATCGCTATATCCCATAACAGATAATAAGAGCTGGTCCTTGCCGCGGTTTTCACGTACAATTATTTCTTCCAAATGACATATTTTATTTTGATTGATAATTTCCAATGTTTTCTCAAGGAGCTGATTTATTTGTTCTGAGCCTAGAAAACAATTATCAATTTGAATAAACTTATTATGAGATTTGCTTTGATGGTATGCGTAATATGAAGAGCATTTTTCCCGGATTATATGCAGATGGATTTTATTTCTGTAGTGCCAAGGATTTTCGCAGGCATGTATTGGTATAGAAAGAGGCTTATTATCTTTTAAAGTTCGCATAAAGATTTCATCTAACTGCTGCTGTTTTATTAGAATTTGTTGCGAATATTCAATATATTGATAAGTAGAGCATATTTTATAGTGCCCACAATTGGGTTTGATTCTGTGTGATGAGGGGGTAAGCACTTTATTTGCAAGGACTTCCAAATAGTCTTTTCTCTCTTTTATTATTTCTACATCAAGTTCTTCACCTGGTAAACCTTGGTCTGAAAAAATAATCTTACCGTTTTGCCTTGCTAAGCTTTTACCTGGATATATGATTTTTTCTATTTTTATTTTCATTGCAATTGAATTATAACATACAGCAAAACTAGCGGATAGCGATAATAAAAAATAAAATCGCAACTGAGTTTTTTGGTTTGATAAAAAAAATGACAAGAAAGCACTTGACAACTGCTTTATTTTGTAATATATCAGAAAGTGAAAAGTGAATAATCGTAATATTAATATTAATAAATTGGGAGGGGATGGTGTCAAAAAGTAATCAAATAAGATGTCCGATGTGCCGGGAATATCTTGAGATTGAAGATACACTGCAAAAAGGTGATGTTGTTTATTGTCCTGATTGTGAAGAAGAATTAAAAATCCTCAGGCTTGATCCGCCAAAGCTTAAAAGAGTAGTTGAAATTTTAGAAGTATATAAAGATGATCATCCAGATGGAGAAGAGGACTATTCTGATAGCTACGAAGGTGCTTTTGAAGATATGTTTGGGGGAATAAACGAAGATGTCTATGGCGGAGAGCAGGAATAAAAGTTTAGTTTGCCTATGTAAATAAAAAGCTATTTTTTTAATTAAGTTAGTCTCTTTGAGTGTTGTTTTGACAAAAGCATCTGAAAATAGTATTATATAAGCCATGGATAGCAATAATAATACGCGTATTATTGATCGGCGTAAATATCCGCGGGTTAATGCAAATATAACTTATTCTATCAAAGATAGTCAAAGCTCTCTGAATAGCCAAGGCTCAAAGAATATTAGTTCTGGCGGGATTGCTTTTTTTGCTAGACAAAAAGTCTGTTTTGGCGCTGTTCTTGATTTAATAATTAATCTTCCTGATATGAGTGATGTTCGAACTAGTGTGAAAGTTGTTTGGTGTGAGCAGGTGCAAGTTTCAGAAGATGATTCTATATGCTGTGAGCTAGGAGTTGAATTTATCAGCCTTGAGGAACAAGCTAAAAAGAAAATAGCCAAGTATCTATTTTTAAGCCTCGACAAAAATTAACCTCAGATATGCTAACCTCCTTTATTCATGAAATTTAAACGGAGTATCTATGCCAATAATCGAGCCTGCTATTCGTCCGCCTGCTGAAGCAGAGAGTTTTCTTTTGCAAATAACTTGCGGGTGTTCCTCAAATTATTGCACTTTTTGCGGCGCATATCTTGATAAACCCTTTAGACCAAAGGCGATTAGTGAAATACTTGCCGATATTAAACAAGGAACGATCGATTATCCTGAGACGAGAAAAGTGTTTTTAATGGATGGAGATGCTTTAGTGCTCAGTAATAGTAAGCTTATTCCAGTTCTTGATCAGCTTAATCATTCATTTGGCAAACTTACCCGAATCAGCAGCTATGCAAATGGATATAATATAATAAGCCGAAACAAAAATGAGCTTAAGGAGCTTTTTAACCTTAAACTGAATTTGATATATATAGGGCTTGAAAGCGGTAATCAGCAAATTCTCGATCAATGCAATAAGCAATCAACAGTCGAGCAAATGATAAAGGCGGTAAAAAATGCAGCTGATGTTGGGATTAAATCTTCAGTCATTGTTTTAATTGGTTTAGGGGGGAAGAAATACGCAAAGCAGCATGTAGAAGATACGATAGTTGTTTTAAATAAAATGCAGCCGCGCTTTCTATCTTTTTTGTCTTTAATGCTCATTCCTGGGACTGCTTTGTATAAAGCTGAAAAACAAGGGGAATTTCAACAATTAAATGCCAGAGAATTATTAGCGCAAACCTATGATATCCTTTACGGCCTTGAATTAGAAAAAACAATATTCAGGACAAATCATGCTTCTAATTATCTACCGCTTGAGGGAAGATTTCCTCAGGATAAGCAGTATCTGCTGGAGATATTAAAGCAAGCATTAGCTGGAAAAATTAATTTACGCTCAGAGATGTTTCGAGGGTTATAAGATAGATGCTTGCTTAACTCTCTTTTGGGATAATAGGTAAACTTTATATTTTATTAGTTTTCTCTTTACCGCAAAACTGCGGGGCTATATAATAAAACAAACAAGGAGATAAATTATGGCGAATTTTTCATTTGATATTGTTTCAGAAGTGGATTTGCAGGAAGTGGATAACGCGGTTAACCAAGCAAGTAAAGAATTAAATCAAAGATATGATTTTAAAGGCGGTAAGTGTAAGATTGAGTTTAAACGGGATGAGAAAAAGTTGATATTAGTCGGGGATAATGAGTATAAGTTGAGTTCTGTGCGTGAGGTTTTAAACGGCCGGATGGTTAAACGGGGAATATCTTTGAAATCACTGAAATTTGGCGAGGCGCAGCAGGCATTTGAAGGTACAATGCGGCAAAGCGTGGATATTGCCACCGGGATAGAAAAAGAAAAAGCAAAAGAGCTTGTAAAAATAATAAAAGAGCTGAATCTAAAAGTCCAAACTAATATTGAAGGAGAAAAACTAAGAGTTAGTGCCGCGAAAAAGGATGATTTACAACAAGTGATAAATCATTTAAAAGCGCTTGATTTTGCTTTGCCGCTGAACTTTTGTAATTATCGTTAATAAAACAGAGTAATAATAGGATATTTTTTTTAACAAGGAGGCTAAATGATCGAACAGGAACCAATAAATTTTTTTAAAAAGCTGATCAATAGTATCAGCCCTTCGGGATTTGAGCAGGAAGCGGTTGAAATCTGGAAAAATAGAACGAAAAAGTTCACGGATAAGATTTCAATTGATGTGCATGGAAATTGTATCGGAGTTTTGTCAAAACAAAATGCTTTGAAGATTATGCTGGCCGGGCATATTGATGAGATCGGCTATATGGTCAATTATATTGATAAAGAAGGCTATATTTATTTTTCAACTGTGGGCGGGATTGATCTGCATCTTGTTCCTGGGCAAAGAGTATGGATTAAAACAAAAGCAAAACGGGTTTTAGGCGTAATTGGAAAAAAACCCATACATGTATTAGAAGAGGCTGAGCGTAAAAAAGTAGCAACAATTGATCAGATGTGGATTGATATTGGCAGCTCAAGCGATGAGCAAACAAAGCAGATTGTGGAAATCGGGGATATTGCTGTGCCGGCTGTTGAATTTGAGGTTTTAAATCAGGATAAAGTTGTTGGCCGCGGTTTTGATGATAAAGCAGGGGCTTTTGTGGTAAGTGAGGTTTTAAGGCAGCTTTCCGGATTTAAATTTTCCGCGGCAGTATATGGAGTTGCTACGGTTCAGGAAGAGATTGGTCTGCGGGGAGCGACGACCAGCGCTTTTGGCATAGATCCTGATATCGGCATCGCGATTGATGTGGCATTTGCCACGGATTTTCCAGGCATGGAAAAAAAGAAAATCGGAGAGATTGATATTGGTAAGGGGCCAGTGATTGCCCGGGGGCCAAATATAAATCATAAGGTTTTTGACTTGCTTATTGAAACAGCTAAACAAAAAAATATTCCTT
Source organism: Candidatus Omnitrophota bacterium (assembly GCA_043805415.1). GTDB lineage: Bacteria > Omnitrophota > Gorgyraeia > B26-G9 > B26-G9 > JAHITE01. Next base: position 59,693 of record JAZDHZ010000027.1, on the reverse strand, counting down.
ATCAGGTAGTGGCAGCGCCGAGAGCTACAGGTACAGATGCCAATGTTATCCAGCTTACCAAGCAAGGTGTGGCAACCGCGCTTATCAGCATTCCTCTGCGTTATATGCATACACCAGTAGAATTGATCAGTTTAATTGATCTGGAGAATACGATAAAGCTGTTAAAAGCTTTTATTTTAAACCTGGATAAAAGTAAACTATTTTTACGATAGTTCTCTTAAAAACTAAACTATGAGTTTACTTGAAATTTTATCCTTGCCTTTTCCTTTAATTTCCGCGCCTTTAGCGGGTTTAAGCGATTTGTCTTTTCGCTTGATAAATCGCCAGTTTGGCTGCAAATATGCTTTTCTGGAAATGATCCATGCCCGATCCTTAACATATGAAAATATAAAAACTCTGGATCTGCTAAGAACTGAAAAAGCGGATGAGCCGCTGGGCTTACAGCTTTTAGGTAATGAAGCTCCTTTTTTAAAATTAGCCATTGAAGTGCTGGAGAAAAATAAATATAAGCATGATGTTTTGGATTTTAACGCGGCTTGCCCGATAAAAAAAATTACCAGTAAAGGCGAAGGCGCCGCGCTTTTAAAAAACCGGAGAAAATTATCCAGCTTGGTAAAAACACTGGTAAAACATTCTAAGGTTCCGGTAACAGTAAAGATGCGTCTGGGGTGGGATAACCCTGCGAAATCTTTGGATATTGCCAGTACAATCCAAGATGCCGGGGCCCAGGTAGTGTTTGTGCACGGGCGGACAAAAATTCAAGGATACAGCGGAGATATCGATTATCCGGCAATAAGCAAAATTAAAAAAAAGCTGAATATTCCGGTTGTGGCCAGCGGTAATATTCTCAATCCTTATTTAGCTAAAAAAATGTTTGTCGAAACCGGCTGTGATGGGATTCTTATTGCCCGAGGCGGTTTGGGCAATCCCTGGATTTATCCGCAAATAGAGGCATTTTTATCAAAGGGCATAGAGATAGCAAAACCCTCAATTAATGAAGTCGCAAGTATAATGAAAAAGCATTTAGAATTATACCTGGATCATTATGGAGTTAAAAGAGGTCTTTGGAGATTTCGCAAATTTTTTGTCTGGTATACCCGCGGCATGAACAATATAAAACAATTAAGGTGCAGAGTCATGCATATATCTTCTAAAAATGACATGTTAGCAGTTATTGAGGATTTTAAACATACAGCATCATCTAACTAGTGCGGTATCAATAGCTTTTATTAATTATATGTAGACATCCAATGCCGGATTAATGTATAATTAAAAAACTAGATTTAGTAGTTTCGACATTTAGCTAAAAAAAGGGGGTGGGATGTCGAGGATACTTGTGGTGGATGATGAATCAGAAATGGTTCTTGTTTTAAAAAGATATTTTAATCGTCAAGGTTTTGAGGTTACCACGGCATCGCGTGGTCAAATAGCACTTGATATACTTGCTCGATCAAGTCCCGAAATAGATTTGATGATTCTGGATATGCGCATGCCTGGTAAAAGAGGTATCGCGGTTTTGCTTGAAATGAAAAAAAAGAGAATTGAAGTGCCGGCAATTATTTTAACTGGAAGCTTGAATTATTCTGGATTTGTTGAGATAATGCTTACATTGGGATATACGGAAGAAGATGTTTTGTATAAACCAGTATCACTGGAAAAGCTTTTAAATTTAGTTAATCAGAAATTAGATAAAGCGAAAAAGGCGACGCCGAAAGATTAAAGCAATGACGGCTAAAGACATTATTAAAAAACTGGATAAGCTAGAAATCTATCAACAACGCCGTGTTGCCGATAATTATGCTGAGATTGTTATATTTAATAAACAAATCTTTCTTTGTGCTGAAATTATGGAGCAATTGTTTGGGGCTCCGGTGAGTTCCGCGGGAATTAAACCTACTGCTGAGGACATTGAGTTTACAAAGGATTTTGGCGGGATTTTTGACGAGCAGACTTTATATAAAAAAGATTTTGACAGAACGCGTGTGCTTGTAATGTTCTGGCCTTGGCAGGATGGTGAGCATATAACTCTTAAGGTTATTTGCCTTAATAAAGAAGAAGATTGAAAAATTGAAGAATATAAATTTATTGACAAGTATAACAGGTTACTATATATTAATTTGTGTTATGAGTAAGTGCATTAAAGTAAAAATCAGCCGCAAGTAAGATATAAACTTACGTTGCGGTTTTTTTATTGTGCACTTGCAGGGTGGAAACTGTAAAATGGAGGGTAGTAAGTAATGGCAAGAGGGAAGGTTAAATGGTTTAACAACCAAAAGGGTTATGGGTTTATCACTACTGAAACAGGAAACGATGTATTTTTACATCATAGCGCAATTCAGGGCGACGGCTTTAAGACCATTGATGAAGGTCAAGAAGTTGAGTTTGAAATTGCTCAAGGGCCTAAAGGTGAGCAGGCTGTAAATGTAGTAAAAGTTTAATATTGATAGCTAATTAACAGGCCCGGCACAATAGCCTGGGCCTGTTTTTTAAAGTCAGCATTCACTGTATTAATCTGTTTGCGTTTATATCTCAGCGAGCCGGAGATTTCAAGCAATAGCAAGATTCGTATTTATTTTATTTTTTTACTTGATTTTTGCTTGAGCGTATTGTATATTATTTTTCACTTAGGGTTTTTGGTTCGACTAAAAAAGAAAAAAATATTTTTGTTGAAAAAACTAAGATTTTTGTATAAAATTGATTTAGAATAATTGACAGTAAATTAACAAAAAGGACAGCCGTAAAAGCAAAAGGAGCGCAATTTGGTAAAATTGCTTTAACAAGTGGATTGACTTGATTGCTTTGGCCATCCCTAACAAGGTAAGGATAACACCGGAATGAAGAAAAAAGATAAAAAGATATATGGCTATGAGCTGGTGTTGGATTTGTTTGAGTGTGATGTCGAAGTTATTACTTCTAAGAAAAAGCTGCAGGAATATGCTGATAAGCTATGCAATCTTATTAAGATGAAACAATTCGGCAAAACACTTATCCCTTATTTTGGGGAAAGAGAAGAGTTTACCAGAGGTTTTTCATTGGTTCAGCTTATTGAAACAAGCTCGATTACCGGTCATTTTTCGGATCATTGGAAAACTGCTTATATCAATATCTTCTCATGTACAACATATGACCAAACTCTCGCGAAGAAATTCACAAAAGAGTTCTTTGGGGCAAAAAGAATAAAATCGCGTTTTCTTACGCGTTGAAACAATATACTTACTCAAATATTTAAAAACAGCAGAAAATTTCTGCTGTTTTTTTTACTTAGTCTGGACTTAAGAATAAATAATGAGTCTAGTAGTGGGGTTTTATTACTTTTCAACTTATCGGTTTTGTGATAAAATATGTCAATGAAATTTAAAACCCCTTATTATCTAATTGACGAAAAAATATTACTCAGAAATCTGAAAATTATCAAACGGATTAAAGATATTTCTGGTGTGAAATCAGTACTAGCTCTAAAATGCTTTTCAACCTGGAGTGTTTTTAATCTAATGCGGCAGTATATGGATGGGACAACCTCAAGTTCTTTGTATGAGGCTCGTCTGGGTTATGAAAAATTTGGCAAAGAAGTTCATTCCTATGCTGTAGCATATTCAAAGGAAGATATTGAACAAGTAAGCAAATTTGCTGATAAAATTATTTTTAATTCAATATCCCAATTAAAAAAATTTGCCAGATATACGAATAAAGTGCAATTGGGCATAAGAGTGAATCCGCAAATCAGTTATTCTCATTTTGATCTGGCTGATCCTGCGCGTAAATATTCCCGGCTGGGAGTAATCAGAAAAAGTTCTCTGCGGGAAATCAGCCATTTGCTTAGCGGAGTAATGTTTCATTTTAACTGTGAAAATGATAATTTTGCTAATTTTTGCTTAAATATAGATTATCTTAGCCGTAAATACGCTAAATTATTAGAAACAGTTAATTGGGTGAGTTTGGGAGGCGGATTTTACTTTACTAAGCCTGACTATCCGGTGGTGAAATTCGCGGAAAAATTAAAACAGTTTAGTCAGCGTTTTAAAATTCAGGTTTATTTAGAGCCAGGCGAAAGCGCGATTACCCAAGCCGCGCAGTTGGTGACAACTGTTCTTGATATTGTGCATAATAAAAAGGATATTGCCATAGTCGATGCTTCGATTGAAGCGCACATGCTCGATTTATTGGTTTACCGGATTAGCGCGAAAATTGACCCTCAGGTTAATCAGAATTATAAATATGTGATTGCTGGCCGTTCTTGCTTAGCTGGAGACATATTCGGGTCTTTTGGTTTTTCCCAAAAGTTAAAAGTAGGCAGTATTATTAAATTTGCTGATGCGGCCGGATATACCATGGTTAAAAAAAATTGGTTTAATGGTCTGCAAATGCCGGGAATTGTTGTAAAAAGACTTAATGGATCAATGGATTTAGTCCATAGGTTTGGATATGAAGATTTTGTTAATAGTTTGTCTTAATTAACCCCTAAATAAGTAGGAGAACAGAATAAATGAAAAAGAATGTACTTATTGTAGGCGCTGGCGGAGTCGCGCATGTTGCTGCTCATAAATGTGCGCAAAATAATGATATTTTAGGAGATATTTGCATAGCTTCCCGAACGCAAAGTAAATGTGATGAAATAATTGAAAGCGTTATAAGAAAAAAGCATTTAAAAGATACAACTAAAAAACTCTATTCCAAACAGTTGAATGCTTTAGATATTCCCGCGGCAGTAAAACTGATTAAAGATACTAATTCCCAGATAGTAATAAACCTGGCGCAATCATATGTAAATATGTCATTACTTCAAGCTTGCATTGAAACCGGCGCGGCTTATATTGATACCGCTATCCATGAAGATCCAGACAAGGTTTGTGAAAATCCGCCATGGTATGCTAATTATGAATGGAAGCGTAAAGAAATTTGTGACCAAAAGGGGATTACTGCCATATTAGGCGCGGGATTTGACCCCGGAGTGGTAAACGCGTATTGTGCCTTAGCCGTAAAGCATTATTTTGATAAAATTGATACAATTGACATTATGGATGTAAATGCCGGCAATCATGGCAAGTATTTTGCCACTAATTTTGATCCGGAAATTAATTTTCGCGAATTTAAAAAGGTGTGGACTTGGATTGATCGCAAATGGGTTGAAGAAAAAGTTCATTCTATAAAAATGGAATATGATTTCCCTGTTGCCGGTAAACAGCCGGTTTATTTAAACGGGCATGATGAATTGCACTCTTTGTCTAAGTTTATTGATGCTAACAGTATACGTTTCTGGATGGGATTTAGCGATCATTATATAAATGTTTTCTCAGTGCTGACAAACCTTGGTTTGACTTCAGAAAAGCCGATAAAAACAGCAGAAGGCGTGGAGGTTGTTCCTTTAAAAGTGATTAAAGCCATATTGCCGGATCCTTTATCCCTGGCGAAAAACTATACAGGCAAGACATGTATCGGCAATTATATTAAAGGCACAAAGCAGGGCAAGCCCAGAGAAATTTTCATCTATAATACTTGTGATCACGCGGAATGTTATAAAGAAGTTGAGTCGCAAGCTATTTGTTATACAGCAGGGGTACCACCAGTGGCAGCAGCGATGCTTGTAGTAAAAGGAGATTGGGATGTTAAAAAAATGGCTAATGTTGAACAGCTTGAGCCTGATTGCTTTATAGGGATTCTGAATAAGCTCGGATTACCGACAATTATTGATGAAAATCCTCGCCCCTTACCAGAGAGTAAGAGAGTTAGATAATAAAAACAGAATATAATAAAATTAAACCAGCAAAAACCAGCAAGAAAATAGTATTTGCTGGTTTTTCTGTAAGCAAAAGATATTTTTAATTAAATGTAGAAAATCTAATACCCAGCTGAATAGAGAAATCTGTTTACAGATTTCTTGATACGCGGTATTATATTATAAAAGTTTTAGATCCGTAAGTAGCTGTGTATATTACTGTTTCACAAAAAAGAGGTTTTTTTGGAAAAAAATAAAAATTTCATATTTGGTTCGATTTATGATGTGCTGCGTTTCTTAATTCTGGGTTTAGTTACAGGCATGATTGTGGGTTTATGTCTATTTTCAGTCCGTTTTGATGTAAAAAACTATGATATTGTATTTACGTCACGGATTAATAACAGTATATATTATGGAGTAGAGTATGGAACAAAAATTGAATTGTGGAAGATAGAGAGATCTGAAGACGGTAGTTTGTGTACGCGCAGAATTTATCCCTAATAGAAATAAGACAGATTATGAAAAATAACAAAAAATCTTTAATTATATGGTTGTTTTTAGGAATTGTAGGTTTGACCTTATTTATTATTTATTTTAATTCGGCTTTTCCGATCGCGTCAATAGATATCCGGCTGAGTAAGGATGAAATTTTAGGAAAAGCAAAGTCTTTTGTTAAAGCCCAGGGCTTTAACTTAGATGGGTTTGAGCAAACGATTCTTTTTGATTCTGATTCAAACGCTTCTATATATTTGCAAAAAACCCAAGGGATTAAAAAATCTAATGAACTGATAAAACAAGGTCTGCCGATTTGGTTTTGGAGTATCCGCTGGTTTAAAGAACTGGATAAAGAAGGTTTCTATTGCGCTTTAGACCCAGCAAACGGAGAGATTATTTATTTTCATCACGCGCTGCTTGATGATGCCAAAGGAGATAATCTTACTGCCGAGCAAGCCCAGGTATTTGTCAGAGAAAAATTAACGGACATGGGCTTTGATTTGGCAGATTATGAGTTAAAAGAAAATAATTCAAAGGTTCAGAAAAACAGAACTGATTTTAATTTTGAGTGGGAAAAGAAGAATTATGTTATTGATCAAGCCCATTTACGCTTGAATGCTGCTGTCTATGGATCAAGCTTGGGTTATTTGGGTAGATTTCTTGATCTGCCGGAAGAATTCAGCAGGAATTTGCAAAAAGATATGGCGCTGGGCCAAGTCTTATCAATAATAACAACAATTTTTATGTTCGGCTTATTTATAGCGGCAATTTTTATTTTAATCGTGCAGTATAAAAGAGACAAGATTAATTGGCAATTTGGTTTTGTTTTTGGGATTATTATTTTAGTATTAACAATCATGGATTTTCTTAATAATCTGCCTCTTTTATGGAGCTCCTATCCAGATACAATCAGCAAAACTAATTTTATGCTTATTTCAGCAGGAAGCGCATTTATTGGGGCATTATTGATTGGATTAATTATTTTTCTGTTTGGGAATTCAGGGGAATCCTTAGCCCAGGAAGTTTTGCAGGTTAAAATGCCTGTTTTTGCGGCAATTAAAAAGAGAAAGGCCGCGACCAGTGAAATATTGCCTGTATTTGTCGTTGGTTATAGTCTGGGTTTTATTTTTCTAGGGTATATAACCTTGTTTTACTTGATTGGCGCAAAGTATTTTAATATCTGGATGCCGCCTGAGGCTGAATACTCTAATATCCTTAGTACCAGCATGCCGTTTCTTTTTCCTCTGACAATAGCTCTAAGTGCCGCGGTTAGCGAAGAATTTATGTTTCGTCTGTTTGCAATATCTTTTCTGAAAAAGTATGCTAAATTAACATGGCTGGCGATTCTAATCCCAGCTTTAATTTGGGCCTTTGCTCATTCTAATTATCCTGTTTTTCCGGCTTATGTCAGAGGCATAGAACTAACTATCGCGGGGATAGTGTTTGGTGTTGTTTTTCTTAATTATGGCTTAGAAGCAGTGCTGATTACCCATTTTGTTATTGACGCGGCTTTAGTTGGGCTGCCTTTACTCAAATCACATAATGCTTACTTTGTAATCTCCGGGATAATCGTTATTGCCGTAGCATTTCTACCGATTTTAATAATGTTTTTTTTAGCAAGGAAAAGCGATTCTAATAATATTGAGAAGGCCTAATCTGTCTGCGCAGGTCTAAACCAGGCATGTTTTTATTCATAAAGTACGGATAAAAAGTAAATAAAAATTTTTATTTTTAAGATATTTAATAAAAAAAGACACTTTAATTTAAGAGGTAAATGTGCGTCATCTTTTTCCATATCTTTCTGCTCCGAATAAACGTTGGGGGAGAAGGGGAAGATTATTGTTTTTATTGTTTTTGGTTATCGCGTTTTTTTATGTTTGGCAAGCGGAGGATATTGTTGAATATGACAATAAGCTTACTGAAAGTGTCAAAGACAGCGCTAAAGAACAAATAATTGATCGGGTTGGTGAGCAGATAAATTATGATCTGTTTCTTGGCGGAGTGCGTATGGGAACATCGGAGTATCATCATTTGCGGAAAACTTATTTGGATAACAAACCGGCAGATATTATAACTTTTCATACCCAGGCAATGAGTTTTAATGATCGAGAAACTATTTATTGCGATTCAAGTACATTTTTGCCGCTTATTGTTGAACGCAAGATATCAAAGCCCTTAACGCCTGAGAAAATCAGGGAAGTGTATGATCAAAGTAATTTTAAACTGACGATTACAAATCAAAGATTCGGGACAACTACCACAGAGATTCGAAGCACAGAGCCGATCCAGAATGCTATTTTATTGCCTTTTTTTGTGCGTGATGCCGCAGGCTTAGAAATAGGCTGGACCTTTACTGCTAATCTGCCTCAAGGTAAGTATGTAATAAAACTTATCAGAATAGAAGAGGTGGAAATTCCGGCGGGAAAATTTGAGGCTTATTATTTTGAAAGTGAACCTAGTAAAATCAAGATTTGGATAGGCGCTGATAAAAACAGAATTCCTTTGCGGATAGATGGAACTGCTGGGATCGGCTATAAAATGATGATGCGTGATTATATTCCGGCGGGTAATGCGGTTAACAGTGAAGAAAATCAAGCAGATGAAAAATAATAAATTGACATTCTTATCCTGGAATGTCAATGGAATACGCGCAATAGAAAAAAAGGGGTTTTTGGATTGGTTTAAAACTGAAAATCCGGATTTCCTTTGTTTGCAGGAAACAAAAGCACATCCTGAGCAGTTGAGCAAATCTTTGCTTGAAGTAGCAGGATATAGGGTTTATTGGAATCAGGCGCAAAAAAAAGGTTATAGCGGAGTTGCGATATATACCCGATTTAAGCCCGATAATATAGAGTATGGGTTTAATAATAAAATATTTGATCAAGAAGGCCGGGTGCTGATCCTTGAGTATCAGAGTTTTGTGCTGATAAATATTTACTTTCCCAATGGCGGCGGTTCTGCCGAAAGATTAAAGTTTAAACTGGATTTTTATCAGGAGTTTTTTAAATATATTCAGAAAATTAAAAATAAACAAAAAAAGATTATAATTTGCGGGGATTTAAATACCGCGCATAATGAGATTGATCTTGCCCGCCCGAAAGAAAATAGTAAAAATTCAGGGTTTTTGCCGGAAGAAAGAGCATTAATAGATCAGTTTATTGAGTTAGGATTTGTGGATACTTTTAGATTCCGGCATAAAGATACAGTCGCCTATTCATGGTGGGATTATAAAACCCAAGCGCGGCAAAGAAATATAGGATGGCGGCTGGATTACTTTTTTATCAATGATCCAGCAAGCGCAGCTTTGGTTGACGCGTTTATCTTGAAAGATGTGTTTGGTTCAGATCATTGTCCTGTGGGAATAAGTTTGAAAATCTAGTGCAGTATCGCGTATTGAGCATTGCGTATTGTGTAAAAACTAAAGCATTAGATATAGTGTGTAAAATATGGGAAGCTAAAATTGGAGAGTGTATGAATAAATATTTGATTTTAATTCTAGGAATTATCTTATTTAAGTATGGACTAAATTTAGTTGTTGAAATCCTTAATCTTAAATCCGTAAATCCCCAATTGCCGGAAGAATTTAATGGATACTATGACGCGGATAAATATAAAAAATCACAATTATATTTAAAAGAAAAAACCAATTTTGGTTTGCTTGAAGATACGATTATGACAGCACTTACTGTCGGGTTTATCCTGTATGGAGGGTTTAATCTGGTTGATAAAATTGCCCGCGGTTTTGGTTATGGAACGATTATCTCCGGGTTGATATTTCTCGGAATTTTAATGCTGGCCAGTCAAATCTTAAACATTCCGTTTTCAGTTTATCAGACTTTTGTAATTGAACAAAAATACGGGTTTAATAAAACAACAATTAAAACTTTCATTTCTGACATTATAAAAGGAGTGCTTATCGGAGCGATTATTGGCGGAATAGCCTTTGCCGGGATTCTTTGGTTTTTTGAGAAAACCGCTGGTTTAGCCTGGCTGTATTGCTGGATTGCTTTAACTGGGTTTCAGCTGTTTTTGATGTTTATCGCGCCAGTGGTGATTATGCCGCTGTTTAATAAATTTATTCCTTTAGCAGACGGGCCATTAAAACAGACACTGGAAAAGTATGCTAAAACCCAGGATTTTAAAATGCGGGGAGTGTTTACCATGGACGGCTCAAGACGTTCAACTAAATCCAATGCTTTTTTTACCGGGTTCGGTAAGTTTAGGCGGATTGCTTTATTTGATACGCTTATTGCTAAACATACTACTGATGAGCTGGTTTCGGTTTTAGCCCATGAAATCGGTCATTATAAGAAAAAGCATATTTTTAAAAGTATATTTATTTCCATTGCCACAACCGGATTAATGTTTTTTGTCTTGTCATTTTTCCTGAATAATCATGGTGTATTCGCGGCATTTAAAATGGAGCAAACTTCAATATACGCGAGCTTGGTATTTTTTGGATTTGTTTATGCTCCGATTAATATGCTGTTTTCTATTTTTGGGAGTATATTGTCAAGAAAACATGAATATGAAGCTGATCGTTTTGCCGTAGAAACTTTTAATCAGCCCGATGCTTTTATTGACGCGCTGAAGAAGCTGACAGTAGATAATCTGTCAAATTTAACCCCGCATCCGGCAAAAGTATTTTTAACTTATTCACATCCTCCGGTATTATTAAGGATTAAGGCGATCAGACAGATGAAGTAATGCATAAATAATAATGATTCCGAAAGTGCCTGCTAGGACGCAGTCATTTCGGACTAAATTCGCGCAGGCTGACTTTACGTCGTAAAGAACACTCCGTAAGTCAGGCGCTCATTTAAAGGAGATTGAAATGAAAAAAAGAATGAGAGTCGGGATTTTAACTGGCGGCGGAGATTGCCCAGGGTTGAACGCGGTTATCCGCGCTGTAGCGAAAAAACTGATGATTGAGAGTAACGCGGAAATCATTGGGATTAAAGATGGATATGAGGGTTTGATCACAAATCAGTACCGCGCGCTTAGATTTGAAGACGTTTCCGGTATCCTAACTTTAGGCGGTACGATTTTAGGCACTTCAAATATTGCTAATCCTTACCGGGTAGTGGAAACCCAAAACAACAAGACAATTATCACCGATAAGTCTAAACAGGTATTGGCTAATATTAAACGTCAAAAACTAGATTGTATTGTTTGCATCGGCGGTGATGGGACTATGGCCATTGCTTCCCGGTTATATAATGATGGGGTTCCGGTTGTTGGAGTGCCGAAAACCATTGATAATGATATCCGCGGTACGGATGTAACCTTTGGGTTTGATACTGCTGTGGCAATTGCTACGGAAGGCATTGATCGTTTACATACAACAGCTCAATCACATCATCGAATTATGATTATAGAGCTTATGGGCCGTACCGCAGGATGGATATCTTTGCATGCCGGTATAGCTGGAGGGGGAGATATAATTCTTATTCCCGAGATTCCTTATGATATTCAGAAGGTCGCGGAAGTAGTTAAAACTCGGCATTCAAGAGGAAGCAGGTTTAGTATTATTGTTATTGGCGAAGGCGCGAAACCAAAAGGCGGAAAAGTGGTGGTTCAAAGATTGGTTAAAGAAAGTACAATTGCCGAGCGCTTGGGAGGAATAAGCAATGTGTTGGCAAAAGATTTGGAAGATATTACAGGTATTTCTACCCGGGCAGTTGTTATGGGGCATTTAATCCGCGGCGGATCTCCGACTTCAACTGATCGTGTCTTAGCAACACAGCTTGGAGTTCAGGTTGTAGATTTGATAAATAAAAAAAAGTTCGGGACAATGGTTGGAGTTAGCGGCTGTTCTTTTAAGGCTGTCAGCCTTAAGGATGTGGCTAAAGGCCCTAAGCTGGTCAGTAAAAATCATCCTTTAGTAAAAGCAGCAAGAAGTGTGGGCACAAGTTTCGGTGATTAGGTGTAGTCTTTAGAAAAAACAAGGAGATAAATTAAGTGAGTAAGAATTTCTCAATAGAGAAAAAGATATATTATCACGATACAGATGCCGGCGGAGTTGTTTACTATGCAAACTATTTAAAGTATTTAGAAGAAGGCAGGTCTGAATATTGCGCGCAGCTTGGCATTTACACCGGAAAATTAGCGGAGCAGGGAATACTTTTTGTGGTCGCGCGAATTGAAGTTGATTATAAATCGCCGGCGCGCTATCAGGATACAATAAAGGTTTATACGGAAATTGAAGAAATCGGCCGTTCTTCGGTAAAATTTAATCAGCAAATAAAAATAAACGATAAATTGTTGATTCAAGCTAAAGTAACCTGGGTATGCGTAAATGCGCAGGTTAAGCCAATATCAATTCCTCAGGATATTAAACAACTGCTTGTCGGATAAAAGGTGTAGTGGATATGCTAAATAATTTTTCGCCGGGTTTTGGGATTAATTCTCGAAACAAAAGCGCAGTAACTATTATAATTATTATCAATATAATTGTTTTTATTTTGATCAATCTCTTGCGTGATATACCCTGGATGCTGTACTTGGGATTGGTTCCCAGCCTGGTTATATCCCGATTAATGTTATGGCAATTGGTCAGCTACCTTTTTGTCCATGCCGGAGTCTGGCATTTGGTTTTAAATATGCTGATGCTCTGGATGTTTGGAACAGTTTTAGAACAGTCATGGGGTAGCAAGCGTTTTGTCCGATACTATCTTTTTACCGGAATCGGCGCTGGTATTTGCAGTATTGTTTTTGCGCATAATGCAACATATCCTGTGGTTGGCGCATCAGGAGCGATATTTGGTTTATTGGTCGCATTCGCAATGTTGTTTCCGGAAAGTATTATTTTGCTTTTTTTTATTTTTCCGATGAAGATGCGGTATGCGGCAATGGTTTTAGCCGGGATTAATCTTTTAGGCGCATTATCTAATCCCGGCAGTGAGGTAGCTTATATCGCACATCTTGGAGGCGGTCTGTTTGGATATTTTTATTTTAAAAATCAGGCAATAAGATCAGTTTTGTCTGGATTTAGTATATCCCGACTGCAAGATTCAAGGAAGAAAAAGCGAGAAGTTAGACAGCTGAATAAGATGATGGAAATCAACCGCAGAGTTGATGAAATACTAGATAAAATATCAAGCCAGGGTATTGATAGTTTAACTAAAAAAGAAAGGAATATACTCAAGCAAAAAAGTAAACTTTAAAAAATTGTTTTTAAAAACGACTTTTTATGCTATGCTAAATAACCATGAGTGAAAACGCGCTGGAAAAAAGAATATATAATGACTATGTAGCTGCCCTTAAGAGCAAAGATAAGGATCGGGCTCAACTTTTAAATTTTATCAGAGCGGGAATCAAGTATATCGAGATTGATTTAAAAAAAGACGCTTTGTCTGATGAAGAAGTTTTATCTGTGCTAAAGAAAAACCAAAAGCAGGTGACTGAAACCAGAGACAGCGGGATTTCCGCTAATAATCAGGATATTATTGCTAAAGCGGAAAATGAGCTGTCGATTATCAGCGAATATTTACCTCAGCCAATTGATGAGAAGGAGTTAATTAACATAATTGATCAAGTTATAGCAGAAACAGGGGCAAAGTCTCAAAAAGACATGGGAAAAGTGATGAAAGAAGTTTTGGCTAAAGTTGGAATCAGCGCTGATGCTAAAAAAACCAGTTTACTGGTAAAAGAAAAGCTTTCTTTAGTTTAATCCCCGCAGTAGTTAGTCTTAAAGCTTAAATTTATGGTTTATTGCGGCTTGGTTCTAAAAATCTATACCTGTTATGCCAGTGATCCGCTGAAAATATGTTTGACTAAGGTTTTAATTTATGGTTAAATATTTACTTAATACTTTCTAAATCATTAATAAAGGGTAGACAATATGGAAAAATATGTTGTATTGAAAAAGAAAGATTTTAATGATTTTGTGGCAAAACTTGCCCTGATCCAATCTGTTGTTGCTCCGGTTAAAAGGGGAGAAAAAAGTTTCGCTTTTCAAGAAGTAACAACCGGCGAAGAAATAGCTTTGCACTCTATCCCCACGATTTTGCCTCCGAAAAAATATTTTATGCCGCAGCAAGAAACAATTATGAAATTTAATAAATCTGAACATAAATGGACTCCAGTACTTGAATATAAGGAAATGATAATTTTTGGCGTGCATACTTGTGATTTAGCGGGCATCCAATGTCTGAATATGGTTTTTACCAGTAAGCCCAAAGATATTAATTATATAGTAAGAAAAGATAAAATCACGATAATCGGGTTTGAGTGTAATTCTTATTGCGATGAATATGCCAGCTGTACCGCGATGGATAATCATATTCCCAACGGGGGCTATGATTTATTCTTTAGCGAACTAAAAGACAATTTTATTATCCATGTAAATACGCAAATGGGTGAAAAAATTATAGAAGAAATAAGTCTTTTTAGCAAAGCTAAAGAGGAAAATTTAAAAGAGCTGGAAGCTTTGCGCGTGGCAAAAAGAGATATATTTAAGAATGAACTGGATGTAAAGCATAGTGATTTAAAACTTGTTTTCGAACAGTCAATGAATAGTAAGGTATGGGATGATGTTGGTTCTCGCTGTATTTCCTGCGGAAATTGTACGAATGTCTGTCCTACCTGTTATTGTTTTGATATCAAGGATGATATGAACCTTGATTTTAATACCGGCAGCCGAGTGAGAGTTTGGGATTCATGTCAGAATGAAGATTTCGCCAAGATTGCCGGCGGCGAGAGTTTCAGAGAAGAACGCGCTGATCGTCAGAAGCATAGATATATGCGAAAGTTCAATTATCCGGTGGATAAATTCAGCCGCTATTTTTGTACGGGCTGCGGCAGATGTACCAGAACATGCATGGCCCAGATAAAATTAAAAGAAACCGTCAATGCTTTAGCAAAGGAAAAAAAATGATACAAGTACCGCTTAAAGAATCAGAGTATATTGTAAAAAAGGGAACTATCATTCGTGCCAAAAAAATGACTGCTCTGGAAAAATTTTTTGAGATTTCTCTTGCCGGAAGTGAAGTCCTGGATCATGAGCCGGGCCAGTTTGTGATGATTTCAATTCCAGGCATTGGTGAAGCGCCGATTTCTGTATCATCTTCACCGACTACAAAAAGAAGTTCATTTGAGATTGTAGTAAGAAATACCGGGATTTTAACCAAAGCGCTGCATAAACTTGATGCCGGTGATATTGTCGGGATCCGGGGGCCTTTTGGCCATGGTTTTCCGACTAATATCCTAGAGGGTAATGACTTATTGTTTGTTGCCGGTGGGCTGGGTATTGTTCCGTTGAGATCATTGATTAATTTTGTTATTGATAATCGCCGCGACTATGGCAAAGTAAATATTTTGCTTGGCTGTAAAACTCCCAAAGACATGCTTTTCGGAGATGAAGTAAAAGAATGGGAAAAACGGCTTGATGTGAATTTCCAATGTACAGTGGATAGATCGGATCCTGATTGGAAAGGCAATGTTGGTTTAATTACTTCATTAATCCCCGGAGTAACTCTGGACATAGCGCGAACCTTCGCGATTGTTGTCGGGCCTCCGATAATGTATAAATTTGTGATTGCCGAATTACTAAAAAAGAACATACCGGAAAGACAGATACTTTTATCTTTAGAGCGGCATATGAAATGCGGAGTGGGTAAATGCGGGCATTGTCAAATTGGCGAACATTATTGCTGTCAGGATGGCCCAGTGTATAGTTATGACCAGATAAAAGGAAAACACGAGGCATTATAATTATGAAAAAAGTTAAAGTTGCGTTTTTTGATTTTACCTGTTGTGAAGGCTGTCAGCTGCAAATCGCGAATATGGGCGAGACATTATTGGATGTTTTAGATCTTATTGATGTTGTGGAATTCCGAGAAGTAATGTCGGAAAAATCAAATAGCTATGATGTGGCGATTGTTGAAGGCAGTATTACTACCCCGCATGGAGTGGAAAGAATTAAAAAGATTAGAAAAACCGCGAAAGTATTGATTGCTTACGGGTCTTGCGCTGCTATCGGCGGGATCAATGGAATGAAAAACAATTTTGACTTAAAAGACATTCGGGAATATGTGTATAAACAAGACGCGAAATATTTTGATACTATGCCCACCCGAGCAGTGCATCAGGTAGTTCCGGTAGATTATTTTGTTCCCGGCTGTCCGGTTTATATTCCGGAATTTGTTAAGGTTTTAAAAGCAGCGCTAATGGGAATTGCTTATAATGTTCCGGATAACGCGGTTTGCGTGGAATGTAAGCTTAATGAAAATGAGTGTATGTATGATAAAGGAATCTCCTGTATGGGGCCGATTACCCGCGCGGGATGTAATTCCTGGTGTATAAATAACGGCAATATCTGTTATGGCTGTCGGGGAATTGTGAGTAATCCGGCGGAAAAAGGGCAGAAAGATATTTTAGAAAAATACAATATTTCTCTGGATTGGATTGAAAATAAAATTAACATGTACAACAAACCGCGTGAGTTAGGGGAGTTGAAAACTGATGAGTAAAAATGTAAAAGTAAATGTTGAGTATCTGACCCGGGTAGAAGGCCATGGGAATATTGTGGTAAATGTGAAAAATGGCAAACTTGAAGAATGCCGTTTGGATATTGTTGAATCCCCCCGGTTTTTTGAAGGTATGCTCCGCGGCCGGTCAATTTTTGAAGCGCAGCATATTACCAGCCGGATTTGCGGGATTTGCGCCTGCGGCCATACTTTGGCATCGATCCAGGCTGCTGAGGACGCGATCGGCTTTATTCCTACTGAGCAGACAATTAAACTGCGGAAACTGCTGCTGCATTTGGAAAATCTTGATAGTCATATTTTGCATATTTATCTGCTGGTAGCTCCTGATCTTCTTGGCGTAAAGAGTTTTGTGCCGTTAATTCATACACATAATGATGTTGTCAGGCGTGCCTTAAGAATGAAAAAAGCCTGCAATGATGTTTGTGATATTTTAGTCGGCCGGCATGTTCATCCGATTTCCGCGATTGTCGGCGGTTTTACAAAACTGCCGAAGGAAAAGGATCTTGATGCCATGCTTGAGATCTTAAAAAGCATTCAGGTGGATATGACTCCGACTATTGAACTGGCAGCAAGTCTTAAATTCCCGGAATTTCAAAGAGAGACAGAGTATGTTGGTTTGGTAAATGACACTGATGAGTATCCGCTTTTACAAGGAGATATCGGCTCAACAGACGGCTTGCGTATGGATAAGCATGATTATAAAAAAATTACCAATGAATTTGTGGTGCCGCATTCTTCGGCAAAGCATACCAAAGCCAGCCGCGAATCTTATATGGTCGGAGCTTTGGCCAGAGTGAATCTTAATTTTAATAAGCTTCACCCTAAAGCAAAAAAAGTAGCTAAAGCTATTGGTTTAAAGCCAATCACAACAAACCCCTTCTTGAATACCGCTGCCCAGCTTATTGAATGTATCCATAGTCTTGAGGATTCGATTAAAATACTTAAAGATTTTAAGAATGAGGGGATTGATTATTCACAGGCAATAACTGTGGGTTTAAATGAAAACGGCCAGATACCAGTTAAGGCGGGAAAAGGCGTTGGCGCGGTAGAAGTTCCCCGCGGGATACTGTTTCATGAATATGAGGTGGACGCTAAGGGTAAGATTATAAACGCCAACTGTATTATTCCTACAGGACAAAACCTTAATAATATTGAATGCGATATGAAAAAACTTGTTCCGGAAGTCTTGGATAAAAAACAAGAGGAAATAACTTTGCTGATGGAAATGCTGGTTCGAGCCTATGATCCTTGCATTTCCTGTTCAGCGCATTTTCTTAATGTCAAATACATTGACCGGTAATATTATTGAGTTGCTTAAGCTTAATCCCGACAGTGACCTTATTGTTGCTGTCGGGAATTCTTTTAGATTTGATGATGGAGTAGGGCCTTATATTGCTGGCGAACTTGAAAAAATAATCGGGTTAAAGGTAATTAATGCCGGGTATACTCCGGAAAATATTATTGAAGAAGTTATTAGCCTTGGACCGAAAAAGATATTAATTATCGACGCGGCTGATTGGGGCGGTAACCCCGGCGAGGTCAGGATAATTCCCGAAGATAAAATTCCGCAAACAACTTTGAGTACTCACGCGATTCCTTTGAATGTTATCACCGGGATTATCTGCCAAAGCATAAAAACTAGAGTGTTTTTTATCGGAATTCAGCCAAAATCAGTTTGTTTTGGTGAAGGGCTGTCAGGGGAAATTAAAAAAACAGCAGATGAAATAGTAGAAATTATTCGAAGAAATATGCTAAAATAAAACAGATCAGCAGGAGGCTTTTATGCATGAAATGCATGTGATTAAAAATCTTTTTCAGGATTTACTTAAGCTGGCAGAGAAGAATAATACTAAAAAAATCACCAATGTTTATCTGAAAATGGGCCAGTTTACTGAGATAAATCCCGAAATATTAACATATTTTTTCAAAGAACAGTCTAAAAATACGCCTTTACAAACAGCAAAGCTGCATTTCGAAGACTCAGATATGCGCGAGTTAAGATTAGTTTCTTTTGATTGTGAATAAATCTATTTGTAAAAAGTCTGTTTTAAAAATGATTTTTTGCTATAATAAGTTTAGCTGAGTAATAAGCAATAAATTAAAGGGGATTGAAGATGATTATTTTAACTGGCGGAGCAGGATTTATCGGCAGCGGTTTTCTGTGGAAATTAAATAGCCAAGGAATTGATGATATTATTGTTGTTGATGAACTTGATGAGTCGGAGAAATGGAAGAATCTTGTTGGCAAAAGATTTATTGATTATATTCAAAAAGACGAATTTTTAAGGTTAATTGCTGAAGACCAGCTGCCTGTGCCGACAAAAGTAATTCACATGGGAGCCTGCAGCTCAACAACCTGCAAGGACGGGGCTTATTTTATCCAGAACAATTACGAATATTCTAAAATACTGGCGCAATGGGCTTTTTTACACAAAGCTTCGTTTATTTACGCGTCTTCAGCTGCTACATATGGCGATGGGGCTCGCGGTTATGACGATAGCCAAGATCTTAATCTGTTAAAACCGCTGAATATGTACGGTTATTCAAAACATTTATTTGATCTTTGGATGCAGCGTAATGGATTTGATAAAAAAGCAACAGCAATTAAATTCTTTAATGTTTTTGGGCCGAATGAATATCATAAAGATGATATGAGCAGTGTTGTATGTAAAAAGTTTAAGGAAGTAAGAGATAAAGGCTGTATCAGTTTGTTTAAATCATATCATAAAGATTATAAGCACGGACAGCAGCAAAGGGATTTTATATACATTAAAGACGCGGTGGAAATTATGTTCTGGATGTTTAATAATCCCCAGGCAACCGGCATTTTTAATCTTGGCACTGGAAAAGCGCAGACTTGGAATGAACTGGCCAATGCCATGTTTAAAGCCCTGGGCAAAACCCCAGTGATAAACTATATTGATATGCCGGATTATCTGCAGCCCAAGTATCAGTATTATACTTGCGCGAATATGGATAAGCTTAAAAAAGCCGGCTGTGATTTTAAGTTTAATTGTTTAGAAAATACAATCGCGGATTATGTCAAATATCTTGACAAAAACGCTTATTTATAATAAATTCTAAACTTAGATTAAAGATTTAAGAACATAGATTCTGCTGTTTTGTGAATTAGTATATATCCTGCGGAGAGGACTGATTTTGGTCTAAAACCAAGGGGAGGGAAAGTGATTTTTATTTAAGCATATCCCAACCTTATAGGATTAACTAAGGTTGGGTTTTTTATTTTTAAAGATGCTATGAGAAAAAGATGATAGATAAATTTTACGCACGGTAAGACAGAATACAGTGTTTAGCGATTAGAAAAAATAGTTATGAATTACTAATTTCTAAACGCTATACGTTATTGACTTTCAATCATCGACATTAAGATAAATGGACAGGGCTTGCCCTGTCCCTACCTACAGAGGTGGAGGATTATGGAAAAAAGATTAGGGTTTGTTGGGATTATCCTTGAAGATCGAAAAAAACAGGCACAGGCTGTTAATCAGATCCTTTCGGAATATGGGGATAATATTGTTGCCCGGGTAGGTTTGCCGTATAAAGAAAGAAACTGCAGTGTTATTACCCTGACAGTGGATATTACCACTGACGACCTGGGCACAATGACCGGTAAACTGGGCAATATTGAAGGAGTTTCCGTTAAATCAGCATTAAGTAAGCAAAACGCGAAAAATAAATAGAGGTAATTATGGAAAACCGGATGGAATCAGACCTTTTAGGGCAAAAAGAAGTTAGCCAAGACGCCTACTGGGGCATTCATACACAAAGAGCTTGGGAGAATTTCCCGATAACGGGAAGTAGAATAAATATTTCGCTGATTCACGCTTTAGGGTTGGTTAAAAAAGCCTGTGCCCTGGCCAATGCTGAGTTGGGTTATCTGGAACAGGCCAAGGCTGATTCAATCTGTCAAGCATGTGATGCGATTAATGCTGGTTTACATGATGATCAGTTTATTGTTGATGCTTTGCAAGGCGGCGCAGGCACTTCCACAAATATGAATATTAATGAAGTCATTGCCAATATCGCGATTGAGAAAATGGGGGGAGATAAAGGAGATTATACTCTGATCCATCCGATTGAAGATGTTAATAAACATCAGTCAACAAATGATGTTTATCCCACGGCTTTAAAAATCGCGGTGATTTACAAGTTAAATTTATTAAGCGCGGAGATCGCTAAACTCCAAGGCGCTTTTCAGGCAAAAGAAAAAGAATTTAGCCATATTGTAAAAATTGCCAGGACAGAGCTGCAGGATGCTGTGCCGATTACCTTGGGTTTGGAATTTTCCGGCTTTGCCGAGGCTTTTGGACGGGATAGGTGGAGAATGTTTAAAGCTCAGGAACGTATCCGCACGGTTAATATCGGTGGCACAGCGGTGGGGACCGGACTTACTGCTCCTAGAGATTATATTTTTTTAGTAATTGAAAAACTGAGACAGCTCAGCAATTTGGGGATCTGCCGGGCTGAGAATCTGATTGATAGTACGGCCAATAGTGATGCTTTTGGGGAAACCTCTGGAATTATTAAAGCCCATGCTCAGAATCTGATTAAAATCTGCCAAGATCTGCGGTTACTGCATTTATTTGAAGAAATAGAATTGCCTGCAGTGCAGGCTGGCTCATCAATTATGCCGGGAAAAATCAATCCGGTAATTATGGAAGCGATAATCCAGGCAGGGATAAAAGTCCTGGCGAATGATTTTCTGATAACCGAGGCAGTAAGCCGAAGCACTTTGCAGATAAATGAATTTATGCCGCTTTTAGCTTACGCGATGCTTGAATCATTGGATGTATTGTTAAATGCCAATAAAATACTGACAAAACATGTGCTGCTGATAAAGGCTAAACCAGCAAAATGCCAAGAAAATTTAAATAAAAGTCCGGGTTTAATCACGGCTTTTTTGCCTTATCTGGGATATGAAAAAGCCACGGAATTAGTTCAGGAATTTTCTCAAATCCCGGAAAACAAAAAGATAAGCTTAAACGATTTTTTAAGCCAGAAACTGGGTAAAGATTTAGTAAACAAAGTGCTTGATCCGGCTAATATCGTATCATTGGGGTATAAACAAGATGAATAAGGCGCCTAAATCACTACGCCTGCATATCGGCCTGTTCGGCAGGATGAATGTGGGAAAATCCACGTTTCTTAATTATATCAGCTTGCAGGATGTGGCAATAACTTCTCCGATTGCCGGCACAACAACTGATGTAGTGGAAAAAACAATGGAGCTATTGCCTTTAGGTCCGGTGGTATTTTTAGATACAGCGGGAATTGATGATGCCTCAGCGCTTTCGGAAATGCGGCTTAAAAAAACATACGCGGTGTTTAAAAAAGCGGATGTGGTTGTGCTTATTGTTGAAGCCGGAACCTGGCAGGATTATGAAATCTTGGTTGCCCAAAGAGCAGAACAGGAAAAGATCCCGCTGATTGTGGTTATTAATAAAGCTGATATGAATAATCCCGAAGAGGGATATCTTGAGCAGATTAAAGGTTTTTCTAAACAGATATTGATTTGCTCAAGCATTGATTCGGATAACCAGGAGCAAACGCTTAATCGGTTTAAAAAACTGCTGATTGATATTTGTCCTGAGGATTTTTTAAAGCCGCCGGATCTTATCAGTGATCTTATTCCGGCAGCAGGCTGCGCAGTGCTGATAGTGCCGATTGATCTGCAGGCACCCAAAGGCCGCTTAATTCTCCCTCAGGTTCAGACAATCAGAGAAGTTTTGGATAATGACGCGATAAGCATTGTGGTTAAAGAAAGAGAATACGCGCATGTTATTGAAAATATAGTGAGAAAACCGGATATTGTGATCTGTGATTCTCAAGTGGTGTTAAAGATGGTTGCCGATACTCCGGCGGATGTTAAATGTACGACTTTTTCAATTT
Organism: Candidatus Omnitrophota bacterium; assembly: GCA_043805415.1. Classification (GTDB taxonomy): domain Bacteria; phylum Omnitrophota; class Gorgyraeia; order B26-G9; family B26-G9; genus JAHITE01. Next base: position 37,085 of record JAZDHZ010000027.1, on the reverse strand, counting down.
TATTTTCAAGATTTAAAGGTGATCTGATTAAGGCAGCGCAAGCAGCCGCTGTAATTGATACCCTTAAATCTAAGGATAAAGTTTTGATTGCTGAGAGCTGTTCGCATCATCCGATTGAAGATGATATCGCTAGAGTTAAAATCCCCCGCTGGTTTCGGCAGTATACCGGGGCAGCAATTAAATTCGATACTTGCCGCGGCAGTGATTATCCGGATAATTTAGCGGAATATAAACTGATTATTCATTGCGGCGGCTGCATGATTAATCGCCGCGCCATGCTTAGCCGGATACAGCAAGCAGAACAGGCAGGAGTAGCGATTAGCAATTATGGAGTATGTATCGCGAAATTACAGGGTGTGATTGAAAGGGTACTAAGCCCGTTTCCCGCAGCGCTTGAGGCATATAAAAAAGCCGAAAAATTATTATTGAGTGGAGGATCTAATGAAACTAAAAACCAATGAACTGGAAAACTGGATTAAACAGCGGATAAAAAACGAACAGATAGATAAATATTTAGCTGATACTAAAAACTTCATTGATCAGGACAATATCGATGCCATTCTTAGCCAAGCAAAAAATCCGGATAAGCAATTAGTATTAAATATTCTGGAAAAATCTTTGCAGATTAAAACGCTTAGTGCCGAAGAAGCAGCTTGTCTTTTAAATGTAAGCGATCCTCAGTTGTGGCAGCTTATGCGGGAGACGGCTTTAAAAGTTAAAAAGAAAGTTTATGATAATCGGATTGTTACTTTTGCGCCTTTGTATCTAGGCAATGCTTGTGTAAATAATTGTCTTTACTGTGCGTTTAGAGAAGATAATCATGCAACCCAAAGAAAAATACTTTCCTTAGCGGAGATTGAAAAAGAAGTTCGAGTTCTTTGCGGCAAAATCGGGCACAAACGTTTGGTTGTTGTTTATGGCGAGCATCCAAGCACGGGTATTGATTATATGGTTGAGTCAGTTAAAACCATATACGGGATAAAAGAAAAAACCGCAAAAGGTATTGGTCAGATAAGAAGAGTAAATGTGAATGCCGCGCCGCTTTCAATCGAGGAATTAAGGCGTCTGCATGACACGGGAATTGGCACTTACCAGGTTTTTCAGGAAACCTATCATCAGGATACTTATAGAAAAGTACATCCGGAAAATACGCTTAAAAGCAATTATAACTGGCGGCTTTATGTTATGCACCGCGCCATGGAAGCGGGAATTGATGATGTGGGATTAGGGGTATTATTCGGATTATATGATTGGAAGTTTGAGGTAATGGGATTAATCACGCATAATCAGGAGCTGGAAAAAAACTTTGGCATCGGAGCGCATACAATTTCTTTTCCGCGGATTGAGCCAGCGGATAATACTCCGCTTACGCAGAATTTAAAATATAAAGTTTCTGATGCTGATTTTAAAAAAATTATAACTGTTTTAAGATTGGCAGTACCGCACACCGGACTGATTATTACTGCCAGGGAAAATGCCGATATCCGAAAACAGGCAATTGCTTTGGGCATTACCCAAACCGATGCTTCGACCAAAATAGCTATCGGCGCATACGGCGATGAGACTAAACAGCAGCAAGGTCAAAGACAGCAGTTTATTTTAGGCGACACGCGCAGTCTGGAAGAACTGATTAATGAATATATTGAGATGGGATATATTACTTCTTTTTGTACAGCCGGCTACCGCTGCGGCCGTACCGGCGAGTGTATTATGGATATGCTGCGCAGCGGAAAAGAAGGGAAGTTCTGCAAGCTTAACGCGGTTTTAACGTTTCGCGAATGGGTTGATGATTTTGCTTCGGAACAGACAAAGCTTAAATCCGAAGAGATAATTGAAAAAGAGATTGGGGAAATAAAGAAAACACTGCCCAAAGTATTTGAGCAGTTTATGGAATATTATAACCGGGTGAAAAATGGCGAACGAGATCTTTACTTCTAATCCAGCGAAAAAAATAGATCAGGATATAGCTCTTAGCGAGTTAGGGGTTTTAACTAAATGCGTTGAGCAGATATATCCGGTAAATGTGCATCTTATTAATATTAAAGGGAATAGGCAAGAATTTGTTTCTGGCCAAGCTATTAGTAATCAGCGTATGTTTGATGCGCAGCGCATAGAACTTGATGCTGCGCACGGCATTATTATATACGGCTATAGCAAGTTAACACATAAGCAGCAGAAAGACGTAGAATCATTATATCAGCTTATTTGGCCCAAAACACGCCGGAGTTTAAAACAGAATATAATCTATTTTCTTAAAACCCATCCAGAACAGATTCTGGTTAATTTTGCTGATGCTCTGCGCAAGCTTTACTGCGGAGATGATATCCATTTAAGAGGCTTAATTGAGTTTTCTAATTATTGCGGAAGGAATTGTCTTTATTGCGGATTAAGAAAAGATAATAAAGAGATTAATAGATATAGATTGTCGAGCAATGAAATAGTAGATATTACCAAATCAGCGGTTGCGCTTAATTACCAAACAATTGTTTTACAGTCAGGCGAAGATAATGCTTATAGTATTGAGCAGCTTTGCCAGATAATTAAAGAAATTAAACAGCAGACGAGTTGTGCGATTACTCTATCCTTAGGAGAGCGGTCTTTTTCTGAGTATAAAAAACTGCGGCAGGCAGGTGCTGACCGCTATTTGCTGCGTTTTGAGACCTCAAATGAACAGTTATTTAGGAAATTAAAACCAGATTCTGATTATCAAACCAGAATTCAATGTTTAAAAGATTTAAAACAACTTGGTTTTCAGGTGGGATCTGGCTGTATGGTTGGATTGCCTGGGCAAACCAAGGAGATTCTTGCAGAGGATATACTTTTAATGCTTGAGCTTGATCTGGATATGATTGGGCTCGGCCCGTTTATTCCTAATCCGGAAACCCCATTGAACGCGGCGGAAAAAGGCACAATAGAGATGATGCGCAAAGTTATTGCCTTGGTGCGGATTCTAACCAGAAATACGCATATTCCGGCAACAACAGCTGTCGGCTCAATCGATCCGCAGGGAAGGCAAAAGGTATTATGCTGCGGGGCAAATGTGATTATGCCTAATTTAACTCCCCAGCAATATCGAGAACATTACCGGATATACCCGGATAAGATATGTATTAAAGAGCAGCCTGGAGATTGCCACGGCGGGGCAGCGGCAATGACAATATCTTTAGGCAGAACCATTTCGCAGGGATTTGGACATAGTTTTAAAACAAGAAAATAGCAGTTTATGCTAGATTTATTGGGAATTTAGGAAAACACTTGAAATAAAATTGGGTTTATGGTATCTTAAATCCCTAACCTGTCACTATTTTGGCATTAAAGGATATGAAAACAAAAAAAACTCCCTTATTTGAGCAGCATAATAAATTGGGCGCAAAATGCGCGCCTTTTGGCGGCTGGCTTATGCCCATTCAATATGAAGGCATAATAAGTGAGCATCAGTGGACACGAAATAATTGCTCTGTGTTTGATATTTGTCATATGGGTGAATTCTTGATCAAAGCTGATGCTTTGCCCAGCAAATTAGATAAAATATTAACCCAAAATTTGGTTAATATGCCTTTAAAAACCTGCAGATACGGATTTATGCTTAATGATAATGCGGGAATTATTGATGATGTTATTATCTATCGGATAGAGCAGGATAAGTGGATGCTGGTTGTAAACGCGGCAACTTCATCAGCGGATTTTGAACATCTGGAGAAAAACTTAGCTAAGGATAATGTGAAAATTGAAGATATTTCCAATACATTGGCAAAGCTTGATTTACAAGGTCCGCTTAGCCGGGATGTGCTTGTTGAAATAGCAGGTGAAGGGATTTTAAAGCTAGATTATTACACCTTTGATTATTTTAAAGTTTTAGGAGAAAATATTATTATTAGCCGTACTGGCTATACTGGTGAACTGGGTTTTGAATTGTATATAAGTAATGATAAAGTCATCGCACTTTGGAATTTGCTGCTGAAAAATAAAACCGTAAAGCCAGCAGGCCTGGGTGCCCGTGATACCTTAAGATTAGAAGTATGTTATCCCCTATATGGTCAAGATATTAATTCAACCACAACTCCGCTGGAAGCAGGATTAGCTGGTTTTGTGGATATGAACAAAGATTTTTCTGGTAAAAAGGCTTTGGGAAAAAAACAGGAGCAGGGCTTGGTAAAAAAATTATGTTGTTTTGAAACTGATTCAAGGCGCGCGCCGCGGCATGATTATGAAATATTCTCTAATAATCGAAAAGTAGGAGTGGTGACCAGCGGATCATATTCGCCCAGTCTGGGCTGCGGCATAGGCATGGGTTATATTGAAACGCAATTTAGTGACATAGGCACAGAAATTATCCTGCAGCATGAAAATGTTAAAATAAATGCCAAAGTGGTTAAAAGGCCTTTTTATAAAAAAGGCAGTTTGCGGATATAATGAAAAGGAGCAGATTATGAATGTACCAGAAGGATTATTTTACACAAAAGAACATGAATGGGTAAAAATCGATGGTAATCAGGCAAAGATGGGAATCAGTGATCATGCCCAGCATGAGCTGGGTGATATTACTTTTGTGGAATTGCCGGCTCAACAGACTCAATGCGAGCAGTTTAAACAAATCGCCACAATAGAATCAGTCAAGGCTGCCTCAGATATTTATGCGCCTTTATCCGGAAAAGTTACTGCGGTAAATAATAAAGTGGTGGAAAATCCAGAGCTGGTAAATCAATCTCCTTATGAGCAAGGATGGTTGCTTGCGATTGAACTTACTGAGGAATCTCAGATAGAAAATTTGATGGATGCTGATGCGTACAAAAACTATTTAAAGGAAAGCCTGTAATGCCATATACTCCGCACACAAAAGAGCAAATAAATGAAATGTTAAAAATCATTGGGGTTAAAAAGATTGATGATTTGTTTAAGGATATAACTCCGGATCTTCGAGCCCAATCATTTGATATCCCAGAAGGTAAATCTGAGTTTGAGGTTATTGAGCATTTTAAAAAACTTGCCAACAAAAACGCGACAAACCTGATCAGTTTTTTAGGCGCGGGTTTTTATGATCATTATATTCCCGCGGGAGTTGATGCTTTAAGCGGCAGGGCAGAGTTTTATACGGCGTATACCCCTTATCAGCCGGAATGTTCCCAAGGCTGGCTGCAGTCTATTTTTGAATATCAAACCGCGATCTGTGAATTAACCGGTCTGGACGCGGCTAATGCTTCTTTATATGATGGCGGTACTGCTTTATATGAAGCCGCGATGATGGCTGTGCGGATCACCGGCAGACGCAAAATAATCGTTGATAGCGGAGTTAATTTGGTATACCGGAGCATGCTATATAGCTATACAACCAATTTATCAATTGAATTTATTGAAACTGATGTTGTGCATGGACATAGCTCCAGAGAGCAGATATATAAGCATCTTGATGATAAAACCGCTGCTGTGATTATTCAAAATCCTAATTTTTTTGGCGCCATAGATGATTACTCAGATATTGCTAAAAAAGCCCATTCCTTAGGAGCTTTGCTGGTGCAATCGGTTTATCCTATTGCCCTGGGTTTAATGAAAACTCCGGCGGAGATGGGTGTTGATATTGCTACCGGAGAAGGCCAGAGTTTGGGAATCCCGCTTTCTTTTGGCGGTCCTTATCTTGGGTTTATGGCAGTTAAAAAAGAATATGTGCGCAAAATTCCCGGAAGAGTTGTCGGACAAACAGTGGACAAAGATAATAAGCAGGGTTTTGTTTTAACTTTACAGGCAAGAGAGCAGCATATCAGAAGAGAAAAAGCCACATCAAATATTTGCTCTAATGAAGCGCTTTGCGCTTTGCGGGCAGTTATCTATCTTTCTTTGATTGGCAAACAAGGTCTAAAACAGCTAAGCTTGATGAATTACCGCAATAGTGAATTTGCCAAAGAAGTTCTGGATAAAGTTCCCGGAGTAGAGGTGAAAAGAACTACACCGACGTTTAATGAATTTACAGTATTACTTCCGCAAAATGCCGGAGAAGTTGTAAATAAAATGATTGAAAAGGGATTTGCCTGTGGATTTCCGCTGGGACGATTTTATAAGGGCATGGAAAATTATCTTTTGGTGACTGTAACTGAAAAAAGGACAAAAGAAGAGATTAAAAAGCTGGCAGAAAGCTTAGAGGCGGTTTTATGCAGTTAATATTTGAAAAAAGTGTAAAAGGACGTAAAGGATTGAAGCTTCCGGTGTGCACGGTCAATCAGAACCTTGAATTTCCCAAACAATATCTTCGGGATAAAGATGCTGAATTGCCTGAGGTTTCAGAACTGGATGTAGTGCGGCATTATACTAATTTATCGAGATTGAATTTTTCAGTGGATACTAATTTTTATCCCTTAGGATCATGCACAATGAAATATAATCCGAAATTCACGGAAAAAATAGCGTCCTTGGATGGTTTTCTTGATCTGCATCCGCTAATGCCGCAGCTTAGAGGCGGCGGGATGCTGGCGCAAGGTTCTTTGGAAGTTGTTTATAAAACAGAGCGTTTGCTTTCCGAGATCACCGGAATGGATGCTTTTACTATGCAGCCTCTTGCCGGAGCGCATGGCGAGCTTACCGGAGTTATGATCATTGCCGCGTATCATCGTTATCAGGGACAAAAACGTAAATACATCATTGTTCCGGATTCTTCACATGGGACTAATCCCGCGAGCGCGGCAATTGCCGGCTATGAAGTAATTGTTGTTCCTACTGGGAGCAATGGTTGTATGGACATTGATGTATTTAAAAGCAAGCTGAATGAAGATGTGGCCGGAGTTATGCTTACTTGTCCGAATACATTAGGGGTTTTTAACTCTCAAATAAAAAATATTTGTGACGCGGCGCATGAGGTTGGAGCGCTTGTATATTATGACGGCGCAAATCTCAATGCAATCCTGGGGAAGTCACGGCCAGGGGATCTGGGTTTTGATATAGTGCATTTAAATCTTCACAAAACTTTCGCGACTCCTCATGGCGGAGGCGGACCGGGCGCTGGGCCTGTGGGAGTAATCAAGAAACTAAAAGATTTTCTGCCAATTTCCCGGGTTAAAAAGAGAAGTGATGGAACTTATGCCCTGGATTATGATGAGCCAAAATCATTAGGGTTTATCGCTCCTTTTTGCGGAAATTTCGGAGTTATTTTAAAAAGTTATGCCTATATTATGCTTTTAGGTAAATCCGGGTTAATAAATGTCGCGGAAAAAGCAGTATTAAACGCGAATTATTGTAGGGTTTTATTGAGAAAATATTTTTCCATTCCATATGATAGAGTATGTATGCATGAATTTGTGGCTTCAGCTGAGCGACAAAAAGAAAAAGGGGTGAGCGCATTAGATATTGCTAAATATCTAATCAGTCAAGGCCTGCATCCGCCAACTGTATATTTCCCTTTAATTGTAAAAGAAGCACTTATGATTGAACCTACTGAAACTGAATCAAAAGAGACTTTGGATAATTTTATCGAGATATTGATAGGGGCAGCTAAACTTTGTGATAATGATGCGCAAAAATTACATGATGCTCCGGATAATATGCCAATCAAACGTTTAGATGAAACTAAAGCCGCAAGAGACTTAAAACTTAGATGGCAGCAAGCTTAATACATAAATTTGTTATTTACAACTATAGTTTGGAATCTTCAATGTATGATTAATTGGCGTTTAATAATTTCCCCTGCAAATGATGCGTATACAAATATGGCTATTGATGAATCCATATTGCAGACGTATATATATAAAGGGGGAATGCCGACCCTGCGGATATATAGCTGGAAGCCAGCGGCTATTTCTTTGGGTTCTTCTCAGGTTCCGGCGAGTGCTTTAAATCTATCACAATGTCTAGTGTATAAACTAGATTTTGTCCGGAGGATTACCGGTGGTGAAGCAATATTCCATGATAATGAAATAACCTATAGCATTGTTTGTTCCAAGCAAGACTTAAATGTTTCTGATTCAGTTAAAAAAAGTTTCCGCGTTTTAACAGCCTTTGTGTTTAATGCCTATCGAGAGCTTGGATTGAAACCGTTCTTTGCCGGAGATATTGATAAGTATAAACATGGAGACCCTTCTGAGTTTTGTTTTGCCACAACCGAGAAATTTGATATTATGATTGGTGATAAAAAAATCGGGGGAAACGCGCAAAAACGCTCGCGGGATATTATTTTTCAGCATGGTTCAATCCCTTTGACATTAGATTTTCCCAAGATTAAAACTTTTGTTAAAGAGGACCTAGAAGGCATAGAGCAACGGGTTACTTGTTTGCAAGAAGAACTTAAAAGAGAGATTAGTTTGAAAGAAATATCTCTTTTATTGATAGATTCGTTTAAATCTTCGTATGATGTTTGCTTGAAAAAAACAATTTTAACCAGATCAGAAGAAGATTTAACGCATACATTGAATGAAGAAAAGTATAAGACCAAACAATGGAATTATTTTAAAAAAGCGAGTATAGTTAAAAAACAAGAAGACTAATCTTTTGATATAATAAGGTTATTTAATCAATGAATATAATGGAAACCGTAAAAAAACCGCATTGGCTTAAGAAAAAGGTTAATTTAGCTAAGTGCTTAGATTTGCATCAGCTTTTTGGACAATTAGAGCTTAATACTGTATGTAAAGAAGCTCATTGTCCAAATATTAGTGAGTGCTTTTCGGCAAGAGTGGCGACTTTTCTTATATTGGGAAATGTTTGCACCCGTAATTGCCGCTTTTGCGCAGTAAAAAGCGGGAAACCGCAGATGGTTGATCATGCTGAGCCGCAAAGATTGGCAGAAGCCGTAAACAGGCTCGGATTAAAGCATGTAGTAATAACCAGTGTAACTCGCGATGATCTCGCTGATGGGGGAGCAGAAGCGTTTGTCCAAAATATAAAAGCAGTAAAATCCATAGATCCTAATATTACAGTTGAAGTTCTTGTCCCTGATTTTCAGGGACAGGTTGAATCAATTAAACAAGTGATCCAAGCTGGCTGTGATATTTTTGCTCACAACATTGAAACAGTGTCGGATCTTTATCCCCAGGTTAGGATTGGTTCTGATTATCAAAGGTCATTAAACGTTTTAAAAACAGCTAAAGACATTGCTCCTGATAAATATATAAAATCGGGAATTATGCTAGGACTGGGAGAAACAGAAGGGCAAGCATTGGAAGTTTTGAAAGATATAAAGAAAACAGGCTGTGATTTTCTCAGTATCGGACAGTATTTAGCTCCCAGTAAACAGCATTATCAAGTCAGGGAATTTATTCATCCGGACAGGTTTAATTTTTATAAGCAAAAAGCTGAGGAATTTGGGTTTTCGCATATTGAAAGCGGTCCGTATGTGCGGAGTTCTTATCTTGCGTCTGAATATTTATAAGGAGTAATAGCATGTTATTTAAAGAAATTGTAAAAGAATTAAAAGAACACGCGCCAATGACTTTAAGCGGCGCGATTATCGGGATCATCCTTGTTTTCTTTTTGCATAAGATATCTTACCAATCAGCGGAAAATCTTTTTTATATTTGTCATCCGGGACATGTATTATTAAGCGCTTTAACAACAGCAGCAATGTATAAACGTTATCAATGCCCAGCGGATAAGAAGAAGTGTAATCCTTTATTTATTCTGCTTGTGGGTTATGTCGGATCAATCGGCGTGGCAACTGTAAGCGATTCAGTTATTCCTTTTTTTGGCGAAAAACTGCTGAATATGCCGCATTCTCATCTTCATGCTGGTTTTATCGAAAGACCATTGCTAATAAATTCCATGGCATTATTGGGAATCATTATTGCTTATTTTAATCCAACCACAAAATTCCCGCATTTAGGGCATGTATTACTTAGTACTTTTGCTTCGATGTTTCATATCTTAATGGCTAAAGAAACAAGTATTAATATAATTATTTATATTCCAATAATGGTATTTTTGTTTCTTTCAGTATGGATTCCCTGCTGTTTTAGTGATATTGTATTTCCTTTATTGTTTGTCAAATCGCCTCTCATAGGACATGATGAGTAAATTATGGAGATGTTCAAAAGACTTAAAAGATTAAATCAGATTACGATGATTATCTTTATATTGCTGAGCTTAAGCTCATGTGCCCGGGCTCCGGTTAGACAGGCATTACCGCCACCAATAATACCGCCGCAAACAACTCCGGAAATTTTTCCTCCAGGCATGCGCAGTACTATTGTTCATGTTGTAGCGCCGGGAGAGACAGTGTGGCGAATCAGCAAAATGTATGATGTATCAATTGATGATATTGTCAGAGAAAATAAATTAAAAAACTCAAGCTCTTTAGAAAAAGGACAGCGTCTTAAAATATTTCAGGCTGCTCCTGCTCGGCCAGTTGTCACGCTTTATCCTTCCAAAAAATGGAAGTATATTATTATTCATCATAGTGCTACTGATTCCGGCAGCGCGCTTGGTTTTGATCAATCACATCATGCTCGGGGTTTTGACCGAGGTTTGGGGTATGATTTTGTGATTGCCAATGGGACTGCTAATAAGCCTGATGGGCAGATTGAGGTTTCTCCGCGCTGGATTAAACAGGAAGATGGGGCGCATTGTAAAGCCGGGGAGATGAACTGTAAAGCAATTGGAATTTGTCTGGTGGGAAATTTTAACCAAGACCGGGTTTCTAAAAAACAGATGGATTCTTTGATTTATTTGGTTAACCGTTTGCGCAAATATTACAATATCCCGCTAAAGAATATATTGGGACATGGGCAGGTAAAAGGGGCAAAAACTGAATGTCCAGGAACTAAATTTCCCTGGACTGATTTTAAAAGCAAACTTTAAAAAACAGCGGTTAGCGAATAGTGCTTGGTTATGAATATATAAACGCTAACCGCTATTTTTTCGCTTTTCCCTGATTAGCGACGGCATTCATTGCTTTTTTAATTGCTTCCTGGTCACCTAAATAATAACTTTTTATTGGTTTTAAATTCGCGTCAAGCTCATATACCAAAGGTATGGCAGTAGGAATATTAAGATTTACAATTTCCTCATCGGAAGTTTTGTCGAGGTATTTTACCAAAGCGCGCAGGCTATTGCCATGCGCGGCAATAAGCACTTTTTCCCCGGATTTTATTGCTGGAGCAATGGTTTCATGCCAATAGGGCAGAAAGCGTTCAACTGTATCTTTTAAACACTCAGTTAAAGGCGTGTCTTTTTCATTTAAATCCGCGTATTTCGGGTCATTGCCAGGATAGCGGGGGTCTTTTTTTTCCAGTGCCGGAGGCGGGATATCATAACTTCTACGCCAAACAAGTACCTGATCGTCACCGTATTTAGCCGCTGTTTCGGCTTTGTTCAGGCCTTGCAATGTGCCATAATGGCGTTCATTTAATCTCCAGCTGCGGACAACTGGTATCCACATTAAATCCATCTGATCCAAGGTTAACCACAATGTTCTGATTGCTCTTTTAAGCACGGAAGTATAAGCAATATCAAAAGTATAACCTTGTTCTTTGAGTAATTTTCCTGCTTGGGTGGCTTCAATAATCCCCTTTTCTGATAAGTCAACATCTGTCCAACCAGTGAACTTATTTTCTTTATTCCAAATACTTTCTCCATGACGCAATAAAACAACTTTATACATAGTGCTTCCTTTCAATTAAGCAATAACTTAAGTCTGGAACAAAAGTTATTAAGGTTTATGGATTTTTGGTTTGAAATTTAGTTTAATTCCGGATTTAGCTTTTAGAACTGTAACCGCTTTATTTTGCAATATAGTATAGCTTATCTCAGAAAAAAATTCCAGCAATATTTCGTTTGCTAATGACGTAAAATCAATTTTTATCTAATAATGATACCTTCTGAAAGATGCATTGACTTTTAAATTTATTCTATACTATAATAGTTAATAAATATCTCGGGTCAAGTTTGTTGTCAGCAGCAATATTTGGTGAATTAGGGAAGAGGGGATGCGTGTATTATTTTGATGCTTACAAGCAAAATTGTTGGCTATTTCAGGCTGCAAATATTTTATGGTTTTACTGAAAAAACATATTTGCCGAGAGCAATCGCAGCATAAATCTATTGAATAATTAAACATACCGGATTTAACTATTCTGTTTTTCTCTATCCATGGCGCACGATGTATAAAGGAGTCAGCATATATGTTAAGAAAAATCCATAAATCTCTGAGTGCGAAAATAATCGTTTTCCTTGGTCTTATTTTTGTCGGAGTATTGTCTGCGATTACTTTCATGAACTTTTCCGCGCAAAAAGAGATATTGCTTAATCGAGGACGCAAAGAAGCCAGTGAGTTAGGAGCGATTATTCTTTCCGGGATCCGTTACCCGATGCTTGAGGGAGAGCAAGAGGTTGTCCAACGTCATTTTGATAATCTTAGTAAATTATCCGAGATTAAATCAATCAGTTTGCTTGATCATCTGGGGATTATAAAAAGAAGCACTGATCTAAAAATGATTGATAAAATAGCAATATCCTCTTTAATTACCAAGGCATTTCGTGGTGAAGAATCTTATGGAATTGAATCCGGGAACAAATCAAAACAAAAAGTTTCCACAACACAATCTTATGGGATTGAAGTCTGGAACAAGCCAGAAGAAACAGTTTTTACAGAGGCAATCCCGATTCGGAATGAAAAGGAATGTATGTTATGCCATAGCCCCAAGCTTGATGTCCTTGGTGTTTTAAACGTCAGTCTGGACTGGGAGCCTGTACTGCAGTCAATTAATTCAGCGCGTAAGCTTAATATTATGGTTTCACTGGTAGGCCTTATCTTAATCAGCCTCGGGGTTATTATTTTGCTGTTTAAGATAGTTATTCATCCGATTCAGACTGTTGAGCGGGCCTTAAGCCGTGTTTCGCAAGGCGATATGACAGTAAGGCTTAAGCCTAAAGCACAAGATGAAATAGGTTTGCTGATGGGAATGTTTAATGAAATGATTGAAAAAATTGATCAGCTTATAAAAAAAGAAGAAGAGTTAATGAATTTAGAAAAACTAAGGGGACAAGAACTTTCGATTGTTAATAAAAATCTGGAAGAGGAGATTATTGAGCGAAAAGCAATGCAGAATAGTCTGGATAGTGTGAATAAAGAATTAGAAGAAGAAATTGGCGAAAGGAAACTGATTGAAGATAATCTAGTTGAGAGTGAAGGAAGGATCCGGGCTTTAATGGATTCAATACCCCATGCGATAATCGGGCTTGCGGACGATAAGGTTGTTTTTGCTAATAATGGGGTGGAAAGAGTTTTTGGATGGATGCCAGAAGAAATTATCGGATGGGACATTAGTAAATTATTTATTTCTGCTGAGGATGCTTATTCTTGTTTTGAAGTAATTCATTCCGCTATTGAGAAAACCGGTAAATGTGAAATAGAGTTTATGTGTAAATGTAAAGATTTAAAACAAATTCTTTGCAGACTGAATGCCGCGTCTATCCCCGGATCCGGCTCATTAGCCAGAATGGTTGCTGTTTTTGAGGATATTACGGAAATTAAAGAAGCGGAAAACACATTAAAAGAGAGTGCTAAAAAAATCAGAGAAATGTATGAAATAAAAAGTGAATTTACCTCAATGGTTTCGCATGAGCTGCGCACACCGTTAACCGCGATTAAAGAAGGGATAGCGATTGTGCTAGAGGGAGAAGCTGGCGAGGTTAATGCTGATCAGAAGGAATTTCTCGGCATGGCAAAACGCAATGTGGATAGATTAAAAAGACTGATTGATGATGTTCTTGATTTTGCCAAATTAGAATCAAAAAAACTTGAGTTTAGAATGCGAAAAGCGGATATTAATGACGCGGTGATTGAAGTGATTAAAATTCATACTCCGGTTGCAAGAGATAAAGGCTTATATCTTAATCAGCGGCCCGGCACAGACTTGCCTTTAATTGTTTTTGATATGGACAGGATGCTTCAGGTTATGAATAATCTGCTTAGCAACGCGATAAAATTCACCGATACCGGCGGAATAACGGTTTCTACGGCTTATGAACCGCAAACAAACAGCGTCAGCATTTCCGTGCAAGATACAGGCATGGGGGTTAAAAAAGAAGATTTGCCTAAATTATTTCAAAAATTTCAGCAGCTGGGCGGTTTAAACCAGCGGAAAACCGGAGGAACTGGGCTAGGCTTAGCAATTTCTAAGGAGATTATTGAACAGCATAAAGGCAGGGTTTTGATTGAATCAGAGTATGGCAAGGGTACGGAATTTAAAGTTATATTACCAGTTAGCCCAAAATGTACAATTCTGATTATTGATGACGAAGAAGATTTGCTGGAGCTTTGCCGAATTAATCTGTCTGAAGCCGGATATAATGTTCTTACTTCTTCTTCAGGGCAGCAAGGATTTCTTATGGCCACAGAGAAAAAACCCGATTTGGTTATTAGTGATATCAGACTTAAGGATATGAATGGTTTGGAATTAGTCGGCTGGCTGAAAAGTGATAAATCAGCGCAAAATATTCCGGTATTATTAATGTCAGGATTTGGCGATGAAATTTCCCGGATGCAAAAATTGCCGGAAGATATGGCTTTGCCCTGGATCGCGAAACCATTTAAAACAGAAGATTTGATTAAAACAATAAATATAATATTAAAGGTTTAGTTAAAGAGGGCTTAGTTTATGCGTGAAAAAAAAAGAATACTTATTATTGATGATGAACCGGACATTCTAAGAGTAGTCATGTTCAGGCTACGAAAAGCAGGTTATGAGGTCTTGACTGCCGCGGATGGTCAGGCTGGATGGCAAATGGCCAAAAGCGAGCTGCCGAATTTTATATTGCTGGATATAAGACTGCCTTTAATGGATGGCTTTGAAGTTTGTAAAAAGCTAAAAGATGATCCCCAGACTGCCGCAATCCCGGTGATATTTCTCAGTGCCAGCAGCGCGGAAGATCTGTCTTCTAAATCAAAGGAGTATAATGCTGAAGGGTTTATGCGCAAACCGTTTGAACCTGATGAGTTGTTGCGGACAATAGAGAAAATGATTGGTAAATAAGTAGTGCAAAACAAAAAAGATGGGTTAATTAGAGATAAATTGTTATATAATAATTTTTGCTGTCCATGGTAATTAAAAATATTCAGGGGTACAGGTAAGTGAAACCTAAAATTAAACAATTAGCTGATGATTGGGAAAATATTTTTAACACTTTTAGTGATCTGATTTCAATCCAGGATACGGATAATAATATTATCCGAGTTAATAAAGCTTTTGCTGATGCGTTTGATATGGAAAGAGATGAATCTCAAGGCAAAACTTGTTATAGCATCGTTCATGGAACTCCAGAATGTATTCAAGGGTGCCCGCATAAGAAATCAATTAAAACCAAAAGAATTGAGACTTTGGAAACTTATGATCAGAAACTGGGTAAATTTATTGAAGTAACAACATGTCCATTGCTTGATGATAACCATCAGGTTTACAGAATAGTTCATATTATAAAAGATATTTCAGCCCGCAAAAAAGCAGAACAGCTTAAAGATGATCTTGTGAGCACAGTATCGCATGAGCTGCGGACTCCTTTGACCACAATTCGGGAAGCTGTTTCTCAGGTACTGGATGGATTATTAGGAGAAACAACTCCGGAACAAAGGGAATTTTTAACCATGTGTTTGCAGGATGTGGATCGCTTGATGCGGATTATTAATGATTTATTGGATATTGCTAAAATTGAGGCAAAACGAGTTGATCTTAATCAAGAAACACTTGATATTGTTGGGTTGATAAAACAGGTACAGAATACTTTCGCGCTTCGGTTCCGGGAAAAGCAGCTTGAAGGAAAAGTTAGTTTTTCTCATGATCAAATCGAGGTTTACGCAGACCGTGACAAAATCATCCAGGTTTTAACAAATTTAATCGGCAATGCCTTAAAGTTTACAAATCAAGGTTATATCGAAATATCAGCAGTGGATAAAGGCGATAAAGTAGAATGTTCAATAATTGACTCTGGCAAAGGTATTGGCCAAGAAGATTTAGCTAAAGTATTTGATAAATTTAAACAGGTTGGCAGAGAATATGGTCCAGGAGAAAAAGGCACAGGTTTGGGATTAACAATTGCTAAGGGTATAGTTGATTTGCATAAGGGAAATATCTGGGTGGAAAGTAAAGAGAATGAAGGGACGAAGTTCATCTTTACTTTACCCAAACAAACAGCAGCTGAGTCAATAGTGATCGAATCAATTGATCGACTGATTAAATTCGCCAAAAAAGAACAAAAAGAATGTACGATCTTTCTAATATCTTTTCATGATTTTAAAACCATTGAAGAGAAATATGGGAAAGAAAAAATGGACCTGGTTCTTGATGAGGTTTTTAGCCAATTTAAGCAAATAATTGGCTTTGCGCAGCCGATTATTTTGAAAAATAAAAGGCAAGTAGTATTATTAAGTGATGCCGGCACTCAGGATGTCAGCAGCTGGAAAGATAAAGTAAAACGGATTATCAAAGGCGCGTTATTTAAATTCCCTGACAACTGGGATATTGCTTTTTCTTGCGGTTACGCGGTTTATTCTCAAGACAGCGATTCGGCGATTAATTTATTTGAGCAAGCCCAGAATTCATTGGTTGACGCGCAAAAAGAACAGGCGCTAAACAAGATTCTTATTGTTGATGATGATGTTGCCGTAGTCCATCTTTTAAAGGATATTTTAAAAGGTTTTGGATATATCAATGTAAGTACAGTCAATGATGGAGAACAGGCGCTGCGGGCAATTAAGAAGGATATCCCAGATATTATGATCCTGGATATGCAAATGCCTAATATGAATGGTTATGAAGTTATCGGACATTTAAAAGAGGATATGAGAACCAAAGATATTCCGATATTAATAATGTCCGGGCAGCCGGTGGCTTTTGAGCGATTAAATGAATATATTAATAAAAAAGCAATTCCGGTTATAGGAAAGCCGCTTGATATTATGCAATTAAAAAAGCTACTATGGCTTTTAGCGTAAGATAGGATATATTAAATGAAAATACTTATTGCTGATGATACTCAGGAAATAGTCAGTCTTATGCGGGATTTTTTGAAAAAAAAGTCTCATGATGTTGATATCGCGGATAATGGCAAACAGGCTCTGGCGATGATCATGAAAAATAACTATGATCTGGCTTTTATGGATCATAATATGCCGGAAATGACTGGATTAGAGCTGGTAAAATTTATTAAAGCAAATAATATTCCGACAAAAACAGTTATTCTCACTGGGTATTCAGGGATGAAGGATTTCTTTGCGAAGTCAGTAGGAGCAGATGAGTATTTAAGCAAGCCCTGCGAGCTTGAGGATATTGCGCTAATTCTGGATAAATATGATCCTAATAAAACTTCTAAAACCATTGAATCTGTTGTTGAAAAG
Organism: Candidatus Omnitrophota bacterium; assembly: GCA_043805415.1. Taxonomy (GTDB): domain Bacteria; phylum Omnitrophota; class Gorgyraeia; order B26-G9; family B26-G9; genus JAHITE01. The sequence continues at coordinate 19,780 of JAZDHZ010000027.1, read as the reverse complement.
ATTGGTTCTGATTTGCAGTCTTCCTATAGCAATATTAAGGTTCCAACTGGAAAAAAAATCATGGTTGTAGATGATGAGCCGCATATTGTAAAATTGATAGAGTTAAGGCTAAAAGCCAATGGTTATCAAGTGCAAACAGCTAGTAATGGCAAAGAATGTTTGGAAAAAATTTTAGATTTTAATCCTGATTTAATTGTTCTTGATGTGATGATGCCGGTGATGGACGGTTATAGTATGATTATTGCCATGCGCGAGATGCGCTTGGCAGAGGATGATAGTTTTCCTAATGTGCCGGTACTTATCCTGAGCGCGCGCGTGGATAATGTGATAAAAGAATTACTTGAAACAGAAGATATAAAAGGATATCTTACTAAACCATTTAAATCAGAAGAGTTGCTGAAAAAAATTGAGGAAATATTAGGTAAGAAGGGGTGATGTCTGTGCGCAAATCATTAACCGCGGTTTTAGTGGAAAAAGGTCTGATCAATAATGAACAATTGCAGGAAGCCCGGCAAAGACAGCAGGGAGCAAAACTGCCGATTCAGGATGTTATTGTGGAAATGGGCTTTGTGAGTGAAAAAGATATGATGGAATTACTGTCCAGTGTTTTTCAAATGCCGATTGTCGACTTGAATGGAGAAAATATTGACGCGAATGTGATACACTTAATTTCTTATGATATTGCCAAGCGTTATGGCGTATTTCCCTTGCGCAATGAAGCGGATAGCGTGGTTTTGGCAATGAGTAATCCCCAGGATATTATCGCGATTGATGATCTTAAATTATTAGTCAATAAACCCATCCAGCCTTTTTTAGCCTGTAAAAGCGATATTGATATATGTATTGAAAAATATTATCATGTTGATGATTCCTTGTATGATTTGCTAAAAAATATTGCCGAAGATTCTTCAGTAGAAGTTACCGAAGCCGGCAGCGCGAAAGACTCTGTGCAGGCTGAGATGCTGCAGGGAGAGCGTTCTCCAGTGGTGCGTTTGGTTAAAGTGATATTAAGTGATGCCATCCGCAATCGGGCGACAGATATTCACGTAGAACCTCAGGAAAATTTTATAGAAGTCCGCTACCGGATCGACGGATATTTAAAAAATATTCTAAAAATACCAACGGAAATGTATCCGCAATTTGTTGCCCGAATAAAAATAATTTCCAATCTGAATATTGCTGAAAATAAAAAACCCCAAGACGGGCGGGCAGAAATTGTTTTTCAAAACAGAAAGATTGACTTGCGGGTTTCGATAATTCCCACTTATTATGGAGAAAAAGTTGTCTTAAGGGTGCTTGATCCTCAAAAATCAAAAATAGAACTAAGTAAGATTGGCTTTACTCCTGATGAAATAAGTATAATGCAAAATCTATTTACCCGTCCGCAGGGAATGATTTTGGTAACAGGGCCTACAGGTTCAGGTAAGACTTCAACCCTGTATGCTGCTTTAGGTTTTGTGAAAAATGAAACTAAAAATATCGTTACAATTGAAGATCCGATTGAATATTTAATGGATGGAGTCAATCAGATCCAGATTAACCCGAAAAGAGACGTAACTTTTTCCACCAGTCTGCGCAGTGTCTTAAGGCAGGACCCTGATGTTATTCTTGTCGGAGAGATTCGTGACAGTGAAACAGCAGAAATTGCTTTCAAAGCATCTTTGACCGGACATCTGGTATTTTCCACATTGCACACCAATGATGCCGTATCTTCAATCAGCCGTCTTTATGATATCGGGCTGGAAGCTTATCTTGTGGCATCTTCAATTATTTTAATCATTGCCCAGAGATTAATAAGGGTTATTTGCCCGCATTGTAAATACGAATATATCCCGGATGCGCAGGAACGCGCTAAATTCGAGCATTATATCAGCAAACTTAAAATCGCGAAATTTTATAAAGGCAAAGGCTGTAAAGAGTGCGGATTCAGCGGATATTACGGACGCACGGCAATTTTTGAGATTTTCCATTTAAATAAAAAAGTCCAGGATCTTATTGGCCAAAAAGCAGCAGCTTCATTGCTTGCCCAGGAAGCTCAAAACTGCGGCATGAAAAGCTTGGCTGAATCAGGCATGCAGAAAGTTGCTTTAGGCATTAGCACACTTGAGGAAGTATCCCGGGTAGCTGTTTTAGATGTGCCGGAAGAGGCGCAGGAACAACTACCAAAAAGAGAAAAGCCCTTGGTGCTTATTACTGATGATGAAGACAATATCCGCAAACTTGTGGCCATGCGGCTTAAAACCGCTGGATTTGATACGATCGAGGCGATCAATGGAGTTGAAGCTGTTGAACAGGCAATACGCAAACAGCCGGATCTTATTGTAATGGATGTAATGATGCCGATAATGGACGGGTTTGAAGCGACAAAACAAATTCGTTCTAAATTAGAAACAGCGTCTATTCCTATTGTGATGTTAACGGCAAAAGGCGATGCCAATAGTGAAGTCCAAGGCCTTGATGCCGGAGCTGATGATTATATCGCGAAACCTTTTGACGGAGTTAGGCTAATAGCCAGGATTAAATTGCTTTTAAAGAAAAAAGGATAATGCTGTGCTAGAATCTGCGGAAGATAAAAATCGGGATGATGAGCTGAAAGAGATTTTTTCTGATTTTAAACAGAAAAAACAAGAATCATCGCAGGCAGAAAAAATCGAAAGTAAGAAATTGCTGTTTTCAACAAAAACCAGGAAATTCTTTATTGTTCTTGGCTTAGGGATATGCCTAAGCCTTTCTTTTTATTTACTGGTGCTTGTTTTTGGCAAGAGCAGTCCGTTCCAAAGTCCTGAGCCATGGGCTATTGGTCAGCGTTTTCCCTCTGACAATAAAATCGACGGCTGTATTTTCCGGCTTTGGCAGATTAAAAGAAGCGTTGATCTGTATTATTCTGAAAACAAATCCTTTCCGGAAAATATGGAACAATTATATGACGGAGAATATTTAAAACGCGGTTTTGTTTGCCCTGCGTGTAATAAAGAATATATTTTTGTAACAAAGGATAATAAAAAAGTCTTTGCATGTCCTGAACCCCATGCGCATAATCATGACATTATAAGTATTTATTGCCGGGTAATAAATTCACCGCCAGTTATTGAGAGGTAAAAGTGTTTAATGAATAAAACTAATAAAGCGTTTACCTTTGTGGAAATAATGGTAGTGGTTGCATTGATAGCGCTTATATCAGCAATTGCTATGGTAAATCTATTAGCCAGCCGGCGTGCTGTAGAATACAATCTTTGTATTAATAATAGAGCTGTTTTAGAACACGCGGAAATCTCTTATAATGCGCATACAAAATCTCATTCAACATCATTTGATGATTTGGTTACTTCTGGTTATTTAAGTAAAGCGCTCATTTGTCCTTCGCAGGGTGTGTATGCCTGGGTACCTTATGATATTAAAGATCCTAAGTATCAGACTGAAATAGGATGTTCTTTTCATGCTCCGGCAGCTACAGAACAGGAAGTTCCCCAAGTAGAGACTCCCGCAGAGAAAAAAGCGAGATTAAAAGCTGAGAAGGCAGCAGCACAAGCAGCTGCAAAAGCAGCAAAAGCAGCAGAAGCCGCCGCAAAAGCAGCAAAAAAGAAAAAGAAGTAGATTAATGGAACAGATAAATAATATTCTAGATACTATATCAGAAGAAGACTTGCTTAAGCTTAGAATCAAAGACTTGTCTTTGCAAATTCAAGGTACTTGGCTGGCTGAGTGTGTTGAGAAGCTTTATGCTGAGCTTGAAGCAAAAGGGATAAAATTTAAGCCCGAGTGTTATCTTGCGGATGAGTGGCTTACGCCAGATGAAGAGCCGGTTGTGGGTATTCCGTTTTTTCTGGCTCATCCTGCTTTGATGAAACTGGAAAAGCATATGATGCTTGATGTTGAAGGCGGAAATAAACAGTGGTGTATGCAATTGCTGCGTCATGAGACCGGGCACGCGATTAACTATGCCTATAAATTACATGCCCAGAAAAAATGGCAGCAGCTTTTTGGGCAGTTCCATAAAGATTATCCTGATACTTATCGTTTTAGGCCGTATAGTAAAAATTTTGTAAGACATTTAGAAGATTATTATGCCCAATATCATCCGGATGAGGATTTTGCTGAGACATTCGCGGTTTGGCTTACTCCGGGTATAGATTGGCAGCATCAGTATAAAGGCTGGAAAGCTTTGCAAAAGCTTAAATTTATTGATGAGCTTATGCAAAGGATTAAACAAAAAGACTTAAAGGCGGCAAAAGGAAAAAAATTTTGGCAAGCGGAAAAACTTACTTCAACTTTAAATAGTTATTATAAAAAAAAGCGAGCGCAGTATGCTGAGGATTTTCTTGATTTTCATGATGTGAATTTAAAACGGATTTTTTTGTTTAAGCCGGATGGACAAAATAAACTGCCGCTGGCTTACAAAATCATAAGTAAATACCGGAAAAATATTATCCAAACTGTTTCTTACTGGACAGGTGAAAAGAAATATATCGTTGATGGTTTGATAAAGCTGCTGATTGTTAGAACTAAGGATTTAACTTTAGGGGTAAGCGATTCTGAACCGCTGGCGATAATGAAAATATCAACATATATTACGACATTAATGATGAATTATATGTATACCGGCAGGTTAAGAGGGAAAAAATGAAAAAACGGCTAAAAGTATTGTTAGTTTTTGATACACCGGTTAATAAACCCCGCGGTTATACTTATGCTGAGGAATTTGAGGAAATTGATTGGGAAACAGAAAGTAATGTCTATAATTCCTTGCTTAATAATGGCTATGAAGTAAGTTTGCTTGGGGTAAATAAAGATGTTAATATCCTGCTTGAGCAAATAAAGCAGGATAAGCCAGATGTTATTTTCAATTTAGCGGAAGTATTTGATAATAAATCTTCTTTAGATAAAAACTTTGTGGGATTTCTTGAAATGCTGGATATTCCTTATACAGGGTCTTCATCCAAATCATTATTTTTGTGCAATGATAAAGCATTACACAAAAAAATCTTGCGATTTCATAGGATAAGAGTGCCGAAGTTCCATGATTTTTACCGATCGCATAAAGTCAAGCTGCCTAAAAAACTGCGGTTCCCTTTAATTGTAAAACCCTTAGCCGATGAAGCTTCTCGAGGGATATCTCAGGCATCAGTTGTTGATAATGAGCAGGCTTTTCTGGAACGGGTTAATTTTATTCATGAAAAAATGAAAATGGATGCTATTGCCGAAGAATATATTCCGGGCAGAGAGCTTTATGTTACTATCTTGGGTAATAAAAGAGTAGCTGTATTGCCTTTTAGGGAAATGAAATTTGGAAATGAAAAAAATGGAGATGAACCGAGGATCGCAACCTACAAAGCTAAATGGGATAAACAGTACCGTGAAAAATGGGGACTTAAAAATACTTTTTCCAGCAAACTTGCCAATGGAGTTCAGCAGGAACTGGAGGAAATTTGTAAAAGAGCTTATCGGGTGCTTAATATGCAAAGTTATGCTCGGTTTGATGTACGAGTTACCCAAAGCGGCAGAACCTTTATTATTGAAGCAAATGCCAATCCTAATCTTGCTAAAAGCGATGAAGTCGCGCTATCAGCAGAAAAAGCCGGTATTTCATTTGATAAATTAATCCAGAAAATTGTAAGACTTGCTTTTAAACGCAGAAATTAAGTGGAATAATTAAATGCCAAGGGGCTAAAATGACTAAACAATACATGTTATTATACGGGAAAAAGTCTGTGCGGGAAAGATTGAAGACTAATCCGCAAAGTATTAAAAAAATAATAAAAGCTGATAATTTTAAAGATCCGGATATTGATCGACTTATATCAGAACATGATATTGTTTCTGAAACTTTGCCTGCAAAAAAAGTTCAGGATCTAAAGCAGGCGAAAAATGTACAAGGAATCATTGCGCGGGTTGAGCATTTTAGATACATTGATTTTGATCGGCTATTAGAGCAAACAGATAAACTAACCTTGGTTTTTTTAGATCGGATAAATGATCCTCAGAATTTAGGAGTTATTATCCGTACGCTTGCTTGTTTTGGCGGTTTTGCCATTGTCTTGCCGGAAAAAGAGGCAACGCATGTAACTGAAGCGGTTATGCATGTAGCCAGCGGCGGTGAAAACTATATTCATATTGCCAAAGCAATGGACGTGGAGAAAGCTATAAGCAAAGCTAAAAAAAGAGGATTGTTTATAATCGGCGCGGTAGTTGATGAACAAGCAGATGCTATTCAGCAGGTCAAATTATCATTTCCTTTAGGCATTGTTTTGGGCGCGGAAACAACCGGTATCAGCAGCCAGCTTCAGAAAAAACTCGATCAAAAAGTATTCATTCCCATGGCCGGGGCAAAATTATCGTTTAATCTGGCTATGGCAGCAACGGTTTTTAGCTATGAGATTACAAAACAAAGAAAAAACGTATAATCTGCGATGAAACCAGTGTATTATTCGTTTAATAATTATTTAAAAAACCAATTTAAAGCTAAAGTCCGGCGGATATCCTTAAATGCCGGCTTTGGTTGCCCGCATCGAGATGAGAGCTTAGGGCTTGAGGGATGTTTTTATTGTAATGAAGATGGATTTGTGAATTTTCAGGATGCTAAATTATCCTTAAATGAGCAAATAACGACTTCGATTGCTATATTCACAAAACAGTTTAAAGCAGATAAATTTATCGCTTACTTTCAAAATGCCAGCAATACTCATGCGCCGGTAGAATATTTAAAACAGATTTATGATATTATCAAAGGATTTAAGCAAATTGTCGGTTTGGCGATATCAACCAGACCGGATTGCATTGATTCTGAGAAACTCAAACTGATTGACAGCTATTGCGATGACTATGAAGTTTGGCTTGAATATGGATTGCAAAGCATTCATAATCAAACATTAGATAGCTTAAACCGCCAGCATACAGCGGAGGATTTTTTAACTGCTGTGGAAAAAACAGCAAAAACAAGAATAAAAATTGCCGCCCATGTTATGCTCGGGATTCCGGGTGAATCCCGCCAAGATATGATTGAAACCGCTTTAGCTATTGCTGATCTTCCAATTAAAGCAGTTAAAATACATATTTTTCATATTTTACAAAATACAAGGTTTGCTGAAATATACAAAAGAGAAAAATTCGCGCTTAGCAGCGAACAGGAATATGTTAAAATCGTTTGTGATTTCTTAGAACATTTAAGGCCGGATTGCGCGATTATGCGCCTTGTGTCTGAAGCCAGACAAGATGTGCTGATTGCTCCGCTATGGATGAATCAGAAACAGAAAATTCTTCACTCAATCGCTAATGAATTTCAAAAGCGGGGGACGCATCAGGGATGTTATTGGGAAGAATAAATGAAACAGCAGGTATGAAGATGTTTATTTTTATGGTAATTATAAGGGATTAAGTTTATGGAAGAAATTAAAAGCCTAAAACAGTTTTATGATTTGATGCTTAAAACCAGACAAGTTAAGAAAGATATTTTTGATCTTTACGTTAAAGATGAAAAGAAACAGATTCAGGCTTTAAATTTAATCAAAAAGCTGCAGAATTTTCAAGCTGTTCTTGAAACGATTCCGAATAATAATGGCAGATACAGTTTAAAATTAGATGGCCAGAAGATGATGGTTTTGGACTTATCTTATGAGATTAATGAACTTAAAAAAGATATATTTTTTCTAACCCACTCTGAAGAGGAATTTGATTTATATCTTGAGCAGACGCATCAAAATTTTAAAAATATTGTCGGGGCAATATTCTCGCAATTAAAAAACATAGAGTTTAGAAATTTTATTACTGACAGAGATGGCACTGTAAATAATTACTGCGGAAGATATGGTTCTTCCATACAGTCGGTGTATAATGCCGTGTTTTTGTATCGGTTTGCAGTAAAGGCAGTGGAAAATTCAATTCTGTTAACATCAGCTCCTTTGGATAATAACGGGATGGTAGATATAAGTTTGCTGCCAAAAGAAGTGTTTATTTACGCGGGTTCAAAAGGCAGGGAGTATTTTGATAGAAAGGGACTAAGGCATCAGTTTCCGGTTGAAAAAGAACAACAACAAATGCTTGATATCTTGAATGATCGATTAAAGCAATTACTCAAAAAACCAGAGTATGCGGTATTTCCGCTTATTGGGTCGGGCTTACAGCTTAAATTCGGGCAGACAACTATTGCCCGACAAGATATTTCAGGAACAATTCCGGAATCGGAATCAATTGGTTTTTTGAAAATTATCAGACAACTTGTTCAGCAGATAGACGCTGATAATAAATTCTTCAGAATAGAAGATACAGGCAAAGACATTGAAATAATTTTAACCATTGATTGTAAGGACAAAAAAGGTGAGCTTAAAGATTTTGATAAGGGAGACGGGGTGAATTATCTTGATCAAGAACTAAAGCTTAATTTGAAAATCGGCCGAAATTTAATCTGCGGAGATACTGCCTCGGATTTGGCAATGGTTGAAGCGGCAATGGCTGAATCCAGCAATACTTGGACAATTTTTGTGACTGAGGATAAAAAACTGCAAGCTAGCGCGCAAAATGTTTGCGCTAAGTGTTTTTTTGTGCCGGAACCAGATATGCTGGTTGCTATTTTAAACTTATTAGCAAGTAAATAATTAAGGAGAATTATATGGATTGGAAGATATTTTTTGCGACATTTAGCGCGATATTTTTAGCAGAACTTGGCGACAAAACGCAAATTGCTAACTTGTGCATGGCAACACGTTCTAAATCATGGATTACAGTTTTTACTGCTTCGGTGCTTGCTTTTGCGCTTGTGACGATTATAACCGTACTCTTGGGTAAAGTCCTGGCAAAGCATATTCAGCCTGAGCATGTACGATATGCGGGCGCTTTATCTTTTATTGTTATTGGTGTATTGATGCTATTAGGTAAAGTCTGAGAAATAGTCAGATAAAGGGGGTTAATCTTAACTGAAAATCACTGCTTTATTCAGCGGGAAATCTGATCTTGACATTAATTATAAAAAGGCTATTCTATAAAGTATAGGTAATTTAATCTAAGACACCAAAAAAAGGGGGATTTATGAAAGGAATGGTTTGTAAAGTTTGCGGGTTTATCTCAATTGATGGAGCTGCTCCGGAAAAATGTCCAGTATGCGGGGCATTAGCTTCTGCTTTTGTGGTAAAAGAAGACGCGATCAAAACACCGGCTAATGTTAATAATTTGACTGATCTGGAGAAAAAGCATATTCCTTTAATCACTGTGGTTAAAACATGCGGATTAATTGCTGAAGGGTGTCAGGATGTGCATGTGAAAATGGGGGCAATTCAACATCCTATGCTCGCGGAACATTATATCGTCCACATTGATTTTTATATTAATAAAAAGTTTATATCCAGAGTTGCGCTTACTCCGGAAAGCTGTAATCCGGCAGCAGCTTTGCATCTAAAAATCAGAGAAGGAACCCTAAGTGTTGTTTCATATTGCAATCTACACGGTGCTTGGATTCAGGAAGCAGCATTGTAAATAAAATAATCTATAAAAGACAGTTCATCTTCACCGGGTGAACTGTCTTTTACTAATCCTTACTGCTATTTTTAAAAGAAATACCGAGGGTTAAATAAATATGGAGTATTTATGGGGTTTGACGCGTTAAAACCAAACAATAGAAATCTTGTAAACCGGATTAAAGAGCTTGAAAAAATAAAAATTGAATATAATCAAACTCGGCATGACCTGGGAGAGCGGGTTAAAGAGCTGCATTGTATGTATGGAATAATGCAGCTTATTGAAAAATATGACCAATCTATTGAAAAGGTTTTTCAAGGCACCGTAGATATTATTCCCCGATCCTGGCAATATCCGGCAGTTACTCATGCTTCTATAAGTTACGCGAACAGGACTTATTGCACTAAAAAATTTAGAAAAAGCAAATGGAAACAAACAGCAGATATTTGTGCTGAAAAACAAAAGGTTGGCACTGTCGAGGTTTACTATATAAAAAAAATGCCGCAAAGTGATGAGGGCCCTTTTTTAAAAGAAGAAAGAGATTTGATTCAAGGTATTGCTAATCGACTAGGTAGTTTTATAGAACGCAAGGATGCGCTTAGCTTGCTCACGGAATCTCAAAAACTTTTAAAACAGAAAAATGATGATTTAAATAAAAAAAATATTGCCTTAAAAGAATTAGTCGCGCAATTTGAGATCGAAAAGCGCAATCTTGCTAAAAAAGTTTCAGTTAATGCCCAGAGACTGCTTTTGCCGCTGATTGAGAGATTGGCAACAATTAATGTGCCTAAAGAATATGTGAAAGCTTTGGAAGATAGTGTTAACCAAATTGCTTCAGAGTTTGGGCCAATTATTACGCATTCAAAATTCCGCCTTTCGGCTCGCGAAATAGAAGTTTCCAATATGATTAAATCCGGACTTTCCTCTAAGCAGATCGCTCAGATTCTTTCTCTATCCTTTCAGACTATTGAAGCTTATCGTAAAACTATTAGAAAAAAACTTGGGCTTACTCAACAGGGGATCAATCTGGCCTCTTATTTAAAGGAATTGTAACCATTCAGTATTTATGGGGTATTTATTACCCCATAAATACCCTGGTAATTACCCGTTGTATTGTTATTTCAATAATGCTATTATCAAATAATACTTTAGTAGGCACAATGGAGTGCGGGCATAAAAGTCGGAATAACAACGGTGTTCTTCTGCAGGGAAGAATGCTGTTTTTTTTTAATTGGAACAAGTCATAAAATAAGTTGGAGAGCTTATTTTATTATCGGCGGCAAGGAGTTATAGAGAAGTCTTAATATTAACAATAAAGGAGGCAGAAATGAAAAAGAACGTTAATGAATTTATGAGTAAAGTTATTGCTAAAAACCCAGGCGAGAGTGAATTTCATCAGGCAGTTCTCGAGGTAGTTGAGAGTATAATGCCTTTTATAGAAAATAATCCTAAATATGCTAAGGCTAAAATCCTGGAAAGGATGGTAGAACCGGAAAGAGTAATTATGTTCCGGGTGTCTTGGATGGATGATAAAGGAGAAATTCAGGTAAATCGCGGTTTTCGTATACAAATGAACAGTGCAATCGGTCCTTATAAAGGGGGGTTGAGATTGCATCCTACAGTGCGTTTAGGCATTTTAAAATTTCTTGCTTTTGAACAGGTTTTAAAAAATAGTTTGACGACTTTACCAATGGGCGGAAGTAAAGGAGGATCGGACTTTGATCCTAAAGGAAAATCTGATAATGAGGTGATGCGCTTTTGTCAAAGTTTTATGACGGAACTGGAAAGACATATCGGCCCTAATACTGATGTCCCGGCCGGAGATATTGGTGTCGGCGGCCGTGAAATCGGATTTATGTTTGGACAGTACAAAAGACTGCGCAATGAATTTACCGGAATTTTAACAGGAAAAGGCCTTAACTGGGGCGGAAGTTTGATTAGACCGGAAGCTACTGGTTATGGATGTGTTTATTTTACAGAGGCAATGTTAAATCAAAGAGGAGACTCTTTAAAAGGTAAAGTCTGTACGGTTTCCGGATCAGGAAATGTTGCTCAATATACAGTAGAGAAAGTTAACCAACTTGGCGGAAAATGCGTTACTTTATCTGATTCCGGAGGATTCATTTATGATCCTAAAGGCATAGATGCTGATAAATTAGCTTATGTTATGGAGCTCAAAAATGTAAAGCGCGGCCGAATTCAAGAATATGCCAAAAAGTATGATTGTAAGTATGTTGAAGGAAAACGTCCTTGGGGAGTTAAATGTGATATTGCTTTCCCGTCTGCTACTCAGAATGAACTCAATGAAGCAGATGCAAAAGCATTGGTTGCAAACGGATGTATTGCTGTAGGTGAAGGGGCTAATATGCCGACCACACCAGAAGGGGTCAAAGTATTTCAAAAGGCTAAAATTTGCTATGGGCCAGGCAAAGCAGCTAATGCCGGTGGAGTTGCAACTTCAGGCCTTGAGATGTCTCAGAATAGTCAAAGACTGGCTTGGTCCAGAGAAGAAGTAGACGAGAAATTACACGGAATAATGCTGGCTATTCATAAACAGTGTGTAAAATATGGTAAGGAAGGTAAATATATAGACTATGTAAAAGGGGCAAACATTGCTGGTTTTGTTAAAGTTGCTGATGCGATGATAGATCAGGGTGTTGTGTAAATAAAAAATATTAATTAGGGTAAAATAAATTAATTCCTTTAATGGGGTAAAAGATGCTGAAAATATTTCATAAGCAGCTTTATTCTTTAAAAGTATTACATGGGTTTTAAAAAAGGAATAAGCATGTATAAAATAATACAAAAAAGACAGTTAAACTCCCAAGTACATCTTATTGAATTTGAGGCCAAGGATTTAGCGATGGCAGCAAGTCCTGGGCAATTTGTAATCCTGCGCGTAGATGAATTTGGGGAAAGATTTCCGCTTACCATATATGATTTTGATTGCCAAAACGGTACGATAACTGTGGTTTGTCAAGCAATTGGGGTAAGCACGAGAAAACTTTGCGCTTTAAATCAAGGCGATTCTGTTTTGGATATATCCGGTCCTTTGGGTCACTCAGAGCAAGTGCAAAATATCGGTAAAGTAATCTTTGTCGGCGGCGGCGTGGGCACAGCAGAAGTTTATCCTATTGCTAAAGCAATGAAACAAGCTGGAAATGATGTCACCGCTATTATCGGGTTTAGGACAAAAGATCTGATTATTTGTGATCAGGAAATAAAGCCTTTTTGCGATAATTTATACATAACTACTGATGATGGTTCTTATGGCAGAAAAGGTTTTGTAACTGATATTTTAAAAGAACTTTTAGATAAGGGTTCATATGATTTGGTGTTTGCAATCGGCCCCCTGATAATGATGAAGGCAGTAGCAGGCGTGACAAAATTAAAATCCATAAAAACCATTGTGTCTTTAAACTCAATCATGATTGATGGAACAGGGATGTGCGGCTGCTGCCGGATTAAATATAATCAGCAAACAAAATTTACTTGTGTTGACGGTCCGGCTTTTGACGGGCATTTAGTTGATTATGATGATATTATATGGCGCCAAGGCAGGTTTAAAAGCAAAGAAGAAGAAAGCGCTAAACATTATGAACACAAGTGTAGAATTAAGCTAAAGTAAGATAAAGGATGCGGCAATGAGAGAGCAAGATCCCAAAGAGCGGATAAAGAATTTTGATGAAGTTCCTTATGGTTACAGTGAAGCTGAGGCAGTAGCTGAAGCATTAAGATGTTTACAATGTAAAAATCCGCTATGCGTTAAAGGGTGTCCGGCTGAGATCGATATCCCCGGATTTATTAAGGCCATAGCGGAAAAACAGTTTAGCGCGGCTAGTGCAATAATACTAAAAACCAATAACTTGCCAGCGGTTTGCGGCAGGGTTTGTCCTCAGGAAGACCAATGTGAAAAGCAGTGTATCTTAAGGCATAAAGGTAAAGCAATTGATATTGGCAGTCTAGAGCGGTTTGCGGCTGATTGGAAATTAAAAAATGGCTTTGATCAAGAAAAACCAGCAATAGCTCAAGGGATCAGACATAAAAAAGTAGCGGTTATCGGAGCTGGTCCAGCAGGGCTAACCTGCGCTGCGGATTTAGCAAAAATGAATTATAGCGTAACTTTGTTTGAAGCCTTGCATAAACCCGGAGGAGTACTTACTTATGGTATCCCTGAATTCCGCTTACCTAAAGATATTGTTATGCGGGAAGTAGAACAAATTAAGAGTTTAGGTGTAGATATAAAATATAATTATATTATTGGTAAAATTAAAACAATAGAAATACTGCGTAATCAAGGGTTTCAAGCCTTTTTTATTGCGACCGGGGCAGGTTTGCCGTATTTTATGGATATACCGGGCGAGGATCTTAATGGGGTGTATTCGGCAAATGAATTCCTATCACGGGTAAATTTAATGAAAGCTTATAAATTTCCTGAATATGATACCCCGGTAGAAGTGGGTAAAAGAGTTGCGGTTATTGGCGCCGGAAATGTTGCTATGGATTCAGCCAGGTGCGCTTTAAGGCTTGGCGCGGAAAAGGTATATATTATTTATCGTCGTACGGAAAATGAAATGCCGGCAAGGAAAGATGAAATACATCATGCTAGACAAGAAGGGATTGAATTTCATTTACTTACAAATCCAATTAAAATAATTGGGGATGAAACCGGTAATGTGAAAACAATAGTTTGTATTAAGAATGAACTGGGCGCGGTAGATGCCAGCGGCCGGAGGCGGCCGGTTCCCATAGAAAATTCTGATTTCGAAATGTTGATGGATACTGTCATAATCGCCATAGGTAATGGATCAAACCCTTTATTATTAGACACAATCAAAGAGCTTAAGCTTACACGCAAGAACAATATTGAAGCCGATGATGCTGGGGCTACCAATATCCCAGATATTTATGCCGGCGGAGATATTGTTACAGGGTCAGCTACGGTTATTGCGGCAATGGGTGCAGGTAAAAAGGCGGCAAAAGCCATTGATAAATTTTTAAAATAAAATACCAAGACAAATCGGATTATTTGTGGACTTTTAAAAACCTCGAAAAAGCTAGCTTTCGCAAGGCAGTAGTCCATAAACCCATCTAAAAAGCCGCTGAATTAAGTCACCAGAGTGAATCAACTGTATATATTTAACGAACTTTTAGTGAGTGTTCTAAAGGATAAAATCCGAAGGGATTGTTTTTATTTAAATGGAAAATACATAATAAATGATATTGAGCTTGCATAATATCTGCTGAAAGGATAAAATAATTGCTATAAATATAGATAGGCATTTTTAGTTAGTAACCAAATTCAGGCAATGGAAAATAAAATATGCAAGTTTCGTTCCAGACACCACATTATAATTTGCTGGTAGATTTAAATGATACGGATTGTGCTAAAAAAATTATTGAGATTCTTCCCTTAGATTCAGAAATTTGCAAATGGTCCGAGGGAGTGTATTTTAAGATAAATGTTAATTTTGAAAGTGAAAATTTTGTTAAAGATATAAATGAAGGCGATGTTGTATATTGGCCTGAGGGTAAAGCGATTGGTATATTTTTCGGAACAGCGCCGATGACTGTAGCTGACAAGCAGGTTCCAGTTTGGAAACTAATTAAAATTGGGCAAACTAAAGTAGATATTTTAGGTTTTCAATCAATGCGTGAAGCAGATGAAGTGCGAGTCGCAACAGCGGAAAAAGAAGAGGAAATTATCTCTGTAGATAGTGTTCCCGAACCAGATCGAAAGCTTTCCCAGTCTGAAATCGATGTTTTAGTTCAGAAGCTATTAGCTCAAAAGAAAAGCCAAGGCAAATAATCTCTCATAAATATCAATATTTTCCTGAAGTTTAATTACACAGTCTGCATAATCAATAAACGTATTAAAATATCTTTCGCCAGATATAAAAATTGTTCAATAATTATGATTTTGTTATAATTATAGTTTAGCTAGTTTTTATTTTACAACTATTAATGGATTGGAATTATGAAAGATACAATATATCGTTTACTAGAACAATATTGGGGGTATGATTCATTTCTCCCCTTTCAGGAAGACACGATTTTTTCTATACTCAAGGGACAGGATAGCTTGACTGTTTTGCCAACCGGCGGAGGAAAGTCACTTTGTTTTCAATTACCGGCTTTACTGGAAAAAGGAATGGCTGTTGTTATCTCGCCGCTTATTTCTTTGATGAAAGATCAGGTGGATGGACTTAATGATATGGGCATACCGGCCGCATATCTTAATTCAAGCTTATCCGTAGTTAAACAAAGAACGGTTATTGAGGATATTAGCAGCGGCAGGATCAGACTTTTGTATCTATCTCCGGAGCGTTTGCAGAATGAATCAACTCTTGATCTTTTAAATAAAGTTGGGGTTGATTTTTTTGTAATTGATGAAGCGCATTGTATCAGCCATTGGGGCCATGATTTTAGAGCTGACTATAGAGCTTTGGGCATTATTAAAGGTATCTTTAAATCAGCAAGCGTGCATGCTTTTACGGCAACCGCAACTAAAGAAGTCCAGATTGATATATTAAGGCAATTAGGTCTGGATAATCCGGTGATCCATACCGGGCCAGTTGATCGAATTAATCTGACTTATCGGGTTATGCAGCGTCAGCAGATTGTAAAACAAGTTACTGAAGTTTTAGATAAACATATTGATGAACCAGGAGTTATTTATTGTCTTAGACGAAAAGATGTGGATAATTTAGCAAAAACATTGAAAAAACTCGGATATGATAATGTCGCGTATCACGCGGGCATGACAGATAAGCAGCGGCAAGAAAATCAGGATAAATTCGTTAGCGAGTCAGTTAATATTATTGTGGCAACAGTGGCTTTTGGTATGGGCATAGACAGATCAAATATCCGATTTGTTATTCATGAGGGTATGCCTCAAAGCATTGAGCACTATCAGCAGCAAACCGGCCGAGCCGGCCGAGATGGTTTGCCGGCATCGTGCTATATGTTCTATAGCGGCAGTGATTATCAGCTGTGGAGCTTTTTTGCTAAAAAATCAGCAGAGCATAAAACTATGATGCATAAGCTTGGATTAATCTACGATTTTTGTGCTCAGCCGCAGTGTCGCCATAAAGTTCTGGTTAATTATTTTGACCAAAAATACGGTAAAGATGGTTGTAGCGCATGTGATTATTGTTTAAATGAGCTGGATATGGTTGAAGCCCCGCTGCTTATAGGCCAAAACATTATTGCTTGTATTGATAGTCTGAGCCAGCAAGGATATGGTTTTGGCGCATTATATATTGCCGAGGTATTACAGGGTAAACTGGCGGATAAAATAATAAAAATGCATCATCATGAATTGCCTAGATTTGGGATAATGGCTGAAGAGTCAATAAATTTTATCAGATATATGATTGAACAGCTTATTGGCCAGGGGTTTTTAGAAAGAGAGGGAGAATTTTCCAGTTTAGCTGTAACTGCTAAAGGCGAGCAGCTGCTTGACGGAGAGCTTGCTCCAGTGCTTGCTAAGCCGCTTGTTCAGCAAAAGAAAAAACAAGTTGCCGAGCAGAGTATGGCACTGAGACAGCAGGAATGGCAGGGAGTTGATGAAACTTTATTTCAGAAATTACGTCAAACCAGAGCAGAAATTGCCCGAAAAAAAGGAGTGCCGGCATATATTGTTTTTGGCGATAAGACCTTAAAAGATATGGCAGCTAAAAAACCCTCGAATCTTGATGATTTTGCCGATATTTATGGCGTGGGAGATCGGAAATTAAAAACATACGCCAAGGTTTTTATTGATGTAATCAATAATAATCAGATTTTGCAGAAACAATCATTAGAAGATGTATTTTAAAAGATAGCAGATAGCGTTTAGATTATATTTTTTACGCGATACGCACGACGCAATACGCAATACGAAAGAATTATGATTTATGATTGAATTAAGAGATGTAGCAAAATCATTTGGCGGTCAGGAGCTTTTTGAAAATGGCTGTTTTTCCATTGGTTCAAATGAAAAAATCGGACTTGTGGGACGTAATGGTCATGGCAAGACAACACTATTTAGCTTGATAAATGGAACGCTTGCCGCGGATAGCGGGACAATTGTTATCCCTAAAAATTACCGCATTGGATATCTTAATCAGACTATAAGTTTTTCCCAAGATAGCGTATTAAAAGAAGTATGTTCGAGCTTGCCGATTAGCGATCAAGATCATACCTGGAAAGCAGAAAAAGTTCTTCATGGTCTAGGTTTTTCTATTGAAGATATGCACAGATCTCCGGATGAGTTTTCCGGTGGGTTCCAGGTGCGGATTAATCTTGCTAAAATCCTTATTTCAGAAGTAAATCTGCTTCTACTCGATGAACCCAATAACTATCTTGATGTAGTAGCAATCCGCTGGCTTATTCGTTTTCTTAAACAGTGGAGTGGAGAGCTGATGCTTATTACCCATGATCGCTGTTTTATGGATGCGGTTACTACGCATATAGTGGGTATATATCGTAAGAAATTGCGTAAAATTAAAGGCAATACACAGTGTTTTTATGACCAGATATACCAAGAAGAAGTAATTTATGAAAAGACTCGCGTGCGAGATGACCGGAAACGTAAGCAAACAGAGATTTTTATAAGTAAGTTTCGGGCTAAAGCGCGGCAAGCGGGTCTTGCTCAGTCGCGGATTAAAAGCATTGCGAAAATGGAAAAAAATAAAAAGCTAGAAGCAATAAAGACATTTAATATATCATTTAATGCTGCTGAATTCGGGGCCGCAACCATGATGAATGTAAACAATATCAGTTTTTCGTATAGTCAGGATCTGAAGCCATTGTTTGAAAATATTTCTTTTAGAATAGGCAAAAGACAGAGATTATGCATAATCGGAAAAAACGGAAAAGGCAAGTCAACATTGCTCAAAGTTCTGGCTGGACAGTTAAACCCCACGAGCGGAACAATTAAAACGCATCCGAATTTAGAAGTAGGTTTTTACGCGCAAACTAATGTAGCGCAACTGACTGCCGAAAAGTCAATATTAGATGAATTAAAAAGTGCTTATCCCGAGGCTTTGCCGCAAAGGGTGCGCAGTGTCTGCGGATCACTTTTATTTAGCCAAGATCTGGCTTTAAAACCCATCTCGGTTTTATCCGGAGGAGAAAAAAGCCGGGTTTTGTTGGGAAAAATACTAATGAAGCCTGCTCATTTATTACTGCTTGATGAACCAACAAATCATCTTGATCTTGAATCAAGCGAAGCCTTGTGCGAGGCTATTGATAGTTTTGATGGTTCGGTGATTATGGTAACGCATAATGAGCTTTTTTTAGATAGAATCGCGGAAAGTTTGCTTATTTTTGATGAAAAGGGCGTTAATTTCTTTGAGGGGACTTATCAGGATTTTTTAACTAAGATCGGCTGGGAAGATGAAGAAGCTGGTTTAAAAAGCCCAACCCAAAAGCTAAAAAATGATCTGCCAATTATTGATCGAAAAACGCGCAAAAGACTTATTGCTGATCTGCGCCATGAAAAGTCAAAAGTCCTGAAGCCGTTTGAAACGCAGATTAGTAATTTTGAGAAAACAATCAGTGATTTAGAGGCAAAATTGAAAAAAAACAA
Source organism: Candidatus Omnitrophota bacterium (assembly GCA_043805415.1). Taxonomy (GTDB): domain Bacteria; phylum Omnitrophota; class Gorgyraeia; order B26-G9; family B26-G9; genus JAHITE01. The sequence continues at coordinate 762 of JAZDHZ010000027.1, read as the reverse complement.
TGATGATTTGTTAACGGCTTCTTATGCTTCAGACGCAAAAGCAATTGCCGAGCTTTCAAAAGAAAGTAAAATATTGCCTGGGCAGATTGATGCGCAATACAATAATCTTGACCAGGTGTTTCAGAAATATGAAATTTTAAAAGAAGAATTTGAACATAAACTCGATGCGCTGGAAGAAAAATAGGCATTAATATTTTAAAAAAGAATTTTCTATTCTTGATTTGCAAACAGCGAGAGATAATGGAAATAAAAGGTTACTAAATATGGATCGTGCTAATCAAATTGGGACAAAACCAATTTTAGGCTTATTGGTAAAGTTTGCAATCCCGTCAATCTTTAGCCTGGTTTTGCATGCTTTGTATAATATTGTCGATAGAATATTTATCGGCAGGGGCGTAGGTTCTTTAGGTTTAGCTGGGGTAACCCTGTGTTTTCCGGTGCTTCTGTTTATTTTCGCTTTTTGTCTTTTATTTAGCAGCGGATCATCCTCTTTAATATCTTTGCTGCTGGGAAAACAGGAAAAAGATAAAGCCGAGCAGGTTTTTGGCAATACCTTCGCGATTATGACAATCACAGCTATTATAATTACTTTTTTAGGCTTATTTTTTTCTGAGAATATATTGAGCTGGATGTCAGTTAGTAAAGAAGTTTATCCGCACGCAAATGACTATCTGCAAATACTATTCGGTGGTTCCATCTTCTTTTTTTATGGGTTTTTTATGACTTTTATTATTCGGGCTGAAGGCAATCCTGTTTACGCGA
>JAZDHZ010000026.1:0-26393 GCA_043805415.1 Candidatus Omnitrophota bacterium | reverse complement strand
TTTTTTATGGGTTTTTTATGACTTTTATTATTCGGGCTGAAGGCAATCCTGTTTACGCGACCCTAATGATGGTTGTTGCCACAGCAGTTAATCTGATTCTTGATCCCATATTTATTTTTCTTATGCATATGGGCACTGGCGGAGCAGCTTTGGCTACAATTATTTCAGAAGCAGTTATTGTTCTGATGGGATTGCTGTATATTATGCGTAAAAAAGGACTTTTGCATATAAGAAGAAAAAATCTCAACTTTAATTGGCCGAATATCGGACAAATAGTCTATCTGGGCTTATCTCCAGCGCTAATGGATATCGCGGCAAGTATTCAGGTATGCATTCTAAATGCACGGCTTGTTGGTTTGGGCGGAGATACTGCTGTTGCGGCTATGGGAATTATTTTTTCGATTACTTCATTAATTGCTTTGTTTACCTTTGGTATGGGTGCGGGGATGCAGCCGATAATTGGCTATAATTACGGAGCGGGTAACTATCAAAGAGTAAAACAGACATTTCGTTATGCGTGTCTGAGTACACTGTTTATTATTATTTTTGCAGTTATTTTGATCATTATTTTTTCCCGGAATATAGCAATGCTTTTTTGCAAGAGCGATCCAGGGCTAATAGACTTGAGTTCTCATGGTTTAAGAATCTTTATTTTCATGTACCCATTAGTGGGAATTCAAATACTCGGGACACGCTACTTCCAATCTATAGGCAAGGGGGTACATGCTGTTCTGATTGGAATATCCCGGCAATTATTTTTGTTTATCCCAATTCTTTATATTCTGTCAACAGCATGGGGAGTGGAAGGCGTGTGGATAAGCAGTCCGGTGACAGAAGTCTTAGCGACAATAATAACTGTATTTTTTCTTGTTCGTGAGTTTAAGTCGCTTAATTTGAAAATTAGACTCAGACAGCTTAGTTGATTTGTAATCTGGAAATAGTATTCTGAATCGTTGCCTATGATTAAAAAGGTTAGGGTACAGTTTATAATCCTGCAAAAAATTATTCGCGGATATAGAATAATATTCGGGAGGTGTATTGCATGAAAAAAATATTGTGGATATTGCTATTTAGTTTAATCATGGGGGTTGGGATGGAAAAGGCTTATGCGCAGGAGAAGTTTGAGCAGGCGATCTTTGCTGGCGGATGTTTCTGGTGCATGGAATCAGAATTCCAAGAATTACCTGGAGTGAAAGCTGTTGTCTCAGGGTATATCGGAGGAAAAGGGGAAAATCCAACTTATAATGACTACGCAGCAAAAGGGTATATAGAAGCGATTCAGATTACTTATGATCCATTGCTGATAAGTTATGAAAAACTTCTGGACTTGTTCTGGCTGCGAATCGATCCGACTGATGCCGGCGGTCAATTCTGCGACCGGGGACATGGATATTCAACAGCGATTTTTTATACTAATGATCAGCAGAAATTTTCAGCTGAAGATTCAAAGCAGGCTTTGAAAGATTCCGGCAGGCTGGAGCAGCCGGTTGTTACTCGAATAATTAAGGCGAGTAAATTTTATCTTGCGGAAGAATATCATCAGGATTATTATAAAAACAATGCCGTAAATTATAAAGCTTATTGGTCAACTTGCGGTCGTGAACAGCGGCTGGAAAAACTCTGGGGTAAGGATAGTAAAGAAAAAATAGTAAGCAAAGCAAAGTACCCTAAGCCGGATAAGGAAGCGATCCGTAAGAAATTAACTCAGCAGCAATATAAAGTCACGCAAAATGAAGCAACTGAATCGCCGTTTAAAAATGAGTACTGGGATAATAAAAAGCCGGGAATTTATGTTGATATTGTATCAGGGGAACCTTTATTCAGTTCTTTGGATAAATTCGACTCGGATTGCGGCTGGCCTAGTTTTTCCAAGCCGCTTGATCCGGATGATATTGTTCAGACAGAAGATAGAAGCTGGGGGTCAGTAAGAACTGAGGTTAGAAGCAAATACGCGGATTCTCATTTAGGTCATGTTTTTGATGACGGCCCAGCGCCGACAGGTTTACGTTATTGTATTAACTCAAGTTCCTTAAGATTTATTGCTGAGGAAGACCTGGAAAAAGAGGGCTACGCGGAATATAAAAAGCTTTTTGAAAAATAACAGAAAAGAAAATGTTAAGATAAGTTTATTGTTTTAACATGGTAAAATTTCAAGAAAGGACTTATGCAGGTTTCAAGATTTGTGGACATGATTAATTATCAGGACGGCTCGATTGTAAGTAAGGAAATAATTAAAAAAGAATCAGGAACAGTAACCCTATTTGCTTTTGATAAAGGACAGGGTTTAAGTGAGCATACTGCGCCATTTGATGCCTTGGTGCATGTTCTTGATGGAGTTGCGGCAGTCATAATCTCAGGCAAACCTTATAGCGTAAAACAGGGTGAGATGATTATAATGCCGGCAAATGAACCTCACTCAGTAAGCGCCGAGCAAAAGTTTAAAATGCTTTTAGTGCTTATAAAAAAATAAAGCCCATTCTTGATTAATATGACGGAAATTAGATTACTCAAGCGGGAGAAAAATGATAGATAAATTTTACGCACAGTATAAATTTTCTTGCTCTAAAACAGCAATACCGGCTAAATATAAACTGTGTTTTTGGCGCTGCGGAACTCACCCCGCTTTAGCGGGGTTCAGACAGTCCTCGCTCTAAAAATTGTGCCCAAAAACCCAATTTATATTTGCCTAAATTTATAAATGCTTAAAAATTTACCCATCATCTTTAGCAGCGGCAAGCACTGTTCCTACTTACGAAAAAAGGAAATATGAAAGCTGTATTAACTACTTTTTTTTCCTTTGTTTCTCTGCTATTTAGCAATAATTTATTCGCGCTTAATTGGGTTAGATTGCATGAATCAGCTGATAATCTGACTTTGTCAGAGATTAAGGCTGGAGATTCGGATGATTTTAAAACAATTGAAGTAAAACAAGAAAATACTAAGATTATGAACGCGGATTAAGCCTGGTTAGAGGCTTAAGATCTGTTGACAATAGTTTATTAATTCTTGTTTATAAATATTCTTTAATCGCGAAGTTTTTAATGCCAGGATTGATTGGTTAATAAGATTTTTAACCTGGTTAAGGCAGTAGTTCAGACTGCCAGTCTCTTGTAATATCCTGCGGGTGTCAATAATATCTTTCGCGCATATTTTCCCTTTACTTAAGATGGTTTTTAAACGCAGTTTATCTTTAGGGTGAGCATGTTTATAAGCATACCAGATTAGCAGCGTCTTTTTCCCTTCTTTAAGGTCAGTAAAATTAGATTTACCGGTTTGTTTTACGTCGGCAAAAATCCCGGTTATATCATCTTTTATTTGAAAAGCCTGGCCGCAGTATTTGCTGAATTTGAGTAAATTTTTAATCTCAGCATCTTTTGCCCCGGCTAATATCGCGCCAGTTACCAGCGGCGCGGTGAAAGTGTAATACGCGGTTTTGAAATCATAGGTTCGGTAAATTTCACTTCTCCTGATTTCTGATATAGGTTTTTTGCTGTTTACTATCTCCATAAACTCGCCGCACCCGGTAAAAAAACCGGATTCAATGAACTTGGAAAGTGCTTTTTGTTTTCTTTCCGGAAATTCATCCATGGAGATAAATGCTTCAATAGCCAAAGCGTAAATAATGTCACCGGCGACTAAAGCCAAGGCCATGCCGGATGATTCCGTCTTGATGTTGGGGTTAATGTAATTATTGATCAGAATATGCATAGCGGGTTTGCCTCGACGGATATCTGAATTATCCAAAATATCATCATGGATCAATAAAAAACAATGGAGTAATTCTATAGCTAGCGCGGACAGGTAAAGATTTCGTGGTAGTTTATTGGAAAACCCTTTGTAAGCAATAACAAATAATAAAGGTCTGATTCTTTTGCCATCGCGGGAAAGGAAATTGGTCAGGCTCTTATAAAGTGGGGGTGATATTTTGCTAAACTTATATTTTTTATCAATAAATTTTATAAATTTAGAAAGTTCCTGATCAATGTTTTTTTTAATTTTGTTTACCATGAATTTATGGTAGCATATATTCTGTTATGGTACAAACAAAACCTAGAATGCTTACTAGAAATAAACAGAAAAATGCGGATAAGTATATCCGGGCATTAAGACTTCCGTTTATTACCGCAAGCGTAATTCCTTTTCTGGCCGGGACTTTGCTCCAAGTTAAGACTATAGATTACTTTAAGTTTATCTTAGGTCTAATCGCGGTTGTCGCCACTCATCTGGGATCAAATCTGATAAATGATTATTCTGATTCTAAATCCGGAGCTGACTGGCAGGATAAACGGTTTTATGGCTTTTTCGGCGGGTCAAAATTAATCCAGGAAAATGTCTTTTCTGAGAGGTTTTATTTAAAAGGAGCGCGGTTATTTTTTGCAATAGCCTGCTTAGCGGTAACCGGCTTAAGTGTTTTTGCGCTAAGTGTAAAAACACTTGGTTTTTTCTTATTAATCCTTTTTCTAGGTATTACCTATTCCTACGCCCCGGTTAAATTTTCTTACCGTTATTTAGGTGAATTTGTCGTATTTGTCTTGTTCGGGCCGGCAATTGTAATGGGTGCGTATTTTATTCAAACAGATATTTTTCCAACTCTGAACGGATTTTTGCTGTCTTTGCCGTTCGCTTTTTTTATAAGCGCGATTCTTATTGCCAATGAAGTGCCGGATTTTCAGGGAGATGTTAAATCAGGAAAATTTAATCTAATCAGTGTTACAGGGATAAACAAGGCCTACTTACTTTATTATGGGATTATGGGGCTGGGGCTTTTATCCGTAGCAGCCAATATATTAATACATACTTTAAGCTTTATCTCCTTAACTACATTTCTTTTTATCCCGTTGATTTTTAAATCAGGACTTTTATTAAAAAATAATTATAAGGATAAACTTAAACTTGTGGATTCATCAAAGTTTACTATCGCGGTTCAGACAGGCATAGGGCTGATAATAGTGCTAGATCTATGGTTAAAAAGATAAAATATGAAAAAAATTATAATTTTAGGCGGTGGTTTTGCCGGGATAACGGCCGCTAAGTTTCTTGCTCGCCATAGGAGTAAATTAGATATTACGCTGATTGATAAAAAGCAGGATTTTAATTTTCTGCCCATGCTGCCTGATATTATCAGTGATAGAATCCATAAACAGTTCCTTTCCTGCGGATTTAAAGAGGCAGCCGCTAAGCTTAAAATTCAATTTATAAATTCTTTGGTCGATGATATTTGTTTAAAAGAAAACAAGGTTTCTTGCGGAGGTAAAGACATAACGTATGATTATCTGATATTAGCAACCGGGTCGGAAACGAATTTTTATGGTGATGCTGCATTACAAAAAAAAGCAGTTAAACTGGATAATCTGGATGATGCTGTTTTAATATTAAACGACCTGAATTCTAATAAATATGAAAACTTTGTGATCTGCGGCGGCGGCTATACCGGAGTTGAGATAGCTACAAATATCTGGCGCTATTTTTTTAAAAGAAAACTCGCGGTTAAGCCTATCTTTATTATAGAAAAAAGCAATGAAGTTCTTGGCCGGCTTCCGCAATGGATGCAGGAATATACTTGTTTAAATTTAAAAAAAATGGGCATTGAGGTTATTCGGCAAGCAGAAGTTAAAGTTGTAATAGATGGAAAAATAGAGCTTAATAATGGAAAAATTTTTCCAAGATCATATCTTATTTGGACAGCAGGAGTTAAAACTCCTGATCTGATTAAACATATAGGGGTGAAAACAGCAGCTCAAGGCAGGGTAGTTGTGGATGAATATTTAAGAATAAATCCTAATTGTTTTTGTGTTGGGGATAATGCCTATATTGAGACAAGTGGACAGCTATTAAGAATGGGTGTGCAATTTGCCATTGCCCAAGGTTCTTTAGCGGCAAAGAATATTATTCGATCAATACAGAGGAGAAAATTAAAAAAATATCATGCTTTTGATTTTGGATATATAATACCGATGGCTAATAATAAAGCCTGCGGCATAGTATTAGGGATAAAGGTAAAGGGGCTGAGCGCTGTTTTTTTGCACTATCTAATGTGCATATTCCGCTCACTATCAATTAGAAATAGATTGGGGATTATTAGGAATTTTTGGGAAAATAAATAAGGAGGTATTGTTTATGGCACAGAAGTTGCTAAATAAATATACGGATGAAGGTTTGCTGTTTATTAGAGTTGGTCTGGGAATAATGTTTATTATTCACGGTTTTCCCAAAATGGTCGCAGGTCCTGACCAGTGGGCAGTTCTTGGCAAGGCAATGGCTAATTTAGGGATTGGCTTTGCTCCGGTTTTTTGGGGTTTTATGGCTGCGTTTGCTGAATTAGTCGGTGGTGCGGTTTTTCTTGGGGGATTATTTTTTAGGACAGCTTGTCTGCTGCTTGCTTTTGATATGTTTGTCGCTTCAGTGTTTCATTTTAAGCATGGGGATGGGCTCATGGTTGCATCGCATGCAATAGAACTGGGGATTGTATTTTTCGGACTCATTTTTATCGGCTCAGGAAAGTACAGCCTGGGCTGTATGTATAAGAAAAAGAAATAAATCAGGGGGCAGGAATGGTTTCTTTTCCAGAAGTTAAACAGAAAAAGGGATTTACTTTAGTTGAGATAAGTGTAGTATTATTGATTCTTGGGGGTGTGATTGCCGGATTTTTGAGTGTAAATAATGCCAGTTTTTCACTGTTAGAGCAGATTAGCAGTTCAGTAATTGCGGTTAATGATGCGCGTTCGGTGATAGAGAATATGCGTAATCTAAATCCTTTTAATCTGGCGAATTTGACCGCGATATATCCTGACGGAGGAATTGTTGCGGGATTTAATAATCTGACACAGGAAACAGTAAGAGTAAATTATTTGAATACAGGAGCTGATCCGATACAAGTTACTGTTACTGTTAGCTGGCAAGGAAAAGCAAATCGAATTTTTAGCGAACAATTGACAACTCTTTTAACAGCGCGTTGATCGGAATAGGATGAAAAATATGCGTAAATTATTTTCCTCAAAAGGAATATCCTTATTTGAAATACTGATTGTTAGTGTTATTGCTATCTTTATTATGTTTACGCTTATGGCTTTATTATCTTCTTCCCGTAATACCTGGGTGATCTCTGATATTAAATCAGATCTATATATTAATGCCCGTAAAGCGATGAATGAGATGTTTGATGATTTAGTGGAAGCCTCAAGCGGAAACACTGAGGAATTTATATTTATTGATCCGATTAATGGTCAGTTTACTCAAGGGCTTTGGCTTTCCTCAGCAAGAGGTGATCCAGCAGTAGCCGGAGAAGACGGCAGCCCAAATAATAATTACCTGCATTTAGATGTAAATAATATAGTAAGCTGGAGGGCAGCAGTTGTTTACTGTCCGTATGAGAATTTTGTTGGGCGAAAACAGTTGCGCCGTTATATAGATTTTGGACCAAATACCGCTTTTTACAGTCAGCCGAATATCTTTCCTTTAACTTTTTTATCAGTTAATGCTACAACATTAAATTTTATAGCAGCTGATGGCCTAACAGTTATTTCAATAGATAGAACTGGCGGCCGGGTTTTGGCAAACAATATTTGTACAGAAGACATAAATAATAACAATGCGCTTGATTCAAATGAAGATGACGGGACAGCGACAGATCCAGTGGATAATGGTGATGGCGTGTTAAATTATGGGGTTAATTTCACTAAAAATGTGGGGAGTATTGATATTGTTTTATTTTTAGCTAAAGAAGCAACAAGGCTGCAATCTCAAGGGATGAACTTTTCAACCACTTTAAGCAGTAAAATAAAATTTCGGCAACCTTAAATTTTATGGGGGGTGGATACGATGTTAAGTAATAAGAAAGGGTTTTTATTGATAGCCGTGTATCTTGTTATCGCTATGCTTTTGACTTTATTGGGAGTTTTTGTTTTTAAAAATATTTGGGAGGCAAAAACAAGTACAGGTTATAAGCAAAGAATGGTTGCTTTTTATTGCGCAGAAGCTGCTCTTGATAAGGGAATTGAGCGTTTGCCGTCTAATCTTACAGGAGAAGCCAATGTTCCGCTTAGTTCATTTGGCGGTTCGCAGCAAGGTGAATATAGTTATACCATATCTGTTGTTGAAGCAGCAAAGCGCTGGCGAGTGGAAAGTTGGGGTTTTGTTCCTAATCAGGCACAGCCAATTGCAACCGCGCATCTTGAGGCTTATATTTCAAAAAAAGATCTGCCTTCGTCTTTTTGGGATAATGCGATTTATACAGCAGGAAATATAAGAGTAAATGGTGCTGCCTATGATATCGACGGTGATATGATTTATGGCGGTTCTTTGTTGCCAGCATCTTTAGATCCTCTCAACTTTACAGGAACAGCAACAAATGATCCTGCTGTTTCCCCATTGATTAAGCTTGATTATGAGTCAATGCGAACAGTTGCGGCAAGCCAGATCAAGGCTGACGGAAGTGATAATGTGTATACTTTTATGGAGATATCAGCTGGTAATCCGCCGTTTCCAACTAATTTTTGGTTTGATAACTCTGATCCTGATCCCACTAAATGGGTGCCGAATGTTGTGTATGTTGAAACAGATCTTGTTTTAAACGGCAATGTTGGGACAATTGGGGGGTTTTTTCTGGTTGTGGGTGATGTGACGACTAATCCTTCAGCCACATCGGAAACTATAATTAACGGCAATGGACAGATAGATGGTTGTGTATATAGCACAGGACAATTCCGGGTTAATGGCGGAGGCAGCGGTTTGAATGTATTAGGCGGTGTCTGGTCAGGTACTGACGGTGTGCGTTTAAACGGCAGCATCCAAATAGGGTATCATGAGCCATATATGAATGCTATTCGTGATGTAATACAGCCTGGTTCTACGGTTCAGCTTGTTTCATGGAGAAAGCTTTAAGTCATAAGCACAGGAGATAAAAGTGGGAGTATTTTTTGGCAGTGCTGTGATTGGTTGTCTGGCTAGTTTTTTAGGAGTTAAGAAACTAGAAAAGAAAAGAGCTGAAGAAGTATTGCTTAAGTTTAAAGATAAAAAAATATATGGAATCAGTTCAAGCGCTAACTTCTTTGGGCAAGAGTCTTTGGGCATGGCTCAGGTCCGGGGCAATGGCGTATTGGTGCTTACGGAAAATGAATTATTTTTCCAGATGTGGGCTCCGCGAAAGGAATTGAGCATTAAAAACACAGATATCAGGGAAGTGAAGATACCTAGAACATTTTTAGGCAAGACAAAAGGCAAGCTGCTTTTAAATGTCTTATTTAAAAATAAAAAAGGCAATGTTGATTCAGCGGCCTGGCTGGTGAATAATCTTTCTGATTGGCAGTCAGCGATAGATAAAATAGTAAAAGCAGGGGAGTGAGTTAAGGCCTTAAGAGGTTTTTAATGCATATTGAACCGCTTGTTTTAGAGCATCGGTTATTATTAGATAAAAGACTTAAAGTCATAGGCATAGGTTTATCGGACTATAGTTTTGCTAATCTCTATCTTTTCAGGCAAACTCACAGCCATGAGCTGATTTTTGATAATAATGAAATATTTATGCGCGGCAAGACTTATGATGGTTTTACATATCTTATGCCCACCAAACATCCTTGGGAGATTGAAGCGGATTATCTTAAAAATATGCTAAAAAACGCTGATTTTCTATTTCCCGTCCCAGAGGCATGGATAGATTTTTTTTCAGATAACCATTTTCAAAAAACTTTTCTTGACGCTGATTCGGATTATATTTATCCTATTTCTAAAATGGTCTCCTACTCGGGGAATAAGCTGCATAAAAAGCGTAATCTATTAAATCAATTCATCCAGAGTTATGAACATCAGGCCTATCCTTTAATTCCAGAACAGCTGAATGCCGCAAAAGAGATCTTAGAACAATGGCAGGAACAGAGCGGTCAAGATAAACAAAGCACGGATTATTATTCTTGTCTTGAGGCTTTGAATCTGAGTGAAGATCTGGTTTTGTGCGGAATGATATATTATGTGGGTAAAGAACCTGCGGGATTTGTTCTGGGAGAAGAATTGACTTCTGATGTTTTTGATATAAAATTCGCTAAAGCTAAAAAAAATTATAAAGGTATCTACCAATACCTTTATAATGACTTTGCTAAGCTTCTTCCTGAAAAATATGTTTATTTTAATTTTGAAGAGGATTTAGGGTCAGAGGCTTTAAAGCTGTCAAAAGCTTCATATCAGCCTTATGAAAAAAAAGTAAAATACAGAATTAGTTTGATCTAAGCTCAGGGCAATCCTTATTTTAAAAAACAATTCCGCGCATAATGTTTTTAGTTTTCAAAGCTTTAACCTTTGATTTTAAATAACTTATGCGTTTTGATAGTAAAACTTTGCTTTTTAAAAAAACTCGGCTTGCAAATTTTGATTAATATCTGGATTGTTTGATTTTGTAGGAAAAATAAGCTATTGTAAAAATCAAGGAATATGGTATATTTATTGTATGTTAATATGAGTTAAAATGAGTTAATACGAGTAATAAAAAGGTAAGCTAATGTCTAAAGATAAGATAATGACAACTCGCCAGTTAGCAGAATATATTAAATTAAATGAGAAAACTGTTATTAAAATGGCGCAAAAAGGCAGGCTTCCAGGTGTTAAAATCGGCAGCCAGTGGCGTTTTCCTTTAGCAGCCATAGATAATTATTTGCAAGGGCAGATAGTAAAGTCTTTGGATGAGGATTTAGATTTAGTTATTCAGACGGAAACCGATATTATTCCCTTATCACGGCTAATAAGCCCGGAATTAATTGACTTGAATCTAAATATTGAAAACAGTAATGATGCTCTTGTTAGCCTTGTTAAGATAGCAAAGGACAATCAGCTTACAAAAAATGACCAGCTGCTTTTAAAGGAGCTGAAAGAGCGAGAAAAAATGATGAGTACGGGTATTGGCAATGCAATAGCAATACCGCATCCGCGCAATCCTTCAGTAAAGCTTTTTAACAAGCCAAATATAATTTTTGCGCGATCACTTAAGGCAGTAGATTTTAGTGCTCCTGACAAGAAAGGTGTTTCAATCTTTTTTATGGTATGCGCGCCTAATGAATTTGTGCATCTGAGAATTCTAGCCAAAATAGCCAAACTCCTGAATGTAAAAGGAACAATAAGTAAACTTTTTCTTGCGCAAGACAGTAAACAGTTAATGCAGGTTTTTTTGGAATTTGAACGCAGGGATATGTTTTTAAATCATGAAAAAGTATAAAATATTTTTAGTTTTAGTAATGGGTTTTATTGCTGTTCAATTGTCGATTGAAGGACTATCTTTTACTTGCGATCAAGCAGAGATTACAGAGCGCTGCTTTAAGTTGCGAGAATTTGAGAATTTTAAATTAGATTCGCTAAGCAATAGAGAGCAAAAAACAGAGATAATTGACAGATTATTCGCGATTACTTGCTTGCTTGATTGTAAATTACCTGTTTTTGTTTTCACAACACATAAAAAGTGTTCTGTTTTTGTCTCAGAACTTTTTAATAATTCACCTCCTTTTTTTATATTTACCGCATAAAATTTCTCAAATTAGTCTAAAAATATAATTATAAAAGAAGAGGTAAAATCATGGTAGTTGTTATATATCATAATAATCTGGAGTATTTAAAGTTAGCGGCAAAAATAGTATCGGACAAGGGTTTTAATCAAAAAAAAATAGTTGAAAAACAGTATGTCGGAACAGATATAATCGGTCCTAGTTCGTCAGTCACTTATTTGCATGGCAAAGCAGTTCCATCCTACAATAAAGCGCTGGTTGTTCATGTCGCAAACGAAAAAGAGGCAATGTCTTTTTTGAAAATCATAGAAGATGATAAAATTTTAAATTTGTGCAATATGCAGGACAAAGGATTTGTTTCTATGCTGCCATTGTGTTCATTTGACGGGTTTAATAGTATGGTTTCCCATAAAGGATAGAAAAATGAGTGATTTAAAAGAAAGCATAAAAGGTAAAATGCTTATAAAACAATTGCCGATTTGTGATAGATATGAGGCAATTAAATTTCTGATCAATGAAATATTTGCTTCAGAAAAAGCAAATATCAGTAGTTTATCCAAAGAACAGATTTTTGAAAGTATTATATCGCGTGAGAATATGAGCACTACTGGTATTGGATTCGGTCTAGCTATTCCCCATGCTCGGGTAGAAGGGTGGGGAAGATTTGTTTTGGCAGTGGGGGTCAGCTATGAGGGGATTGATTTTGATAGCTTGGATAAAAGTCAGGCAAAGATAATCTGCCTGATGATCTCCTCGGCAAATGAGCCGTATGTTATATTGCAGACAACTGCCGCCCTGATAAAATTCCTTGAAAAGAATAAGGGCGCGGAATCTTTTCTAAAAAAATATTCAAATTTTAATCAGGCAAAAGAAAAATTGTCCGCTCTTTGTCTGGATGTTGATGAGCAGATATTCGCGAAAGATGTTATCCGGCCAGTGCAAGCATGTATAAATCTTGATGATTCGATTGAAAAAGCTACACGTTTAATGCACTTAAAGCATTTTGATGTTTTACCAGTTGTAGATAATGAGAATAATTTTTGCGGACAGTTGACTTGTTTGGATATCTTTCAGTATGGGATGCCTAATTTCTTTAATAATTTACGGACTATATCATTTGTAAGACATATTGATCCGTTTGAAAAATATTTTAGGATTCATCGGAATCTTAAAGTGCGCAATTTTTATAAACACACTGAACCGATAAGTCAAGATAAGACGCTGATTGAGATTATTTTCGAGTTAAGCATTAAGAAAAGATCAAAGTTGTTTGTAACAAATGAACAGAATAAACTGATTGGGGTCATTGACAGGTTTACAATAATAGATAAGATTTTGGTATTTTAAATTAGGAGATCAAATGAAGGCATTACTTTCGGTTATTATTTTTGCCGCGGCATATATTGCCATTGCTTCAGATAAAGTCAGTAAAACAATAGTGTCTGTGCTTGGGGCATCTTTGGTTATTATGCTTCATCTGGTATCCTTTGAGGATGCTATGCGTTCGGTGGATTTGAATGTGATTTTTCTATTAGTTGGAATGATGACTTGTGTATACATACTTTCAAAAACAGGTTTTTTTGAATGGGCAGCGATTAGCGTGGCCAAGCACTCAAGAGGAAATCCGTTTTTAATAATGTGCTTGCTGCTAATAGTAACAGCGGTATTATCCGCATTTTTTGATAATGTGACTACAATTATTCTGCTTGTGCCTTTGACTATTCTTATCGCTGAACTATTGGAAATCAGCCCGATACCGTTTATTATTTTGGAGACAATTGCTTCAAATATTGGAGGCACGGCTACTCTTATCGGAGATCCGCCAAATATCATTATCGGGTCTGCGGCAAAATTATCGTTTTCAGATTTTTTGGTGCATCTGGCTCCAGTTGTAGTTATAATTTTTTTAGTGTTTCTTTTTACGGTATATTTATTCTTTCGCAATAAATTTACAGTTCAGGATTCAATGAAAAAGCGGGTTATTAATGCTATTCCGCATTTGGCAATTGTTGATGAGCAAAACATGAAGAAATCGCTTCTTATCCTTGGGCTTATTTTTATTGGATTTTTCTTTCACGCGAAACTTAATATCGAACCTGGGATTGTTGCTCTCTGCGGTAGTATGCTTATGATGCTTTTTTGTAAGTCAGATAGCGAAGAGACGCTGATGAAAGTAGAGTGGGGAGTTATTTTCTTTTTTATCGGGATGTTTATCATGATATCGGCTTTAGAAGCTAATGGGGTAATTGAAAAAGCCGGAGAGTTAATATTGAACGCTTCCGGGCCAAACCTTTTTACAGTATGTGTTATTGTTCTTTTTGGCTCAGCAGTATTATCCGCGATACTGGATAATATTCCGTTTGTTATTACGATGGTTCCTTTGATAAAGAATTTTATCGAGCATTTTTCAGTGATTTTAGGTAAACAAGGTATTGAGCAAATAAGCCAGCCTCTTTGGTGGGCTCTGGCGCTAGGGGCATGTCTTGGCGGTAATATGACGATTATCGGAGCTTCAGCTAATGTTGTGATGGCTCGGATTGCGGCGCGCAATAAGTATAAGGTGACTTTTGGTAAATTTTTAAAATACGGGGTGCCGTTTACTTTACAGGCATTGCTTATAAGCGTTTTATATCTCTGGCTTAGATATTTTCATCACTAAATAATGACGAGTTAGCTTTATTGCCGATTAGCGGATAAGGGTTTTAGTTAAATATTCCACCTCTTATCTGAAATTTTGCGGCAATATTATTTCCATCCTCACTTCAGCGCCCTAGTCATTAGAAATCACGGAAAAACAATTTTTTTGCATTTGCATATCTATTGATTCTGTATACAGTTACAGAATCAATAGATTATTAGTATAATAATTAACAATTTTATTCTGACTGGTTTTGTATTATAATAATTTAAAATAAACAAAGGAGGGAATAATGAGTTTGCTGAAATATTTTGAGAATACACAAGGGATGGGGATTTTAGCTACTGCTGATAGTAAAGGGGTTATTGATACTGCGGTGTATGGCAGACCGCATTTTATTGATGAACAAAACTGCGTATTTTTAATGGCAGATAAGCTTTCACATAAAAATATTCAGGAAAACTCCAAGGCTTCCTATGCCTTTATCGAGAAAGATGGGCATTATCAAGGCAAGCGTTTATATTTAACAAAAACTAAAGAAGTAGATGATTCCGCTTTAGTTGATGAACTTAGAAGAAAAAAGCACGGATGCCAATACGATTCAGATAAAAAGACTTTTGTGGTTTATTTTAAAGTCGATTCAGTCAGACCATTAGTTGGTGATTCAGCAGAAAACACTAAGGTGAAAACAGATACTTGTCCTACCTGTTTACAAACAGCCGGTGACTCAGGGCATATGTGTGTGCCAAGTACTAAAAAAGATGAAAAATGCAATTGGTGCGGAGCAATGATTCCAACTGAAAGACATTTATGTAATGAGAAAGTTAAAAAACTGGCATATATTTGTAATAGCTGCGGGAGAACAGCGGTTAAGGCTGAATACTTGTGTAAACCCAAAAAGATTGAAAATTAAAATGTGCTAATAATTATCCCGCTGGTGAAATATAATGTTGCTTTCACAGCGGGATTAATTTTAAAGGGGTTTCTTAATAAACATGTTTTGAATTAACAGCTTTTACGCGAATTAGGCAAATAGATTAATATTATGATAAGATTCGGCTTGTGCTGTAAATTCCATCAACAACCGATTAAGTTTCACACAACTACCGCGCGGTATCTTAGCAAGCTCACGCCTAATCTTAGGCAGAGCAAACTTTCGCAATTGTGTTTAAACAATGGGCAATCGCTTTTAGCCGCAATCGAGTATTGTCATGTAAATAATATTGGGTCTTTCCGGGTGAATAGCCGGTTTTTACCGCTTAAAACACATCCTGATTATAGTTATGAGTTAAATTCTCTGGAGCAGGCAAAAGAAATAAAGCGGGTTTTTAAACTTTGCAAACAGCGGGCCAATGAGTATGGCATACGCTTAACTTTTCATCCGGACCAATTCATATTATTAAGCTCCGAAGATCAGGCGATTACCAGCAGATCAATCGAGGAACTTGCCTATCAAGCAGAGGTAAGTGAATTAATTGGTGCGGATGTTATTAATATCCATGCTGGAGGTGCTTATGGCGATAAACCTTCAGCATTAAAAAGAGTGAGCAAGGTTTTGTCTAAACTAGATAAAACTATTCGGGATAAATTGACATTTGAAAATGATGACAAGGTATATACTCCGGCGGATCTTTTAGATTTTTGTAAATCAAATGGAGTGCCTTTTGTTTATGATTTACATCATCATCGCTGCTTACCTGATCAGCTTTCGATCGAGGAGGTCACTGCAAGGGCTTTAAGCACCTGGAATCGGGAGCCTTTGTTTCATATTTCCAGTCCGAAATGCGGCTGGCAGGGAGCAACTCAGAAGCCACATCATGATTATATTGATATTAATGATCTTCCTAAGTGCTGGCTTAATTTGGATATTACAGTGGAAGTTGAAGCAAAGGCAAAGGAATTGGCGGTTAATAAATTGCGCAATCAGTTGCAGTCAAGGTGAAGGGGATTATTATGAAAGATGAAGAGAAGATTTTTAATCAAATAAAATCGCTTTTAAGTACTCAGCATTTTGGCGTATTGGCAACCCAAAGCAAGGAATATCCTTATTGCAGCTTGGTTGGATTCGCTGCCACTGAAGACTGCCACGAGATTATATTCGCTACGATCCGCGACACTCATAAATATAAAAACCTAAAACATTTGCCAAAAGTATCTTTGCTTATTGATAATCAAACAAATAAGGAAAATGATATCAGTCAAGCTCAGGCCTTGACTGTGTTAGGAAAAGCTGAGGAAATCAGCAGTCAAACAATAGCTGATTACTTGGGGATTTATCTTAGGAAACAGCCGTATTTAAAAGAATTTGTAACTGCTCCTAACTGCGCGCTAATAAAAGTCAGCGTGATGAAATATATTCTGGTTAATGATTTTAAAAATATTCTGGAATATAGTTTTGAATGAATAATTTCGGAAGATTTTTATTAGTTCTCAAAAGAGATAATTTAAATATGAAACTAAAAACTCTGATATTTATTTGCGGTATAATTTTTTGGGTTGCCAATGTTGCTTTTTGTCTGCCTTGGCAAATTTTGCATGAGCAAGCAGATAATCTGACTGTAGACAGCGCAAAACTGGGTTTAAAAAATAATCCGAATGATTTGAATAACTTATATGTCTTGGGATTAACATATTTAAATATATATAATCATATCCAAGCAAAAAGTGTTTTTGAACAAATGATTGCGATATCTCCTGATTTAGTTGAAGGAAAATGGGGAATCGCGGAAGCTTTACGCCGTGAATACCAGATAGATATCAGTCAGAAAATGCTAGAAGAGATCGTAGCTAGGCAACCTGATTTTTTCCCGGCCTTTATTAGTTTATCCTATATAAAATTTAATTTAAAAGAATATGATCAATCCGCTAAATTATCAGATAGGGTTATTCGCCGGGGGCAAAAGACAGCAGACATACATACTTTAACCCGGGCCTATTTAATATTTGCCGGAGCCAAAGGCATGATCGCGCATAATGGAGGATTATTATCCGCGGTGATAAACGGATCTCCGGTATATACAAATATAAAAAGGGCGAGAAGTTTAATGCCTGAATCCCCTGAAGTATATTATGGTTTAGGCTGTTTTTACTTTCTTGCTCCGGCGGCTTATGGAGGTAATATTGCTAAAGCGAAAGAATGCTTGGAAAAAGCTATTGAACTTGATCCGGAATTGATTGATGCTTATGTGCGTTTAGCGCAAGTATATAAATTAAGCGGAGATAGGAATAAGTTTGATTATTACCTGAATCTTGCTATAAGTAAAGAACCTAAAAGTTTTCTGGCCAATGATATAAAAAATAATACCTGCGATTTTATCTGTCTGGAACCCCAATGAATTATTTATCCTGTTGAATGTGATAGTTTGCTTTTAATTTTGGTGGGTATTAATAATTAAATTATTTGCTTAGTTGTTTTTAAGAGAGTAAAATATAAACTTAACAGAAAAGTCACATAACTGTCACTTAAATTTAATGTCTCTATTGTAAAATTTAATAAATAAAATATATTCAATTTCAGTTAAGGAGATTAAAGTGACCAAGCAAAAAATCCTGGTAGTTGAAGATGATAAACATATTTCAAAGCTGGTTAAGTATAATTTAGAAAAAGCCGGATTTGATTGCACTCTATGTATAACCGGAGAAGAAGGCTTAGCGGATTTAGCGCATCAGCCAGCTGATTTAGTAATTCTTGATATTATGCTGCCAAAAATTGATGGTTTGGAAACCTGCCGACAAATCAGACAGGATAAGAAATTGGCGCATATTCCGATTGTAATGCTTACGGCAAAAAGTGAGGAAGTAGATAAGATTGTCGGTTTTGAGCTGGGGGCAGATGATTATGTGGTAAAACCGTTTAGTCCTCGAGAATTGATTCTAAGGGTAAAAGCAATATTAAAACGGAGAAAAACTGCTGAGGTGGAAAGTGAAATATTAAGCCTAGGCAAAATAACCATAGATATTTCCCGGCATGAAGTTAAGATAGATAAAGCAGCGATAAGCTTGACTCAAATTGAGTTTAAGCTTTTAGTTACTTTACTCAAAAGAAGCGGCAGAGTGCAATCGCGCGATAAGTTGCTTGAAGATGTATGGGATATGGCCTCTGATGTTACAACCCGAACCATCGATACGCATATAAAACGCCTTAGAGAAAAATTAGGAAAAAGCGGTAAATTAATCGAGACAGTAAGAGGGATCGGTTACAAATTCAGCGAGGCAGGTCAGGTTTGAGATTGAAAATCCAGCATAAAATCACTCTAATTTTTATAACCATCAGCGCGGTTATCTTATTCAGTTTATTTATTTACCTGAGCAATAATCTTAAGAATTATACCTATAATCGGATAAAAACAAATCTGACCAAACAATTGGAATTATGTAAGACTTATATCGCGGATATGCCTTTAAATAATATTTCTTCGGATGAGATGGATGCGATCGCGGATAAACTGGGCAGGGATTTAGGGTTAAGAGTAACATTTATTAGTCTGGATGGTGTTGTTGTCGGTGATTCGGAATTAAAAGTTGACGAATTAAAAGGTATTGAAAATCACCTTTATAGACCTGAAGTTCAGCAGGCGCTTGAATCCGGAATCGGTCATAGCCGAAGGTTTAGCACCAGCATTCAAAAAGATTTTCTCTATATCGCTTCATGGTTTGACAAAAATAATGCTCAGGGGATTGTGCGTCTATCAATTCCGCTTTCTGAAATAGAGGATTTATTAAATAGCCTGCGAACAACTCTGTCCATAGCGCTTTTAGCGGCATTTATTATGTCAGGGTTAGTGAGCTATTCAGCTTCTTTTTTTATTTCCCGGCCAATCAAAGATATATCCTGGGCAGCTAAGGATATCGCGCAGGGCAATTATGCCAGAAAGATATTTATCCAGTCAAATGATGAGATCGGAGATTTAGCAGCTGCTTTTAATTATATGTCTGAGCAAATAAAGGCAAAGATAGAAGAAGTCAGTCAGAGTAAATCGCGTTTAGAAGCGGTTTTTTTTAGCATGTTTGAAGGAGTTATGATTATTGATCTGGATGGAACAATTTCATTAATGAATCAAGCGCTTAAAAATGTTTTAAAAATTGAGGAAAGTCCATTAGCAAAAAAGCCGATTGAGGTAATCCGCAATTTGCAGATTCAGGAGATAGTGGAGGATATTTTAGATTCTAATGCTGATATGCTATCCCAGGAAATATCTACGCTTCTTCCGGAAGAAAAAGTTTTATTAGTCCACGCGGCCAAGATTAAGAAAAATGAAAATACCGAAGGCGCTGTTTTAGTTTTTCATGATCTGACTACTTTAAGGAGCCTGGAGAAAGTTCGGCAGGATTTTGTGGCAAATGTATCTCATGAACTGCGGACACCGATATCGAGCATTAAAGGTTTTGCTGAGACTTTGTTGTCCGGAGCGCTGGATGATCAGGAAAACGCTCAGGATTTTTTGAAAATTATTCTGGCTGATTCCAATCGTTTAGCCAGCCTGATCGATGATCTTCTGAATCTTGCTAAAATCGAATCAGGAAAACTGGTTATGGAAAAAAAACCCTGTAAATTACGCCAAATAGTAGAAAGGGTTATTACCAGTTTAAAAAGCCAGGCAGATGCTAAATTAATTATCATGAAAATAAACATTCCGGAAAATATTCCGGATATCCTGGCTGATGAAACCAGAATAAAACAGGTTTTACTTAATCTTATTGAGAACGCGATAAAATATAATACTCCTAAAGGTGAGATATTAATCTCTGCTCAGGAAAAAAATAATTTTGTTAAAGTTGATATTTCTGACACTGGAATTGGCATACCGAATAAAGATTTGTCTCGACTTTTTGAGCGTTTTTATCGAGTAGATAAGGCGCGCTCCCGCGAATTGGGAGGGACGGGTCTAGGCCTTTCGATTGTTAAACATATTATCCAGGCGCATAGCGGCGAGGTCTTTGTTCAAAGTCTAGAAGGCCAAGGCTCGACGTTTAGCTTTACTATTCCCAAGGCTTAAAAAACTTCAAATTCTTAATGGCTTCCGTTTCAAACAATTTACTTTTTTGTCATCTATTCTTCACAAATTAATTGTATCCTTTATCTTGAAAGTAAGCAAAGAGAAAGGAGGTGAAGAATGGATTTGAATATGGGTTATCTAATTTTTGCTCAAAATTTTCATGCGTGTCGAAGCAGTGAAGTTAAAAAACTGAATAAATTGCAGCAAGATTATATGGCCAGTTTTTTGCGTTTACAACTGAATACATTAAAAAATGTATTAAGCAGCGTTGAAAACTCAAATAAATATAATGGGGGATATTTTTCAGAATCAATGCGTCGGCTTGAGAAAAATATACATCGTTTCAGGAAAGTGTGTAGTAATTAATTAAAGGAGGTTTTAAAGATGAAAAAAATGTTGTGTTTAATGATTGTTGGAATTATGTTTATATTGCCTTTTGGCGTAAAATCGTTTGCTGGTGAAGTTGATCTTTTGGTTGATAAATTAGTGGAAAAAGATGTGCTTACTCCGGTTGAAGCGCAGATTTTGCTGGATGAAACAAAAACGAATGTTGCTAAAGAAATCGCTCAAGGTAAATCCGGTACATTACCCGCGTGGATTCAGACAATGACGTTTAAAGGTGATCTGCGTTTACGTTATCAAAATGAGGAACAGGATACAATAACCAGCTCTAGTACGACTACAGCAAAAAGAGAAAGAGCCAGGGCGCGTTTTCGTCTGGGAGCAGAAGCTAAAGTAATTAAAGACTGGAAAGTGAATTTTGGTTTAGCTTCCGGGGGAGCAGACCCGCGTTCGACTAATCAGACATTTCAGGATAATTTTACTTCAAAAGGGATAATGCTGGATTACGCTTACGCGACTTACGCGTTTAATAATAATGTTGATATTATGGGCGGTAAAATAGAGTTAGGTAAAACATTGTGGTTAGTTTCTGATCTTCTTTGGGATGGAGACGTTAACCCGGAAGGTGTGTTTGTTAAGAGTAATCTTCCTTTAAATTCTTCAGCAGAAGTGTTTTTAAATACTGGATATTTCATTCTGGATGAAATGAGTAGTGGCGCGGATCCGTCAATGTATATGATTCAGCCTGGGATTAAATGGGATTTTTCAGACGCGGTTACTTTGACAACATCGGTTAACTATTACGCGTTCAATTCTATAGAAGGTTCGCGATATTCGAATATTGTTGATGGCGGAGGTACAAACACTACCAGTACAACTCCAGCTTCATTTAAGTATGACTATGATTCATTAGGGTTTACGGCGGCATTAGGGATGAATTTACAAGAAGATGCTGAAGTTGATGAAATTATTAATTATGTTTCTCTGTTTGGTGATTATACTAAAAATGGCGATCCGGATGAAAACAATGTGGGTTATTTAGCGGGAATTAAGTTTGGCGATAAAAAAGTTAGTGAGCCTAAAACCTGGGAGGCAAAAGTGCTCTATAGAACACTGGAAAAAGACGCTTGGGTTGACTTTTTACCAGATTCAGACGTTATAGGCGGGATAACTGATGTTAGCGGATATGAATTTATTGTTAATTACGCCTTAGCGAAGAATGTAATTCTGGGATTTGATTATTATAAATCAGAAACAGATATTGCGGCTTCAAAGAAAAAGCAGGATTTATTCCAGGTAGATGTTCTGCTGAAGTTCTAATTTAACAGGTTAGTTGCTTTATTGTAACGCGATTGTAACAATCATACTGTAAACTTAAAATAAAGGAGAATCATAAAATGAGAAAAATTAGAATCGGTGTTCTTGGTTTTGTAATCAGTGTGGTTTTAATGACTGGTTTTTGCCAGGCTGAAGAGATGGTTCAAATTAAAGGTTCAGATACTCTGATTAACTTAGTACAGCGCTTAGCTGAAGTTTATATGGAAGAATATCCTGGTGAGTATATCGCGGTTACCGGCGGCGGCTCAGGAACAGGAGTTGCCGGATTAATCAATAAGAAGTGTGATATTGCTAATGCCTCCCGCTTAATGAAAGCAAAAGAAATTAGCCAGGCCAGCGAAAACGGAGTACAAGTTAATCGCGTGGTTATTGCCATAGACGGATTGAGCGTGATTTCAAACGGTAATAATCCGATTAAACAATTAACTACCGATGAAATAGGTAAAATTTTCCGCGGGGAAATAACCAATTGGAGTGAAGTTGGCGGAGAGGATATGTCTATAACTCTTTATGGCCGGCAATCGAATTCAGGGACATTTGAGTTTTTTAGAGATGTGGTTTTAAAAGGTGATTATTCTCCAAAAATGGCTCATATGAATGGCAATGCTCAGATTGTGGAGTCAGTAAAACAAGACAGTTCAGGAATCGGTTATGTGGGTGTTGGTTATGTTAAGCAGGCATCTGGTTTAAATGTTTTAAAAGTAGCGGCACGCGCTGGAGGAATTTATTCCAGTCCGCTTAACGCGGCTGATGTAAAAAGTGGGGTATATCCGATTTCCCGGCCTCTTAACCAATATATAAATGGAACTCCGACTGGATCGGTAAAGAATTTTCTGAAATTTGAGTTAAGTGCTGAAGGGCAGAAGATTGTGGAAGAGGAAGGGTTTTTTCAAATTGCGCAGGAATATGAAGAATTAAATTCTAAAGTTGGATTATAAATTATATGCAGTCTAAGATTGTAATAAATAGAAAAAAACCATGGATAAGCCGAATGTGGAAAGAAAGGCTTATCCATGGTTTTTTCTTTTTTAACGGCATAATATCTGTGATAATTTTGTTGGGGATATTCTCGCTTTTAATTTTTACGGCAATTCCGGCTTTTCGGGAAATTAGTTTTAGAGACTTTTTTTTGGGAATGCAATGGAATCCTACGTCTTATGTTAAGGATGCGTATGGGATAGTTCCGATGTTAGTAAGTACTTTTATGGTTACGTTTGGAGCACTGATCATTGCTGTTCCATTGGGAGTGGGAACCGCGGCCTATTTATCTGATGTTGCCAGTCCCAGGGTTCGCGAGATCGCGAAACCGGTAATCGAAATTTTGGCAGGTATCCCTTCAGTGGTTATTGGATTTTTAGGCATAGTTTTAGTCGGTCCATTTCTTGCTAAAGTTTTCGGAACGAATAATGGATTAAATGCTATAAACGGTTCTTTGCTTTTGGCAATCATGGCATTGCCGACAATTATAAGTATTTCAGAAGATACTTTAAGTAATATTCCAGATTCTTATAATCAAGCTTCTTTAGCTTTGGGCGCGACTCAATGGCAAACAATTATAAAGGTTAAAATTCCCGCGGGCTTGTCAGGGATTATCGCGGCTTGCATGCTGGGAATGGGTCGGGCGATTGGGGAAACTATGACAGTACTTATGGCAACGGGATGCGCGCCGGCAATGCCGGAGAGCTTCTTAGGTTCTGTGCGCACTTTGACATCATCAATTGCCATTGAATTAGGGGAAGTGGCATACAATACAACGCATTATTATGCTTTATTCGCTTTGGGATTGGTTTTGTTTATTATTACTTTTTTGGTGAATTTAACATCAGATATTATTTTAAATAAGTATGAAAAGGTGAATAGATGAAAAACCGCAAAGCCGAACAATTTATCGGATTTTTAATCTTAAGAGCCTGTGTAATTTTGGTTATTTCAGTTTTGCTGTTAATCTTATTTGATATTTT
This sequence comes from Candidatus Omnitrophota bacterium, assembly GCA_043805415.1. Lineage (GTDB taxonomy): Bacteria > Omnitrophota > Gorgyraeia > B26-G9 > B26-G9 > JAHITE01. Next base: position 2,638 of record JAZDHZ010000026.1, on the reverse strand, counting down.
TACCAAAGGATACGGGATTATAAGCTGGGAATTCCTGAGCAAAATGCCCAGAAAAGGGATGACTGAAGGCGGAATATTTCCGGCAATTGTCGGAACTTTTTTTGTTACTTTAATTACCGCGGTTTTATCAATTCCCTTAGGCATGGGCTGTGCTATTTATCTGCATGAATATGCTAGAAAAGGAAAGATAACCCGGCTGATCAGAATGTCAATTCGGAACTTATCCGGAGTTCCTTCGATTGTTTATGGTTTATTCGGAGTGGTTTTATTTGTCCAGATGCTCAGGCTGAATACATCCATTCTCTCCGCTGGATTAACCTTAGGGTTAATGACGCTTCCCTGGACAATTACGGCCAGCGAAGAGGCTTTAAAAAATGTTCCTCAATCATATCGTGACGGAGCTTTGGCCTTGGGGGCAACAAAATGGCAGTCAATTCAGACAAATGTTCTGCCATATTCTATACCCGGAATGTTAACCGGAACAATTTTAGGCTTGTCCCGGGCCGCGGGTGAAACCGCGCCGATTTTGTTTACCGGCGCGGCTTTTTATCTGCCGTTTCTCCCGCGTTCATTGTCGGATCAGTTCATGGCATTGCCATATCATTTATATATTATGGCTACGCAGCATCACGCGATTGAACAAGTCCGGCCCATTGCCTATGGAACAGCCTTGGTTTTAATTGGTTTAATTTTCTGCATGAATTTTCTGGCGATAATTATCCGCTATAAGTTAAGAAAGGTTAGATTAAAATGAGTGTATTGACAAAAGATAAAATTGATACTGAAAAAAACAATTTAAATCAGGAAAATAAGATGAGTGATGGTAAAAATAATAAGCCTAAGATTTTCGTAAAAAACTTCAATTTTTATTACGGGCCGACACAAGCTCTTAAAAACATCAATCTGAATATTAAGGAAAACACAGTTGTCGGGATTATCGGTCCTTCGGGATGCGGCAAGTCCACATTTTTACGCTGTTTTAATCGAATGAACGATACTATTGTCGGAATACGTTATGAGGGAGATATCAGCATTGATGGTGAAAATATTTTCGATAAAGAACTGGATGTTGTTGATCTAAGGCGCAATGTGGGTATGGTATTTCAAAAATCAAACCCTTTTCCTAAATCAATTTTTGAAAACGCGGCTTATGGACTGAGAGTAAACGGGATAAAGGATAAGGATTATATAATTCAGAAAGTAGAAAAAAGCTTAAAAGACGCTGCTTTGTGGGATGAAGTAAAAGATCGGCTTTCCGCTAGCGCGTTTGAATTGTCCGGCGGCCAACAGCAAAGACTATGCATTGCCCGGGCTTTAGCGGTTGAACCGGAAATTTTATTACTCGATGAACCAGCCTCAGCGCTTGACCCGATTGCTACGGCAAAAGTGGAAGAGCTGATTCATGAATTAAAGAAAAAATACACAATAATTATTGTTACGCATAATATGCAGCAAGCTGCCCGGATTTCAGATTATACTGCTTTCTTTATGATCGGTGAGTTAATGGAATGTGATATTACCAGTAAGATTTTTACTAAACCCTCTAAAAAAATCACGGAAGATTATATAACCGGAAGATTTGGATGAGAAAAAAGGAGTATTTATGAAAAGGCATTTTGACGAAGATTTGAAAAAATTAAATACCGATATCCTGAAGATGTCTATTCTTGCCCAAGAGGCGATATTTAAAGCAATAGAAGCGCTTAAGAATAGAGATAAGGCATTGGCCGAATCAGTTGTTGATGATGACAAAAATATCGATGAATTAGAATTAGCAGTTGAAGAGACAGCGATTGATCTTTTGGCATTAAGACAACCCATAGCCCGCGATTTAAGGTTTATTACAACTGGAATGAAGATTAATTCCGAATTAGAAAGAATCGCTGATCTTGCGGTTAATATCGCGCAAAGGGCGATTGAACTTTGCGATAAGCCTTTATTAAAACCGTTGATTGATATTCCTAAATTAACGGATATTGCCCGGAGAATGGTTAAAGATGTTATCGATGCTTTTGTAAACAGTGATGAACAGCTTGCCAAAAAAGTAATCCTTTCTGATTCGGAAGCGGATAATCTGCGGAATTTAATCCAGGATGAGCTGATTAATGATTATATGAGTAAAGATTGTACAACCGCTACTCGGGCAGTTCCGCTGCTGCTTATTGCCCGCCATTTGGAAAGAATCTGCGATCACGCGACTAATATTGCCGAAGACGTGGTTTATATGATCAATGCCACAGTGGTAAAGCATCATTATGAGAAATTAGCGGATGATCCAGAAATTTAATTTTTTTAAGTCTTTTTCTGCTTGGATAACCTGCAATAGTCATAATTTGCCTGGATATTTCCTTTGGCAATCTTGACCTAGCCCAGCGCATTTGAACTTGCGTCTTAAAGCTTAAAAACTAGTGCTTAAAAAACTAGATTATCTTCTGAACATGCTGAATTTAATTGTGTTACGGATTTAAAATCTAAATCCTGGAAAATCTGGTTTGATTATTGTTTTTTTAGATTAAATCCTTCTTGTCAACAGCATAGTCATTGATTTAAGCCTTAAGTTAATGGTTTGGTTGGTTTAAAAATCTTTTCTTTCTAATTATCTAGCGCGGGAGAATTCTAAAAAGATAAAACATACTGT
>JAZDHZ010000025.1:0-39059 GCA_043805415.1 Candidatus Omnitrophota bacterium | reverse complement strand
TGGAACATCCTTGGAAAAAGCTGCCTAGTGTAAGCAGAATTTCACAATCAAAGCAGGAGTCTTTGGTTAGTATTTAAAAACCATAAAACCGGACATTTCTACTTTGGTAAAAAGCGGACATTCTTACTTTGGCTTGACAATCTTAGATAAACATATTGCATAATTTTATAAAAGGTGTAAACTGAATAAACGGAAAAAATAATTGAATACTTGATTTCAGCAGGCAATTTGATATAATAAAACACTTTAACACTATAAAAAAGCATAATTAAGGAGAATATAACAATGGCACGTACAATTGAATTAAACTTAGTAAGAAATATCGGGATCATGGCCCATATAGACGCGGGAAAAACTACGGTAACCGAAAGAATATTGTTTTATACCGGTAAATCGCATAAAATCGGCGAAGTGCATGATGGTAAAGCGCAAATGGACTGGATGAAACAGGAGCAGGAAAGAGGAATTACGATTACTTCTGCCGCGACAACTTGCGCCTGGAATGGGCATAAAATTAATATTATTGATACTCCCGGCCATGTTGATTTTACGGTTGAAGTTGAGCGAAGCTTAAGAATTCTTGACGGCGCGGTAGCGGTTTTTTGCGCGGTTGGCGGAGTTGAGCCGCAGTCAGAAACTGTCTGGAGACAATCCGATAAATATCAAGTGCCGAAACTGGCATTTGTTAATAAAATGGACCGGATTGGCGCGGAGTTTTTTACGGTTATAAAAAACATTGAAGACGATCTTGGGGCAAATGTTGTTGCTTTGCAAATACCCATCGGAGCAGAGGATAATTTTAAAGGGATTATAGACTTGCTGGAAATGCAGGCCTGTATTTATGAAGATGATTCACAACAGGGTAAAAATTTTCATATGGAACCTATTCCTGCTGAATATTTAGAGAAAGCCAATGAATTTCATCATATTATGGTTGAAAAAGCTGTTGAATTGGATGATCATTTGATGGAAAAATATTTAGAGGACGAGTCTTCTCTAACAAAAGAAGAACTGATTGCCGCGATTCGCAAAGGCACAATTGCCAATAAGATTGTTCCGGCTTTATGCGGTTCGGCATTTAAGAATAAAGGAGTGCAAAGATTACTGGACGCGATTACTTTGTTTCTGCCTTCGCCAGTTGATTTGCCGCCGGTTGAGGGCCATGATCCGGATGATATCGAGAAGAAAATCTTACGCAAACCAGATGACAATGAGCCTTTTTCCGCACTGGCTTTTAAAATTCAGTCTGACCAGCACATGGGCAAACTGGTATATTTCCGGGTTTATTCAGGAACAATAAAAGCCGGCACATATGTGCATAATTCAACTAAGGACAGAAAAGAAAGGGTTGGCCGCTTAATGCAGATGCATGCCAATACCCGAGAAATGCGCGATGAGATCTGCGCCGGTGATATCGCGGCTGTAGTTGGTTTGGATCGTACCGTAACCGGAGATACTCTTTGCGATCCGGATAATCAAGTTGTTCTGGAAGCCATGGAATTTCCCGCACCAGTTATGTCTTTGAGTATCAAACCGCAAAGCCGTCCAGATCAGGATAAACTGGGCAAGGGATTGATGCGCTTAGCCGAAGAAGATCCGACTTTTACCGTGCAAACAGATAAAGAGACAGATGAAACAATTCTTTCCGGAATGGGAGAATTGCATCTGGAAATTATTGTGGACAGGTTAAAGCATGAATTTAAAGTAGAGGCAGTAGTTGGAAAACCAAAGGTTGCCTATCGTGAAACAATTACCACTAATGCCGCAGAGAACTATAAGCATGTTAAACAAACCGGTGGTAAAGGCCAGTACGCGCATGTAGTACTCAAAATTTACCCAGCTGAGCCGGGACAGGGTTTTGAGTTTAAAAATAAAATCACCGGCGGATCTATTCCTCGAGAATATATTCCCGCGGTGGAAAAAGGAATTATTGAAAAGATGCAAAAAGGAAGTTTTGCCGGATTTCCGGTTGTCGATGTCCTGGTTGAATTAGTTGACGGTTCATATCATGATGTTGACTCTTCGGAAATGGCATTTAAGATTTGCGCGGCCGAATGTTTTAAACGCGCTTTTATGAACGCGGCACCGATATTGCTGGAACCTTATATGTCTATAGAAGCCTCATCTCCGGAAGAATATACCGGATCTGTAGTCGGCGATATGTGTTCTCGCCGCGGAAAAGTCTTAGGCATGGAAATGAAGGGTAAACTGCAGATTGTTGCTGCTGAGGCACCGCTTTCGGAAATGTTTGGATACGCCAGCGCTCTGCGTTCAATGAGCAGCGGCCGGGCAAATTATTCTATGCATTTTGAAAAATATATTGAAGTGCCGTTCGCGATTTCAGAAAAGATTATTGAAGAGAAAAAGCAAATTAAGAAGTAAATTAACAGCATAAGATAAAGTTGATATCCCAATAGCGCATGTGTATTATGTAAGCGTGTATGTTGTTGTTACACAATACTTAGGGGATGGAGCCTCAATGCTTGCGCGTAAAGATGATAAAAAAAGCCGGAACAAAACCAGTTCCGGCTTTTTTATTTTAAGAAAGAAACAAATATGATTATGCTCAGTCCGCGCAATAATTTTAAACAGATTTTTGATAATAGTCCGCAGTCAATGCTGCGGACTGATCCGGGATTAAAATTAGTTTATGCCGCAAACAGTCAAGACAAGCTTGAATAGCTAATTAACCAGCTGGTTTTGCTGCTAAAATATAAATATCTGCCGCTTAAAACAGGTAATACAGAAGAAATATTTTTTGCCGTGTTTTTACCGATGCATCCAATGAGTAAAGATACATTGACATTTAAATTTATTCCATACTATAATATATTTAAAATATAAGTTACAAGTTACTAAGATATGGCGTGGCATGTTTTTAGGCAGCGGCAATATCTTATAAATCAGGGAAAAGGGGCTGCTTGTATGATCTCCATGCTTACAAGTAAAATTGCTGGCTATTTTAGGCGGCAAATACGTTTGCGGTTTTTGCGAAAATATAGAAATATCGCTGCTAAGAGCGGTAGCAGCAGAACCTTGCCGAATAATTAAAATAGCCTGTATTTAGTTATTCGGTTTTTTCTCTCCGTAAATCAAACACCCTTTGTTAAGGAGTCAGAAGATATGTTAACTCCAATCAAAAATTCGCTGGGCGCAAAAATAATTGTTTTGCTGGCGGCTGTTTTAATAGCGGTATTCTCAGTAATTTCATTTATTACTTTTTCAGCTCAAAAGAACATACTGCTGAATCAAGGGTTTAAAGAAGCTAATGATTTAGGAGACACTATTCTTACCGGAATCCGTTATCCCATGATTGAAGGCGATCAGGATATTATTCAGATGCACTTTGATAATATTAGCAGATTATCTGGAATAAAATCAATCAGCTTGCTGGATAATCAGGGAGTGATTAAAAGAAGCACAGACCGCAATATGCTTGAGAAAAGAGCAATATCGCCCTTGGTGGAAGACGCGCTGGCCGGCCGCGAATCGCATGGAATTGAACCCTGGGGAAAAACCAAACAAAAAGTTTTTAGTGAGGCAATTCCGATTCGCAATGAAAAAGAGTGCGTAATTTGTCATGGCAAAAAACAAGATATTCTGGGGGTTTTAAACATTAGTCTTGATTGGCAGCCTGTATTGCGCATAATTAATGACTCAAGAAACCTTACTATCGCGGTTTCGGCAATTGGGCTTATACTGATTAGCATCGCGGTTATTTTCCTTTTGCTTAAAATAGTTATTCATCCGATTCGGATTGTTGAGCAAGGATTAAGACTTGTTTCCGAAGGTAATTTAAAGCATAAACTGCCGGTTAACCGTTCGGATGAAATCGGCACAGTATCCAAAATGTTTAATCAAATGACACTTGATATTAGTAATTTTATCAATCTGGAAAAAGAATTACGCTATGCCGAACAATTAAAATCCAAAGAAATCGCCGAATCTTTATCCTTGATCAAAGCTACGCTTGAAGCAACCACAGACGGCATTCTGGTGGTGGATAATAAAGGCGTGATTACAAGATATAATCATAATTTTCTTGAGATCTGGGCAATAGAGGAAAACATTCTAAAATCAGGGGGCGATAAAGTCGCTTTAGCCGAAGCATTTAAACAAGTGGAAAACCCGGATGAGTTTATTAAAAAAGTAGAGAAAATATACAGCCAGCCGGATTCAGAGAGTTTTGATATTATAAAGTTTAAAGACGGGAGAATATTAGAACGTAACTCTAAACCTCAGAAAATTGGTAAAATAACTGTGGGCCGCGTGTGGAGTTTTCGCGATATTACAGAGCGGAAGCAGATGGAAGAAGCGTTTAAGAATAAAATGAATGAGCTGGAGCGATTTAATCAGTTTGTGGTTGGCAGAGAGATGAAAATGAAAGATTTAAAAGAACAAATGGCTGATTTAAAAGAGCAATTACTTAAGCATAAACCTTTAGAATAATCTTATATCCGGAGCATTGTATTATGTCTGAACAAAATAGCGCGGAAGAAAAACTATCGAGGGAAATAGACAGGCTTAAACATAAGCTGGCAATTTTTGAACATGCGGCAAAGGAGCAATTCACGCAAACCGGAGAAAATCAGATTATAAGCAGTATTTTAAATGCTGTGCCGCACGCGATTGTAGGGCTAATTGATCGAAAAATTGTATTTGTCAATAACGCGGTAAAAAGCGTGTTTAATATTGAAGCTAAGCAAGCTATTGGTCAGTCAACCCGGATGTTTTACAGAAATGATGAAGATTATAAGCGGATCGGCGAGATTTTTTATCCTGTTTTAGAAGGCAAAGCATGTTATCTCCAGGAATTCCCCTGCCGAACTCTGGATGGAAGAGATATTATTTGCAATGTAAGCGCGGCGCGTTTTGGCGACACTTTGCAGGATAAAACAATTGTGGTTATGTATGAAGATATTACTTTACGCAAACAAACGGAAAAAGAACTGCTTAAGAGTAATATCTTCCTGAAAAATATTATTGAATCTTTGGCTCATCCTTTTTATGTTATCAATGTGGATGATTATTCAATTGCTTTGGCAAATTCTTATGCTTATCATGCCGGAGAAGAAGGGGCTACCAAGTGTTATACGCTCACGCATCAAAGAGATAATCCTTGTTCCGGAACAGAACATTTGTGTCCGCTGGAACAAGTCAAACAAATAAAAAAAACAGTTACAGTTGAACATATTCATGAGGATCGGGAAGGCAACAAGCGTTTTGTGGAAATAAACTGTTATCCAATATTTGATGATCAGGGGCAGGTTAAGCAGGTAATTGAGTATGCCTTGGATATTAGTGAGCGCAAAAATGCTGAAGCTGAGTTAAAGCAATCAGCAACTGATTGGCATAGAACATTTGATTCAATTAATGATCTTATTTTTATCCAGGATACAAATAATGTGATTGTCCGGGTGAACAAAGCTTTTGCCCAGCATTTAGGCATGGAGCCGAATAAAATTGAAGGCAGAAAATGTTATGAACTTTGGCATAAAACAAATTCTCCCTGGTCAACCTGCCCCATGGAACTTACCAAAAAAGACCGGCAAATGCATACCGCGGAAATTGAAGATCCAAACATCGGGACCCCCTTACGGATCACAACATCGCCGATTTTTGATTCAAACGGAGACATGGTAGGATCAGTGCATATTGCTAAGGATATAACTCAAGAACGGCAAGCAACAAAAGAACTTAAGCGTAAGATGCATGATCTGGAAATATTTAGCAAATCCGCTGTGGGCCGGGAAATGAAAATGATGGAAATGAAGAAAAAAATTCAAGATCTTGAGCAGCAGATTCAAGATCTTGAGCAGCAGATTCAGAATCTGGAAAAGCGGATTTTAACTGATAAGGAGCAGGAAACATGATTAAGATGCTCAAAACATTAGCCCCAGGTTTTTTAATCGCGGCTGGCGTGGGAGGCTTGGGTTTAATGATCAGCAATGTGAGCAATATGCTGATTTTCGACCCATTAGTCATGGCCATGGGACTGGGTATTATTATAAGAGCTTTTGTCCGGTTTCCGGAAAAGATCTTAAACGGAATTAAGCGTACGCCATTAATCTGCATCCCTCCGGGAGTAGCAATTTACGGAGCAGTGAGTTTGAATTTTCGCGTAGCTAGCGTTATTAAGGAAATGGACTTTCTGGTACTGTTATTGGTTGTATTTTTGGTATATATTATCTCGGTTTTGCTGCTTTCCAGCTTATTTGGGTTAAAGGAAAAAGTCGGCTATTTAATTGCCGCTGGTTCGAGTATCTGCGGGGCTTCGGCAATTACAATAACTTCCCGAGCAATAGACGCGGAGCCTGATGATATCTCGGTCAGCCTGATAGCGGTTTTTTTATCCGCATTAATCGGATTATTTATTATCCTGCCTTTAACCGCGGCTTATTTTAAGATATCCGGATTAGATTACGGTGCTTTTGCTGGGTCGGTTTTGCAGTTTAGCGGATTTGTAAAAGCAGCTGTTGCCGGCATGCCTTTGGAAGTAAAAAATATGGCGGTTTCAATAAAAGCCCTGCGCTATATGGGTTTATTGTTTATCATTCCTTTGTTTTCCAGCTTTATAAAAAGCAAACTCTATACCCCCTGGTATTTATGGGCTTTCTTATTGTCAGGGATCTTGTTTAGCGCGATGCCGAATTGGGCGGCAATCGCGAATCCGGTATTAAAACCAATTCTAAATATCTTATGGAGCATAGCCATGGCCGCGATTGGACTTAATGCTGATATCCGGAAAATCGGGACGATTAATGGCGCTAAGATATTTATCGTGAGTTTATCGGCATTTCTTATCGCGGTTTTTACTTTTATTTTAATGAATCAAGTATTCTTCAGCGCAGCGGGCAGATTGTTTTAAGGAGCGAGTATGAAATTAGGACAAAAAATTATTTTGTCGTTTTTTATTGTTATTTTATTAGTAATTATTGTTTTGCAGGTTGTGATCTATCAACAGAAGAATCTGGTAAAAGAATATGTTTCTAATAATGCCGAGAATTTTAAAAAAGATTGGCAGATAAGCCAGGCGAATACAATCAGGACCTTAGCGATGTCGCTTGAGCTTATCGCGCAGGATGAGACTTTAAAAAGCGTGTATCTGGAAAAAAACAGAAAGAAACTTTATAGACACACGGAATATTTATCGGAAACGCTGCTCAATAAATACCTTGTGGATAATTTTCATTTTATTCTTCCTGACGGACATTGTTTTGCCCGGATTTTTGATAAAGATTCTTATGGTGATTTGGTTAATATACCGTTTAATTTAAAAAATCTTAGCGATCAGGATATTGTTTCCGGGCTCATGAATAATAATGGCAATTTAATTATCAGATCAATTAAGCCGTATTACATGAACAATGATTTGATCGGATATTTGGAAGTAGGACAGTCACTTGAGCTTGAGATTAATAATATCACGAATGAAAGGGACAGAAAGATTGTTATTGTTGCCAAAAAAAGGTTAATCACGGAAAAAACAGAGCCAATAATTAACTTTTTAGGCGATAAAAATCAAAGCATTGGTAAAACAGAAAAATTCACGATTGTCGCTAGTTCTTTGCCGGAAAAATACACATCACTTTTAGAGCAGGGCATTGAGAAAGCATTGACTAATATTTCCGAGACTATTACGGTGGTGCCTAATATTTTTCAGGCTGAGAATCAGCAATTCGTGCTTTGTTCGTTCGCGCTGAAAGATTTACAAGGCGATAATATTGGCGCGGTGCTGGCATTTTTAGATATCACGCAGTATATGGAGACATTGAACAAGGTAAAGTATTTCGCGCTTAAACTAATGCTCTTATTATGCGGGATTGTCACTATTGTTGGGATTACAATAATGAATTCTATTTTATCTCCGATAGCAAAGCTAACATACGCAACAGCGCAAGTCGGTAAAGGGAACTTAGATATTTCATTTCAAGATAAGGCAAAAGATGAGATCAGTTTTTTAGGGCAAGCTTTTAATAAAATGGTACAAGATTTAAAGGCAACAACAACCTCAGTTGTTAAGCTTAATCAAGAAATAGCTGAGCGCGAAAAAACAGAAAAAGCTTTGCGTAGTGAAAAAAATAAAGCAGAGCGTTATTTTGATATTGCCGGGGTAATGTTTGTGGCTTTAAACGCTCAAGGAGAAGTTAGTCTGGTAAATAAAAAAAGCTGTGAAATCCTAGAGCAAGCAGAACAGGAAATTATCGGTAAAAACTGGTTTGAAAATTTTATACCCAGCGGAGGTGAGGCAAATAAAGTATTTGAGCAGCTGATGAGCGGGGAAACGCGAAATGTGGAATATCATGAAAATGAGATAAAAACCGCAAAAGGAGGCGTTAGGTATATCAGCTGGCATAATAGTATTCTAAAAGATGATAATGGTGCAATTATTGGGACATTTAGTTCCGGACAAGATATTACGGAAAGGTTGGAGGCAGAACAGAGCTTAAAAGCATCAGAAGAAAACTACAAAAAACTGACCCAGGAGCTTGCTCAGGGCCAAGAGGCAACCTTGAACATTTTGGAAGATCTGCAGGAAGCAAAAGGCACGCTGGAAATAAGCCGGCAAAACTTTCTTAATATTATTGAAAAAAGCACAGACAGCATATTGATTGTTGACGATAATGGCCTGGTTAAATTCGCGAATACCAGCGCGATTCTTTTATTTGGCCGTTCTAGCGAGAAGATGATTGATAGTTCGCTGGGCCTTGATATTAAAAAATACGGGGTCCAGGAAACTACGATAACGCGTCCTGATGGAAGTTATAAAATCGCTGATATGCGCGCGGTTAATACAGAATGGGAAGAGAAAACAATGACCCTTGTTTTGCTGCATGATATAACAGAACGTAAACAGGCCGAAGACGCGTTGCGGATTGCTGCCCAAGAATGGCGGGTAACCTTTGATTCTATTGGTAATGGTTTGTCGCTTTTGGATTTAGACAGTAAAATCGTTAGGTGCAATAAGGCTTTAAGTAATCTTGTAAACAAGTCCTTTGCTGAGATTATTGGTCAGGATTGTCATGATCTTATTCACGGACAAGACTCAGAGGAGCATTGTCCGATTCGTCAAACGCTTAAAACTAAAAAACGCAGCACTAGAGTTATAAAAAAAGAGGATAAATGGCTGTCAATATCCGTTGATCCTTTATTGAGTGAACAAAATGAACTAATTGGTTTGGTGCATTCAGTAACTGATTTAACTGACCAAAAAATAATTGAACAAAAACTTAGAGAATATACTGATTATGTGGAAAATATTATTGAAACCGCGCAGGCATTTATCGTTGGTTTTGATAGAAATTTAAATATCCAAACTATTAATACTTTTGCTGAGAACCTGACTGGACACAATCGAGATGATATAATCGGACATGACTGGCTGGAATTATTAATGCCGGCTGAATATCGCGATGAAGTTATTCAAGTGTTAAGCAATTGCCTGGAAGGCGAAAGAGTAAAAGGCTATGAGATCCCGGTTTTATCCAAAGAGAATAAAGAAGTAATGATTTCCTGGGACAGCGCCGAACTGCGCGACGCGGATGGAAAAATAACCGGCCTTGTGGTAATGGGTTATGATGTTTCCCAGCGCAAGGAAATTGAAAAAGTGCAAAGGCTGGCGCAGCTGGGAACCCTGGTTTCGCATATGGCCCATGAAGTTAATAATCCTTTAATGGTCATATCCGGACGGGCGCAGTTATCCTTAATGGAAGATATTCAAAATCCGGAGGTAAAAGCTAATCTGGATATTGTGATGAAGGAATGTCAGCGGGCAAAAGATATTATCCAGCGCTTGCTGCGTTTTTCACGGCCGAGTAAAGGCGAGCTTAAACTGACTGATGTTAATGCCAGCCTGGTGGAAGTGGTTAACTTGGTTGAACATCAGTTTGGGTTGAATAATGTGCATATTAAAAAAGATTATGCTCCTAATCTGCCGCCGCTAATGGTAGATGAAAAGCAGATTCATGAGGTTTTTATGAATCTGCTGACCAATGCCCAGGACGCTATTGCCGGAGAAGGAACAATAAAAATTAAATCCCAAAAAGAAGGTAAATTTATCAAGATTACTTTTACTGATTCAGGGGAAGGAATTACCAAAGAAGTGCTGGATAAGATCTTTGATCCGTTTTTTACCACCAAGAAAAAAGGTACTGGATTAGGGCTTTCCATATGCTATAGTATTATTAAAGCGCATAATGGGGATTTAAGGTTTGAAAGCGTGCCGGGTCATGGCGCATCAGCAATTATAATGCTGCCTTATATGCAGGAGAATATAGATGTATAAGATTTTAGCAGTAGACGACGAAATCGCGATATCGAGCATTTTAGATAAGTTTTTGACCAAATGCGGTTATCAGGTGATTGTGGCCAATGGCGGTGAGCAGGCAATCAAGATTATTTCTGAGCATAAGGATATTGACTTAATGGTTTTGGATATAAAAATGCCGGGAGTCAGCGGCGTGGATGTTTTACACGTCTTGCGCAAGCTGAATAATAATATTCCGGTGATTATTTTAAGCGGTTCTATCGGCATCCAGGAAAATGTTGAAATTTTAAATGATTTGGGCTATGATGAAGAGCGGGTATTGTATAAGCCTATAGATTTGAATGAATTACTAATGCGGATCAAACAGACACTAAAGGAAGTATAGACATCAATATGACAAATAAAAAAATCTTAGTAGTGGAAGAGGATGTTGGATTGCGCAGTAAATTTTATGAAATATTCTTTAATAAAGGATATGAAGTGCATTGCGTGCCTACGGCAAAAGAAACGTTCGCGGCTTTAACTGAGCAAAGCTTTTCGATTATTTTAATGAATTATCAGCTGCCTGATGCTAAAGGCATAGATTCAATTAAGAAAATCAGGGAATTTGATGCCCAAGTTTTTATTATCTTGCTCTATACCCAAGAGCTGGAACCTGCTGAAGCTGAAGACTTGGCAATTTTGAAAAATATTCAGGCAATAAAAAAAGATTTCGCGGATCAAGCAATGATGCGGTCGATTCTGGATATAATCAGAGCGACAAATTTGCAGCAGGATGTGTCTGGTCCTGACTTAAAATACAAAAAAGCAGCGATTTTAGTGGTTGATGATAATGCTGAAATCCGAAAAACCTTAGAAGTGTTTTTACAAAAACGAGGATATGCTGTACGCACAGCTGTTTCCGGTGAAGATGCTTTATTAAAGGTGCGTACGGAAAAGCCGGACATTGTTTGTTTGGATTTTAGAATGCCGGGCATGGACGGGATAATGGCTTTGCGTCAGATTAAACGGCTTAATGAAACGATTAATGTTATTATGCTGACATCAGCGCAGGATGAATACATTGTTGATGAGGCGAAAAGAGAAGGCGCCTGCGGATACTTGATTAAACCCTGTGATTTAAGCAATCTGGAAGATATGATTAAATCAATTCTCATCCAGGCCTGAGAGCGCGGGAAGATTTATTTATGGACGCAAAAACCATCGCGGTTTTACTGATAGAGGATAATCCGGAAGTTGCTTCTTTGATGAGTGCTATGCTGAAAAAAGCAAAAAGCGTTTATTTTAACGTAACCATAGCCGATACGCTGGAAGCAGGGATAAATTGTTTAAAAAATCAGGAATATAACGCGATATTACTGGATTTGACTTTACCGGATAGCAATGGTTTGGAAACTGTACGCAGTGTGCACGCGCAGGCAGCGAATATTCCGATTATTGTTTTAACCGGTTTAGATGATGAGCATATCGCGACACATGCTGTGCGTGAAGGCGCGCAGGATTATATTGTTAAAGGCAGCGCGGACATAAATGGTTTGATTCGTTCAGTGCTCTACGCTATCGAGCGCAAGCACGCGGAAGAAGAACTGCGCAGCGCGCGGGATGAGCTAGAGTTGAGGGTAAAAGAGCGCACAGCTGAGCTGCAGCGGATTAATGAAGTTCTGAAAAACGAAGTCGAAGAACGCAAAACCAAGGAACAGCAGCTGCTGGTGTCAAATAGCCGGCTGCAGACAACACAGGCGCAGCTGATTCAGGCAGCTAAAATGGAAGTGGTCGGAGGTTTGGCCAGCGGCGTTGCCCATGAAGTTAAAAACCCTTTGGCAATTATTTTGCAGGGCGTGGAATATCTTGAACGCAAAACAGCTAAAGATGATAAATCAGTCGCAGTGACCATAGGCTATATTCGCAACGCGGTTGAACGCGCGGATAATATTGTCCGGGGTTTGATGGATTTTTCCAGCATATCGCAGCTGAATATGCAAGAGCAGCAGATTCAGCCGATAATTGAAAAAGCCTTGATGTTATTAAAACATCAATTTGATAAGTATCATATAAAGCTGATTAAGAAATTTAGCGATAATCTGCCGGATTTGTCATTAGACCGTAATAAGATTGAGCAGGTTTTTTTAAATCTATTAATGAATGCTGCTGATGCCATGGACCAAGGCGGAGAATTGACGATTTCGGTTTATCCGCAAAGCTCAGAACAAGAAGACGCTGAGCGAAAAACTGAACTGCTTGTCCAGATAACGGATCAAGGCTCAGGGATTCCGGCTGAGGTTCTGGATAGTATTTTTGATCCTTTTTTTACCACAAAAAGGACAAAAGGCGGCACTGGTTTAGGACTTTCGATTGTGCGCAATATATTAGAAACGCACAATGCAAGCATTGAAATCAAGAATAATCCGGATAAAGGAGCTGAGGTGCTGATCAGATTCGCATTATAAACCAAGGGGTGTAAATAATGGAAAAAATAAAAGTTTTAATTGTAGATGATGAGCCTAATTTTACGCAAATGATAAAGCTTAATTTAGAAGCAAGCGGCGGGTATATAGTGCGCGTGGAAAACAAAGGCGCCAAGGCAGTGGAAGTTGCCCGCGGTTTTATTCCCCAAATAATTTTTTTAGATATTGTTATGCCGGATATGGATGGGCCGCAGATTCTGGCTATGTGCAGAGAAGATTCGCTGCTGAAAAAAGTGCCGGTGGTTTTTTTAACCGCTCTGGTTACTAAGGATGAAGTAACCGTGGACGGCGCGTTTATTGGCGGCAATGCTTTTTTGGCCAAGCCGGTAACAACCGAACAGTTAATTACCTGCATTAAAGATCTGGTAAAATAAATTGATGAGAGGAAGATAATGTCAGAGAAAAAAATACTGCTTATTGATGATGAAGAAAATTTCTGTTTTCTGGTTAAACAAAACCTGGAAGAAACCAAGGAGTATAAAGTCGAATACGCTAATGATCCGGACAAAGGGATTAAGCTTGCCCGAAAAATAATTCCGGATGTTATTCTCCTTGATATTACCATGCCGAAAAAAAGCGGCTTGCAGGTACTGGAGATTATTAAGCAGCATCCCAAGACAATGACAATTCCGATAATAATGCTCACCGCGCTTGCGGATGATAATACCAAGTTAAAAGCTTCTTATTTATACGGCGATGACTATATTGTTAAGCCAGTGCCGTTTGATATATTAAAAGCCAAAATAGATGAAGTAATCAATAGACACGATAAACTTAGATAATAAAAGAAAGGGGATGTTTATGTCCTTTTTTGCCAGAGTATTGATTGTTGACGATGAAGAAGATTTTTGCCAGCTGCTTAAAAAAAATTTAGAGGCAACCGGCGAATTTAAAGTATTTTTTGCCCATAATGGTCATGATGGAATGACTTTAGCGCGTCTGGAACAGCCGGATATTATTTTATTGGATGTGATGATGCCGGATATTTCCGGAGCGGAAGTGGCGAATATTTTAAAAAAAGATGAAAAAGTAAAAGATATTCCGATAATTTTTCTTACCGCGATTATTAAACAAGAAGAAATCGGCATAGAACCAATGCGTAAGATCGGCGAACATCGCTATATTGCCAAGCCGATAAAAACGCAAGCGCTTATAAGCTGTATTAAAGAAGTAATCCAGGGGAAATAGTATCGCGTATCGCGTGTGAAAAGCAGGAAGCGCTCCGCGCTTAGCTCGTAGCTCATGGCTCATAGCAAAAGCAAGACAGAGAACAGAAAACAAATTACTAATTACTAAACTCTAAATAAACTCAAATAAGTAAAGCCAAAAACACAAAAAAGCAAAAAGCGATTAGAAAAGGTCCCTGGCAAGCTAAAAGCGATAAACTATAAAGGGCAGGAATAATTATTTAGGCGGGTTTGAAGCCTGATTTTGATAGGACTGGCAAAATCAGAGATTCATCCTCGGAGTCTCGCACGATGCGGAACGAGAATAAGCCAAAATAATTGATTCCGGACCGCCTTTGATAAAGGTTGTATCAGCAAGAAAATTTGTGATCCGCGTAAAATTTGCTGATCATCTTGAGTATTTTTTAATCGATGCGCGATACGCACGACTCACGACGCAATACTTAAAAAAGTGTCAGGGATTATAAGGGGAAGATATATGTCTGAGCAAAATATAAATAAATCATGGATTACGGTTAACCGGGAGATGAGCAAGCAAGGCATTGAAATATCTTTTCGGGATAATCGTCAATATGCGCTGGCTAAAGACCAGTACGCGGCAACCTTGCATGATAATTTTCTTGCTATTTCCATGGCGATTCGCGATCGTTTGGTGGAACGCTGGATTGTTACGCAGCAGGGTTATCATAAAAATAACTTAAAACGAGTATATTACCTGTCCATGGAATTTTTAATTGGCCGGCTTTTGGGGAATAATATTTTGAATCTTGGCTTATGGGATGAAGCGGCAAATGCCATGGAAGATTTAGGCCTTGACCCCAGGCAAATCGTTGATCAGGAATCAGACGCTGGTTTAGGGAATGGCGGTTTGGGCAGGTTGGCAGCATGTTTTCTTGATTCCATGGCCACGCTGGCTATCCCAGCATATGGTTATGGGATAAGATATGATTATGGTATTTTTAATCAAAAAATAATCGACGGTTATCAGGTGGAATCGCCTGATGAATGGCTAAAACTGGGTAATCCCTGGGAATTTTGCCGTCCGGAATATACAGTAAAAATCCGGTTTTACGGAAAAACGCATACTTATCAAGATCGGCATGGCAGATTGCGCGTGCATTGGGCAGATACAAAAGATGTAATGGCGGTTCCCTATGATATGCCTGTTCCGGGATATAAAAATGATGTGATCAATACTCTGCGTTTATGGTCCGCGCGCAGCGCGGAAGAATTTGATTTTGAATATTTTAATGACGGCGATTATGAACGCGCGGTTTATAATCAGGTTATTTCAGAAAATATTTCTAAAGTTTTATACCCGAATGATATTATTATTCAGGGTAAAGAACTGCGTTTACAGCAAGAGTATTTTTTTACCGCTGCTTCAATTTCCGATATAATCCGCAGGTTTAAGGTGGATAATACTGATATCCGGATTTTACATGAGAAAGCGGCGATTCAATTAAATGATACGCATCCGGCCCTGACCATTGTCGAGCTGATGCGGATTTTAGTGGATGAAGAAGAGCTGGAATGGGATTTAGCCTGGCATATTACGGTAAATGCCTGCGCTTATACAAATCATACAGTAATGCCTGAGGCTTTAGAGTCCTGGTCAGTTGATTTATTTGAAAAGCTTTTACCGCGGCATTTACAGTTAATTTATGAAATCAATCAGCGGTTTTTAAGAGAAGTCGCCAATCGTTATCCCTGGGATACTCTGCGTTTGGCGCGAATGTCGATAATCGCCGAAGGCAATCCTAAACATATCCGCATGGCTTATCTGGCGGTAATCGGCAGTCATTCGGTGAACGGAGTGTCTCCTTTGCATTCTGAGCTGATTAAAGCTCAGCTGTTTAAGGATTTTAATGATATTTGGCCTGAGAAGTTTAATAATAAAACCAATGGAGTTACCCAAAGGCGCTGGCTGCGCAAAGCAAATCTCAGATTATCGGAATTAATTACCAGTAAAATCGGCGATAACTGGATTTCTAATCTAAATGAGCTGGAAAACCTTATGCCTTTGGCTGATGACCCGGAGTTTCGCAAACAATGGCAATCAGTTAAGGCCCAGAATAAGCAGGATTTAGCGGAATACATTAAGCAAAAAACCGCGGTTGTGGTTAATCCGAATTCTTTGTTTGATGCACAGGTTAAACGGATTCATGAATATAAACGTCAGTTCATGTTCGGGCTGTATATTATCCGCCAGTATTTAAGACTCAAAGAAGATCCCAAAGCTCCTGTTTTACCGCGGACTTTTATTTTCAGCGGAAAAGCCGCTCCGGGATATTATATGGCTAAGCTGATCATTAAGTTTATTAACCGGATCGCGGATATTGTGAATAATGATAGAGGAGTGAAAGATATTCTTAAAGTGGTATTTCTCGAGAATTACCGGGTTTCTTTGGCTGAGAGAATTTTCCCGGCCAGTGATTTGTCGGAACAGATATCCACTGCCGGAACCGAAGCCTCGGGCACGGGCTGTATGAAATTTATGCTCAACGGCGCGCTGACTATCGGGACTTTGGATGGAGCGAATATTGATATTAAAAGAGCCGTGGGTGATGAGAATATTTTCATCTTCGGCTTGCGGGAGCATGAGGTGAAGGATTTAAGGCGCAATGGATATTGGCCGCAGGAGTATATTAACCGTTCGCCGATTTTAAAATCAGTGCTGGATTTAATTAAAAGCCATTTCTTCTGTCCGCTTGATCCGGAATTGTTTGATCCCCTGGTTAATAGTATAACCGCCTATGATTGGTTTATGGTCTGCGCGGATTTTGACGCTTATTGCAGTATACAGGATAATGTTTGCGAAGCGTTTAAAGACCAGGATGCTTGGATCAAGAAATCAATTATAAATGTCGCTAAATCCGGCGAATTTTCCAGCGATAATTCCATAGCTCAGTATGCCCAGGAAATCTGGAGAGTGCCTTATCGGACCGCGGCAAAGCAAAAATAGGAAACAATGGTCTGCCGGAATAATAAATCTAAAATATTTTTAGCTTATTTAATTGCTGTTAAGTAAGGTCTTGGATTGCGGCAGCGAAGCTTAAATTAGAAACGAACAATAATGCGCAGAATCAATAATTTATTTTCCCGAGTCTATAAAAAAGAAGAAGCACATAAGATATGTGTTTTAGGGATTAACGGCAGCCCGCGGATACAGGGTAATTCGGAAATTTTGCTGGACCAAGCGCTGGAAGGCGCGAGCAAGGCTGGCGCGCAAGTGGAAAAAATCCGGATTAATGACTATAAGTTTGCAGCTTGTCAGGCTTGTGAAAATGTCAGGGATGATGGATATTGCTCGATAAATGATGATTTTCAAAAGATATACCGATCGATTCAAAAAGCCGAAATTATTTTTTTAAGCAGTCCCATATTTTTCGGCAGTTTAACTGCTCAGACAAAGATGATGATCGACCGTTTTCAATGTCACTGGCAGGCGGTTAATATTCGGAAAACTTGTCTCAATAGCCTGAAAAAAAAAGGCTATTTTTTATGTGTGCAGGCAGATTGCCGCGATGATTTTTTTGCTAATGCCGTGTTTATTGTGCGAAATTTTTTTGCCACTGCCGGAATTGAATACTGCGGGGAATTATTATGCCCCGAGGTTGCGGAAAAAGGCAGCATTATTAAATTTCCCGATAAGTTAAAACAGGCATTTTCTCTTGGCGAAAACTTAGTTTATCAATTGTGATCAATAAACCGCGGCAAGATGGAGTAAAGGATCAGAGGATGGAGAACAGAAAATTTTTTACAGCAGCAATATTATTCTGCTTTTTTTTATGTTCCAGCCAGCTTGTTTTCGGCGCGCAGAAAATTCTTTTAGCTGTGTGTGATGAGACTCCTGATTATCAGATAACCCATCAGGCTTTTCAATCCGGGCTGGAGCAGGCAGCCAAACAGCAGGGGCTGGATATAGAATGGGTGGAATTAAAAATAGCCGCGGATAATAAGCCGGAATTTATCCGCAGATTAAAAGAACTGGAAAACAGCATAGATATGGTTTTTGTCACCGGAACTCCGAATGCTTCAGCCGTAAAGCAGGCCGGGATAAAAAAGCCGGTATTGTTTGCCGCGGTTGCTAATCCCAAAAAAGCAAAACTGGTTAGAAGTTTTAATGCTCCAGGAACTAATTTTACTGGATGTTATTGCGCTGTATCGGCAAATAGTCAATTGCAAACCGTATTAAGTGTATTGACTGGATCCAAGCGCTTGGCAATTATTTATAATCCCGATGATCCCGCGCCGGTTTCGCAGGTTGAGGAATGGGTAAAGGCAGTTATATTTCTGAAAGATCCAAACATTAAACTGGAAAAAATTTTAATTCCTAAGCAGGTTAGCAGTGTGCAGGATATGATTAGTTTTATGAATACGCTGGATAAATCCTGGGATGTATTGATCACCACAGCAGACGTAAAGATATCAAATTACGGCGCGGGGATAATCCAGGTTGCGAATCAGGATAAAATACCGACTTATGCCGGTTTAAACAGTGAAGTAGAAAAAGGCGCTTTGCTGTCTCTGGGATTTAAGTTTAAACAAGCAGCCGAACAGGTCAGCGTTCCCCAAGCAGTAAAAATATTAAAGGGCATATTGCCATCGAATATACCTGTGGGCACATTGCCGGAATACACTCTGGCAATTAATTTAAACACAGCCAAACAAATCGGCTTTGTTTTTCCAGAAGCAATTATTGAATCAGCAGATATTAAAATAACAGAAGACAGCGAATAGCGATTAGCTAATCGCTAACCGCTATACGCTAAAACTTAAAAAGGTTAAAATTAGTATGCGCGCGATCAACAGTGAATTAACTCCAATGATGAATCAGTATTTGCAAATCAAAAGCACGCATCAGGACGCGATATTGTTTTTTCGTTTAGGCGATTTTTATGAAATGTTTTTTGATGACGCGAAAATTGCTTCCAGTATTCTCGGCTTAGCTCTGACCGGCAGAGGCACAGGCGATAATCGCATGCCGATGTGCGGGATTCCTTATCATGCCGCGGAAAATTATATCAATCGATTAATCAATGCCGGACGCAAAGTAGCAATTTGCGAGCAGATCGGCGATCCGAAAATTACCAAGGGAATTGTTAAAAGAGATATTGTGCGGATTATCACTCCCGGGACTGTAATCGGCCAGAATATGCTGGAAGGCAAGTCAAATAATTATCTGGCCAGTGTTTTTCATTATTCAGAACAGGAATATGGATTGGCAGTCGCGGATTTATCTACCGGAGAATTCAAGGTTACGCAATTAAATCAACAGCACAGATTGCTCGGTGAATTAATCAGGCTATGTCCAGCAGAAGTGATTTTATCAACAAGTTTAAAGTCAGACACAGGATTAGTTGAGAAAATCAATTTATCTATAAACACAATGATCAGCAATCTCGATGATTGGGCTTTTGAGTTTACAACAAGTTATGATAAATTAACCAAGCATTTTAAAACCCAAAACCTGCGGGGATTCGGCTGTGAGGATATGCCGCAGGCTGTGTGCGCTGCCGGAGCGCTGCTGCTTTATTTAGAACAAACTCAAAAAACCCAGCTGAAGCATATTAATAAAATCACACCCTATTCATTAAATAGAATTATGGTGCTTGACGGTGTTGCTCAGCGCAATTTGGAACTGACTCGAGCAATGCGCGGCGGCAAAAAAGGAAGCTTACTCGAGGAGTTAGATTATACTCATGTGCCCATGGGCAGCCGCTTATTGACTCATTGGATACAGCAGCCTTTATTAGATATAGAACAGATAAATAAAAGACTGGACGCGGTGGCTGAACTTAAAAGCGACCAATCTTTTCGCAATGGTTTAAGTCCGATACTCAAAGAGATTGGCGATATCGAGCGTTTGCTCAGCCGGATCAGTTTGGGCGTAGCTAATGCCCGGGATGTTTTTAGTTTAAGCCATTCTTTAAAAATAATTCCTAAGCTTAAATCCATGCTGGACAGGATGAGCAGCGCTTTATTGTCTGATCTGCAAGCTGGGCTGGATGAACACGCCGACCTGGTTGCTTTGCTTGATGAATCAATAAGAGCTGATGCTCCAGTGTCGACAAAAGAAGGCGGAATGATTAAGCAGGGGTTTAATCAAGAGCTTGATGAACTGATTACGATTACTCGCGGCGGAAAAGATTGGCTGGCTGCGCTGCAGCAAAAAGAAATACAGCGCACCGGCATTTCCTCTTTAAAGATAAAATACAATAAAATATTTGGTTATTATATTGAGGTAACAAATTCTAACTTAAATATGGTACCAGGGGATTATACGCGCAAGCAAACCTTGGTCAATGCTGAGCGGTTTACTACTTTGGAGTTAAAAGAGCAGGAGGAGAAAATTCTTACTGCTCAGGATAAAATGCTTGAGCTGGAAGCGGAGTTATTTTCCAAAATATGCGCTCAAATAATTGATCAGCTGCAAGAAATTCAGAAAAGCGCGGGGTTTATTGCCATCCTGGATGTAATAAACAGCTTGGCTGAAGCAGCAGCGAATAATAACTATACCCGGCCTATTTTGTTTGATGATTCCAAAATCAGGATTAAAAACGGCCGGCATCCTGTGCTGGAAAATCTGCTGAGCGGTAATAAATTTATTCCTAATGATACCGCGCTTGATACGCAAGACAATCAGGTGCTGATTATCACCGGCCCGAATATGGCCGGCAAGTCGACATATATTCGCCAGGTTGCCTTGATAATTCTTATGGCGCAAATCGGGAGTTTTGTGCCCGCGGATGAGGCGCGGATCGGAGTAGTTGATCGGATTTTTACCCGGATTGGCGCGGCGGATGATATTACCGCCGGGATGAGTACCTTTATGATGGAAATGAGTGAAACCGCGAATATTCTTAACAACGCTACTCCCCGGAGTTTAATTATCCTTGATGAAATCGGCAGGGGAACAAGCACCTTTGACGGCTTGAGCATTGCCTGGGCTACCGCGGAATATTTACATGAAAATCATACCTCCAAGGCAAAAACTTTATTTGCCACGCATTATCATGAATTAGCGGAAATGGAAATAATGTTTAAGGGAATTAAAAATTATAATGTAGCGGTAAGAGAGTGGAATGATGAAGTAATATTTTTGTATAAACTAACCCAGGGTCAAGCAGACCATTCATATGGGATTCATGTGGCTAGGTTGGCAGGACTGCCCAAACAAGTAATTAGCCGGGCGAGGGAAATACTGGGTAATTTGGAAATAAACAGTATTTCCAGCAATGGCATTCCCAGCTTAGTGCAATCAGATATAAACAAGAAAGAAAAGCAAGAAGTGCAGCCGGAATTATTTGGCCAAAGAGAAAACTTATTGATGAGTAAAATCAGATCAATTGATATTAATAAAATCAGCCCCATTGAGGCGCTCAATTTAATCAATCAATGGAAACAGGATGCTGAGAGCAGTCACAAGGACACCAGGTCACAAGGACAATAGAGTTCATAAAGTAAAAACAGTTATGAATTACTAGTTATGAGTTACGAGTGAAAAGATTAGAAAAGGTCCCTGGCAAGCTAAAAGCTATAAGCTATAAACTATAAAGGGCAGGAATAATTATTTGGGCGGGTTTGAAGCCTGATTTTGATAGGACTGGCAAAATCAGAGATTCATCCTCGGAGTCTCGCACGATGCGGGACGAGAATGAGCCAAAATAATTGATTCCGGACCGCCTTCGACAAAGGGTGTATCAGCAAGAAAATTTATGACCCGAGTAAAATTTGCTGATCATCTTGAGTCTTGAGTGTTTTTTACGGGACAGGCCTATATTAGGACAAGACATGTTATGAGTAAAATAAAAATTTTATCTAAACAATTAGCTGACAAGATCGCCGCCGGAGAAGTTGTTGAGCGTCCGGCGTCAGTGGTCAAAGAGCTGTTAGAAAATGCCCTTGACGCGCAGAGTACTAATATTGAAGTGATTATTGAAGATGCCGGATTAAAATTAATCAAGGTTATTGATAATGGACAAGGCATTGAACCCGATGATTTAGCGCGGGCTTGTCTGCGGCACGCGACCAGCAAGATTGATAATGATTCGGATTTAACCAATATTCTGACCTTAGGCTTTCGGGGTGAAGCTTTGGCCAGTATCGCGGCTGTCAGCCGGCTGACGATTTGTTCCGCGGTTTTAGGTTCGCAGGAAGCAACGCGGCTTTATAGCGAAGCAGGGCAAACAAAAAATGTAAGTAAAACCGCGCGTATGCAAGGCACGACTGTTGAGGTAAACAATCTGTTTTATAATACTCCGGCGCGTTTAAAGTTTTTAAAAAGCAAGGCAACGGAGATGGCAAATATCACTCGGATAATAACCGAGCTTGCTTTGGCTTATCCAAAAATAAGTTTTAAATTAATTCACAATCAAAATCAACTGATCAATTGTTCAGCGCATTCATCAGTTTTGCAAAGAATCGAAGTGCTCTTAGGTAAAGAATTTTCTGATACCCTGGTACCCATAGCTTTGAATATCTCGCCGCTTAAAATCAGCGGATATGTCGGCAAACCCGGCTGCGGGTACTCAAGCCGAAAACATCAGTATTTATTTGTAAACAATCGCTCCGTAACCGACAAGACAATGTCCCACGCGATTATTCAGGGCTATCATACATTTTTAATTGAAAAAAAATTTCCTCCGGCATTAATTTTTATTCAAACTTCTCCTCAGTTGATTGATGTAAATGTGCATCCCAGTAAAAGAGAAATAAGATTTCAACAAGCAGCAATTGTCCATGATTTGCTGGCCAAGGCAATAAAAGATGCTTTAAGCGATAAAGAAAATTTGCCTGATCTATCCCCTCTTCAGCCAGGGCTATCTGCTGAGCCGCGGAATAATTTTAATCAAGCGAATATTCACAATACTTTTAAACCCGCGGATCAGGATTATTTTAAGGGAGCTTATGCGGCTTGCCGGCTGCCGGAAGAAAAATTATTTTCAATTGCCGAAGGCGCGCGAAGCTTATTCAGCCAAGAAAATGATCAGCCTGAACGCGGCACAAAAAGCAGCGATTATTTACAAGCGCACGCGACTTATATTGTAACCCAGGATGATAAAGGTTTAGTGATAATTGATCAGCACGCGGCGCATGAGCGGATTGTTTTTGATCAGTTGTTAAAGCAATTTAAACAAAAAAAAGTGGAGAAACAAAAACTTCTTTTGCCGATAACTTTGCATTTAAGCGGGCAAGAGTTTATTTTACTCAATGAACATAAAGACGCGTTTAACCAGCTTGGTTTTGAAATTGAGGATTTTGGGGATAATACTTTGGCGATTTACGCGTATCCGGCGATTCTCGGGCAGATTGATCTAAAAGCCGAGCTGCAGGCAATTGCCGGAGAAATCGCGGAATTTGAGATTAGCCCGGATATAGATAAAAAAATCAGCCAATTGCTCGCGTCGATTGCTTGTCACAGCGCTGTGCAGGCAAAACAAGCGCTTTCCAGAGAAAAGATGTCAGCGCTCTTGCGCGGATTATGGCAAACCGATGCTCCGCATACTTGTCCGCATGGCAGGCCGACAGTAATTACAATCAGCTGGCTGGATTTAGAAAAAAGATTCCAAAGAAAATAAAAAGCATTTCAGGGTAAACAAGAGGAAGCAGAGATGAAAAACCTAATAAAATATCTTACAGGCGCTACATTTATTTTTTGTTTGGCTATTGGCTTAATAATCGGTCCGAAAAAAATAGCACTTGTTTTGAATAATAAAGCGGTAGAGCTATATAACAAAGGAGAAACGCAGTCTGCGATTGAGATTTATACCAAATCAATAAAGCTGCATCCCAACGCGCAAGTATATTATAATTTAGCTTGCGCTTATGACGCCCAGAATATTGCCGCAAAAGCGATTGAGAATTATAAAAATGCTTTAAGTCTTGATGCTCGCCAGATAGCGGCTTGCCGAGCTTTAGCGGATATTTACCGCGAGCAAAAAGATTTCGGCCAAGCGGAAATGTATCTGAAAAAACTTAACGCGCTTAATAATCAAAGCGCGGAGACGGATTTATCAGAGCTGAAAAATGAGCAGCTGATTACATTGTGTAATGAGGCAGTCAGCGATTATGAACAAAACGATACTAAGCAGGCGATTAATAAATTAAGCCAAGTTTTAAAACTAGATCATGGATTTGCTCCGGCGCATAAAATATTAGGGGAAATCTATCTGAATCAAAATGATTTAGGCAAAGCAATTGTGAGTTATAATGCGGCGCTAAAAGCCGGTGACAATAGTCCTCAGGTTTACAGTAATATCGGATTAATTTATATGCGGCTGGAAAATTATCCCCAAGCAGTAGAGTTTTTAGAAAAAGCGCAAAAGCTTGATCCAGAGAATCTGGATATAAAATATAGTTTTGCCAGCGTGCTGCGGGATAATGGCCAACAACAAAAAGCGCTTGATTTCTACAAACAGATAGCCGCTGAATCACCGGAATATCCCAATGTCCATAATGATCTGGCAGGACTATATCAAGCAATGGGCTCAGAAAAAGAGGCAATGCTTGAATTTACCCGGGCAAAGGACACAGCCTTAAGACTAAAAGCTAATGGCGATAATCAGCCTTGGACATTATTGAGTTTGGCCATAGCCCACAATGGATTAAATGATGCGCAAAAAGCGAAAAATATTATTGACGAAATTATTAAAGAAAATCCTGATTTCAGCCATGCTTATTATATCCGGGCGCAGGTTTTTAAACAATTAGGGGATAAGCAGGCAGCGAACAAAGACTTGGGAAAAGCCCGCCAATTAGCTCGGAAAATAAAGCCTGCTTCAGATAGAAAAAGCAATAAAAACAAGGCAGTGCCTGTGGTAAAAACTCAGACAGCCCCAACGCTGAAGACGGATACAGTGATAAAGCTTACAAACGGACAAACTATGCAAGGTAAGCTTAAAACCGAAACAGATAAACTCGTAGTGCTTGAAATCAATATGGGTTCTTCAATCGGGGAGATAACGTTTAGCAAAAAAAAGATTCAGGAAATAATAAAGACAAAGTAAGGCTGAGAATAATCATTAAAATTTTTGTTTTGACGTAAAGCGAATAACTGAGGTAAAATCAGTTTAGGTTTAATGGAAAATAAGGATTTAAAAAAGGAGCAGAGATGAAGCTTAAGATACTGATTTGGTTTATTGCAATAAGTATTGTTTTATCAGTAAATGGATATGCTGGAGTTATTGGCCAAGATAATGCTGAGGTTCAGCAGCATGCTGATCCAATAATTGATAATATTCTCCAGGGTATGGCTAATGATGATTATTTTCAATACACGAAAGATTTTGATCAGCATCTTAAAGCAATTATGTCAAAAGACCGGTTTATTAAAAAGCGCAAAGAAGTCTATGATTGGGTCGGCAGTTATTTGTATCGGGAATATTTAGGTTTTATTAATACCCAGAGTTCAACAGTAATTTTCTGGAAGGGTGCTTTTGATAATACTAAGGACGATATCCTGATCAGATTAACTCTTTCCGAAGATCAGGGCAGATATTTTGTCAAAGGATTGTTTTATCAATAGAAAACAGCAGTAGGGGCAGGGTTTCCCTGCCCGCATAATATTATTAATCAATCAATTCATAATCATGACAATAATAATCCCATTAACGGGCGCGGAAACCACGCCCCTACAATAAATTATATAATTGGATATTTCAAATATCAATCAACCAAACAAATAAACAAATTACAAAATACCCCTGGTAAAAAAAATGGCAGCGTTCATTTTATGACCATGTCATTCGTACCAATGATTCTTTAAACAAGATTCGCGAATATATTGTAAATAATCCGGCAACATGGGTTAATGATGAACATAATATTATAAATTATTCTATAGCGGCCAAGGCATGCCTTGTCCGCTACGGGATATTTATTGTAAATTAAAACAAACCGAATCAATTCACTACAGGCAATCGTAAACGCTGCGCGTTTCCAGTCGGTGAAGTCGGATGTTATAGGAGAAATAATGAAAATATTTATTTGTTTGTTAATGGGTTGCGTTTTGTTTTACGGACATATACACGCAGAGGAAATCAACAAAGAGAGTTTAATGTTAGAGGAGCTTAATACCTATGAGCCTGGGGTTTTAACTGTAGATCAATTTCGAACTAAGTGGGATTTTACCGGTGATAACAATTTAGGCATTGTAAATCTTTTCTGCGCCGATGAAATAATAACTTACGAACTCGGGCGAATTTCAGTGCCCCAAGGAATATCAAATAAAGATTCTTTTTCCGCGGCAACCATAAAAGGCTTAGAATTCTTAGAATACGGAATTGAACAAGGCGGGGATGTTAATGGCGCCACATCCAATGCTTCAATGATAACTGTAGTAGCTACCATAAAGTTTAATAGAACTGACAATAAGATGATTAGTTTAGACAGAAACTGAAATCCTATATAAAGCACAAAGAAGGGGGATAGTTTATGGGTGAGCCTCAAAGTTTTAACATTATTCCTATTGTTTTCTTTATTTTACTATCTTTTGCGGCGTGGAAAATATGCAAAAAAACAGGTTTAAATCCTTATTTATCTATTTTAGTATTTTTTATGGCAATTCTAAATCAAGGATTAGGCCTTTTAGCTTTTATTGTTATCTCTATTTTTGCAGCATATAAAGCAAAGAAAAAATAAAAACCTATAACCATTCACTACAAATCGCTTCAGCCAAGCGGAAAAACGGCTTATAGCTTATGGCTAATAGCTGATAGTTAAAAACATAAAAACTCAAACCATCAGCCATCGGCTATTGAGTATCAGCCAAAAAGCCTGAGCTCAAATGTTATGGATAATAAATAATGAATAAATATCCTAAACGAAAACAAATACGATTGAAAAATTACGATTATTCACAACCCGGATATTATTACATAACAATTTGCATAGATAATCGCGAATGTATCTTCGGTGATATTATTGATAATCGAATATACCTGAATAATGTAGGCAAAATGGTTGACCAGACATTGCGAACATTGCCGGAATATTATCAAAACATAACAATTGATAATTATATTGTTATGCCCAATCATATTCATGGAATAATACAAATCGTAGGGGCAGGGTTTCCCTGCCCGAATAATATCATTAATCAATCAATTCATAATCATGACAATAATAATCCCATTAACGGGCGCGGAAACCACGCCCCTACAATAAATTATATAATTGGATATTTTAAATATCAATCAACCAAACAAATAAACAAATTACAAAATACCCCTGGTAAAAAAATTTGGCAGCGTTCATTTTATGACCATGTCATTCGTACCAATGATTCTTTAAACAAGATTCGCGAATATATTGTAAATAATCCGGCAACATGGGTTAATGATGAACATAATATTATAAATTATTCCATAGAGGACAAGGCATGCCTTGTCCCTACAGGATATTTATTGTAAAATTAAAAAACCAGAAAACAAAACCGATTAAAAGAATATGATTATAGGTTAAATGGATATTATTTTATTACGATATCCATGGAATAATAATTATAAATAATCCCGTAGGGACAGCCCCGACGAAGGAGGGGTGCGAAGCCCAGGCTTCGCCGAGGCGAGCAGGCACTGCCCTGTCCGCTAATATAAATTTATCAAAATGATTATCAAACAGAAAATTGACAATATAATATTAGAATGTGTTCAGGGTGATATTGCGCAGCAGCCGGACATGGATGCGATTGTTAATGCGGCGAATGCTGATTTAATGCCTGGCGGCGGAGTGGCTGGCGCGATTCATAGCGCAGCTGGTTCCGGCTTAGCTCAGGAATGCCGGGCTTATGCTCCGATTAAACCCGGACAAGCAGTGATTACCTCTGCCCATAACTTGCCGAATAAATATATTATCCATTGCTTAGGGCCTGTATATGGCATTGATATGCCTTCAGATAAATTGCTTGCAAGCTGTTATGATAATGCCTTGCGGCTGGCAGAAGAAAATCAGATAAGTTCAATTGCTTTTTGCGCGATTTCCGCGGGTATATTCGGCTATCCAATGCCTGAGGCGCTGGAGATCGGATTCAGCGTGATCAAGCAAAAAGCAAAGCAGCTTAAATCGCTTAAAAAAATCCGCTTTGTTTTATTTAGTGAAAAATATCTTCCCATTGCCGAGAAAGTACTCGCCAGGGTTTTATCGTGACAACCCTTTCACGTTCCCGCGTCGTGAAACGGTTTTCTTTTTTTGTGAAAAAAATAACAAAAGCTCTTGACAAGAATGAATAATATGATATATTTATACTATATTGTGAAAAAAGTTACAAAAAACTATTTTAACAAATAGTGCTTTTTTTTACCTTTTTAGTTTTTGTGAAAAAAATCACAAGAAAGTTTAATTAATGAAAAATAAAAATAGTATTATCCGGCTTTCGAGATATAAAAATGCGCTGAGAAGATTAAAAACAATGGGTTTTGGCAGAATTTTCTCAGACAATTTAGCTGATGCCATTGGGGTTAATTCTTCTCAGGTGAGAAAGGATTTTTCAATTTTTGGTATTTCCGGCAATAAGCGGGGCGGGTATCAGATTGATGAGCTGATTGAGCATTTAAATAATATCCTGGGTAAAAATACAATTAAGCATGCGATTATTGTGGGCGCGGGTAATATTGGCGCTGCCCTGGCTAAATATGATGGCTTTGAAAAAGACGGGATTAAAATTGATGCTGTTTTTGAAGCTGATCCGCTAAAGGTAAATCCGCAAGCTGCTATTCCGGTTTTGCCTGCTGATAGGATGATTGAGTTTATTCAAAGCAATGATATTAGAATCGGAATTATTGCCGTGCCCGAGTCAGCAGCGCAGCAGGTTTTAGATTTAATGGTTTTATCCGGAGTAAAAGGGGTATTAAATTTTGCTCCAATCAGATTGCGCGCGCCTAAGGAATGTGTGGTTAATAATGTTAATTTAGTGCTTGAGCTGGAAAACGTGATATATTTTAGCAATTTATTGGAAAAAACATTGGAAAAAGAAGCGTAGGACTAAGCATGCTAATTAATTTTATGAAACTTAATTCACTAAAACCAAGAATATTTTTATCATTTTTCAGT
This sequence comes from Candidatus Omnitrophota bacterium, assembly GCA_043805415.1. Taxonomy (GTDB): domain Bacteria; phylum Omnitrophota; class Gorgyraeia; order B26-G9; family B26-G9; genus JAHITE01. The sequence continues at coordinate 10,086 of JAZDHZ010000025.1, read as the reverse complement.
CTGATTGTGGTTTTGGGCGTTTCGATCGCAATGTTAGGCGCATATATACTGAAAAAAGATATTATTGAAAAAGCGCAGCATGAAGTAAAAAATAATTTGCAAACAGCGCGTTCTGTTTACGATAGCCAGATAGATTCAATAAAACAGGCTTTTGAGCTTTTAGCTAATCGGGATGATTTAAGCCAATATAAACAAAAAATAGGCCTGGATTATATTTATCAAGTCACTGAGGAGCAGAAACCGCAAATTAAAAGCCAGATCGCATTGCGGGCTTTTAATGGTATGGGGATTGGCGGAACCAGGATAATTGATCAGGAGGAATTAAGCCTGATGGATCAGGCTTTGCCGGAAAAAGCTAAAATAGATATTTTGCCTACGCCCAAAGCAATTCCCACAAACAAAAAAGTTTTAGAACAAGCTATGGCCTTAGAATATGCCATGCCGATTAAGGATCAGACCGGAAAGCTGATTAAAGTTATATATGGCGGTAAGGTGATTAATCGGGATTTTGCTTTGGTTGATCGTATGCGTGATCTTGTTTTTCAGAGCAGAGTTTATGAAGGCAAGGCTGTGGGAACGGTGACCATTTTTCAGAATGATGTCAGGATTGCCACAAATGTTTTAACTGATACTCGGCAAAGAGCAATTGGGACTCGAATCTCTGAGGTTGTTTACAATGAAGTTGTCAACAAGCGCGGCATGTGGGTTGATCGGGCTTTTGTGGTTAATGCCTGGTATTTGACCGCGTATGAACCAATCATGGATATTGACGCGAATATTATCGGCGTGCTTTATGTCGGCGTGCTGGAAAAGCCATTTGTTGATACAGAGCGGGCAATTGTTTTAGCGTTTTTTACAATTATTGGGGCAGCCGGGGTTTTGGCCGCGATTCTGGCGCTTATTTTAACCGCGGCTATAACCAAGCCAATGACAACGATTTTAGCGGCAACCAGAAAGATTGCCAGCGGAGATTTGGAGCATAGAGTTAAAACAAAAAGCCCTTTAAAAGAACTAAGAGAATTAGCCGATGCTTTTAATAGTATGTCCAGCAAACTTGATGAGCGGGAAAAAAGTCTGATTGTTTCCAATAATAAGCTGGAGGTACTGAATCGCAATTATCTGGATTTAGTCGGGTTTGTTTCGCATGAGCTTAAAGGAATACTCTCTTCAATTGTTTTAAATGCTTATAATTTAAGAAAAGAATTTCTCGGGCCAATGAATGATGCGCAGAAAAAAGCACTTGTTTCTATGTCCCGAAATCTGGATTATCTTTCTTCCACAGTGAAAAACTTTCTTAATTTAAGCAGAATAGAAAAAGATGAGATTATGCTGAAAAAAACAAAGGCAAATTTAAAAGAGCAAATATTTGACGTATCAATCGAATCTTTTTTGCAGCTTGCTCAGGAGAAAAACATGTCCATTGACGCTCAGGTTGATCCAAATATCGTGCTTAATATGGATATTGGACTTATTCAGATCGTGGTTAATAATCTATTATCCAACGCGATTAAATACGGAGCGCAAGGCGGAATAATTAAAATAAGCACTAAAGTAAAGCCGGGAATTTTGGAAGTAGAAGTGTATAATGACGGCAGGCCGATTGCCAGCATTGATATTGATAAATTATTTAAAAAATTTTCACGCTTGATATACGCGGGCATGGAAAAAGTAAAAGGCACAGGCATTGGGTTGTTTATAACTCAAAAAATAATTGAACAGCATGGCGGGGAAATTTGGGTTGAGCCGAAAAACGCGGGAAATTCTTTTAAATTTACTATAAAAATAGAATAGCGGAATCTTTAAAGAAAAGTATGAAAGGAATAAATATGGGCGCGAGGATACTTATTATTGATGATGATCAGGATTTTACCGAGGCAACCCAGCTTTTGCTTACCGCCAATGGATATCAGGTGACAACTGCTGCTAGCGGTCAGGAGGGGTTTGCCAAAGTAAAACACGATTCTCCTGATTTGATATTGCTGGATATGATGATGAGTTATAAAACAGAAGGCGCGGATATCGCGAAGGCAATTGCCGCGGATGCTGCCAGTAAGGAAATTCCGATTGTGATGATTACCGGAGCGCATAAGGAAATGGATTTTCCTTTTGAACTAAGACCTCAGGAAAAGGCTTTGCCGGTGAGAGCTGTGCTGGAAAAACCAGTTAAGCCGGAAACTTTACTTAAAATCGTGGAAAAATGCATTAAGCTTAATTCTCAGGATCATGTCAAAACCGTTAATCAATTAGAAACACTTGCTGCTAAGTGGAAAGGGAGAAAAGGCAATTTAGTAATGATTTTACATGAAATCCAAAATCATTATGGCTATGTGCCGCGCAATGTATCCTTTGAATTATCAAGAATTCTCGAGATTCCCATGGCCAGTATTTACGAGGTATTAACTTTTTATAATTATTTTAAACTGGATCCTCCGGGCAAGCATACGATTTCCGTGTGCATGGGTACTGCGTGCTATTTAAAAGGCGCTCCCCAAATATTATCTGAATTAAAAAGAATCTTACATATCGAAGAAGAACAGACCACTCAAGACAAATTATTTCATCTCCAGGTTGTGCGCTGTCTTGGCTGCTGCGGTTTGGCTCCGGTAATTACTATCGGACATAAGGTGTATGGCAAGGTTAAGACAAAAGAGGTCATGGACATCCTTTCACTTTATGTTAAAGAAGGGAGTAAGAATAATGAGTAAGCTGACAAAAGACACTTTAAACAAAATTAAGCACGAGCATTCTAAGCCAAGAAAAAACTGGATCAAAGTAGGAATGAGTACTTGCGGAATTGCCGCGGGCGCGGATGTGGTTTTAGAAACCCTCAGACAAGAAGTTAAAAAACGCAATTTAGATATTACTGTCGGCCAATGCGGCTGCGCGGGAAAATGCTATGCCGAACCCTTGGTGGAAGTTTGTATTGATGGCCTGCCGCAGGTTATATACGGTAATATTGATAAAAAAAGCGCGATTGAAATTATTGAACGACATGTGGGCAATAAGAAATTATTAAATGATCACATTTATAACGTAAAGGGCAAGTAAGATGAGTGGAAAAAATGATAAAAAAATCATATTAGTTTGTGATACCGACGGCCAGCAGCGCGAGGCAAGCTTCGCTGATACGATCATGAGTGTTTTGCTTGATGAAAAGCTTGATGATCAGGCGCAGGTTGTGCGGGTCGCGGAATTAGGTGTTTACGGGCAGGGTGTTATTGTTAAAATTTTACCGGAAAATATTATTTACAAAATCAGCGGTCAGGATGCGGTCAGCCAGATTATTGGCGAGGCAATAAAAAAGAATAAAATAATCAAAGAAGCTGTTTTAGACGTAGAGTCTAAACAGCTGAAAATTGTCCTGCGTAATTGCGGGGTAATTGATCCGGAGAACATTGATGATTATATTGGCCAAGACGGATATCAGGCCTTAGCAAAAGTGCTGTTTGAGTATTCCCCGGAAGATGTTATTGAACAATTAAAAATAAGCGGCTTAAGGGGCAGAGGCGGCGGAGGATTTCCTACGGCAAGTAAGTGGAATTTTGCTTATCGCACTCAAGCTGATCAAAAATATATTATTTGTAATGCTGATGAGGGCGATCCGGGAGCGTATATGGACCGGAGTGTTTTAGAAGGCGATCCGCATTCGGTGATTGAAGGGATGATAATCGGCGGATTTGCTATCGGGTCTGATAAGGGGTTTTTTTATATTCGCGCGGAATATCCTTTAGCCATTAAAAGAGTGCAAAAAGCAATTGACCAGGCCCGGGAGTACGGGCTTTTGGGAGAAAACATTTTAGGCAGTAATTTTAGTTTTGATTTAGAAATTCGTTTAGGCGCGGGTGCTTTTGTTTGCGGAGAAGAAACGGCATTAATTGCCTCAATTGAAGGCAAAAGAGGCTGTCCGACTCCTCGGCCGCCATACCCCTCGATTCGGGGATTATGGAAAAAGCCGACGGTTATCAATAATGTGGAAACATTAGCTAATATTGCCGCGATATTATTAAAAGGGGCCAAATGGTTTGCCAGCATTGGCAGTGCGACATCAAAAGGAACAAAGGTATTTGCTTTGACCGGCAAGGTGAAAAACTCAGGATTAATTGAAGTCCCGATGGGAATTACGCTGCGGGAAATAGTCTATGAAATTGGCGGCGGTGTTTTTGAAGATAAAAAATTAAAAGCAGTGCAAACCGGCGGGCCGTCAGGAGGAGTAATTCCCAAAGAATTCTTAGATACGCCGGTGGATTATGAAAATCTGCAAAAACTCGGCTCAATTATGGGTTCCGGCGGAATGATTGTCCTTGATGAAGATGATTGCATGGTGGATATTGCTAAGTTTTATTTGCGTTTTTGTGTGGATGAGTCTTGCGGTAAATGTTCTCCCTGCCGGATCGGCGGGTTTCAGATGCTGCATTATTTAAAAGAAATTTCTCGGGGAAAAGCCAATCAGGGTGATCTGGTAAAATTAGAAAATATCTGTAACGCGGTTAAAAAAGCTTCATTATGCGGTTTAGGCCAAACAGCGCCTAATCCGATTCTTTCCACATTAAAATATTTTCGGGACGAATATGTTCAGCATATAAATGACCGGCGCTGCAGTTCCAAAAAGTGTACGGATTTGTTGCGCTTCATAATATCCCAAGAAAAATGTGTGCGCTGCGGCCAGTGTTCGAGAGATTGTCCGGTAAACGCGATCCCCAAGAACGAAAATAAGGAATATATTATTAACCAGGAACAGTGTATCAAATGCGGTAAATGTTTTGATATATGTAAATTTGATGCGGTAATACGGGAGTAAATCATGATTAAAGCAAAAATCAATAATGTTGAAGTTCAGGTAAAAAAAGGCAGCACTATCTTGGACGCGGCCAAGCAGATCAATGTGAATATCCCAACGCTTTGTAAGCATCCGGATTTACACGCGACTGGAAGCTGCGGGATATGTATTGTCAAGATCAAGGGCAGTAATAAAATGATGCGTTCTTGCTGTACTCCCTTAGAAGAGGGCATGGAGATTATTACCCATGATCAGGAATTACAGCAAACACGCAAAACAGTAATCGAATTAATTCTTTCCAATCATCCTAATGATTGCTTGCAATGCGGCAGAAATAATAATTGTGAATTGCAGAAATTATCAGCTGATTTCGGCATCAGAGAATTTCCCTTTAAACAGTATCTAAGAAGTTTACCAAAAGATAGTTCAACCGGGACTATTTCTTTGGTCCCGGAAAAATGTATTTTATGCGGTAGATGTGTTCAGGTCTGTCAAGACATGCAGGATGTTTGGGCGCTTTCCTTTTTAGAACGGGGGATGAAGACCCGTATTTCCGCGGCCGGTGATATTAATCTGGCAGATAGTCCTTGTATTAAATGCGGGCAGTGTTCAGCGCATTGTCCGACAGGCGCGATTTTTGAATTTGACCAAACCCAGCAGGTATGGCAGTCTTTATATAATCCGGATAAATATTGTGTTGTCCAGATTGCGCCGGCAGTGCGGGTGGCGATTGGAGAAGCTTTTGGCTTTCCAGAAGGCGCTAACTTAACAGGCAAATTATATGCCGCGCTGCGCAGATTAGGGTTTCAAGCAGTGTTTGATACAACCTTTGGCGCGGATTTAACGATTGTCGAAGAGGCTTCGGAATTTGTGGAACGTTTTGTGCATAAAAAAGGCACTTTGCCTTTGATTACAACTTGCTGTCCTTCCTGGGTGGATTATATGGAGCGGTTTTATCCGGATATGATCGAGTATTTTTCTTCTGCTAAATCTCCGCATGAAATGGTTGGAGTATTATCTAAAACTTATTTCGCGGAAAAAAATAATATTGATCCGGCAAGAATCCAGATGATATCGGTTATGCCTTGTACTTCGAAAAAATATGAAGTTAGCCGCAGTGAACAAATGTTTGCTTCCGGGCATCAGGACATTGATGTGGTATTGACCACACGCGAGTTGGCGAGAATGATAAAACAAGCCGGGATTGATTTTGCCAATTTGCCTGAGGAAAAGGCGGATAATATCCTGGGAGATTATACTGGAGCGGGAGTAATTTTTGGCGCTACCGGAGGAGTAATGGAAGCAGCGCTGAGAACAGCTTATCATTATGTAACCAATAAAAAACTGGCAAAGCTTGAATTTAATAATGTCCGCGGTTTGCAAGGAGTTAAAGAAACCGAAATTGACATTGAGGGAACAATAGTAAAAATAGCGGTTGCTCATGGCATCGGTAATGTCGAGTATGTATTAAAAAAGATTGAAAAAGCAATTGCCGAAAAGACAGAGATGCCGTATCATTTTATCGAAGTAATGGCTTGTCCCGGCGGATGCGTTGGCGGAGGCGGCCAGCCTTATGGAGTTACGGATAAGCTGCGGATTAAAAGAGCTCAAGGATTGTATCAGGAAGATCAGGATACAAAATTGCGCAGTTCGCATGAAAATCCTTTTGTTTGCAAATTGTATGATGAATTTTTAGGCAAGCCTTTAGGGGAAAAATCACATAAACTATTGCACACAAGATATACTCCTAAGCCAATGTACAAGAAATAAAACATTGGCTAGACTTGCAATAATGTTGTAAAAAGCTTATAATCAGCTGTGTTGATAAGTAATATATTGTTGTTTTAATGTTAAAGGAGGGGATGATGACAGGAAAGCTATTGATCATTGATGATGATGGTGATTTTCGAGATGCAGTCTCTACCATGCTGACATCCAAGGGTTTTGAAGTTTTAACCGCGCCAAATGGTAAAGAAGGTTTTGCAATCGCACAAAAGCAGATGCCTGATTTGATCTTGCTTGATGTTATGATGACCCATAAAACCGAGGGCTTTGATACAGCAAGAATATTTAAGGATGATGAGAAAACAAAAAATATTCCAGTTGTGATGGTAACGGGGATTAAAAACGACATGCATCTTGCCTATGATTTTAAGCCGGATGAAGAATGGCTGCCGGTTAAAGCAGTTATCGAAAAGCCGGTAAATCCGGAAGCTTTATTGAAAATAATCGAAGAAAATATTAAGAAATAATCAGTTTGGAAACAGCAAAACTTAAAAGGCCAGCTCTTTTTCATCTATCAAGACAAAGAGTTGGCTTTTTCTTAAATTCTGGAAAAAAGTTTGATTCTGTTTTTTCCTTTGATATAATAATGAATATGCTAAACTTAAATAATTAGGGAGATGAGGATGAAAAAAAATGTTTTGCTGCTGATTGTATTTATCAGTGTAATGAGTGGAGCAATTTTCGGCTATGCGCAGGAAGATGCTGATTTATATCTCAGCGCTAAACAATCAGTTAAAGATGGGGATAGAGATTTTGCGTTTATGCAATTCCATTCCTTACTGCAATTATCCACAACATCGCTGTATTACCATGATGCTTTGTTTGCCACTGGTGAGTATTATTTTGCCTTGGCTAATTATTATGACGCGCAGTCAGCATTTGCAAAATTTATTGAGCTTTTTCCGCGATCGGAAGCTTTGCCGTTTGCTGTTGTTTATTTATTAAAAATGGAACAGGTGCAGCAGCAAGATAAACAATATGATCTAAAAAAGAAAGTAATTACTTTTAAACAACTAAGCCTTTTATTTAGTGAGTATAAGGAATACCTGTATAAATCTCCCCTAGGGCTAAACTATAAAGCGATATATTTTATAGACCGGGTGGAAATTTATATTAACGAGGAATTGTTTGAAACGGTCTATTTCTAAACCAGTTCTTGTCTCAATTTTAGTTACGGTAATAATTCTGTTTTTTTGCCTTGTTTTTCTGGCAGCGAAAACATTACTGATGGCTAATAAGCCTAAGATTGAAAGCGAATTAAGCGGCTATTTAAACAAAACTACTACAATTGGAAGCATTAATTATATCCCTCCTTGTTTTATCATTCTAAAAGATGTTGATGTTAAAGGCGATAGTACAAATTCTGAATATCTTCCGCTTTCGATCAAAAGAATAACCCTGGTATTTTCTTTAAAGGAACTTATCCGTAACAAGCAGATTGTTATTTCCAAGCTTTATTTGATAAAGCCGAAAGTTGATTTGTTTGAATACCCCTTATTCTTAAAAGAAAGCATCGACGGGATTGTAGAGATAATTAATCTCCTGGCCCAGGGCCGGCCGCTTAAAATAATCCTGGAAGACTCTCAATATATCTTGGAAAGAAAGGGCGAAGCTTCTCGCGCGATTATTGCCAATATAAAACTTAAAATCGGGCCGGGTTTTAAGATTGTAAGCTTTGGGGATATTAATCTGCGCATGCTGAGCAGCGCGTTATCGCAAATCAAACAAACAGATAATTTTTTTGCTCAGCCGGTCAAGTATCATTTTTTTGGCACTATTGCTCCGCAGGGGTTTTTAATCGACACTTTGGATTTTGAAACCAATAATTTTCAGGCAAGTTTAAAGGGAAGCCTTAATAAAGGTGTTTTGACTTTAAATGGTTTTTCCATAGTTGAAGATTTTTATAAACATAAATATAGGATAAATAAGGAAAATGAACTGGTAACATATATCAGGAATCTCTTGGTTTACAAACGGATTCCTCAGAAGGTCAACGCTTCTCCAACAAGTTTAAATATTTTTGATATTAATTGTATAATCCGTTTTGCTTCTAAAAAAATTAACTTAGAACAAGCGAGCTTTGTTATTAATAATATCCCGGTAAAAATGCGAGCAGACATTGATTTTTTGGAAAAGACAGCGCTTAATCTGAGTTTATCCACATTTGACCAGCAAGCGCCGGAGAAAAGAAAAAATAATCCGCAAAGTCTTGATCTGGATTTTTCCTGCAGCGCAACTAAAGGGAGTCTTGACGGTAAGATAAACGTGGGATTTTTAAAAGGCAGTGTTAATAATTACTCTGTGCAAATCCTTAAAGCTTTATTTAATAAAGCAAGCTTTGGCTTGACCCCGGATCAGAGGATTAAGTTTTTTGTTAAAGAAATAATTTTAGAGTATAAAGCGGATGAGATTTATGATTTTTCTTTAAACAATTTTAACTTACTGTGTAATTTTATCAATAAAGATTTAAAGGTTGCTTTATTTGACAGCGATATTTATGATGGCAAGCTAGCTGGACAGGTATATTTAGATATGTCAGCCAGGCCAGTCAAGACAAAGTGTATGCTAAAAGTTGAAGATGTGAGCGCAAATGAAATGGAAACAGTTCTCTTGTCTTTATTTGGGGCTTACCGAAAACTTCAAGCTAAGCTTACTGGTAAGATTGATGGTAAATTTGCCTGCAATCTTGATTATGATAGTTATCCCAAAGCGCAGCTAAAAGGGCATGTGGAAATTAAAAATGGGTATTTGGAAAATGTACGTTTTTTTGTGTGGCTGGCGGAATTTTTTAATATTGATTCTTTAAAAACAGTGGATTTTGCTAATATTTCCGCTAAATTTCTTGTAACTGATGACATGGCTATGCTGGAGGATATAGATTTAGCTAGTGAAAAAGTTAATTTAGCCGGCAATTTTATTATAAAAAACAATGAAATGCTTTCCAGCCGACTTTCCATAAGTTTAGCAAAGGAACTATTAACTCAATCTCCGAAATTCCAACTTTTGCTGGGTTTAATCCGCAATGATGCTGATTCTGTGAATTTTGCTTTTCAATTATCTGGTTTATATAAGTCTCCTAATTTCAAATGGTTAGAGTCTGATTTTAAAGATAAAATCAAAAAAATTCTGCCAGGATTTTTGGAAAGAGGGATTGAAAAAAAGATTGAACGGGCCATACAGTCTATAGCTGAGCAATGAGGGGACACAATACTTAATTATCTCATCAGGCTTTTCCTGATATAAATTTCAAAAACATCGTTACTTAACCGTATCTTATAAATCCTCGATTTTGCAATCCAAGTCTTCCTGCCTTCGCATAAAACCAAAACAGCCTTCTCAGTTTCATGCGCAACCCGAAGATCCAATGCAAAAAAAGCTTCAGCCCTGTAATACCAAAGTGATAATGTCCTATATAACCAAAGTAAGAATGTCCGGTTTTTAAGAACATGTGATACCTTCTGGTAAGGAGGTAAATATATGGGAGAGGACATTATCAGGATGAGCCAAAAGGAATTAACTAGAGT
>JAZDHZ010000024.1:0-26850 GCA_043805415.1 Candidatus Omnitrophota bacterium | reverse complement strand
TCATTCATAACTCATAATTCATAACTGCTTTTTCGTCATTCATAACTCATAATTCATAATTCATAACTGCTTTTTCGTCATTCATAACTCATAATTCATAACTGCTTTTTCGTCATTCATAACTGTTTATTTATTCTTCCGTCTGCGAGTACATTTCCGCTAATAGCTTTAAAGTTTCTTTGGCATCAGCTTCGTCTATTTTCTCAATCGCGAACCCCGCGTGCAAAAGCACATAATCGCCGACTTTAACATCCGGAGTCAGATCAATTCCGATTTTTCTTTCTGCTCCGCCAGCACTAGCAATCGCGGTAAGCCCATCAATTTTTTTAATTTTTACTGGTATGCCAATACACATATCAACACCTCATAATCCAAACTACACTTAAAAAAAATATATCTATTTTATGTTTTTCATTCACTTACTTAATTATTTTTTTATCTTTATGTTTACTTACTTTTAAAACCCCGCGCGGCCAGCACTGCTTGGCCTAAAGATAAACCCGCGTCAGATAAAAATTCAGGCAAAGGCTGGTGCGCGCAAAATCCTTGTTTAACCAAATTAATCTTCAGTTTTTCTAAAATTATTTTATTAAAAAATACTCCTCCGCCGAGAACAATATGCTTTGCTTTGGTTTTCGCGCTTATTTTTCCCGCGATTTCCCCTAAAATCCGGACAAACGTATTATGAAACCCAGCCGCGATATCTGGAATAGTTTGCTTATTCTCCATATCCTGAACAATGCCTTTAATCATTTTCCGGATATCAGCTGCGAACATTCCGCTTTTTTCCTTGATCTCATAATCATATGTTTTATTTTGCTTGTCAATTACTTTGCTTGCCTCTGCTTCCAAAGCAATCGCGGCCTGGGCTTCAGAACTGACCTTTAAACACAATCCAGTTAAAGCCGCGATCCCGTCAAACAATCTGCCGGCACTTGACGCCCAGGGAGTATTAATTCCTTTGGCAATCATTTGCCCCAGGATTTGAATTTCATATTTTTTTTGTTTAAGCCAGGGAATCGGCAGTTCAAGTAATTTATCCCCATAACACATATACAGCAAAGCCGCTGCCACTCGCCAAGGCTCAGCCACAGCCTTATCTCCTCCGGGCAAAGGAATATAATCAAGATGACCTAAGCGGAGGGCTTGTTTAAAATCATAGCTGATAAACTCGCAGCCCCAAACCTTAGAATCATCACCCAAGCCTGTGCCGTCACAAGCAATGCCGATAATTTCCTGCTTTTTTAAACCCAATGACGCACAAGCTCCGGCAATATGGGCAAAATGGTGCTGAATCGGAATAATCCGGCTGGTTTTAAACCCTGAGCTATTAAGCTCCTGGGCCAAGCGCGAACTAAGAAACAGCGGATTCAGGTCATGGGCTATAACCTGGGGTTTAAGTTTTAAGCGTTTGGTTTGCTGGATAATACTTTGTTTATACTGATTATAATCCTCAGGATTTTTAAGATCATTAAATCCGGAATATAAATACGCTTTTTGCTTATTTAAAATACAGTAATTAGCCTTTAACTCCGCGCCCAAGGCTAAGACAACCCGATCCTTATCCAGGAAGTTAGTTAAATCTATTTCAATAGGAATATGGCTATTCTGCTTCAATGTGTCTGATTTCAATTTCCATGCCAGAAGTCTGTTCTATTTCCAGAACCGCGCCTTTAGCTTTAGTGTTTTCTGCCACTAAATCAAATGAACTCTGTAAAGATTCCCGGGTAATTAGATTAAAATCTCCAACCAAAAGTTTAATCTTGCTAACCCGTTCATAATCATGCGCCGCGAGCTGTTTAAAAACAGCATTGATTATATCCTGGGCTATCCCGATTTCATGCATAGCAAAAGCCGCCTTTTGGTTAAGTTAAACCAACAACTAACAAACATCTAATTGTATCAGTTTTCAGAAAAAAATAAAAGCAATCAATAAATATCCGGGTTCTAAACAGTTTTGGATTTAATCTCCTGATTCAGCTTAAGCTTTTGATCTTCTTGATAGCGGTCACACACTGAACCCTCGGCTAATTTTACTTTGCTTTTATACGCGCCCTTGGCTAAAGCATGCACACAAACCGGACAAATTAAAATTAAAAACCCGGTTACAAACAAAGCTTTAAACCCAGTGGCGCTAAAGCCGCGGCAAATAAAAACTCCCAGCATAATACAGCCTGTGCCCAAAGTCACACTCCTGGCTGCTGACTGCAAACGGGTATATACATCCGGCATGCGGAATAAACTTATCGCGGCGATAAAATTAAAAAACAAACCCAGGATAATAAACAAGCGCCCTATTTCCGGCATATTTTTCCTCTTCTTTTAACTAATTTTATTTTTAGTATTGCGTTGTGCGTATTGCGTATCGCGCTTTGCTTTTCCTAATCGCTAAACGCTGTTATGTAAAGTGTCAAGCGCTATGTGACAATTCATTATAAACCTTCGTTGGTAATTAAATAATAAGCCGGAATCTGAACTATCTGTTATTCGTGGCATCCCGCAGGATCACACTCTTTGATTTTTTCGTTTTAAATCTTTTGGGTCTCTTCCTATAAGACGAGCTTTTGCTCTGCGTTTAGTCGAGTCGTCCCAAAAGAATAGGCTCCGAATTCCAATGCTTATTTAACTTTTTTCTAATGAACAACATACACCCGTTGCTCTTTTAATACTTTATAAATTCGCTGTGTCAATTTACGTGCTACTGCCACTATTGCTTTCTTAGCCGCAATCTTAGGATGATGCCGAGATTTTATCCGATGATAAAATTGCTCTAATTCTTTATCTACGCGTATAGCTGTCCATGCTGCTTCTATAAGCATACTCCGCAAGTGCCGATTACCTAATTGAGTAATTGATCCGTGGTTAACAACATCTCCTGTAGATTTTTCTCGGGGTACCAGTCCAAGAAAGGCCCCTATCTCTCTACAGCCTCTTAAATCAGTGGGATTACCTATTCTACCTAACACAGTAGCTGCCGTAATAAATCCTATCCCGGGTAAAGATTGTAAGTAGTTCATGTCTTTACTGATTTCTTCATGTCCCTGAATAAATTGTCTTAACTGTCTCAAAATAGATAATGTTTGTTTGCGTGCGTATTCTAAATCCATAAGCAGCATATCCAACCGTTGCCGTTCAGCATTCAAACAAGGCAATTCTTTGAGTTTATTAAGATAACTATTTGACCAATTTTCTTCTTCGCTTTTAAAATGTTTATGCAGATCTGTGTATAATAATAAGGATTTTATCCGTTGCTTAGCGGTTTTTCGATTATTCGCGTAATTCTCCCGCAAACTAATTAGATGCCGTAGTTCCCGGTAATTATCTTCTGGCACACGGATAGATTGTAATTGCCCTGAACGTAAGTCTTCAGCTATCTTCATTGAATCCAACCTGTTATTTTTTACCCGTTCATTAATAGCTTTAGGAATCGATAACGGTGATACTACCAAACAAGGTTGATGCCTACTCTTTAAATAATCATATAAGCCAAATCCTGTCGGCCCAGCTTCATACGCACAAAGCACTCTATCGTTCGAGAAATGCTTCTTGATGTACTGATAAAACATTTTAGGCTCACTGGGTATTTTCTTTGAACGATTCATATTATAATGGTCTTTAACTGTAAATGAAAAACTTTTTTTATCCACGTCGATACCTATAAAGGTATCATAATCCACTGCTAAATACTGGTTTGATTGTGTCATGCTTTCCTCCTTTTTGTTTCATTAACAAGATTATTATACCTTGTTCTCGAAAGCTTGACACTTTAACATATCATCTATCCGCTATGCGCTGCTTTATTGATCAAATCTTTTACCTTCAAGAAATTTTGCTAGACTCAGCGCGACGATAAAAGACTGCAAAGCCCAAATAAACGCGATATCCAGATACCAATCCTTCTGAGTAAATACAGCCAAAATCCCGCAAAACCCGATCACCATCATGCCCATGATTGTAATCGCGCAAGCGCGATCCGCGGCGGTTGGCCCGATAAAAACCCGGATTAACGCGCTTAAACAGCATAAGAGTAAAAAGAATAAAGTTTTAGTCAGAAAAACTCCTGGGAGCATAAAAATCATGGCAATAATAAAGCATAATCCAATGCTGCTTATAAACCAAATTAATCTTTTTTCAAAACCAGGATTTTGGGTTTTCATTTAATCAAATGCCTTTTCAAGTATTTTTTCAAATTTAGCGGCAATTAATTCAGTTGCCGCCTTAATATTTTGGCTTTCCACATCCAGACAATGCACATAAATATATCCTTTTGCCAAATCGATATCTACGGCGCAAGCTCCGGTGGAAAATGTTATTGAATTAGCCAGTAAAGTTAAGCCGATCGCGCTTTTAATCTTAGTTTTAATCTTCACAATCCCTGGCTTAAGCGGTAAATCCGGATGTAAAACCCGATAAGCCAGATCAATATTAGCTCTGATTCCCTCAATAACCAGAACTAAAACATAAAACCCCAGCCAAAAATAGCGTTTTACGTGCACCACAATATGCGGCCGGCGGGTAAAAATATCTCCGGTAATTATTGCCGTAAAGCTGCTGACCAGCACGCCGGCTAATAGCCATTGCGGATTTATCGGCCAATTAAGCCCCAGCCAGATTATTAAACAAAACACAAACAAAACTATTTTACTTTTCATTTTCCGCCTTAAATACTGTTTTCGAATAATTAGTCGCTGAAAGTATGGTTTTAATTGCCGGCCGGACAAAAGTATTTTGCGCTGTGGAGAATAAAAGCAGATTCAGGCCTAAACATAAACCAATCATCAGCATCAAAGCCAGAGCCATAACAGGCTTAATTTTTCTTATTTTCGGATCAGGTTCATAATCGCTATTTTTTAAAAACAGCAAGTTTTTAGTTTTAAAAAAAGACACGCCCACAATACCCATTGCCAATATTGCCCCAAAAGCCGAGAGCTTATACCCTGCCTGCCAAGCAGCAAAAATTATCAGCAATTTAGTCCAAAACCCGAAAAACGGCGGCAAACCAAAAAATGCCCCGCTGCTGAAAAAGCTGGAAATAAAAGCTCCGGGCATTTGTTTAAAACCATATCCTGATAGTCCGGATTTTTTGGGATGAAAAATATAATCAATTAACCCGGCATTACAATTAACCAAAGCCACTGCAACCTGAGTATTAAGCAAATGCAAAAGACCGGCTAAAACCCCTAAACGCGTGCCAATGCCGATTCCGAGTAAAACAAAGGCGAATTCAGCCATGGTATGATAAGCAATCACCGGCTTAAGCTGCTGTTTTCTTAATGCCCAAACCAATGCGCCGAGCATAGCTAAAACCGCGATTATCCTAAGCATCGCTAAACTCTCCGGATTCGGACCAATAATATTAAAATATATTCGGATAAATGGATAGATTCCCAGTACCGGGATAATCACAGCGCCCAGGATTGCCGATACCAAAGCAAGGGTTGCATCCTGGCTATCAGCAACCCAGGAATAAACCGGAACTATGCCGGACTTGATTAAAAACCCCAGGAACAGCAAACTCTGGATAAACAAAACAACAAAAACCATGCCCGGATCATTAGCGACATTCTGGCGGGTATAAAGCTGATTAGCAATATCCGCTAAAGCCAGGGTTGAAGTATAACAATAACATACAGCAATGGCTAAGAATATTATTGCTGAAGCCATTACCCCCTTAATCATATACTTAAACCCAAAAGCTAAGGCTTTGTTTTCTAAGGAAAAGCAAACCAAAGCATAACTCGCTACAGCAGCTGCTTCCATAAACAAATACATGGTAAAAAGATCGCCGGCAATAATAACTCCGTTTACGCCTGTGAGCAAAAGCAGAAACAAACTATAAAATTTCCACTTTTCGCCATAAAGATCGATAAACCGCAAGCTAAACAGCATCAGGCAAAAACCCACCAGACAAACACTGGTAAGGAAAAAAGCCGCCAGCCCATCAACAATAAAGCTGATTGCTTCCGGCAGGCGCCAGGCGCCTAAACAATACACAACCATCCCGGACTTTTTTATAAAACCAAACAAAGGGCCGCAAAGCAAAAGCAGGATTAAGATCACAAAAAACAAGATCAGATCAGCATTAAAATTTTTCTTTCTGGCAATCAGCGCCAAAAGAAAAACTCCCAATAAAGGGATTAAAATAAATAAAGGAATACTCTGTTGAATATCAGGCATTATCTTCCGCTTCTGGTTTAGGGTTAAGCTTAATTATTTCTTTAATATCAAATGTCCTAAATCTCTGATACAAGCGCATGGCCACAGCCACTAATAAAGCGGTAACTGCTAATCCGACAATCATCGATACCATTACCAGTGATTGGGGCAAAGGATCAACCATAAACCCCATTTCCTTATTCGCCGCAAATACCGGCACTTGGCCTTGCCGCCTAAACCCCATCAGGACTAATAAAATATACACCGCGTAATTTAAAATCATCGTGCTGATTATTAACTTAATTATATTTCTTTTAACCAGCACGCCGTACAATCCAATTGAAAATAATACAAAACATAAGAAATAGATCATTGTTTATCTGCCTCCGGCTTAAGCGAAACCAAGTAGATAAAAATTACAAAAATGCCCGCGGCCACCTGTAAACAGATAGCGATATTTAATAAAGGCATGGTTCCGGCGCTAAACAAATTAAAGCTTTCGCCTTTTTCCGGAAAAACATTTTCCAAACCAGAGCTTTGGCTATTGCCGAATAATCCAATAACCATAAACAGGAGCAAGCCCAGAGTAGTACAGATTATAGCCCAGGTCTGGCTTAATTTTTCCAAGGCAGCATCTTTGCCAAAAGCTAAAACTAAATTCAACAAGGAAAAAGCGATGATCGCGCCTCCGGCAAAACCTCCGCCGGGAATAATATGTCCATGCAAAGCCACATTAAATCCATAAACAAACAAAATCCCCACAGTCAAACGCGTTATCGTCTTGACGATTATGCTCATCCCCTGTTCCGGAGATTCAGTGTTTTGGTTTTTGCTCTGATTTTTATCCTGATGGTTAAGTTTATTTTTCATCATTAATTTTATTTGTATTTTGCCGAGAAATAGCCATAATCGCGATAACCACTGTAAACAAACTGATCATGGCCAGAAAAGTATCAAAAACCCGATAATCCAGCGTAATTGCCGCGACAATATTCGCTGCCCTTGTCTGGGATAAAGCCTCAGCAAGATAGGTTCGGCTAACGCGCATCAGCGGTTTGCCGAAAATCGGCAGTTTGGCAATCACATAACCTGCTGTAAATAAAAATACAGCGATGGCCATAAGCACTCCAAAAAAAATCCCATAATCCCGTTTGGCTTTAACCGCGCGCGAATCAGTAAAACCCGTTGCCCGGACAAGAATAATTATCAGCACAATTTCCACAATCAGCTGGGTCATAGCCAAATCCGGAGCTTTGAGTAAAAGAAAAGCCGCGGACAAACATAAACCCACCGCGCCAAAAACAATAACCCCAGACAGCAGATCTTTGATTTCCAAAGCCAGCACCGAACCGATAATCATTAAAATAAGTAAACTGTAAATCTCCAGCATATTTTCCTCTGATTAAATAACCCTTAAGCCTGCTGGTTTAAGGATTATTCGGATTTGCCTATACTCATAGTTATATTTATAATTGTATATATTCTTCTAATCGGAATAAAAGCGGCGGTTAAGGACAAGGCAATTCCAGATAAGGATAAAAATAATTGAGTAAAAAACTAAAACATAAACGCTAACAGCCTGAAACTAAAAGATTAAAATTTAAAAATTATTAATTATTAATTACAAACTATTGATTTAAATATAGCGTTAAAATTTATTAGATCAAAAAAGTTAAAGTATTTTTTTTCACACCTTAACCGTTGAATTCTTATCCTAAATTTGAACCACCCTCCATGTTTTTCAACTGCCAATATTTTACATAGCTTAAAAGCTGATAAGTTGCCCATTGCCAAGCCATCATAAACCCAATCAAGCCATCTCTAAATCCCATTTTTTGCACATACATTTTAAAAAACCGGGAAAACACCCGGACTAAGGCCAGGTTTAAACTCATTTTCCGTTTATCCCGCAGCCATTTTTTCGCTTCCAGAGTACTCTGCGCGTTCATCTTATCCACGACATTGGTAAAATCACTATAACAATAATGAATAATTTCACCGCTAAGTCTGCCTTCTTTTTCCCCAACAAGTAAAAAAGCCCGCGGATGGATTTCCGCGTCTTCATAATAAAATTTGTCTTTTTTAAAAATCTTTACCCTGCTGGCCGGATACCATCCGCCGTAACGAATCCAATATTTTCCAGCAAAAATACTTTTCATCGCCACGGAATAGGAAGCATATTCAGTTCCGTCGCTTAAAAAGCTATGGATCTGTTCATAGAGTTGTTTGCTTACCCGCTCATCAGGATCAAGCGTTAACACCCATTGATTTTCCGCTCTGGCATAAGCCCGGTTACGGATCGATCCTTCCATATCCCAAGTATCATGATAAATACTATCAGTATATTTCTTGGCGATTTCCAAAGTTTTATCAGTAGAATGATTATCCACGATCACAATCTCAGATGCCCATAAAACCGATTCCAGACACTCCTTTATATTTGACTCCACATTTCGGGTTATAATCACAACGCTGATCGGTAATTTTTTTAGTTTAGAATCATTTAATTGCTCAGACATATAAATTTTACCTTTCCATGTTTTTCATACAAGCCGCAAACACTTCTTGCGGAGTAATCGCGTTCAAACACTGTTTAAAAATTTTCTGATCACATTTAAACCTGCAAGGCGAACAAGCCATGGGTTTATAAAACACAATATTCCTCGGTCCGATCGGCGCGAATTTCCGGGGAGTTGTCGGCCCGAAAATTGTGGCGCTTAAAACTCCCAGACAGCTGGCCAGATGCATGCCTCCGCTGTCATTGCCGATTGCCGCGCTGCACTTTTTCAATATTGCCGCGTCATTCATCAGCTCTTGAGAAAACTCTAAATCAATTTGCGCCGGGATAATCGGCTGATGTTTCATTTGCTTAGCAATCGATTTAAACAATTCCAGTTCTTTCGGACTTCCTAATATTATAATAGTATAACCATTATTTGCAAATAAATCTCCAATTTTCGCAAAATACTCAGGCAGCCAGTTTTTAAACTCCATGCCGCAGCTCGGCATTAAGGCCACAAACTTTGCCTTTGTACCTGAAAGCATTTTCTTGGCATTTTCGCTAAACTGATTGTCAATATTCAGTTCAGCGCCAAAATTATTGGGCATTTCTATGCCTAAACGCGCCGGCAAAGTAAATAATTGCTCTAAGATATGCATTTTTTTATAATTCAGCCAAGGCATATTCCAGTTGGATAAAAACGGGCTGGAACTAAGCATATATTTAGCGCCCAGCATTTTCAGCCAAAAACTGGTTTCAAACCGCCTTTGCGTGTCTACCAGCAAATCAATGCGATTAACCTGACTTTTTTTAAACTCAAAATACTGTTTCATCCGTTTGCCCTTGTCCGGACGTTCATAATGAATGTACCCGTCAATGTCCGGAATCGCCTCAAAGATTTTTTGAAACCGCGGATAAACAACTCCCATGTATTTGACTTTTGCCTGAGGAAAAGCCTGCTTAAAAGTTTTAAAAAAACTAGCAGCCACCACTAAGTCGCCCAAACCTCCGCCGCCTTTATAAATCGCGATCTGCTTAATCTCCGGACGAAGTTTTTCATACAGTTTTTGCTGTCGGTATTTTTTAAAATCCAGCCGCTTTAAAAAATCGAATTTTAAATCCTGGACAATATTATTTTCATTTGTTTTGTTTATTGAATTGATTTCATTTGTTTTATTCATTTTATTAATCTTCCCGGGAGTAAAAGCAGCTTACCCAATGGCCTGATTCAATTTGATTTAATTTTGGTTTTTGGTTTAAACAGTTTACTCGCGCTTTAGCGCATTGGCTATAAAAACAGCAGCCTGAACTTTCAGTTTCCGCGCCGCGATTTTCCTTATCTAATTTCTGATTTTTGCTTAAAAGCAGTTTTTTATCCAATGAAGGCATGCTGCTTAATAATACTTTGGTGTATGGATGCAAAGGATTTCCATACAGCTGTTCAACACTTGCCTGCTCAACAATCCTGCCGCTGTACATCACCGCTACTTCATCGCTGATATAGCGGACAACATCAAGATTATGGGCAATAAATAAATATGTCAGTTTATATTTATCCTGCAGATCCTTTAATAAATTCAAGACTTGCGCCTGAGTGGATAAATCCAAAGAAGACACAGCTTCATCTAAAATCAATAATTCCGGGTTTGTGGCCAAAGCCCGGGCAATCCCCACTCTCTGGCGTTCCCCGCCGCTTAACTGATGCGGTAAGCGGTTTTTATACTCTGGGTTTAAGCCCACATTTTTTAACAAAATCTCAACTCTGGCTTGGATCAAATTCTTCGGCTCTTTAAAAACAAACAAAGGCTCAGCAATGATATTTTTAACCCTCAGCCTGGGCGAAAGACTGCTATAAGGATCCTGAAACACAATCTGGATTTTCTTGCGCAGCGCCCGAAACTGCTTTTCTTTCAGCAAGGTAATATCTTTATCCTGAAAAAATATCTGGCCAGAGCTGGGATGAATTAATTTTAAGATTATCCGCGCCAGCGTGGATTTACCGCAGCCGGATTCACCCACCAGGCCAAGAGTTTTTCCAGGTTTAATTTCCAGACAAACATTATCCACTGCCTTTAGCTTTTTGCCTAAAGGCGAAATAAAGCTTTTATTCAGCTCATAATATTTGCTTATATTATTTAGTCTGAGCATAGCCAGCAGCGAACCTCCTGATCTTGGTTTAGCTTAAATAAAGGCGGCATCTGCTTAGCGCACTTGTCAAACTTTTTTACACAGCGGGAATGGAATCTGCAGCCAGAGGGAAAATCTCCGGCTTTAGGAACCTCGCCGCTGATTGCTTTTAATCTGTTTTGCTGATTATGCTCTTTTTTCGGCAAACATTCAAACAAGCCCTGAGTATAAGGATGCTTTGGCCCTGCTAACAAATCCTTGGCTTGAGAAAACTCAACTATTTGGCCGGCATACATAACCGCGATATAATCAGAAAGCTCAGCAATTACATTCAGATCATGGCTGATTAAAAGTATGGCTACTTTTGTTTCCCGCTTTAATTTATCCAGTAATAACAGAATTTGCGCCTGAATCGTTACATCCAAAGCAGTTGTCGGCTCATCAGCAATCAGCAAAGCCGGCCGGGGTATCATACTCATGGCAATCATTACCCTTTGCTTTTCCCCGCCGGATAATTGATGGGGAAAAGAAAACAGCTTTTGTCCGGCCAGGCTAATGCCGACTTGTTCTAACTGCTTAATTAAAAACCCATTCATCTTTTCCGCGGTTATTTCCTGGCGATGGATTTCCACTACTTCGGCTAATTGCTCCTTGATGGTTAATACAGGATTTAAACAAGTAGACGGCTCCTGAAAAATATACGTAATCTCTTTGCCTCTTATTTGTTTTAAAGCTTTTTCACTGATTTTATTGATTACGCGCTGATTAAACTCAATCTCGCCGGATACGATTTTACAGTTTTGCCCAGGCAGCAGATTAGTCAAGGATAACGCGGTCATTGTTTTGCCGCAGCCTGACTCACCGACAAATCCCAGCACGGAATTTTTATTAATAAAAAAAGACACTCCATCCACAGCCGGGATTTCTTTGTCCTCCTGAAAAAAACAGGTTTTTAAATTTTTAACTTCTAATAATTTTTCCATAGTTTAAATCTATTTTCTCGGAATCAGCATATCTCTTAAGCCCTCACCCAGTAAATTATAGCCTAAGACAGTGATAAAAATCGCCAAGCCAGGATAAAAAGTCATCCACCAGGCAAGGCCCAAACTGGCTTTCGCGTCCATCAGGATATTGCCCCAACTCGGAGTCGGCGGCTGCACGCCAATGCCTAAAAAACTTAAACTTGATTCCACTAGAATTGCCGCGGCCACGCCTAAAGTAGCATTAATAATCACTGGCCCAATGGCATAGGGAATTAAATGCCGGATAATTATCATTAAATCAGACACTCCGCAAGCGCGCGCGGCCAGCACATAATCCCGCTCTTTTAAGCTCAGGATCTCAGCCCTGACCAAACGGGAAATCCCCATCCAGCTGGTAAGCCCAATCACTGCCATGATAATCATAATACTTGGTTCAAGCAAAGCCACTAAAGCTAAAATCAGAAATATATTGGGAAAACAAAGCATAATATCCACAAACCGCATGATCAGAGCATCAACTTTGCCGGAATAATAACCAGCAAGCGCTCCTAAAAAAACTCCGATAATCACAGCAATGCTCACTGAGATCAAACCCACGATCAGCGAAATACGCGCTCCATAGGCCATGCGGCAGAATAAATCCCTGCCCAGCAAATCAGTGCCCATCAAATGCTCAGCTGATGGGGCAAGCAAGGAATTAACAATATTTATCTCATCCGGCTGATAAGCAGTAATAACCGGAGCGAAAATCGCGAATAAGCTGATCAGGGAAATAATCAGAATCCCGGCAAAAGCTAATTTATTTTTAAAAAGTTTTTTCATAATAATTTACATGTTTGTTGGTTTGCGAGTTTGCCCGTTAACGCGTGCACGAGTTACGAGTTATTAGTCAATAGCTAATGGTCGATGGTCAAATTTATTAGCACAGCGCTTTTTGCTTTTTCTGTTTTCTGTATTCGTCTTCTTGCTTTTGCCATGAGCTATGAGCCATCAGCTATTAGCTAAGTTCGCTGTTCTTAATGCGCGGATCAGCGTAAAAATAGCATATATCAGCAATTAAATTACCTAATAAAGTTAATAATGCGCCGATTACCAGCACGCCCATGATTACCGGATAATCTCTGGCCATTACTGAATCATAAAATAATTTACCCATGCCCGGAAGCGCGAAAATCGATTCCGTGATCACACTGCCTCCGATTAATCCGGGTAAAGACAAGCCTAAAATTGTAATTACCGGTAAAAGCGCGTTTTTTAAAGCATGGCGAAAATAGATCTTTTTATCACTTAAACCCTTTGCCCGGGCAGTGCGGATATAATCTTTTTGCAAAACATTGACCATATTGGTACGCATATAGCGGGAGATACCAGCCAGACCAGTAAACGCGGATATGGAAATCGGCAGCACAAGATGACGCGCGTAATCGAGAAATTTACCCCAAAAGCTGAGATTATCAAATTGGATGGATTTAAGCCCGGAGACAGGAATCAAATGCAAGGTTACGCCAAAATACTGCATTAAGAGCAAAGCCAGCCAGAAAGTCGGCATGGCAAAACCAATAAACACAAACACAGTCGTGGCTTGATCAAAAAAACTTCCCTCCCATACCGCGCTAAACACGCCAAGCGGAATGGCAATACCCAGAATCAAAAGTAAAGAAAGAATGCTGATGACTAAAGTAACTGGAATTCTTTCGCCGATTTTAGCTGATACCGAGCGGCTATCGCTAAAGGATATGCCGAAATCCAGGCAAACCATGCGCTTTAACCAGCTGAAATACTGAACCATGATTGGTTTATCCAGGCCATAAAGTTTTTCAATCCGCTCTCTGACTTGAAGACTTACTTTTTGATTTAATTGCAGCTGAACATCAGTAGGTTTCCCTGGGGCAAGATGAATCACCAGGAAAGAAATCAAGCTGATACCAATTAATAACGGCATGAGCATTACTAAACGTTTTAAAATATAGCTAAGCATTAATTAGTTTGATTAAATAGGTGCTAGTTATTATCTCTTTTTTCAGGCTTGAACAAATCAAGGAATCGATCCTCGTAGTCTTTATAAATATGCCATTTATCTAATTCGCTTTTCAATTCCTGCGCTTTGGATAGATCTTTTTCGGCAAACTTAAAAAGTTTCTCGATTTTCGCTTTTGCTGATTCCGGCAATCTGGTTACTGAAGCTAAGCTTTGTTTGATACTTTCTATATCTTCTTCACTGATCGGCCCTGGACCAGTTCCGGACTTAAAGTAATCAACCAGTTTTTCAATCTCGTCTTCGATAATCTTAGCCCTATCATCAAGTCCCATAAAGTCAAAATCCAGCCCAATCATCCGGGTAAAAATTTTAAGCACAGCTTTAGACGCCTTGGGGTTTTCAATCTGAATCGCGTATAAAGGAATTTCCGCTAAAAAGCAAAACCCTTCCATCCTGCGTTCTTTGGCCACACTCAGCAATAAGCCATTTAACCCGCTGATCTGCCCCACACGCATGGGTTTAACATCCATATGCGCGAATTCCTTGCTTAATTTTTTATCACTCACAGTGCCCCATACCCGTGATTGCTGCGTATGGTCAATCGGAGACGGCATGGAAGCAAAAGTAAATACTCTTTTAACTTTAAAATGCGCTGCCACATCCAGCACCAGATTAGCATAATTATAGCCTTTTTCTAAAGAAGGCTGGGCTTCACAAAGAAAAAGAATTAGATCATGCTTGCCATTTGGATTTTTCCAATAATAAAACTTGCCGGTCGGCAGCCTGGGCTTTTCCACCTGGCCGTCAACTATCCAAGCCTCATGCGGATAAAAAAATCCCTTTGGACTTATTTCCGCGAACTCAACCGGATTAAGCTGTTCCCATAAATACTCAACAGCCCGCGCGGCCACATTGCCCATTCCCGGCCAAGCAGCAACTAGATAAGGGCTTTTCAGCCTGGGTTTTTTAAATAATGTTACTAATTTGTTTTTCATATGAATATACAATACTACAAACCAAACCTTCAGTCAACTTGAAAATTTCAGCCGAAAACCAGGATATTTTTATCCTTATACATCATATGATGATAGGTTAATTGGTTAACTCAAAATAAATCAGTTTAAAGTAAAAAGCTTGAGTAAATAATCTATACGTGTTATAAAAGTAAGATATCTAATCCTAAAGGAGGCAAATTATGGCAGAAACCCTGGGCAGTTTAGTTGACA
This sequence comes from Candidatus Omnitrophota bacterium, assembly GCA_043805415.1. Classification (GTDB taxonomy): domain Bacteria; phylum Omnitrophota; class Gorgyraeia; order B26-G9; family B26-G9; genus JAHITE01. The sequence continues at coordinate 11,880 of JAZDHZ010000024.1, read as the reverse complement.
AGCTGACAATTAAATCAATCCGCGAGTTTTATCTGAATAAAAGCATTAAAACTAAGGACTCAAAATTCCCGCTTAAACAGCTAAAAGACAAACTCAGTCTATTGAAAAAGCAAAAAGCCACCCAGCTGCGGGAAATCGATGATTTTATTAAACTGGCTTTAAACAATAAAGTGATTTTGCGCGAAGAAAAAATAAAATTGTATAATTCGCTCAAAGACATGAATAAAATCGGCACAAATCAAAAGCTCTCACAGGCAATTGAAGGCTTATCCAGAAAAAACATCGAACTCTGGCATTTAGAAGATGAAGCCCGGAGAACTGATGTCAGCCTAGGCTTTATTGGCAAAATTAAAAAAATGATTGACCCGACAAATCAGCAAAGAAATGATTTTATTGATAAAATCGACGAACTATTTGAAAAAGAGATAAAGAAAGTAAGAAGTAAGAAGTGAAAAGTAGGGCCACGGCGTGACGTGGCCGATACTATGAAATAAAAATGGGGAAAACGTTCAGGATGAATATGTTATCATGCCCAATTATATACACGGAATAATTATGATTAATTATACGGCCACGTCACGCCGTGGCCCTACAAGGATAACACGCAAACGCGCCAACCGGCTAACCGGCAAACTGATTTACCATGAAAATAAAAGAAAATTCCGAGATCAAAGATCTAGACCTCCTGCCGGATAATCTCAAGCAGGTCTTGATCAGAAATAATATCACCAGCTTATATCTTCCCCAAATCCAGGCCATTGAAAACGGCTTACTGGACAAGCAGAATATTGTTCTGGCCATGCCCACTGCCTCTGGCAAAACCCTGATGGCTGAGCTGGTCATGCTCAAAACTATTCTAAGCAAAAAAGGAAACTGCCTGTATATTGTGCCTTTGCGCGCTTTGGCTTCGGAAAAATACGAAGAATTTACCCGGAAATACACTGACTTAGGGCTTAAAATCGGCATTGCCACCGGAGATTTTGATTATGCTTCCGCGGCTTTAACTGACAATGATATTTTAATTGCCACCGCGGAAAAAGTTGATTCTCTGCTGCGCCAAATCCCGGATCTGCTTTGCGCTAAACTCGGCTGCGTGGTGATTGATGAAATTCATTATATCGGCGACGCGCATCGCGGCCCAACCTTAGAAACAGTAATCACCAGACTGCAAAGCACAAATCCCAAATTAAAAATCGTGGGTTTAAGCGCCACCATTGCCAATGCCCAGGATATCGCGGACTGGCTTAAGGCCAAGCTCGTATCCAGCTTGTGGCGGCCGGTTGATTTAAAAGAAGGAGTTTATTGTCAAGGCATTGTTAAATTTGCTGACGGAACATCAAAAACAATTAGTTTAGAGCAAACAGACGATGAAATGGCAGCCATGGCCATTGACTGCGTAAAAGACAAAGGCCAGGCCTTGGTATTTGTCAGTACGCGCAGATCAGCTCAGGCTGAAGCGCGCAGAATCAGCAAGCAAATGCGTTCAGTCTTAACTAATGAAGAACGCCTTAGCTTAAATGAGCTGGCCAAACAAGCGGATAAGCTCAGCCCGGAAATTACCAGTTTAGGCAAACAGCTTTGCGACTGTCTTAAAGACGGCGTTGTGTTTCACCATGCCGGCTTAAACCCCGGGCATCGCAAACTTATTGAAGATAATTTTAAAAAAAATATCATAAAAGTAATCTGCGCTACTCCCACCTTAGCTGTGGGCGTAAACCTTCCCGCCCGCCGGGTAATTATCCGCGGACTTTACCGCTATGTTTCCGGAGCCGGGATGAAACCAGTCAGCGTTATGGAATATAAACAAATGAGCGGACGCGCCGGCCGGCCGCAGTATGATGATTTTGGTGAAGCGATTATTTTTGCTAAAAGCAAAAAAGAACAAGGCGATATGTTCAGCAATTTTATTTTCGCTGATCCGGAACCAATTTATTCCCATCTGGGCAATGAAAGCGCTTTAAGAGTCCATCTGCTTGCCTCGATCGCTACTGGGTTTATTACCAGCACGGAAACTGCTTTTGAGTTTATTAATAAAACTTTCTTTTCGCGTCAGAACAAATTATATGATTTAAGCGAAATGATTATTGAGATTATTAGTTTTTTAGAAACTGAAAATATGGTCAGCATTAAAGATCTCCAGATCACGGCCACTAACTTTGGCCAAAGAATCAGCCGCTTATACATTGATCCCATGAGCGCGGTGCTGATCCGCGATTGTCTGCAAAGCATGGACAGCCCGATCAATCCTCTGAGCGCGCTGTATCTGATTTGCTCAGTGCCGGATATGATGAATCTTTCTTTAACAAAAGCTGATATGGAAAAAGTCGTGCCTTATGCTGATCTGCACAATGCTTTATTTGAACTGCCGGTAGAGTTTAGCGGCGATTATACCAGCCATTTAAAAAAGATAAAAACTGTCTGGATGATCAGCCAATGGATCGAAGAAGAAAAAGAAGATGTTTTGTGCAATTTTTTCGGCACAGGCCCTGGCGATATTCATCGGTTCATGGACACAGCTGACTGGATGCTCTATTCCACAATTGAACTGGCAAAATTATTCAAAATTCCAAAAACTAAAGCTTTAGATGATTTAAGAACCCAGGTCCGCTATGGCATAAAACAGGAATTATTGGAAATTATTCAATTAAAAGGCATTGGCCGCACCCGGGCAAGGAATTTATTTGATAAAGGATTTAAAACCATCGCGGATTTAAGCAAAGCTCCTCTGGCCTCATTACAAAAAGTCGCGACCATCGGCAAGGAAATCGCCCAAAGCATCAAGCAGCAGACTGATAAGCTGGGCATGAACAGCTAATAGCTGATGGTCAATAGCTAATAGTTATAAATTATGAGTTACAATTTACAAATTTTTAGAAATTAGAGCAATTAGTAATTTGTTCTCAGTTTCCGCTTTTCCTAACCCCTAAACGCTAATCGCTATACGCTATTTTCACTGAATTGCCAAACTATCCAGATCAATATTAATCAATGCGCTGTCCACCATTTTGCTTAACTGCATAATTGAATTAATATTTTCTGAATTAAATTTATGCTTCTTGGTTTGCGTGCTTAGATTTAACACGCCAAATACCTTATTGCCGCTTTTCAACGGCACAGTTAAAGAAGCGCTTAATTGCGGCTGATGCAGCCGGCTAAGCAATCTCGGCTGCTTAAAATTCTGATCAATAAAAATTACCTTGTTATGCGCTGCTGCCCAGCCAGCCAAACCTTCGCCTTTTTTAACAATGCTTTGCTTAGCGATCTCATCCGGGATTCCTTTGGAAAGTTTTATTTTCAGATTTTCTGATTTTTGATCAAACAGCATCAGCGAACCGCGTTCCGCTTCAATGCCCTGTCCAGCGGTTTCAAATAAAGCCTGAAGCATTTTACTAATATAAAACGGAATCTCCGGAGTTTTTTGAAAATCAAAGTTTAAGCGGTTTAAATTAGCAGTCTGCTTGATTTTTTCAATCCCGGCTTGAAACATGAAATTAGCGATTTCCTGAAACAGCTTTACAATCGGCTTAATTGAATTAAACGAATACAGCTTAACATGTTCTACCGCTTCGATCAGATTATTTATATCCAAGCCCAAGGTCTGGCTTAAATTAAAATATTCCGGATAAGTTCTTCTTTTGCCCAGAATCAGCGGACCAATCAGAATATAGGCTTTCACCACATCTGTATTTGATTTAATCGGAATAACTATCCGGTTCATATAATACGGGCAATCATCATAATAAATATTATTCGGCTCGTCTATAAACTGGTCTTTTTCTTTAAGCAGTTTATCACCGGAACACGGCTGCGGTGATAAAATCAGACAGGCATTACACACGGAAAAAGCATGGGGAGAAGCGAAAATTGTGGCAAAACAATAGTTATTCGGCTGACTCAGCACAGTTAAAGGCGCGCCGGTTATATCAATCACCCGCACACTCGAACCGATTACCTGGCTAAAATAATCTTGAATTGTTTTCCATTTATTTGAGTCTATCAGCTCAAAAAATTCAGTATGATTCATAATAATCTACTAAACCTATATTTTGTATCGCGTAGTGCGTATCGCGTATTGCATTAAGAAATCAGTTATCTTTCTGTTTGCTATTTTTTAGAAATTAGTGCAATTAGAAATTAGAAATTATCAGTTTCTGCTTTTTCTTTTCGTCCGTCGTCCTAGCGCAGCGATCGTCCATCATCCTTCGGTTTTCTGTTCTCTGCTTTTCCTAACCGCTAAACCCTAATCGCTAAACGCTGCTTTTGACTCCGCTGTCCTGTCCTCGTTTAATTCCGTATAATTTCATCTTATTATATAAAGTTGTGCGATTAATTCCCAGATAAGCCGCGGTACGCGTGCAATTCCAGTTCGTACGGTCTAAGGCTTCAATTAAAATATCTTTTTCCGGAGGCTTTAAAGCATTTTTCAATGAATAACTTGGCTGCTCATTGATAATTTCTTTTTTATGATTACCATTATTCCGAATTGAATCAGGCAAATCATTTAACTCAATAGTATTGCCTTTGACCAAAATACAGGAGCGTTCCACAGTGTTTTCCAGCTCACGGATATTTCCCGGCCAGGTATATCTCATCAAAGCCACCATTGCCTGCTCACTGACTTTATCAATAATCCCGCCGCTGCGGTTAGCGCGCATCAGATTATATTTTTGGAGAAAATGCTCAACTAATAAAGGAATATCTCCGACTCTTTCCCGCAAAGGCGGCAGATTAATGTTAATAACATTCAAGCGCCAAAACAAATCGCCGCGAAAACCTCTTCTTTGCACCAGTTCTTCCAGATTTTGATTTGTAGCGGCAATAATTCTTACATCAGACTTAAGGGTTTGAACATCGCCCACTCTTTCATAAGCGCCTTCTTCTAAAACCCGCAGCAGTTTAACCTGCAGACTCGGAGAACAAGTATCAATTTCATCTAAAAGCAATGTGCCGCCATTGGCCAGCTCAAATCTGCCGGCGCGGTCTTTGATTGCTCCGGTAAACGCGCCTTTTACATGGCCGAACAATTCGCTTTCTAATAAAGTTTCCGGCAACGCGCCGCAGCTTATTTCCACAAAAGGCTGCACACAGCGAACTCGATCCGCTTGGTGTATAGCCTGAGCAATCACTCTTTTGCCTGTACCGCTTTCGCCGCAGATTAATACAGTTGACGGAGTATCAGCCAAGGACTCAATCATTGTATAGATTCTCTGCATTTGCGGATCTTTACCCAGCACAGTATGAAATCTATAGCGTTTTTTCGCTGATTTAGGGGTTTTCTCATCTAAATCCTGGAAATTCTGCACATCCTGTTGTTTATGTTTATTCTGGCATTGAGCGATTTTCTCAATCAATTGTTTTATTTGCTCATCTTCAATGGGTTTAGCTACATAATCATATGCTCCCAAACGCATAGCTTCAACCGCGCTTTCAATCTTGCCGTAAGCGCTCATTAAAACTACTTCAGTCCGCGGATAATCTTTTTTTATGTGGCTTAATAAATCTAAGCCCCCCATCTTCGGCATTTTCATATCAGCCATGATAATATCCACTGGATACTTTTTCATGATTTCCAAAGCTTCCGCCCCATCCTCAGCAGTGCTGACATTATATCCTTCATAACTCAGGATTTCTTTAAGCGATTTTCTTATTAATGGTTCATCGTCAGTAATTAGAATATGGGTCTTCATGCTCTGTCTATGTCTCCTATGGGAATCGAAATACTGAATTTAGCTCCTCCTTGAGACAGGTTTTCCATGTCTATGTTTCCTTTATAACAATCCACAATTTCTTTAGCTATTGCCAGGCCCAATCCTTGGCCTTTAGGCTTGGTACTGAAAAAAGGCTCAAAAATCCGATGTTTAATCCCTGGTTCTATGCCTATGCCATTGTCAATAAAATCAATCTGAATATGGTTATCAGCATATTTGCTTTTTATGGTTAACTGTCCATTGCGCTCAATCGCGTCAATTGAGTTCTTAATGCAGTTAAGAAATATCTGCTGCAAACCCCAATCTTTTATTCTGGGCAAATCCAAAGCCAGATCAGTTTCAATTTTAATCTGTTTATACTCTATCTCATGTTTATAAAAAACTATTGCCTGATTTAAAACCTGATTAATCTCCACTTCCGACCTGGCAATCATATGTTTATTTCTTTTGCCGGCAAAAGACAGCTGCATCATCGAGCGGATTATGCTTTCCATTCTTTTTAAACCTGAACGCGTTTCCAGTAAATATTCACGCGCGATTTCATTGTCTTGAACATGCATTAAAGCCAGCTTATTGTAGCGCAGCGTTCCGTCCAAAGGATTATTCAGCTCATGCGCTACCGCGGAAGCAAAGTTGCTTATGGCTGTTGATTTCTTAAAACAGTCTAATTGTTTTTCCAAATGCTCTTTTAAAAATATTTGGTCCAGCGTTCCGGCCGCACAGCAGGCAATCGCGCTGACAAAAGACAGCTCTTTGATTGAAAAAGGCAGGTGATTGGCTTTTTCCGTAACATTTAACACCCCTAATAAACGTCCGGAACACAGCAAGGGTACGGATAAAAAAGAATGCGTGCGATAATTATCAGTACGGCATATTTCTCTTACCAAAGTATTTGTGCGCGCATCTTCAACTAACAGCGCCTGCTTATTCTGAGCCACCATGCCGGCAATGCCTTGTCCGAGTTTTAAGCGTTCGCCTAGAATCGAAGCGCTTTTATCACCCCTGGCCACGCGCACCACAATATCCCGATTATTTTTATCTAAAAGCAATATTGAGCCGCTGTTTGACTCCAGAATATCTAAACATTGATTAAGAATTGATTCTAAAAACTGCTGCATAATAACCTTTTTTATAGCGTATAGCGTTTAGAAATTAGTTTTTTGCTCTTCCTTTACAAACTTTATGAACTGTTTTAGCTCTTTGCTTTTCATTCATAACTCGTAATTCATAACTGCTTTCTCATAATTCATAACTATTTTTTCTCTTGTTCCATCTGCTGTTTAATACTTTTAGCCGCTTTACTATCCGGAAATTCCTTTAAAATCCGGTCATATATTTCTTGGGTTTTAACCGGATCATTCAGTTTTTCTTTGTAGATTTGGGCCATAACCATTAAAGTATCCGGACCAAGCTTATATTTCTTATCCAAAACATCGATATAAGTTAAAGCATCTTGCCAGCTGCTCATTTCCATATAAGCCCTGACAATCAGGTTTTCACATAAAAGACTAACCTTGGTGCTAGGATAAGCATCAGCTGTTTTCTGAAAATAAGCAATCGCGGCTTTATAAGCTTGCACCGCGGCCACTGTATCCGCGTTTTTCATATAATAGCGGGCAATGTACATTGGCACGGATAATGACTGGGAAGTTTTATCATACTGCTCAGTAATTTGTTCAAAAATATTTAAAGCCTGAGGCCATTGATTCTCCTGTTCATAACTTTGGCCTTTGAGAAACAAGGTCCCGGCAGCTAATTCCTTGTTTTCTTTATGATCAGCAATAATTTGATCATATTCTAATCTCGCCTTGTCAAATTCCTTATTAGCAATATACAATTTAGCGATTTTAAATTTCGCGTCCAGGGCAAAACCTGAACCTGGCTTAGCGTCAATAATCTTTTTATATAGGTTAAGCACGCGGTTAAACTCATAGCTGGGTACGCCGCCTTCATTAACAAAAATCGGCTTTGCCGCCAGATCCGCGTGCCAGACCATTCTTTCCATTTTATACTGCTCGCTGCACCCGCTAAAGACAAATAAGCTATTCAGTGCTAAACCAATGATTATAAATCTGATCTGATTTATTTTTTTCATCCGTTTCCTTTTGTTTTTTTCACTTTTCCCGATTTTACCTTGTGTCTTGTGTCCTGTGTCGTGCGTATTGCGTTTAGAAATTAGTGCAATTAGAAATTTATTCTCGATTTCTTTTTTTTAGCTTTAGTTTTTTCTTTTCCTACGAGCTAAATCCGCTTTTCCTTTATTAAAATGTACGCTTTAGTTGAAGTAATGGTTATAACCAGATTAATAAATAAGGTCAGCAATACTCCCATAACTAAAACCACAAAGCTGATTTCCGGAAAACTTCTTTTCATTAATTCAAATAAATTAGATTTTAATAAAATAATCGGAATATATGCCAGCAAAGGCGCGATCACTAGAAAACAAGCGGGAAACAGATTAGTCAGCACAAAAACTAAATTCTTAAAAATTGCCATAATGAAATTCTTATTATCAATCATAACCGCTGCTTGCGCGAATACAAATAAGCTTTGGATAAAAGCCGCGCTGATTAAAAATCCAAACAAAAAGATCATTTTCCAGCTATCCGCTTTAATGCCGAGAAAACTTGAGCCTTTCATTAATATCTTTATTAATATCTTTTTTTCCACTGTTTGCGCGAACTGCATGATGAAAAACACTATTAGCGTGATAATTACCAGATTAATGTATTTTAAAAAGGTCTTTTTCGCGGCAGCTTTAAAATTAAATTCCCGGGTTTGAATATATTCAGCTACCGCGCTAATGGTCATACCCATGACAAAAGTGCCGATAATGATCGCGCTGATATTCTGAAAATAATTAAACATCTGAGATGTGAGAATCAGATTAAACGGATAATGCAGAAACTGCTCGCCGAAAAACCTTAAAACAATCGGCGAAGAAAATTTAGTAAACGGCGGCTGAATAAATATAAAAATTGCTAAAATCGCTGCCAATTCAATCAATGCCATAATTGTAAAAGGCATCATAATTCTGCCTCTTTTACTGCAAATATCCCAAAACAAAGCCCATGAACGGCTGATAATCGATATTTGATTATTTGGTAGATTTTGGGTTTCCCTTGTTCTTGATTTATATGGCATTGTTTAAACTCCTAATTTTTTTATTAGTTCTAAATCAATCAAAGTGTTGATTTTTCTCAAAAGTTTACAAATTAGACACTGTTGTTTTTTTTAGACACCCTAATCAAAAAAAATGATAATGTTGAAGTATACCTGATGGTATTCATTTTGTCAACTTATCAAGCTGTTTATTTTCAGACATTTACACATTCAAAAAACAAAAAAAATAGCGCCCAGAGATTTGGTCTCATCCCTGAGCGCTATTTAATCTTATAACTATTCAATTATTTTGTCAACACTTTTTAAAAATCAGCGTATAGCGTTTAGTTATCAACTATCAGCTGAAACTTTTTCGTCACACCTGCCCTCCATAGCCTTGGCGAAGGAGGATCTGTGTTCATCATATTTTCCATCCGTATTCATCACAAATGCTTTTACTTTTTCTTCTTTAAACCAATTAATCCTAATAATGCAGGTCCAAACAATAACATGGTCATTGGCTCTGGCACTGGATTAGTTGATCCTGATAAAGTAGCGTTTCCTAGCCAAAAATCTCCACTTTTTCTCACAACTTTAACATCTAACTGATGATCATTAACCAATTGACCAGTTACATCAATAGACCATAAACCAGTATCAACTTCAAAAGTCTGAGTAGCTATATCACCACCTACTTTAACATATTCTGTCAATAAATCATCCCAACAAAGCTCAACTCCCCAAATACTAGCTTTATCGTCAGTAAAATTAATTGCCAGCAATGCATCAGTTACCACATCTGTAGGATTAACATCTCCTACTGTTAAAATATCAGTATCCAAATTAAAATTAAACCAATGAGTTTCACCAGTTTCATTCATAAATTGGTTACAAGCTAAAGTATCAACAAAAGTAGCTGCTTGTGCTGTTGCACTTACTGACATAATTACAACTATAGCTAAAACAATTAAAAACTTTTTCATCTATTTTTCCTCCTTTCTTGCGAATTTTTATTCTATATATTAATTCATTTTATTATTAAAAGTTTTAGTTCCCCTAAAACCTGAATTCTCCGTGCTATTCGCTAACCGCTATTAACTTTTTTTCTTCTTTAACCCTACAAGTCCCAACAATGCTGGTCCAAATAATAACATAGTCATCGGCTCTGGCACTGGATTATTCTCCATGTGAACTGATCCCATCGCATAATCATTAGCACATGTAGCTACACTATAAAACACACCAACATCGCCCTTAAACCCCGCTGGTAAAATATCCCCTGCATTTACAGATGTTGAAACCTGATACCACGGATAGCTACTTTGTGGACTGCTCCAATCAACAGTAGTCATTCCTATCGCAGCTCCGTTAATATTCTTAATTGTAACTATCTTCCCCTTATTATATGAATATCCGGACAAAGCGTAATTATTTGACAAATACCAGTCAGAAACATTATAAATCCCGCCCTTGGTCAAGCCATCATGATTTGAAAACGCGATTCCTAACTCATAAAAACCGTCCTTATTCACATCCAATGCTAAATCTCCGGCAAAAGTATCCCATAATCCAACCTGAACCGCTCCCTTATAATTAGAAAATATATCAAAATTAATATCATCACCTGATTGATTAACATCAATACCGTAAAGTTCAAAATTTGGGAATCCGACACTATCTTTAATCGGATCATTTATAGTATATGCAAAAGCTGAATTCAACATTCCTACTGACATTAATAAAACTAATGCTAACTTAATTAACATTCTCATTCTTTCCTCTTTCTTTTTTGCTTTATGTTTTTCACTTGTGACTTTGCGCCCTGGTGTCCTTGTAACTTTTAGTGTATTGCTTTTCCCTTAAAAATCACAATAAATGTACGCAAAAGTATTCCAACTTCTCCTAGCAAACATGTCTTACGTATATACAGTAAATCTAATTTAACTTTCTTTTTAACATCTCTTAATGTCTTATCATAGCGATTTCTTATTTGGGCAAGACCAGTTATTCCCGGTCTGACCGCAAGTCTTTTTTGGTATTCAGGTATCATTAATTTTAAATTGTTAACAATTTCCGGACGTTCCGGCCTTGGGCCAACAACACTCATATCGCCGATAAACACATTATAAAACTGGGGAATTTCATCAATATGTGATTTTCTTAAAAAATTGCCAATAAACGGAATTACCCGAGGATCATGATTTTCATCAGCCCATACAGCACCAGTCAATTTTTCCGCGTCCGGCTTCATTGATCTTAATTTGTAAATCCGAAATACTTTACCGTCTTTACCTACTCTGTCCTGTGAATATATAATCTTGCCAGTTGGTGATAATAGTTTTATCAGAACACAGCATATAATAACAATCGGAGCAGTAAGCGTTATTGCTATAAAAGAAACAATAATATCAAAAGATCTTTTAATTTTTAAAAATTTAGACTGAGCATAATGCACTATCGCAGTGCCGATACTCAATAAAACAGCCATCATTCCATAAGGCTGCAAAACCGCGACATCCTCTATAGACATAGCCATAACCCTAGGAATAATCACCAGTGATAATAAAATTACTGCTAATCCCAGAATCCTTAAATGAATCTTAGCTATATTGTTTAATACCTTCAATTTCAATACTCCTTCTAGTTAATTTTCTTTAAGCACTAATTGTGCCATTATATGAATTTATTAATAAAAATTTTATCAATCATCTAACTTGTTAATTTCAAGTTAATTAAATTCCTTTATAAACTCGTTCCTAAAGCTCAGTTTCATAATCTTATTGGTATATAGGTTTTTGCTGTTTTTCTGTCTAAATAAATCAACACTTGCGTCGAAAAAAACAACAACAACTCTATTTATCCTAATCCTATATACAAAGCTTTCACAAGTGTACCACAATATTTGTAATTTGCAATAGCTAGACAAAGATATGTCAAGCCAAAGTAAGAATGTCCGCTTTTTACCAAAGTAGAAATGTCCGGTTTTATGGTTTTTAAATACTAACCAAAGACTCCTGCTTTGATTGTGAAATTCTGCTTACACTAGGCAGCTTTTTCCAAGGATGTTCCA
>JAZDHZ010000023.1:0-7151 GCA_043805415.1 Candidatus Omnitrophota bacterium | reverse complement strand
ACGCTTTGAAAAACAATCCTTACAGTAAACCGGACGATCTCCGCTAGGCTTGAAAGGAACTTCACATTCCTTTTTACACTCTTCACAAGTCGCCTTGTGCATCTCCCGTGACCCTCCGCCGTATCCACCGCCACCTTGAAAACCCATATTTCCTCCTTTATTGTTTAACTAGCTTGTTTTGTAGTTAGTAATATTATATTCCATATAAAAACCCATTGCAACTTATTTTATTATTGCAATTAGTTAGCTCCTTGGATTAGACGACTTTCGCAACTTTTTGGAGGAATTTAGAAACCACGGGTTATCAAAAAAAATCATCAGGATATCAAGAAAATAAGATTGGTTTAATTTATTGCCGCATGGGTAGCAAATACTTATACATCAACCAGAAAATACACAATCCTCCGGCCATAACAAAAATATGCCATATCTGATGCGGTCCAAAACCAAAACCAAGATATAAATTTTTCATGCCTAGAATAATCGCCCCAAAAGTATAAAATAAACCGCCGGCGACAAGCCACCGTATGCCTGGTTTGGGCAATGTTTTGACTAAAGGACGCCAGGCAATAACAATAAGCCAGCCCATAATAATAAAAAAACTAAAAAATGTTACGATTACACTTTGCGGCGGATGACGTAAAGTCAATTTCAAACACATGCCGGCAATTGCTAATCCCCAGTTTACTCCAAACAAACTCCATCCCCACTTACCGCGCAAAACAATTAAGCAAAGCGGAGTATAGGTTCCAGCAATTAAGAAATAAATCATCGCATGCTCAACTTGTTGAAAAATAGCAATTGCCCCCGGTGAAACAGTCAGGGAATGATATAAAGCGCTCATTGTATATAAAGCAATCTGGGAGAATCCATAAATACTGAATGCCACAATATGGCGTGCTTTTTTTTCATAAGCAGCACGCCAAACTAAAATCACCAGGCCGGCGATTGATAATACCGCGCCAATAATATGGGTAAAGCCGTTTATCGGCTCTCGAAGATTATTTATCCATTCAAACATATTGATAATCCTTTAACGCAAAACCCCTTGAGATATATTATATCACAAAGAATTAAAATTATTGGCTCCTTGGATTAGACGACTTTCGCCACCGGCTATGACAACTGCTCCTTTTTAATCTCTTCTGAGTTTTTCTGTTACTCCTATCGGCGTAGGGCATTTCAGGACAACAATATAGCTGGAAATAATAAAGGTAAGGATTGCCGTAAATTGGATCAGCTGAGAAGCTTTGTGGGTTATATTTTCTGAATTAAAAGCAAGCAGCGCGATTAATAAAGAGAATTCACTTAACTGTCCGAGCCGAAGTCCTATCTCTTTGGCAAAAGCAGGCTGTTCACCCATTAAGATAAAGAATTTTCTAAACATCCAGGGTTTAAATAAAAGAAATATGCCAGAAAAAATCAGAACCGGCCAGAATATTTCCTTAATAACCAATAATTCAAGTTTCGCGCCCAAGGTAAAGAAAAAAAGCACTAAAAAGAAATCCCGCAGAGGTTTTAGTTTTTCTGAAATAAACAAAGAAATAGGGTGATTGGCTATTACCACCCCGGCAAAAAACGCTCCTGTTTCATAAAAAAGCCCCAGATGGTTAGAGATTGTTCCTATGCCAAAACACCATGCCAGGCTCAGGACAAACAGGACTTCCTGCAGCAGCTCAACTTTAAGGATTATTTTTCTTAAAATAAACTTTTCGATAAAAACCAGGACAGCGATAAACGCCGCAAGCTTTACCAGCAATATTCCAAAACTAAATAATATGCCTTGCGAAGAGCTCAGACAGCGGAAAAAAGCAAGTACCAGAATAGCCAGTAAGTCCTGAAAAATTAATACGCTTATACAAATAGCCCCCATCCTTTTCTGATGCAGCGCAGTTGTCGGGAGCAGCTTGACAACCAGAATGGTGCTGGAAAACATCAAGGCTAAGCCGATACACACAGAATCCATCATGCTGAAATGAAACAGCCAGGCCAAACCAAAGGCAATTAAAAAAGATGCCGCGCAGTTAGTCAAAGTAACAACCGCTGTCTCGCGAAAAGAACGTATCAGTTTCTGGGGGTGCAGGCATAATCCGGTTAAAAAAAGCAGCAGGGTAATGCCGATATGGGAAATCGCGTCTATGGACTCCGCGTTCTTTATCCAGCCGATACCAAAAGGCCCGAGGATAATGCCGCAGACAATATAGCCAACAATGATCGGCTGTCTCAGCAGAACAGCGAGATAAGAAAAAATCGCCGCGCCTACCATCAATACGCTTAAATCAACGATGAATCTTTCCATGAGACTCCTTTAATAAAGCTCCGGCAATATGTTCTAGCGCGCAATATGGGAGCAGCATTTTAAATATTGAAACTCATTGTTTCAACCCCGGATTTATCCTTTGCTCTATTTATAATACGCTTGTATTGTTTTAATCTCAAGATAATTTTAAGCTGCCGCGCTTCAGAGATTATCTGATTTGTTGCTCGGGCAAGCGGGATAAGAAACAATATATCCCAATCAAAAATTGATCTTGGCCAGCCGAGCAGGAGCTTTAACCAAACATAGTAAAAAATATCCCAAACCGCGAATATTGTCAAAAAATATGCCAGGCGAGTACGAAAATCCTTGCCAAACAAATATGAACTGCTGAACAGAATCACTAAAGTTGCCGCTTCTCTGTTTACTTTATCATTGTTGTATAATTTCTAAGGGTTTGGCCTATTAATTATACCTTTATCTGCCAGCAATGATGAATATCCCGGGTGCGGTAATCTTCAGGAATCGTTTTCGGGGTTAGAGTAATGATCTCTTTAACCTCCAGAGACTCAAACTTCGGCTCAAACCGCTGATGATTAGTAGAAAATAAAATATCCGAACCCGGCCGCATGACTTTTAAAACCTTGTTTATCAGGTCAGGATGGTCGCGATTTATATCAAAATCCACTCCCGCTGATTGCTCCTTATAAAAAGACGGGGGATCTACAAAAGCCAGGTCAAACCTTTGATCATCTTTACTTGCAAGCGACAAATATTTCATAACATCAGACTGCACAAGTTTATGCCGCTCACTCCAGAGTTTATTAAGCTCGAGGTTATCCTTGGTCCAGTTTACATATGTCTGTGAACGATCTACAGTAACAGTTGAACAGGCATTACCCAAAGCTGCCGCGCAGGTAAATGCTCCGGTATAGGCGAAAAGATTCAGAAAGTCCTTGCCTTCTGCCATATTGCGGATAATATTCCGCGTCTGACGGTGGTCGGAAAACAATCCAGTATCCAGAAAATCCGTAAGATTGACCAGAAATTTTAAGTCGCCTTCTCTTACCTCCATGCGTTTGTCTTCACTGGCAAGCTTGCTGTAACGCGGCCCTTCCGCTACTTGGGTATGTCTTTTTTTTATATGCACATTTTCCATCGGCACATTCAAAGCAGAAGCAGCAGCCTGCGCCATTTGCGGCAGATATTCCAGTCCTGTCTGCATCCGTTCATATTCTGATACAACCAGATGCCCGGCATACCAGTCCACCACTATCCGGATCTCAGGACTATCCCATTCATAGAGTCTAAAACATTCTATCCGGGCTTTACGAAAGCGTTTTTTAAGATGATTGTATTTATTTCTCACGGAATTTGCCAGCATCTCAGCATGATACAAAGCCTTTTCCGGAGTAACCAGGCCTTTTAATCCTGCCGGTTTACTGTATTTATTAAAAGATTGATTCATATTCCGATTCCCATAGGTTATTAACAGTTACGAATATTTCCATTAGGCCAAAATTATAATACCTGTTCTGCTTTCTTTACACTTGCTTAGGTCAATTAGAGCAATTAGAAATTTTTTCCCTGTCTTCTTGCTTCTTGCTTTAGCTATGAGCCATCAGCTATTGTCCTTGTGTCTTGTGACTGTTTTTTCTTCTCTTTTGCCTCGATCTGATTCCAGTTGCGCACAACCTGGGCACTGGATTTTACTTTTGCTTTACCAAAAACATGCGGATGCCGGCGTTTTAATTTTTTTATCAATCCATTAATAACATCTTCGATATCGAATTTCTTTTCCTTAGAGGCGATCTGAGCCTGAAACATCACATGCAGTAAAACATCCCCTAATTCCTCCTTTATATGATCGAAATTTTCGCTTTTTATTGCCTGAATTAATTCCCGGGTTTCTTCTCTCAAACCCTTGATCAAAGACTGATGCGTCTGTTTTTTATCCCAGAGACAGCCGTTTGGGCCAAGCAAAGTTTTAAACACTTGTTTTAATTCAATAAATTTTGTTTTTTCCATCACTAATCCTCTTGGTTAGAATAGGCAAAATAACTATATAGAATAATACTCTTTGCGGAAATCCAGGTCAATAAAAAAATAAACCGCTTTGTTTAATGTTTTAAAGCTTAAATACGCTAAAGATGTAAAATAAAAATCCCCCGCATTTATCTAAGGGATATATTAGGCTCCCCGGATTATCCAAGTTTCGCGATTTTTTATATCTTGAACAAATGTAAAACTCCAGCCTGAAACCTCTATGTTTTTAATTCAACAAGCATCCTATTAAAAAATAGAAGTTTGTGCTAAGATATCACTTATTAACCTGGAGCAAATAAGATGGATTTACTCATAACCTGCAAACCAAATTACGAGACTATTCTGTCTCGAGAACTTCTCTTACGTAATTATTCAATTAAAGAACGTGGTAATTGCTGGATTCTAGCCCAATTTCCAAATCAAAGCATTGCGGAGCAAGAAGCACAATTATGTTTTAGCCAAACCATATTAATAAACCCGGTTAAAATCAATGCCTCCTCAGTAAATGATTTTGCCGGAAAGCTGGCTGATTTTTTTTCAGCCTCAATGAAAGGAAACCATATTGAAAATACCTTACCGGCTTTATTTTTACATGCTGACATAGAAAGCTTATCTCCCCGGGCAAAATTAGTTGAATCTACCTGGCTTAATAAAATCAGTAAAAAAATGTCGCGCCTGGCAAAGCTTTTAAAAAAGCCGGATCCTCTTTCTTCAAAGCCCATCAAAGGTTTTTTTGTTTATTTCTCTGATTTTAATCAGGCCTTTGTGTCTGAGGCTGCTATTATCGGCGCGTGCCTGCGTATGCGGATGGATGAAAAAGCGCCCTCACGTTCTTATCTGAAAGCAGAAGAAGCCTACCTGCTTCTTGATTGTCAGCCGCAAGCTAATGAGCAAGTAGTTGACTTGGGCGCTGCTCCAGGCGGCTGGACTTACAGCGCGCTTAAACGCAATGCAAAAGTAATCGCTATTGACAATGCCCGGATTGACAAAACAATTGAAGACCACCCCAATATTACTCATCTAAAACAAGATGCTTTAAAATTTAAACCTGAGAATAAATTAAAGGTTGACTGGTTATTCTGTGATATTATCGAACAACCGGAGATTATTTTGCAAGTAATCCACGCATGGCTGAAAAACAGCTGGTGTAAAAAATTCATCGTGAATCTAAAAATTGGCCGCAGCGATCCCATTGCAATCATTAAAAAGATTAATGACCCTGTGACAGGATTAATCAGCTATTGCTCTATACTTAAAATCCGCCAACTCTACCATGACCGCCAGGAAATAACCTTAGTCGGAAAAAGAATATAAGGGCAGGGAACAATCTTTCCCTTAAAAACTCTTTTATCTCGCGTTGGACCAATCAAAAATAAAAACCATTACAAAAGTAGTGGTTTTATTATTTTGGCTCCCGTGTTAGACGAGCTTCGCAACTGGTTCTATGTATATCTTTAACTTTATTTTAACTTCGTTAAAGCATTTAGGTCCGATTCCTCAAGATACTCTTTTAATACCAAAGTATATTCCATACCAATACACAATTTTATTTTTAGAGGCATTCTGCGTTTATCCTTACTAATCCAAGTTTCGAATTTATCAGGAACACTTATAAAATGATAGGCCTCAAATGTATCTTTACGAATCTTTATCTGGTCTATGGACTCTAATTTTAACTCAAATTCAGTTGGAAGATTTGCCTTAAAACTTACCCCGATTTCAAGCTCAGGGATAGTCCGTAAATCATAGAGCAACAGGATCGCATTATTAATCGGGCCAAGCTTTTTAATTATAGATTCGGATACTTGGCTGCGGCCTCTAAATTTTCGGATAGTGAGGGTGCAATTTTTTTGATCATATTCCTCTACTATATGTTCTTTTGCAAGCCAGCGGACTACATCACGTTCTATCCGAATCGGCAGAAGTGTCTTTAAATCACTATAAATCATTTCAGTATCTTTAAACCCAAATATCCGCGTTTTCAAAGTATGCAGTCTTACTTTCTGCCCGCACAATTCAACTATCCCTAAATCACTAAACTCAGATACTCCCAATGGGCTAATCGTATAAACAATCTTTTTTACAGGATAATCAAGCAAACAACTTCCACTTTTTACCCCAAAGACATATGTGAATGATGAAATTAGTATGAACAATACTGCTAAAATAACATTTTTTTTCATAATTATCCTATATATAAGGGGACACAATACTTAATTATTTGTTAAGTACAGTTTTTCTTCCTGGCTTTTGTTTAACAAGGTTAATATTAAGCAGCTTTTCCAGTTCTTTTACAAACCTCTCCCCACCTAATGGCCGGCCTGTTCTAGCATGTTTTCTTATTCGCTGGTAAGCATCTTCATCTTCCGCCTTTGCTAGAAAATTATGCCAATCAGTTATAATTTCTTGCAATAAGCTATCTTCAACCAAACTGCTCTTTTTATCTCCTAAATGTATTTTTATGCTTGACCAATTATAATCTCTTGCTTCTCTCGCTAGGCTTGCTCTAACCGGATTAAGCAAGATATATCGTACTGCGGCTATTAAATATCTTTCATCCAGCACATGTGAATAAAACCTACCCTGCCATAAATACCCCGTCCATTTTTCTCTTTTATTTATTATTGTTGTATAATTTCGATGAGTTTCACCGATTGCTTGGGCAAGACTCTGCTTTTCCTGCGGAATAACTATTAGATGCACATGATTTGGCATTAAGCAGTAACTAACTACTTTTAGATGAAACTTTTGAGAATAAAATTTTAGCAAACGCAGATATAATTCATAATCTTCTTGCAAAAAGAATACTTTCTGCCGCCTATTCCCCCTCTGAATAATATGGTGCGGA
>JAZDHZ010000022.1:0-4490 GCA_043805415.1 Candidatus Omnitrophota bacterium | reverse complement strand
TACTCTAGTTAATTCCTTTTGGCTCATCCTGATAATGTCCTCTCCCATATATTTACCTCCTTACCAGAAGGTATCACATGTTCTTAAAAACCGGACATTCTTACTTTGGTTATATAGGACATTATCACTTTGGTATTACAGATAAACATCACAAAATAATTTCCAAACGGTATATTGTTTATTGGAAACAGAGGGACACAATACTTAATTCATCTAATTAAGTATTGTGTCCCCTTAAGCAAAGTGCTTCTTTATATAAGTGTTCATCAATTCTTGAGCTTCATCTTTACATTGTCCGCAAACAGTACCCAGTTTTGTATGCTCTTGCAGTTCAAGCATACTGCGCGCACCTTCTAAAACCGCGTTCTCTATTTCATGGTCGGTAACATTCATACACTGGCAGATTATCTTAGCTTTGTCTTCCTTAACCTTGGAAAACATGTTATTTTTCTTATAATAATCATTTATCGCAGCGCGCAAAGCTTTATCCCCTAAAACCGAGCAATGTATTTTATGTTCTGGCAAGCCGCCCAAGCGATCGGCAATATCTTTGGGAGATACATTAAAAGCCTGGTCTAAAGTCATACCCTTAATTGCTTCCGATAGAATTGAAGTACTGGCAATCGCGCTGGCACAGCCGTAAGTCTTCCAACGGCAATCAGTTAATATACCTTTTGCTTTATCTACCTTAATCGCGAACATCATCTCATCACCGCATTTAACATTACCAACAATGCCTTTGCCGTCAGCCTGAAAATCTTCTGTATCATCTAAAACATTCTGAGGATTCATAAAATGTTTTTTTACAATATCTGAATATACCCAATCGCTCATGATTATCTCCCTTATTTGGTCCATAGCCGATAGCTAATAGCCAATGGTAAACAAATTTCAAGTAAATATTAAAAACTAAATTCTAAATAAATCCAAAATTTAAAACACCAAATCAAAAAATATATTTTAGTTTTTGCTTTTACCATTAGCTATTGACTATTAGCCATCAGCTAAAGCCCTGGTGTCTTTGTGTCCTTTTCGCTGTCTATTCGCTACACGCTATTTTATATAGACCGTCGACATTTTTCTCAGCTTATCTATAATCCCGGTAGTTTTTTCAATTACATAGTCAATCTCTTCTTTTGTCGTGTCTCTGCCCAAACTGAACCTGATTGAGCCATGGGCAAGTTCAGGGGTTGCGCCTGTTGCCAAAAGCACATGCGAAGGATCCAAAGATCCTGATGAACAAGCCGAGCCGGTTGACACGGCAATGCCTTCTAAATCCAAATATAAAAGTATCGCTTCACCTTCAACTCCGCTAAAAGAAACATTCAGAGTACTTGCCAAACAATCTTCCGGATGTCCGTTTATCTGAATATCTGACAGATTCTCGAGCAAGCCTTTTTTCAAACGCTGCTTTAAATCAGCCAGCTTTTTACTCTCAGTAGCCATTTCCTGTTTTCGCATCTGAATAGCTTTAGCCATACCGATAATGCCCAAAGTATTTTCCGTGCCCGCGCGTCTGCCCTGCTCCTGATGGCCACCACGGATAAACGGACAAAACGGCACGCCTTTTTTCACATACAAAGCACCCACGCCTTTTGGCCCGTATATTTTATGCGCTGAAAAAGAAAGAAAATCAACCTTCATTGCCTTTACATCCACAGGCATCTTGCCAACCGCCTGCACAGCATCAGTATGAAACAATCCTCCGGCATCATGCACTAGCTTTATAATTATATCCATATCCTGGATTGTACCGATTTCATTATTAGCAATCATTACCGACACCAATGCCGGCTTTTCCTTTAACAGTTCTTTTAACTGCTCAATATCAATTTTCCCGTACTTATCCACCTTTAAATAATTTATCTTCATGCCGCGCTCAGCCAGACATTTGGAAGATTCGATTATACAGGGATGCTCGATGCTGGAGGTAATAATCCCTTTGCGATGACTGCAGGATGCGGAACACTCTAAAGATGAACAGCAGGCCGTTAAGTTAAAAACCGTATTATTCGCTTCTGATCCGCTGCCGACAAAGATTATCTCATCAGCCGCTGCATTAATAAATTCCGCGATTATTTTCCGCGCGTTTTCAATCGCCTGTCTGGCATCCCTGCCAAAACCATGCATGCTAGATGGATTGCCGAACATCTCCATATTCTTAATCATTTCTTTTTTAACTTCAGGATGCAAAGGAGTTGTCGCATTATGGTCTAAATATACTTTCATATTAGTTTCCTTATTTTTGATTAATATTCGCGATAAAATATAATTGTTTCAATTATTTATTATATCCCCAAATTCGCTTAAATAAAAGCATTTCTCTATATTCTAAGCTTTATTCCACATACAACCCGTCCAAGGGGCTTTTCGGAGCATTCGACATATCCCGCACCACATGCGTATAAATCATCGTTGTCTCTACATTCTTGTGACCGAGCAGTTCCTGAACTTCCCGGATATTCACCCCGTTCTGCAGTAAATGCGTCGCGAAAGAGTGCCTAAAAGTATGTACCGTAGCGTGCTTGATTATCCCTGCCTTTGCCACCGCGTCACGCACCGCCCTCTGCACAATTTTTTCACTGGCATGATGCCTTCGCACCTTTCCCGAACGCGGGTCCACGGACAGATCCGTTGCGGGAAAAACATACTGCCAGCGCCATTCCTTTCCCGCCGAAGAATACTTAACCCCCAAAGCATCCGGCAAATAAACTTCTCCGTAGCCCAGGGCCGAATCTTTTTCATAGACAGCTTTAACCTCCTGCAGATGATTGACAAGCCCCTCCTTAACAAAAACCGGAAGCATCGTAACCCTGTCTTTATCCCCTTTTGCCGCCCGGATAAATACCGTATTTGTCTCGAAATCAATATCCTGCACCCGCAATCTCAACAACTCCATCATGCGCATGCCGGTTCCATACAATAACTGCATCATCAGCAATGTCTTTGCGGACATCGCGCTAAACAGCCGCTTTACCTCATCCTCAGACAAAACCACCGGCAGCTTAATCCCCCGTTTGGCCCGCACCGCCTTGCCGATAGCCCCCAGCTCGATTCTAAGCACATCGCGAAACAAAAACAAAAGCGCGTTAAACGCCTGATTTTGCGAAGAAGCAGCCACCCGGCGGCGCACCGCCAGATAGCTAAGAAATTCCTTTATATCCTCCGGCTCGATCTCTTTATTCTTATTGCGCACCGTGGTCATATAATCGAAAAATCTTTCACTCCAGTCAAGGTAAGAGCGTTCCGTACTATAAGCATAATGCTTGATTCTCAGCAATTCCTTCATCCGCGCCAGGATCGCGTCTTTTTTATCCATAACCGGTTCCACCGCTGTCTTAAAAACAAGGTTTTCTTTATCCAGATAATGCGCCAAATAAATCGAAACCGCCTGCCTTGCCTGCTCTATCTGCCAATCAGCGGTTTTCCCGTCACCACCTAAATAAACCAAAAAATCGTTCAGCCCGTCCCCGGCATCCCGTGAACCATTCGCGCAAAAAGCCTGAAACCTTTTCACCCACAAGGCAAAAAAAGGCGCCTTATTCTCCGCGGCAAGCCCTCGGGAAACAATAAAACTCTGAAACTCCGGCAACATCAAACTAATATCTTTTTCCATCATCTGTACATTTCTCCATAAAACAGGACATGTCCTTTTTCCTGATATTATACATAAAATAGAACAGTAATCAAGGGGAAATTATATTTTTCTTTGACTTTACTTTCCCAAATCATTATAATTATGCATAAGGAGTTACAAAAAACGACATAGCACATATTAAATGTTAGACATGAAAATAAAAGATATGATTAAAAAAATTAAATTTGATAGTGTTGGCGTTCAAGCGTCATTAATTATAGCTATTGGGGGAATACTTGTAGCCGGAATAAATGTTTGGTACAGCAGTTCAAAACTTGTTCAGGACAATCAACAGTTTAAAATAGAAGCAGCTAATTTAAAGGAAAAATTGATAAATAAAGATTCTGAAATTCAACGTTTAGAAACTCAATTAACACCATTTAAAACTATTGCACTTGAAAAATTTGCGGGTCCTGAGGGAGAAGCCTTGAAGCAACTTGCAGAACGTATAAAAACAATTGATAAATCTTTGAAAAATGCGAAGAAAGAACTTGAGATAACAAAAAAAGAATTAGTGCAAAAAACAAGTGATCGAATTTTAACTGAAGAACAAAAACAAATTCTGAAATCATATCTAAATGGCGTAACGGGACAAATTATTATAACCGCTGATTTTGTTGATTCCGAAGCACAAATGCTAGCCTCACAAATCAAAGATGTTTTATCAAAAACAGACCTTGAAATTTTGAATAATGTTAATATAGGAGTAATTTCATTATATGCAAAAGGTATTAGAATTCTTGTTAATGACATAAAAAATCCTCCACCACATATTTTACCAATTTTGAAAGGATTTCAAAAAATCGGTTTTGAAGTTCGGTATAGTAAGGTTGAAGATGCAAAATTCCCAGAA
>JAZDHZ010000021.1:0-72940 GCA_043805415.1 Candidatus Omnitrophota bacterium | reverse complement strand
TACTCTAGTTAATTCCTTTTGGCTCATCCTGATAATGTCCTCTCCCATATATTTACCTCCTTACCAGAAGGTATCACATGTTCTTAAAAACCGGACATTCTTACTTTGGTTATATAGGACATTATCACTTTGGTATTACATTTGCATAAAAAAAAGCGGATGAAAAATCCATCCGCTTTTTAGCATTTTCAAAATTTAAGCAATAATACCTTTAATCAGGAAACACGCGGCAAAAGCAACAATCGCGTACAACTCTGGAAAGACAGCCAAAACCATGGTTTTTCCAAAAACATCAGAACCGCTGGCAATCGCGGCTATACCGTTAGCACAAACCTTACCCTGGTAAATAGCGGAAAGTAAACCCGCAGAACCCATTATGATTCCTGCGCCAAATAAAGCAGTGCCCTGAAGCATTGTAATCTGCGCGGTTAAAACATCTTTTAATACAAAAAACGCAGCAAACCCGTACAATCCCTGAGTGCCGGGAAGAGCGCTAAGAACCAAATAAGTAGCAAAAGCTTCTTCTTTTTTCTTTAAAGCTCCCACAGTAGCAGAACCGCCGATAGAAGTTCCGATTGCACTGCCGCAACCTGACAACCCGACCATAAGACCTACCCCGATAAATCCTAAAATTAACGCTAAACTCATATAAACTCCCCTTTCTTTTTTTTATTTACTATTTAACATTTTTAAACGGAATATACGCTCTTCCCCCGCCCTCAAAACCAGCATTTTTATAAAACTCAACAAATGTCAACCTCAAGGGATGCACAAAACTCGATAAGCCACTTAAAAGCAAATTAGCTGTATGTCCCACAATTAAAAAAGCAAAAGTAAGAAAATAGCCGATATAGGGTATGGTTCTAAACTGCATCCCAATCTCATTTACCACCAGTCCTAAAATTGCTCCGGAAATACCCAAAGCAAACAAGCGGACATAACTTAAAACATCACCCAAAAATCCAGTAAGTCCGCCATATAATTCCCAAAGACCTTTGCCTAGACGCACAAATAGATTAGCTTTAAGGTCATTAAACAGTAAAATCAAAACAAGCCCAGCTAAAGCAGAATAATCAGCCCAGATCGGGGCTATGCTATTTGCTAAAAACGCTAAAACCAAAGGCAGCACACCGGTAAGCATTAACATCCAGCCCCAGGTTGACAAGCTGGACATAAAACCAAATTGACGGGTTTTGTTGATTGCCTTTAAAAATAAGCCGAAAAATATCTGCACGATCCCGATTTTAAGTGAAAGATAAAACAGCTGATCTTGATTAAGTAAAACTAATTTTCTAATAAACTCTATTTTTACTAGTTCGATTCCAAACAAATTCCCGGAAATAAGGCCAAATATAAATGTTGATAAACCAAAAACCGCGCCTAATGTTAAAAACGGGCGCTGTTCTAAAGAGACTTTTCTCCAAAATCCCGCGCATAATAAAAGAATTATTAAGCCATAACCCGCGTCCCCTAAACAAAACCCGAAAAATAAGGTGAAAAATGGAGCAAAAAAAGCAGTTAAATCCATCTCCGTATATTGAGGTAAAGCAAACATCTTTGTTATCGGCTCAAATAAACTGCTAAACCAATTATTTTTAAGTAAAACCGGGACATCTTCGCCTAGTTCAGGTTGGCTAAAATAAAAATAAACTTCCTGAGCGTCTAAAAATTCTTCCACATCAGGCTTTTGCTGTCTCGGCAGCCAACCATTAATAATAATTACTTTTTCTTGGGCAGCATGAGTCAGACTATTACTAACCAATAAATAATTCAGCTGAGTCTTCTGTTGGTTAGAATAATCCTGCACCTGGTTATACGCTGCGAGCGCGGTTAACCGCGATCTGTTTTTTTCCGCGATTTGCTTTCTAAGGGATACCGCTTCTTTCTCCAAGGTCTGCAGATCAACAGCCGGATAAAAAAACTCATCGCAATCAAGCTCTATTTCCTGATCTTTTTCAAACACCACAAAGTAAACATAGGTTTTATCCCGTGAAATCTCATGCGCACAAATACTCTGATCAATATTACATTCGCTGAATTTTTTAAGCGGACTAATAAAAAAACGCAGCTTCACCCCGGAAAGATTTAATCGCTCAATTGCTTTGCGGTCAAATTCTCCCCAAGGAGCAAGATTCCGGATTTCTTTTTCTGTCTTTTCTAAATTATCGGTTAAGCCGCTTAACTCCGAGTCTAACATTTCTAACAGCTCCACAAACTCAAATCCCTGTTTAGGTTTAAACTCAGCAGCTATTTCATCCTCAGCCGCGATATCTTTTGTTTTTTTAACTGTTTTTAAAAATGCTTCACAACGCATTATTTCTGACTGCATCAGCTTTAAATGCTGATCCGCGTCTTTTTTCTCCTGCGATACATGCAAAAGTCCCAGCGTTTGCAGAGCGCTTAAAAAATCATCCTTGATCTTATGAAAAATTAGAATTGTAACTTTTTCCATTGGAGCAATCATATCAAGGCTGCCTCCATCCGGTTTTTAATTACTTTCTGTGAAGATTTAGACAGGTTATCCTGATCTTCTAAAAACCGTTTAATCCTGCGAATTGATTCCTCGAAAAATGGTATCTGTACTTTTTCATAGAGATTGACTTTCTGGGTAGTTTTACGGCGGGCATATTCAACACTATCCAGAATATTTTTTTCGTTAATCAATTCCATTTGTAAAAATAAAAGGTTTTTAATAATTTCTATTCCCTGCGATACCCATGAGGGATAAGCAAAAAAACTTATATCTTCTGTGTTGAAATCAATTCCCTCAATATT
Organism: Candidatus Omnitrophota bacterium; assembly: GCA_043805415.1. Taxonomy (GTDB): domain Bacteria; phylum Omnitrophota; class Gorgyraeia; order B26-G9; family B26-G9; genus JAHITE01. The sequence goes on along the minus strand of JAZDHZ010000021.1, from coordinate 70,165 downwards.
AAACACAGCAATACTCGCTACTTTTTTCTGCACAAAGTTAATCTTCTCAATTTTAACAATATCCGGAAATTCTACCCATAATCGCTCCATCGGCTCAAGCGTTGCTTTCAACTGTTCAAGGCTTAGCTCTAAGCCTTTGATCTTAGCTCTGATTTTTCTTGTTTCTGCTCTTAAGGCTGATTCTTTGCTGCGTAATACAGGCAATGCGTTTTGACGCATTGACAAGTCTTTATTGATCTTAAGCAGAGCAGTTTTATTATATTGTATCTGTGCCACGATTGATCCTCTGTTTCGTATTGCGTCGTGCGTATCGCGTATTGCGTAAAAAACTAACTGATTTTATTTTTTAACCCGCAAACACGTAAACGCGTTAACTCGATAACTTTTTCCTGCTTTTTCTATTCGCTAAACGCTGTCCGCTATACGCTGCTTTTTACGCCTTCGATATTTTTCGGCCAGTATTTGCTCATTATTTCTTCTTTTATGGCAATTTCATCCTTTTGAAAATATTGAGCAAATAATCTCCAGGCTGTATCTAACATCTTATCCACATCAATATTAATATCTATGGCCAATAATTCCTGAGCATAATCATAAGCGAATTTTAATGCCCGTTCATCATAATCAGTCAGATCAAAACCATTTTCTTTTTTTGTCTTAGCATTTGCCGCGTCAGAATAAAGCCTAACCCCGGCATTCATAACCTGAGGATGATCTTCTCTTGTTCTTTTACCAATAACTAATTGTTTAAGTCTGGAAAGACTTCTAAACGGATCAATAATAACTTTAGATATATCGGTATTCCGCCGCAAAAATAACTGGCCTTCTGTAATATAACCCGTATTATCCGGAATAGCATGAGTAATATCTCCACCGCTAAGTGTAGTTACAGCAATAATCGTGATTGAGCCTTCTTTAAATTGTACTGCTTTTTCATATATTTTAGCCAAATCACTATACAGCGATCCCGGCATACTGTCCTTACTGGGAATTTGATCCATTCGGTTTGAAACAATACTCAATGCGTCACAAAATAATGTCATATCAGTAAGTAAAACCAATACTTTTTCCTTTTTTTCAACCGCAAAATATTCAGCCGCGGCTAGCACCATGTCGGGAACTAATAATCTTTCTACCGGAGGATCATCATTGGTATTAATAAAACAAGTGATTTTTTCTAAAACACCGGCATCTTCAAAAACTCTGCGGTAATAAAGATAATCATCATTGGAAAGTCCCATACCGCCAAGGATAATTCTATCAGCTTTAGCCCGCAGGGCAACATCGGCCATCACCTGATTATAAGGCTGGTCAGGATCAGCAAAAAAAGGTATTTTTTGTCCGGTAACCAGGGTATTGTTTAAGTCAATCCCGGCGATCCCGGTACTGATTAATTCTGACGGCTGTTCCCGACGCACTGGATTAACACTTGGCCCGCCAATCGGGGTTTTTTTTCCTTCCAGATCAGGGCCGCCATCAATTGGCTGGCCATAGGCATTAAGAAATCTCCCGGATAAATCATCGCCTACTCTTAATGTCGGCGGCTCTCCCATAAAAATAACATCCACATCTGTACCAATACCTTGCGTTCCGGAAAAAACCTGCAAGGTAACTAAATCACCTTGAATTTTAACTACTTGAGCCGGGCGGCCATCAATTGTTGCCATTTCCTCATTAGCGATACCATTAGCTTTTAATGAGCAGGTCGCTTTGGTGATCTGCTCGATCTTGGTATAGACCGTTTTAAATGCTGGTGGTTGGCGGCTCATGATAGTTTCCTTTCCATTAAAGTGCTTTGCAATTCATCTTCAAAATTTTTAAACTCTTCCTTTTGAAATTCTGAAAAATTAATCTGCCTTATAATGTTAATTATTTTCTTAAAATAAGCCGACACTTCTGTAAACCCGTCAAATTTGAATTCCGCGTCACAAATATTATAAATAATATCCAGCATATAACGTTGTCTTTCTAAAGAAGTAGCTTTATCAACAGGATCAAAAGCATCTTGCTGTAAAAACCCGAAATCAACTAATTCTGATTTCCAAAAACGCTGATGATATTCAATCGGCACGCTATCATCACCTAAAATATTTATCTGATCATAGGCTTCTTTACCGCGGAGTAATATATCTTTGATATAAGCAATTTTCTCAATCCAATGCGGTTCAAAGTGCTCTTCTAAATATTCCTGCACTTCTTTATACTCCAGATATTTAGAATAACTTTCTATGGTATCAATTGAAGGATATCGCTTGCTATCCGCTCTCTGCTGGGATAAAGCATAAAAACATCTTGCCACCTTCTTAGTTGATTCAGTCACAGGTTCTTTCATATTTCCTCCGGCAGGGCTCACTGTGCCAAGAAAAGTTACTGATCCGGTCTGGCCATTATTTAATTCCACCATTCCTGCCCTGGCATAAAAATTTGCTACTATCGCGGTAAGGTCCATGGGAAAAGCGTCTGGGCCAGGAAGTTCTTCCATGCGATTTGACATTTCCCTTAATGCTTGAGCCCAACGTGATGTCGAATCAGCTAATAACAATATTTTTATTCCCATCTGTCTGTAATATTCAGCAATGGTCATGGCCGTGTACACCGAAGCCTCACGGGCGGCAACCGGCATATTGGATGTATTGCAAATAATAATGGTTCTTTCCATTAATTTGCGGCCAGTATTCGGATCATCAAGCTCAGGAAATTCTTTAAATATCTCGACCACTTCATTAGCCCGTTCACCACAAGCACAGATAATTACCATATCAACCTGGGCATTAGCAGCAATAATATGCTGTAAAACTGTTTTTCCGCAGCCAAATGGTCCGGGAATAAAGCCAGTTCCTCCCTCAACAATCGGATTGATTGTATCAATCAGCCGAACCCCTGTCTGCAAAGTTTTAAACGCGATCGGTTTATTGGCATAAGCCCGAATCGGCACTTTAACTGGCCAGCGCTGGGTCATGGTAACATCAACAGTTTCTTTCTGAGAATTTCTTAACACAACAATAGTATCTTTTACGGTATATTCACCTTTAGACGCGATAGAATCTATTTGCCAAATCCCTTCGAGCTTTAGCGGTACCATTATCTTATGGCTAATAAAATTTTCCTTAACTTCTCCCAACCAGTCTCCAGCTTGCACTTTGTCTGATTTTTTTGCTAAAGCGATAAATTCCCACTTTTTTTCATAGGAAAAAGGAGTGGTCATTTCTCCGCGTTTTAAAAAAACTCCGGTCATTGCTTCTAAATCATTTTGCAAACCGTCATATTTTTGTGATAACAGCCCAGGTCCGAGTTCAACTTCCAGCAAATGATCAGTAAACTCAACCAGGCTGCCTACTTTTAAGCCGCGGGTACTTTCAAACACCTGAGCAAAGGCGTTCTTTCCATTTATTTTAATAACCTCAGCTTTTAATTTGGTTTCGTCAAGCATGATATAACATATTTCATTCTGACTAACCGGTCCATCAACTTCTATAGTAATCAGATTTGATACTATCCCGACAACCTGTCCTTTTGTTCGCATTTTTCCTCCGAATTTATTTCTTTTATTTTTAAAGCTAAAACCCTTATTCGATTTTTTTAAAATTAATTAAATTTTTTATTTAAAATCCCTGGATCTACTTTTGATATCTTAGCCAAGGCTTCATGTCCGCGGCTTGCTCCCATAGCAATCCATCGCTCTACCATCATTAATTTAATTAAATATCCCAGTAAAACATCAACTTTAAAATAAGAAAAAGTATTAATTTGATCTATTTTCTCCCAGCGCAGCTGATCAATAAACTTTTCGCGATAAACAATATCATCTTTTTCAAAAGCAGCTAATAAGGATTGCATATAATCAAGGCTCAGGGACAAGCCGAAATCATTGGCCGTGGATGTTTGCAGTTTTCTTACAACTTCATGTTCACCCACTTCTAATAAGGGAATTTTATCGAGATTGAATTTTCTTTTATTTATCGCCATTAAAACATTTCTCAGCTTAAAATCAAAACTGAAATAATCACGGATAAAAGAATTTTTATGCCGCATCATTTTCGCGTAAAACCCGCCCAAAAGTAATTCCTCAGCTTTATAGCGGTTTATTTTTTGTTCCTCTTTTTTAAATCCAGCCAAGGAGTTTATAAAACCCAGAATATACGCGTGTTCTTTTTCATCCAAAGCTTCCGGATTATCAAAAAAAGATTTCAGTTCTTCAAAAGTCCAATTGCCCCTTGCGTCAAGCCAAGTATTACCGCTGCCGGAAACAATATCGACTATATTCGGATTGTCATTCATGCATAGTATGTCCTGAACATATTCCGCGTGCTCAGATTCAAGATTAGCATAAAGTTCGTCAATAAACTCATTAACCCGATACGGCTCTTTATAATCATCTAAACGCAATTCAGGCAATGAAGAAATTAAATAATAATAATTACTCATTTGCCTTTTCTCCAAAAAGAAATCTGGTCATCCTCGGCCGGAGAAAATACTGAATCAGTGCTTTAAAATCATCTTCTGTAAACCCAATTCTATAGCTGCCGTCTTTGGGCGTGATTATAAAACCGCTTTTTATCTTTTCATCAAACTCTATTTTTAAGCCTTTATTCAGTTCTTGCTTGCCAGCGATAAAGAAATGATCTTGTATCTCTGCTTGAACCTTTTTGGGTAATTTTAAATAAAACTCTTGTCCTTGATGACAGCCAGAGCCAAGCCATTCCTTCATCACAATCTCCAGGATTTTCTTTAAAAAATCCGAGTCATCAAAAAACCCTTCCACTGCGCCGGTGGTAACTTTCACGGAAATTAATTCTGTGATTTTTTGTCTAAGCAGGGCCAAGGACTGTTGGGTTGCCATCCGCAGCTCAGAATTGACCATATGCTTTAATTCTTCTGATTCTTTATGCGCGACTGAAATAATATCTTCTGATTCTTTTCGCGCCGCGCGCAGGATTTTTCTCTTTTCCTCTTCTGCCGCCTTAATTATTTTTTCTGCCTGCTGGTCAGCTTTTGCGATACCTTCATCATAAATCTGTTTAGTCAGTTTCTCTAACTTGTCAGTCATGTCTCACCTCTTTTGTTTTTGCTTTTTTATAATATAGCTCTTAACAATTAAAGTCTCTTGTTTTTCATATGGCAGATGGCTGTAGTTTAATAAATAAAATTGGGACAAAAACAACGGTCAATAAAAATATTTTTCAGCACTCTTGTCCGCTTGATTTATTCTGTTAATAATTATTGAGGATTTATCAAAAAACTCTGGTAATTATTTTGATATAATTGTAAGTATTTAGTTTAGCACAATATATATTGTTTATCAAGAATCGCGCTTATTGTCAATAAAGTATTATTAAATATTTGGCAACTAAATAATCGCAAAAATAAGGATTAACAATTCACCCATTTAGGTACAGCCCAATAGATTGCGCGGCTTTTTTGCCCGCGCCCATTGCCTGAATAACTGTTGCCGCGCCGGTCACGATATCTCCGCCAGCAATACAAATCACCTTTTGTGAAAAAATGTAAAATTAGCAATTATTTAAAGCTTAAATTGCTAATTTTACATTATACATTTTTGCGATTTCTCTTATTTACTTTGGATCTTCAATAAGTTTTTCACAAACACGTTTTATTGATAATGCTTTGCCGGTGTCAGGATCAATTTCCACAATTACACCTTGAAGCTGAACATTTTTATCTTCTACTTCAAAACGGGTGGGAGTATGGGTTAAAAACCGATGTAAAACCTGCTCTACTTTTCTGCCGATGACTGAATCAACCGACCCGGTCATTCCCACATCAGTTATATAAGCTGTATGCTCGAACTCCGGCAGGATACGCTGATCCGCGGTCTGAATATGGGTATGCGTTCCTAAAACAGCACTTACTTTTCCGTTTAAATACCAGCCCATAGCTACTTTTTCACTGGTAGCTTCGGCATGGATATCCACAAAAATAATATTAGTTTGTTTTTTTATTTCTTGCGCAATCTCAGAAGCACAGCGAAAAGGGCAATCCAAAGGCTCCATAAAAACCCTGCCGTTTAAATTAATCACTCCTATTTTCAGCCCATTATTCGCCTTAATAATCGTAAACCCACGTCCGGCAACTCCCGGCGGATAATTCGCTGGTCTTAATAAGCGCTCTTGAAAATCAATAAACTCAAGGATCTCTTTTTTCTTAAAAATATGATCGCCTGAGGTTAAAACATCCACTCCGGCTTTAAGCAATTCAGTATAGATCCTGGTAGTTATCCCCGAGCCGCCGGCAGAATTCTCGCCATTAGCAATAACAAAATCAATGCCTTCACGCTGTTTTAAAATAGGAATGCTTTGGCGTACAACCTGCCTGCCAGGATCTCCTACAATATCCCCGATCATCAAAATCTTCACATTAACCCTTTGTTTGACAGAAGACAGAATGCGGAAAACAGAAGTCAGATTGCAAAAAATAAAATAAAACCCTCATTCTGTTCTCTGTTCTTTTTATTTGTCATTTGTAATTTGGCATTTGTCATTAGTTGTTTGTTCTACTTGGCGTATTCCACAACCCGTTTTTCCCGAATAACCGTTACTTTCACCTGTCCAGGATATTCTAATTCATTTTCCATTCTTTTAGTTATATCCCGCGCCATTATTGCTGATTCAGCATCTCCCACCTTATCCGGGTGAACAATAACTCTGATTTCTCTTCCAGCTTGAATCGCGAATGCTCGGTCAACACCTTTAAAAGAATCCGCGATCGCTTCCAGTTTTTCTAAGCGCTTAATATAGATTTCCAGTGTCTCCCGGCGTGCTCCCGGCCGAGTAGCACTAATCGCGTCAGCCGCTTGAACTAAAATCCCGTACACGGAATTAGATTCAGTATCATCATGATGCGCGGCAATCGCGTTTACTACTTCCTGATTTTCTCCAAATTTTCTTGCCAAGTCTGCTCCCAGCCCAGCATGAGTTCCTTCCTGGTCATGGTCTACAGCTTTGCCGATATCATGCAATAAGCCTATTCTCTTAGCCAATGTTATATCAAGATCAAGCTGTCCAGCAAGCAGGCCCATGATGTAAGCAACTTCTTTTGAATGCTGTAATACATTTTGCCCATAACTAGTTCTGTATTTTAAGCGGCCGAGTAACCGTACGATTTCAGGATGTAATCTTTGAATCCCTACATCAAAAGAGGCTTTTTCCCCTTCTTCTTTAATACTAACATCCATTTCTTTTTTTACTTTTTCTACTACTTCCTCAATTCTCGCTGGATGAATCCGGCCATTGGCAATTAGCCGCTCAAGCGATAAACGCGCTATTTCTCGGCGAATCGGATCAAATCCCGATAATGTCACAGCTTCCGGAGTATCGTCAATAATAACATCAATGCCCGTAGCAACTTCTAAAGACCTAATATTACGCCCTTCCCGACCGATAATTCTGCCTTTCATATCATCACTCGGCAAGCTTACAACGCTAACTGTTGACTCAACTGTATGCTCAGCAGCACAACGCTGAATCGCTAAGCTAATAATCTGCTTTGCTTTCTTGGCCGCAATGTCTTTGGATTCATCTTCAATCCTTTTGATCATCAAATTAGCATCGTATCGAATTTCGCCTTCCATGTGCTTAAGTAGGATTTTTTTTGCTTCTTCACTACTTAATCCGGAAACCTTTTGCAAACGCTCTTTTTCTTCTAAAATCAGTCTTTTAAGTTCATCTTCTTTATCTTGATTCTCTTGTTCTTTTGTCTCAAGTGTTTTAGATTTACTACTTAATTCCCGCTCTTTTTTCTCCAAAAGATCAACTTTTCTATCCAGATTTTCTTCCCGACTGATTAAACGTCTTTCAATAGTAAGTAATTCCTGGCGTCTTCCTTTTGATTCTTTTTCAAATTCTATTCTGGTTTTATACAGAAGATCTTTTGCTTCTAAACTTGCTTCTTTCTTTTTCGCTTCAACTTGTCTATCGGCATCTTCTAAAATAAGTTTTGCCTTGTCTTCAGCACTTTGCACTTTTTTCTCCGCTCCATAGCGGCGAAAAAGATACCCAGTCAAAAAGAAGACAATCCCACTTGATACTCCGATTATAATATTTAAAGTGCTCATAGTTTGATCTTCACCTCCTTAAGATGTACTATCTCAGTGTTATAACAACGATTAAGTTTTAATTAAAATAAAAACTTAGCGCCTAGAAGATGAGTTTAAGATTTAGGCAAAAATGAGCTTTGTGACAGGAATGTCATGAGATAAAACAGGAAGTTTATTCACAATTTGGCATTTAAATGCCAAACCCAACATTGGTATATCATATTTTTTAAGTTTAGCCAAGAATCTATCAAAATAGCCGCCTCCACGTCCAAGTCGATTACCTAGACGGTCAAAAGCAACACCCGGAACAATAATCAAATCAATGGTTTTTAATACAACCCTTCTTATGAACTGTTTCTTTGGCTGATAGATCCCATAGGGACCCTTGCTCAGTTCTTTATCAAAATCTTTTAACTGAGAAGGAATAATCTTTTTTTCTTTTACCAATGTCACTGGAACAACCACCTTTTTTCCCATTTTAAGCGCATCTTTAATCATATCTTTTGTATCAACTTCATCATCTTTCGCTATATAAAACATTACTCTATCTGCTTGCAGAAACAGATGTTGTGAAAATAATTGTTTTTTAATTTTTAAGCTTTTTTTAAGTTTTAGCTCCTCTCTTTGCTCTTTTAATATTCTCAGAATCCGTTCTCTAATTACTGTTTTACTCATTTTAAATTGTACCCCAAACCAATTTGAATGTCAAGCAAAGCCTGCAGGCTTGCAATTGTTTGTATTTTTATGTTTATAAGCCCTAAATTTTAGATAAAACATTGCAAATTTAAGGGTTAAGTTCCGAATTAGTATCTGAAAAAATACTACCCGCTCTTTTATTAGAAATAAGAAACAATACATATGGTAATAAAAAGATTGCTGGAACAGCCTCGATTATATCAAAACACCCTAGAATCAACCTGATCAGAAAAATCCATAAAATAACATTTATTGCCCATTTTTGTTTATTTAAAAAACAAATTGCCGTATAAATCTGAAACATTGACAGAAAAAACCCAAAGTAATTAAATAAATAAGGCAGGACAAAAGTACTTAAGCGATTACCCAAAATAATAATATCATCAATACTCAAGTATAAGCCATAAACCCCGCTTAAGATAATCAGTCCTGAGGCTATTTTGTGATGTTTGCTGGCTTTTTCTTTAGACCAAGGAATTTTAGAATCTTTCATGAATAATATTATAGCATAATGATAAAAAAAGTAAATATAGTGTTAAAAACAATGTTTTATATCGCCGATTCAATTAAACTAGCGTTTTCAAGTGGTTGCGCTTGTTTTCTTTTTAACTTTTTTTGCAATTCCGCGGCTTCAATAAAACCTTGGTTTTCATCAGCAAGCGTAACGTTTTTAAGCGAAACATTAAGAACCTTAAGAATCGACGTTAAATCATAACTCATCTGGTCATATTCAATGACACAAGACAGCTGCTCATTTTTTTCATCAAAATCATAATTCTTGAGCGCATTGATCCCGATATTAACTGATCTTTTAATTATTGAACTAACTGCCTTTTTGTTTTTCACATTAATAATAAGACCAATAGACGTCAAAGCCTTTTCTTTGTCTTTTTTCTCCCTTTTGGTCTTTACTTTGATACTTGTTTCTAAACCTGAAAGCAAAGCTGTTCTTATATTAGGAAGCTGCTCATATCTTACTGGAATTTCAAAGTTAACCAGAAAGCCACCTTTAATTTTTCGGCTTTTCTTATCATTAAAAGACTGCTCACCAAGCTCGATCCCCTGAGTTTTTAATATTTCTTTTATCCGCGCTTTAATTTCTCGGGTTCTTGCTGAAATTGCTTTTTTATCAGGCTCTCTGACTTCAATACTGTACTCAAATCTTCCTGAATAATCTCCGGATATTGTAGGCATCATACTTACATTAACGTTTTGCTGATCTCTCAGTTTTTTAATTACCTTTTCTACGCTGATTTCACCAATCCCGACTTCAATAAATAGTTTATCTAATGAACCATAGATATTTTCAACCTGCGCCTTAATCCCTGGGTCATCAACCTGTATTGTATTCAAAAGATCCGCTCCGCGTTCTTTAGCCCAATCAACAACCTCTGAACTATTAATAAGCTTTAAAGCTAAACCCATTAAAAGCTCATCAGAATTTTTAAGTTTTTTTGAGACCGCAAATTCATTGAGGAAATTTTGCATGTATTTCGCGTTTTGCGGAAATTTGCTCTGGACACTTTTACCCCAAACAATTCCTTTTTGACTAAAAGATTTATTAAGAAAAGACTGCGCATTTTTATAATATCGGACCTTGTCACTTTCCGACAAACCTACTTGCGCGAGCAGTATTGTTGAACGCAAAAACCCTCTTATGCTGCTAAACAGATTAGCTTCGTAGCCTTTATCTTTCTCTAATTTATCAAGCAAACCATCCGCAGTTGTTTTTACAGCTACAATATCACCGTCTTTAAGCTGATTAAGATCATTATATTGTCTTCTTTTTGGAACAAGTTTTGAACCGCGCCATTCATAAAAAACTAAGCCATCATAATTCTTATCAAATAAATCAACTCCTGTTTGAGCGGCAAACACAGGGCCATTCGCGCCTTTTGCCAATCTTTTTGGTTTAACAACATCAACTTCTCGTCCATCAATAATTTCTGAAGACTTTTCAAAAATATAAACCCATTTTTTGTTATGGTCATAAACACTTTTAAAATACTCCTCTGTCACAGTATTAATATCCACATCTTTACGCTCAGGATCATCTATCGCGTTTTGATACATTTCACGCAATTGGTAAAAACCAAAATCCTCTACTTTGTCAAATTTCTGTTTGCGATTCGTTTGTCTAGCTATCTCATACGACCAATGGGCAAAATTTATTTCTCGCAAATCATCAGCCTCTTTGGTAAGAAACTGCACTTCTAAATTACCCAATCCTTCAATTTCCACCAAATTAATATAAGTTATACCTGATGCTATGGCCTTAATTTTCCCTATTTTCCAATTCCCCAGCTTTTTATCATTTAAAGCCTGTCGGATCCGAGTGGTCATTTGATAAAAACAATCCTCAGTCTTACAAATAACCTTAATCCCAATCGTATCAACTCCGTATAAAGTATCTTTTTGCCCTTTACCTTTTCCCGCGATTTTTTCTTTCACATAAATTCGGTAAGGAGCCTTTACCCGCGACAATATAATCGCATCAATTTGATTATCATCAGCAATTTTCTGAATAAGCGCTTTAGTTTTATCCAAGGAATCATTAAGATCTTTATAATCCACACCATAAGTATTGCGTACTTTTTTCATTACCAGCTCATAACCTTTTGGATTATGAATTTTAAAAATAGAATTTTCTAATTCTTTTTTAATTTCAAACAAGCCAAAACGTCCGGCAAAAGGCCCATAAATACTTTGGATTTCTTTAACAATATCCGCTTTTTCAGTCTCAGACGCATGAGCAATTGAGGCCTCTTTGTCCGCAAAAACAAGACGCCTGATCCTAGGATCCCCCTCCATCATATTAAGTACAGCACCCATAAAATTTTCAATAGAATTTGCTCCCTGCGAATGCGCATAGTATTTAAGATCAGCTATTTTGGAAAATTTCTTAATTAGTCCATTAATTTCAACTAATTCATATTTGCGGAATGATTCACTCTTATTTTTTCCAATTCCTGCGGTTTTAGCCAAAGACGCAATCACTGGATTAATCTTATTGGTTGGCATGCGATGAAAAATAGCTGCCAGGATTTCGATAAATCCCGCTTTATTTTTCGCGGCAATTGCAGCTACTTCTAGACAATGGTTATAGTAGAACTCTCCTGATTCAAACTGTTGCTCTTCATAATGCTCTAGTGCTATTCCAAAAAAAACTTTAATCATCTCTAACTGCTCTAGACTATCCGGATAATTCTGCTTAAAGCGATCAATAATTTCATCTTGCAAAATAGCTCTCTGTTTTTTTTGATAGCTGATATCTAGTAAATTCAGTTCATTTGTTTCCGGAAGCTCAGCAAGAGCTTTGGAAGCATCAGAATAGGAGGTTTTGATCAAATCCGAAAATGCGGTATAGTTAATATTTATCCGCGGGCTTAAATGTTCGGGCAAAACAGGATTATTTAATGCCAAAGCAGGACTAATAATCATGCCCTGAATAAGCAGAAATATCAGTAGATAGGAAAAGTTACGATTAATGTTTTTTTGAATTTGCGACATAAACATATCTCACTTTTTAAGCCTTTTTGAAATGTTATAAATTATACCATATTTTATGTCTTATTGCAAGAATGTAATATATTGACAGTGAATGAGTTACAACTTTTAGATATTTCATGAGAACAAATTGCGGGATCAAGCTTATTTTGGCTATATCGCCTGACCGATTGAATCTAAATTACCAGGAACAGAATCATATACTTTAATCAATATTTTAGCTGCTTCAAGAGAGCTTTTGATAAGATTCAGCTGTTCTAAAAACACCTCAGCAGCCTGGACCCCATACTTTTTCTTAAATTCAATCATATATTTAGTAGATTGACGCGGCAGCCGAAACACCAGCCAAGGCACCTGATCAGATTCCAGTTTTTTGGCTATTTCATAATTGCCCTTACCCATAATCAGCAGCTGCTGCTCAAGGTTTTCCCTGGGCAGCAATCCCTTATCTTTAGCTGCCCATAATACCCGCTGAATAACATCGCCTTTATCCGCTGCTTTTTTAACCATGGTATTAATCGTGCCTGTTCCGCCCAAAACAGCGCTTATCGGCAGATCATATTTGGCAAACATATTATTCAAACGCTCAAGCATCGGAGTACGCAAAACACCATCAGCCCCAATCAACGGTAAATACTGTTCGTTCAAGCGCCTATTTGCCAGGGTAATCAGGTTTAAGCTGTGCAGATAAAGCCGCGATCCCAAGCGTAAAGCAATCATTGTTCCCCGATCTTCAACTTCCGCGATGGTTTTATCCATACTTACGGACTTAGTTCTCAGCGGTTTATCCAGACCATACTCTAACACAGTATTATCCACTATTTGCTGCCATCTGGCTCTTTGCTCATCAGTAATACCGGCTTCTTCATAAAAAGAAGTAAATAAGCTCATTAGCTTTGCTTGCTGCTGATCCCAGTACCATGCCTCTGTTCCGTAATTAGCCACTAAAACAATTGAACTCCATAAACTTTTATCCACAAAATCAAGCAGCCTTCGCTTCATCTCTCCAACTTCAAAACCGCTAATAACGATTAATTTACCATTGTTCTTTAAAAACACCTCTAGCTCTTTTTTTATTTTTGGCGTAATCCCGTTTTTCATACAAAGCGTATGCTTAAGATTAGTAATTATTACCTTCTTTCCCAAAAGAGCTTTCTGCTGCTTATCAGAAAAAACAAAATCCTCTTTTACCAAACGCTCAAATATATACCTTGCTGTAGCGGCCGGACTCCTTGATTTCAAGATCCCTTCATTTCTTATCCGTTCGCTTGCTTTGTCAAATTCAGCGGCATCTCCGTCAAAATATTCGTCAATAAGCTGCTGCCTGAGTCTGCCTAATTTTTCATCCTGCTTAAATACCGCTCCCCGCTTCCAAAGTATTTGATCAATAATATTCGCGATCTGAGCATTATCATATCTTATCGATTCCTCCTTCAGCGCCTTTCCTTTTTCGCGAACTTCCCGGGAGCTCAAGATAACTCTTGTTTTATAAACTTCCACACCCTGGCCTATCAGCGCGTTTAAATCATTTTCGTCAAAACTAATTCTACCTCTTGAATATTTTGCCAGCTTGGAAAAACTCGATGCTTTTCTTGTCTTTGATGTTTTTTTATCTTTCATCTCATTCATTAAGCTGTTCATTTTAAAATATTTTTCATATAATTGTTTTGCCGCGAAATAATCAGGAGATGATTCTCCCAATGCCCTAAAATCGTCTTCAGCTTTAGAAAAATCTTCCAGAAATGCTTGACTATCATTAACTACCGCATTATTAAATATTTCCCCAAACTCAACTCCTGTAATCCGCTCAATATCACTAATAATATCCCTTACACTTTGACTATCAACAGTTTCATTATCTCTTAAGGGATTAAAAATAAACAGATTTTCTTTACCGCTGGCAACCCTTTGCTTCAAAGCTTCGACGATTTCCGGAATAAGTAAAAGCGACATTAAGCTTGTATACTGACTGCCTGGCCCCATAATTAACAAAGGAGCATTCTCCATCGCTAAAAGGCTATGTTTGTTAACCCGCGGCTTAACATTATTTAAAAAACCAAAATCAATTATTCCGCAGTGATGCAGCCCCTCGGTTATATTTGTCTGCTCAATAACCAGACGGCTTTTTATTTTTAACTGCACTCCATTTATTGAAAGCCCAACGCCTATTCCCTTAGTATCCAGAACTATCTGCAAGTTTCCTGACTTTGCGTCAATATAAAATCGCGGCAAGCTTCGCATCTCCGTAGCTGAAGCCGACGCAACCGTTTCCGGCAAAGCAAAAATAATCCGCCCTTCTGATTCAAGCTTTGCTAATTGCGCTTGAGTAATTTTGCCAACTTTTTTAACTTTTTCATCTTTCCCATCTTTTTCATAGTCCAGACTAACTATTTTCTGATTCGCGATTTTTAGACTCAGTTCAAGCCCATTATAGCTAAGCGTAACCGGATATTGCGCCAGTACATCTAAAGGCAAACTCACTTCTGAATAACTGTCTTCCCGGCCCGGTTTATTCCTGTATACATAACCTTCAATATATTCCCGGATTTTTAAACCAAACTTTGTGCGCCGAGAATTTTCCGAACCCTCGCAATTAATATCAAATACTCCGCGGCCGCGGTCTATTTTATCAATCAGTATTCCGCTGGCCTTTAAAGTCTGTTCATTATTCCCATCCAGCAATAAAGCTTTATTGTCTTTTTCAATAGCAATTGAAGCAAGTTTTACATACAAAATCGCCGGATCAAAAGTTGAACAACTGACAAAGCCATTATCAATATCCAGCAAATCACACAGCTCCTGAATACCCTGGTGGTATTTAACCTGATCAATTAAATCTTTTCTTTTAGGATCATAAACCCCTGTTTGAATCATCTTAGCGGCAATTAAAAAATTCCCCATGCTTCCGGAAGAGATATCAACAATTTTTCCCGGCAAAGTTTTAGTTTTCGGGTTTATAAACTCCTGATCAAAACTTTGGGCAAGTTCTAGAATTTGCTGTTTAAACTGTGCCCAATTAGAATTAGTTTTCAAGTCATAAGTTAAGGCTTCTGAATTATTTTCATCAGGGATGAAACACAATATTGTTTTCCCCTCATATTGTTTAATGATAAATTGCTCTTTTTCAAATATTAGCTTCTGATTAATCCCCGCTTCTTTACCCTGATTAAATATAAACCGCTTATTCTGTGAGTCAAAACTGACTGGATAATCAATACCTTCAATCGTTATTTTGCTAACTGTTTTTTCTTTTTGTTCATCTAAAAATAAAGGCCTGGACCTGGCCAAATCTTCAGTAGCGGTGATAATTTTTTCCAGCTTATCGCGTAAAAGTGTTCCGGAGATATTCTCTTCAAAACGCGTTCTCAGAACCCGCTTTTTAAAATAACTGGTGGTCAGTCCGGAGAATATATTATTTGTGTCCCCTGGAGAAAGAGTATACCCAAGATATTCCGATAAAACTCTCTGCAGAATAACAGAAGAACCGCCATCATCATGCGGTGAGATAATAAAACTGACAAATAATTTTTCCGTTAAGAACTGATTTAAATCGCTGAAACTTAAAACATTGCCGGCAATATTGCCTCCTGTACCGCCAAAGAAACCAACAATATCCGGTCTAAGCCAACGCGGAGTTCTTGTGATTTTCTGAAAATTATCGACAAAAAACGTACTAGCAATGTTCACCTGCGGACTCAAACAATTATCCTGCTGAGCATAATCAAGACAGCTAAAAGCCAGCGCATTATTTAGGCAAAGGAAACTCCACCCGCAAACCAAGGCCAGTGTTTTTTTAAATATTTGAAGTTTTTTACCGGTAATCATATCTTCCCCGTAAAAGCGTAAATTCTATTTATCATTTGATCGCATAAGGTTAAGTTAATTTTAATTTAATTAAAAATTAGTAAAGTTTACCATTTTTTAACTTTTTATGCCAATTTTTGATAAGATTTTATTTTAAGAGAATTATTCAAAATACAAGAGAAAACTAATTACTAATAAGGTCTTTTATCGGTTGGAATGATTTACGGTGGATCGGGCAAGGCCCATACTGGGATATCGCTTGCAGATGGGATTTTGTTCCATAGCCTTTATGAATTGCAAAGCCGTATTGCGGGTACTGATTATCCATTTGACGCATCAGATTATCTCTTACAACCTTTGCCACAATTGAAGCGGCAGCAATGGAAATACTTTTTGCATCCCCTTGGATTATTGTTTGGCTGGGAAATATTATATTAGGTTTATGCGTGCCATCAACTAAAACCCACTCAGGTTTTTTGCTAAGCTTATTAACGGCATTAGCCATGGCCAAAAGACTAGCCTGAAGAATATTATATTCATCAATTTGTTTTTCACTAACTACAGCAAAAGCAAAAACACATTTAGCAGTTATCTCTTTATATGCTTTTTGCCTTTGAATAGCAGACAATTTCTTTGAGTCAGTTACTTTGGATTCAAATATATACGCTTTAGGAACAATAACCGCGGCAGCAACTACTGGCCCTGCCAAAGGGCCGCGTCCCGCCTCATCCACTCCCGCTATAAGTTCAATCCCTCTGTCAAAAACAGATTGCTCTATTTGCCACACGCTTTGTTAAGCCTCAGCTTTAACTGTTTTCTTTTTTTCTTCGATTTTTGCTCTCTTACCTTTTCTATCGCGCAAATAATATAGTCTTGCTCGACGCACTTTTCCTTGTTTAATAATTTCAATTCTGTCGATAATCGGCGAGTGTAAAGGAAAAATTCTTTCCACGCCCTCTCCATAAGAAACTCGGCGCACAGTAAAAGTCTCACTCACTCCTCCGCCACGCTTACGCAGAACAACTCCTTCAAAACTCTGAATACGAACTTTTCCTTCTTCTTCCTGAATTTTTACATAAACTTTAATTGTATCGCCAGGTCCAAAGTCAACAATATTCGGCTGATCATTTTTTTTCTTTACCATTGTTTAGTTCCTCCCTTAGTAAATCTTTTCTTTTTTCTTGTGTTCTTTTTAATGATTGTTCACAACGCCACTTTGCTATTTTTTTATGGTCTCCGGATAAAAGCACTTGCGGCACTTTTATATTTCTATATACTCTGGGCCGCGTGTAATGCGGGTATTCAAGCAAGCCATCATTAAATGATTCATCATCTAAAGAAGCTTCTTCTCCTAAAACCCCGGGAATAAGCCGGATTACGGCATCAATAACTACCATCGCCGGTATTTCCCCGCCGGTAAGCACATAATCTCCAATCGAAATTTCCCGATCTGCTATTTTTCTGATCCGCTCATCAAAACCTTCATAATGACCGCAGATCAGTAATATTCGCTTTTGGTTTGAAAGTTCCTTAGCAATTGATTGATTAAATCTTTCTCCCTGAGGAGTAAGTAAAATTACATGTGAATTTTTTTTACAAAGATCATCGCAAGCTTCATATACCGGTTCTGGTTTAATCACCATTCCCGGACCGCCGCCATACGGCTTATCATCTACAGTTTTCCGCGCGTCATGTGTCCAATCGCGCATATTATAAACAGAAATTCGCGCTTTTTTATTTTCCTGAGCTCTTTTTAAAATAGATTCATTTAAAATTCCGGGAAACATCTCCGGGAACAATGTCAACACGTCTATCTGCATATTTTGAAAATTATTGTTTTCGCCTTAACAAACATATCTACATTAATGCGCTTTATTTAGCACCTTAAGCCGTTTTTTGGCCATAGCCGCTTTTTTAGTTTCCGGAAAATACTCAACAATCTTTGAATAGTACATAATTGCTGTATTATAATCCCCCACATCTTCTGATAAAACCGCATTATGATACCAGCTGCGCAAGAGATATGCTTGGTCATTATCAAGGTTTAACTCATCAGCCTTTATTGATGCCTCTTCTCCCTCGGGTTTAATAAACTCATTTAGAGTTTTACATCCCGAAACAGAAAAAACCATCAAGCCAGCCAAAATAAATAAAATAGCACGTTTCACTATTTTGTCTCCTTTTTACCTTGCAAAGAGATAA
Organism: Candidatus Omnitrophota bacterium; assembly: GCA_043805415.1. Lineage (GTDB taxonomy): Bacteria > Omnitrophota > Gorgyraeia > B26-G9 > B26-G9 > JAHITE01. The sequence continues at coordinate 51,903 of JAZDHZ010000021.1, read as the reverse complement.
TTTTATTTTTTAAGATTCTTTTTACAGTTCCTGTTGGTTTTGCCCCAACGCTAATCCAATATAAAGCACGCTCTTCTTTAATTTCAACCATTGCTGGCTTAAGTGAAGCATTGTAATAACCAATTTCTTCAATAAATCGACCGTCTCTTGGTCTATGCTGTTCTATAACAACAATTTTATGATGCGGTTTTCCTTTTGTCCCTAATCTTGATAAACGAATAATAACTGCCACTATTTCACCTCCCTTTTTAAATTTATTCTTTTACTCTTTTAATCTTTGCTCCGACTTTCTGCAATTTTTCTTCAATTTTATCATACCCTCGATCTAAATGATAAATCCGAGAAACTTCGGTTTTCCCTTTAGCAACCAAGCCTGCTAAAATCAGCGCCGCGGAAGCTCTTAGATCAGAAGCCATAACCGGCGCGCCGCTTAAACGTTTTACGCCTTTGACAATCGCGCTTGCTCCTTCTAAAAAAATTCCTGCTCCCATACGATTCAATTCGCTAACATGCATAAACCTGTCTGGGAATATCTTTTCCGTCAACACACTAATTCCGTCACTAACCGCTGCTACTGCCATCATTTGTGCCTGCATATCCGTAGGAAAACCCGGATAAGGTAAGGTAGTTATGTCCACAGGCTTTAATAGCGCTGTTTTTCTTTTAACATGAATACAGTCGCCGCGGACAGTAATTGAAACCCCAATCTGCTTTAATTTATCAAACAGCGCTGACAAATGATCAGCCCGGGCTTTTTCAATAATCAGGTCGCCTCCGGTAATTACCGCCGCCAGGATAAAAGTTCCAGCTTCGATACGATCCGGGATAACTGTATGAGTAGCACCATTTAACCGCTTAACCCCATCAATACTAAGCAGCGGAGTTCCCTGACCTTTTATCTTCGCGCCCATCTTAATTAAAAAATTTGCCAGATCAACAATCTCCGGCTCACAAGCCGCGTTTTCAATTAAGGTTGTTCCTTTAGCTAAAACCGCGCTCATAAGCACATTAGATGTCGCCAGCACTGAAGAACCATATGCCCCGCCCAGGAAAATATTAGCCCCGCGCAATTGTTTAGCCCGCGCTTCAATATAACCATGCTCAATCTTAATTTTTGCCCCAAGCGCGCGTAAACCTTTTATATGCAAATCAACTGGTCTTTGGCCAATAATACATCCGCCCGGCATTGATACTTTTGCCTGTTTTTGCTTAGCTAACAAAGGACCTAAAACACAAATTGAAGCACGCATAGTACTGACTAATTTATAGTCAGCAACATAGCTTTTGCATTTTTTTGGCTCGATAATTACTTTATTGCCTTGCATTTGGGTTTTAACTCCCAAACTGCGCAGGATTCTAAGCATAGTCAGAACATCCCTGAGCACAGGCACGTTTTTAATAATACATTTTTCTTCAGTCAGCAAAGTAGCGGCAAGAATCGGCAATGCCGCGTTTTTAGCACCACTAACTACAATATTGCCTTTTAAAGGAACTCCGCCTTCAATAATAATTTTATCCATTAATACGCCTAGTGATTACAAATCGGTATATTCCGTTTAAATCCGCGAAAAACTCCGCCGGCTCAAAAATCTCAGTTGCTTTTATAATTTTTTCAATACTCGGGGCTTGACAATCTCCGAATTCAAAAGCCAGATAACCGCCCTTTTTTAAATAACCGCATGATTGACTAATAATTTTCCGATAGAAATCAAGCCCATCCCAGCCTCCATAAAGCGCCTCTTTTGGCTCATTAAGCACATCCGCGGGCAATTGACTCATTTGTTCACCACTAACATACGGAGGATTAGACACGATTATATCAAAGCGATTGCTTTCTTGTTTATAAGCTTCATTCTTATCCAAAGCCTTAAATAAATCACTTTGGATAAATTCTATTTGGCTACTCAGCCCATGCAGCTGAAAATTCTGCCTGGCTAATTCTAAAGCCTTTATGTTTATATCTGAACTAATAATTGTACAATATTGTAAGTTTTTTGTCAATGAAACTGAAATATTACCTGAACCCGTACATAACTCCAATATTTTCAATCTATTTGGAAAACTAGCCTTAGCCAGTCTGATTAATTTTTCGACCAGTACTTCCGTTTCCGGTCTGGGAATAAAAACCCCCTCAGAAACAAGAAGCCTTAACCCATAAAAATAAGTCTCTCCAGTAATATACTGCAGGGGAACAGCCAGACATCTTTTTTTAACCGCATTTTGAAACTTATTAAGAATATTGTCTTCGATGATTTGATTTCTTTTGGCATAAAGTTCAATGCGCTTAAAATTCAAAAAAAACCCTAGTAAAATTTCCGCTTCTTTTTTTGCTGAATCAATACCCGCTTCTAAAAACCGCATTTCTGCTGTGATTAAAGCTTGACCGATCTTAGGATTATTAGCAAACTCATTCATCATATCCTGCATTTAGAGCATACGCCTAGATTATCTTTGCTCAATGCTTAAACCCTTCCAGTTGTGCTGGGCTCCCCACTGTTTAAAGTTATTTGTATCTTTACTTTGGGCATTGTCTGTTTCCGGTAATGGCATATCTTCCGGTGCATCTATGCCCATTGCACTGAGTAATGCTTTAAGCATTATAAGCATTTTAGAGTTTTCATCAGAGCTATTACTATTACCCATAGGATCGATTGCTCCAGGATTCTTCTCTTTTTGTTCTTTTTCGAGTTGTTCGACTTTTTCTTTCATTTTCAGAACATCGTCATAAGAGATGGGCTGTTCAAAAATAACTCTATCTGAGCCAGAATTATTCATATTCTCAGTGAGCCCTTTATTGGCTAATACCAACATGAAAAATAAACCTAGGATTATTAAAAACCCATATTTAGTAAATTTCACTTTCAGCCTCATGTAATATTTTATAAAAAAATCGCACCCCTTGGTGCAATAAGTAATCATGTTTTTTGACTTATCAGTATCTATCCTATATCGCTGCTATTCTATTTTTCTTGCTGAAGTTTAAGCTCTTTTTCCGCATTCTGCAATCCAGAAACAAGTTCATCTAAATCTCCTGCCAAAATTTGTTCAATCTTATATAATGTTAAAGAAATTCTATGGTCCGTAACCCTTCTATCGGGGAAATTATAAGTCCTTATCTTTTCACTTCTATCTCCTGAGCCAACCTGCTTCTTTCGATCTTGGCTTATTTTCGAAGCCTGTTCTAATTGGGCATGATCAAGCAGTCTGGCTCTTAATACCTTTAAAGCTTTAGCTCGATTTTTAATCTGCGAACGCTCATCCTGACAGGTTACAACTACTCCGGTAGGCAAATGGGTAATCCGTACAGCTGAATCTGTTGTATTTACACTTTGGCCGCCAGCACCTGAAGAACGGTACACATCCACTTTTAAATCCTGCGGATTTATTATTATATCCTTCTCTTCTGCTTCAGGCAATACTGCTACGCTTACGGCTGAGGTGTGTATTCTGCCTGAGGTCTCAGTACTCGGAACCCTTTGCACCCGATGAATTCCGGATTCAAATTTAAACCGCTTATAAGCTTTAATCCCTTCTAAAGAAAAAATTATTTCTTTAAAACCGCCAATTGGCGTTGGGCTTGAGTTTATTACTTCAACTTTAAACCCGCACTTATCAGCATAATAAGCATACATCCGGTAAAGATCCGCGGCAAAAAGCGCTGCTTCTTCACCGCCTGTTCCCGCCCGAATCTCAATAATAATATTCTTATCATCATTCGGATCAGGCTCGATTAAAAATTCTTCAATTCTTTCAATAAACTTAGTATGTTTTTGTTTTAAAACTTTCAATTCTTCATCCACCAGATCAAGGAACTCTTGTTCTTCACTTGATTCTTGAAGAATCATTTCTAAACGGGAAATTTCTTCATAATTATTTTTATAATTTGTAAACAAAGCAATTTTATCAGAAAGCTCGGATCTTTCAATTGCTATTTTTCGATATCCAGAAATGTCTTTTATCACCGCTGGATCACTCATTTGATTTTCCAATAACTTGAAACGATCTTCAAATTCTTTGAGCTTACTAAATAAAAGACTATTGTTTAGCATATCTTTTCTTGAATCGTTCCACTCTTCCAGCGGTATCAAGTAATTTTTGTTTGCCAGTATAAAAAGGATGGCAGCTGCTGCATATTTCCACACGGATATCTTGTTTGGTACTGCTTGTATTCATTACCTCACCACAGGCACAAGTTATTGTGCTTTGTTTGTATTCTGGATGTATTTTATTCTTCATTTTCCCTCCCTTTAAATGAGCGTCTGACTTATGGAGCATTTGTGCGACATCAAGTCAGCCACGCGAATTTAGTCCGAAATGGCTGCGGCCTAGCAGGCACTTTCGGAATCATTATTATTTACATCATAAATGTCTTGTATTGCTACACATCTTACGCTTGTTCACATCTTCGATTGTGAACTAGAAATTCTACCAGAAAATAGGCTTTTCGTCAACTATTGTTGCTGAATTCAGCATAATCCAGTACTAGAACTTTTTATCTATTTTTAGCCAATGAAAGCAAGAATTCCGCGTTTGTTGCCACTTTCTTAAGTTTAGTACTAAGCAGTTCCATTGCCTCCACGCTGCTTAGCTCATTCAAAGCTTTGCGCAAAATCCAAATAAGTTTTAATTCTTCCGGATCAACCAATAATTCCTCTTTACGCGTATTAGAACGTTTAATATCAATTGCTGGATAAATCCTTCTTTGAAACAAATTACGATCAAGCTGCAATTCCATATTTCCAGTACCCTTAAACTCTTCGAATATAACTTCATCCATCCGGCTTCCGGTATCAATCAATGCTGTAGCGAGGATTGTCAATGACCCGCCTTCTTCAATATTGCGGGCAGCGCCGAAAAACCGCTTTGGTTTTTGCAAAGCAGTGGAATCCACACCGCCGGATAAGATTTTCCCGGAATGAGGAACAACCGTATTATGGGCCCGAGCCAAACGGGTTATACTATCTAATAATATAACTACATCTCTGCCGCATTCAACCAATCGTTTTGCTTTTTCTAAAACAATTTCCGCGACCTGCACATGCCTTTCCGGCGGTTCATCGAAAGTAGAGCTGATAACTTCTGCCTTAACTGAACGCTGCATGTCAGTAACTTCTTCCGGACGCTCATCAATTAAAAGAACAATAAGCACCACATCCTCATTATTCGTAATAATACTGTTTGCTATTTTCTGCAGTAAAACAGTCTTTCCGCTATAAGGCGGCGCAACAATCAAACCTCGCTGTCCTTTTCCAATCGGAGTTAATAAATCCATAATTCTCGTTGATACATCTTCTGAATCTGTTTCCAGAATTAAGCGCTCTTCAGGATAAAGCGGAGTTAAGTTATCAAACAGGATTTTGTCTTTTACTTTTTCCGGGGCTTCAAAATTAACCGCTTCAACCTTTAATAAGGCAAAATAGCGCTCGCCTTCTTTGGGAGGACGAATCTGACCGCTGACCGTATCCCCGGTTTTTAAATTGAATTTTCTTATTTGACTAGGAGAAATGTAAATATCATCCGGACAAGGCAAATAATTATAGTTCGGTGATCTTAAAAAACCAAATCCATCGGGAAGTATTTCCAATATTCCTTCACCAAACATATTCCCGGCTTTTTCAGCCTGAGCTTGCAAAATTTTAAAAATAAGATCTTGTTTGCGAACTCCGCTTATTCCGGCAATTTTCAAATCTTTTGCTATTTTTATCAACCCTGAACCACTCATTTTTTTAAGTTCACCAATATAGATCCCTCCATCAGTCTGGTGTTTTTCAACTGGGCGGCGCTCAGGTTGTATCAGTTGCTTTGGTCTAGAGTTATGTGTCGGATAACGCGAATTGCTATCTGCTCTAGTTGGCTTTGGTCTTTCTGGTCTTTCTGGTCTTTCTGTTTTTTGTGGCTTCATAGACTCCCTCACTTTTTTGTTTAGGACTTTTTAGTTACCTAAACATATTTTGTTAACCTTTCAATAATTGAACTACTATTTTTTTAACTTGAAATTCTGTATTTTTAAAAGCCCCCTGATTATCGATCAAATAATCAGCGTACTTAATTTTCCGAGCAAGTTTTAATTGATACCGCATTCTTTGTTTTGCCGATTCCTCATCCATATTTCGGTTAAGTTTTGCTCTTAAGAGCTGTTGGCTTGGGCTTGCTTTTACCACAACAATCTTATCCATCTTCTTATACAGTCCTGACTCAATAAGTAATACTGCCTCCACCATAAGCAGTTTTAACTCTTTATTTTTTTTATAGAGTTTTATTTTCTTGTCAATATATTCAAAAACCCAGGGATGGATTATCGCGCAAAGCGCTGCTTGCTCTGTTTTATTTTTAAAGGCAAGCTCAGCTAATTTTTTTCTGTTTATCTTACCATTATCATTTAGAATCTTGCGCCCAAATCGCTTTACTATTTTATTATAACAACGCGAATTTTTAAAAAGCGCTCTGTGACTAATTTTATCCGCGTCTAAAACCGCTGCCCCAAACCCAGCAAACAGTTTTGCCACTGTCGTTTTTCCGCTGGCTAAACCGCCAGTTAATCCGATTACCATTAATTTATTAATCATAAAATAAAGTTCTGATTTTACTTTTTCGCGCTTGATAGGTTTTTATAAAGATTACTATATTCTTTTGCCGATATTTCCCAAGAAAAATTACATTTCATTGCGCCCACAACAAGTTTTTTCCAAGTATCAGTGTCATGATAAACGCATAATGCTCTTTTAATTGCTTCCAATAAAGCCCCGGACTGATAAGCATCAAAAACAAAGCCATTGCCTTGTTTTGTAAACGGATCATAATCTATAACCGTATCCGCTAAGCCGCCAGTATTACGAACCAAAGGGATTGTGCCGAAATTAAGACTTATTAACTGCCCTAAGCCGCAGGGTTCATAATAAGAAGGCATTAGAAATATATCTGAACTAGCATAAATTTTATATGCTAAAGACGCATCAAAAGTAAGATGAATTGACGCGTTTTTATATTTCCTTTTTATCTCCTCAAACAATTTATGGTATTTCTGGTCACCAGTACCCAGCAAAACAAACTGAATCGGCATCTGAACTATTTTATCAATCACTTCTGCTAATATATCCAGCCCTTTTTGATCTGCTAATCTAGTTATTATGCCGAATACGGGGATACTCTTATTAACTTTTAGTTTGCAAAGTTTCTGCAGATCAGTTTTATTGCTGTATTTTCCTTCAACCGAATCAGGTCCATAATTTTTTATCAAAGTTTTATTTTGCTGCGGGTCCCAATCATGGCAATTTATGCCGTTTAAGATACCCGATAAATCTTTTTTTCTTTTCCGCAGCACCCCTTCTAAGCCGCAGCCGAATTGCGGGGTTTGAATCTCATCAGCATATGTAGAACTTACTGTTGTAATTTTATCGGAAAATAATAATCCGCCTTTAAGCAGATTTATTCTTCCATAGAATTCTAAACCATCTATTGAAAAAACATCATCACTCAGTCCGGTTAAAGGTAAATCCTCTTTGGGAAAAAGTCCCTGATAGCCAAGATTATGGATTGTAAACACAGTCTTTGTTTTCTTAAAAAAAGCATCTTTTTTGTACAAAGTTTTTAAATAAACCGGGATCAAAGCGCTTTGCCAATCATTACAATGAATAATATCCGGCTTAAATTTAATTTTTTTTGCTAATTTAAGTGTTTGCTGGCAATAATATGTGAATCTTTCGAGATTATCTTTATAATCTACTCCGTAATACTGATAAAGACTTGATCGATCAAAATATTTTTTATTTTCTAAAAAATAAACTGTTACCTTATCTTGAAGAATAGCCATTAAGGTATCTTCATCTAATCTTTTTAATTTAAATTTTTTTGGATCAATAGTTTTATAATATGGTAAAACTATTTTTATATTTATCCCCAGTTTGGCAAGTTCAAGAGGCAGGGTTCCGGCAACATCAGCTAATCCGCCGGTTTTCGCAAAAGGAACTACTTCAGAACTACAAAATAATACTTTCACAATTCCCCCCATATTGAACCATGATTACCATTGCCCCCCATTTTTATAAATGCCTTACTGCATATCTCTCCAGTTTTTTCCCGATTTTAAATCAACCCGAATAGGCACATTAAGTTTAAACACATTTTCCATACACTGTTTAACTGTTTTTTTCACCTGCTCAAGCTCTTTATCCAAAACTTCAAAAACCAATTCATCATGTACCTGCAAAACCATAACTGCTTCAAACTGCTTTTGTTTTAGTTCATTGAAAACATTAATCATTGCTAACTTAATTAAATCAGCCGCTGTCCCTTGAATCGGCGTATTCATCGCTGTGCGTTCAGCAAAACTTCGCTGCATGGCATTTTTAGTATTTATTTGCGGAATATAACGGCGGCGATTAAGCAGAGTCGTCACATAACCGGTTTCCCTGGCCTGATCAATCTGGGATTGTAAATATTTTTTCACCAATGGATATCGTTTGAAATACTCATCGATAAATTTATTCGCTTCAACATGGGATACTTCAATATCTCGGGCTAAGCCATAGGCTCCCATTCCATAAATTATGCCAAAATTAACTCTTTTTGCCAAATTACGCATTTTTGTATCTACTTGATCTTCAGCAATATCGAAAATTAAAGCAGCCGTAAACGCGTGAATATCTAAATCCTGCTTAAAAGCCCGGATAAGCTGCTCATCTTCCGACATATGCGCTAAAACTCTTAATTCTATTTGCGAATAATCAGCCGATAAAAGACTCCAATCCGATGCCTTACTTATAAAAGCAGCCCGGATCTTTCTGCCAATATCCGTTCTTACTGGTATATTTTGCAAATTAGGCGTACTGGAACTAAGTCTTCCGGTTGCGGTAATAGTTTGATTAAAAGATGTGTGTATCCGGGAAGTTATCGGATCGATTAAATCAAGCAAGCCCAAAATATAGGTTGACCTTAGCTTAGCCAGCTCACGATATTCAAGAATCATTGCCGGCAAGGCATGTTCCAAAGCTAACTGCTTAAGCACTTCCCCATTTGTCGAAGGCCCGCTTTTCCCCTTTTTCCCCATAGGTAATTTTAATTTATCAAACAAAATATCACTTAGTTGTTTTGGTGAATTTATATTAAATTCACACCCAGCGGTCTTATAAATTTGCGCTGTAAGCACATTCAGCTTTCCTTCTATACTTTTTTCCATTGAACACAGCAAATCTTTATCAACTTTTATTCCCGCACTCTCCATTAAAGCTAATACCCTGATTAAAGGCATTTCTACGTCGTTGAAAAGCGATAACAATTCTTTTGTTTTAAGTTCAGCATCTAACATGTTTTTAATATTTATCTGCTCAGCTGCCTGTATTTTCGAGTCAATATTTCTACCAATATAGTTGCCGGCAATATCTCCCAGGGTTCTTCTACTTGCCCCTGGCTCCAGTAAATATGCCCCAACCATTATGTCAAAGAACGGCCCCTCCAGTTTTACATTATTTTTCTCAAAAATAATACAGGAACTTTTAATATCATAGCCGATTTTAAGCGTATTCTGATCAGAAAAAATTTGCGCTAATTGCTGTTGAACATCATCTATTGTTAAATTTTTATTTATAATTATGGTTGTTAGAGAATTTTCATTAAAACTTATTTCTAAACTGGTAATATTATGCAGTTTTTCGTTATCAGTCCGAACGCAGAAGGAAAGAGTTTTTTCCTTTTCTAAATCAAGAGAAAACGCGTGCAATTCTTTTTTTGTATTAATCTGTTCAAATTTTATAGCATTATTATTTTGTGGTTCTTGATCAGCTAAATTCCGGTACAAATTCTTAAATTCCAGTCTTTGAAAAATATTTCTTAAAGTTTGAGCATCCGGGCTAGTACCTTTAAGTCTTTCTAAAGAAACATCAATCGGCGCGTCAGTGATTACCGTTGCTAGTTTCTTGCTCAGCCTAGCCTGATCGGCAAATTCTTCAAGCAGCTGTTTTCTTTTTTTCTGGGTAATTTTATCAGTATTTTTTAAAATACCTTCTAAATCCTCAAACATTGATAATAACTCAGCTGCTGTTTTAGGCCCTATCCCTGGTACTCCGGGGATACTATCTGAACTATCACCAGCTAAAGCTAAAAGGTCGGTTATTTGACTGGGAGTTACATTATATCTTGCAAAAACCTGCGCTTCATCAACAATCTTACTTTCTTTTTGCGGATTATAAATTTTAACATATTTATCCACCAGTTGCAACATATCTTTATCGCTGCTGGCAATGTAAACATCTACATCTTTTTTAAATTTTACAGCTAAGGTCGCGATAATATCATCTGCTTCATAGCCTGATAGCTGAAAGATTGGTATCCCATACGCGCCGATAACTTCCTTAACTACCTGCATCTGAATAACCAGGTCTTCCGGCATAGGCTTGCGATCTTTTTTATAATCAACTTCACCTCCATGGCGGAGGGTTGGTCCCTTTAAATCAAAACAAACCGCGAGATAATCTGGAGCAGCATCAGCTTTTAGCCTATTTAGCATTGTGACAAAGCCGAAAACCGCGCCTGTCGGAATACCGGTAGATGTTGTCAAGTCCCCGATAGCATAATATGCCCGATAAATATAGGAGTTTCCATCTACAAGATAAAGTTTTTTTCTTTGCATCGAATTTAGATATGCCTTACGCTATACATACTTATCATCGGGATTTATACAATGCGGCGTGTACCCAGCTTTTAAGTGATTAAGATTTGACTGTGTTTATAACTCTTCAAAAAAATATTTTTTTGCTACTGTTTGGCCAGTAGGACTGATTATTCTTGCTGTAACAAAAATCAATAAATTTCTTTTTTGTTTATTGTCAACTTTGCGGCTAAATAAATTTCCAATCAACGGAATACTCCCCAGCACTGGAATACGGTCAACCCCCTTTTCTACAACTTCCCGCATCAGTCCGCCCATGACAACAGTTTCATTATTATTAACGATGATACTTGCTGTCGCGTTCCGCGTATTGAAAAAAGGCTGTAAAAATGGTCTTTCAGCTGTCCCATAATTAAAAAAGTCTTTGGTTGTGTCAAATTCACTAACCTCTGGAATAACCGTCATATTGATTGTCTTCTCATCAGCACCAACATTAGGGGTAACTTTTAAAATTATTCCAATATCGCGGGTTGTAAATTCAACCGGAACGGGAAAAGACTGGGTAACCGTATTACCACTAGCATCTTCCACCTTTAATACTTCGATTTCATATTTTGTGGGATATCGATATTCTTTTACTATCTTTATTACTGCTTCTTGCCCGCTAATTGTAGTGATCTTCGGAGAAGAAAGAGTATTGCTATTAGTATTTCTTTCTATAGCAGAAATAACCGCTTGGAACTGTGAAAAATCAAGCTTACCCACATTAAATTCATCAGTTGTTGGATTAGGAAAAGCAGCTGCGAATTTTCCATCATTGTTTTTATTAAACGGAAATGATGTCGGAGCTGATGCCCCTTGACCAGAAATCTCAGCATTCATCTTAAGCCCCAAAGAATACAAATCATCCGCGCCGATTTCCACAAACCTTGCTTCAATCATAACCTGGGGAGGATTTACATCAATTGCCGCTAAAACTTCTTCTAAAACCGCAATATTGCTCGGGGTATTTCTAACAATAAGAGTACTTGTCCGATTATCCAGGAATATCTTACTTGTTTCCGGCCAATCAACGACTTGTTTTAAAACATCTTCAATTGTCATTGTTATTTTACCCGCGACTCCGCTGGGCCCACCGACTTTTATCCCTTCAAAAGTCCGCACCCCAGAGCTATCAGTGCCTTCTTCACCAGCAGCATCGCCTAAAACTATTTTATTATCTGCCCGCACTCCCTCAACTGTAACCGTGTCAAAAGTAGTAAAATAAGTAAAACTTGCTAAGCCTTGAGAAAGATGATATACACGCACAACTAAACCTTCATTGGCAATATCAGCTTGAGAACTAACCCAAATAAAATCATTTTCAAAACGATAACCAAGTCCTTTAGAGCGCAATATTGATTCTAAGGCCTGGACTAAACTAACATTTTTCAGATGAATGCCGATATTTCCCGCGCTCGCTACAGCGGTCTCATCCATAATAATATTAATTCCGCTGACTTCTGATAAAAACTCAAGCACATTACTAATCTGCGCGTTGGTAAAATCTATGCTGACATTTTTCTGCATTGCTTTTTGTTTTAAAGCAGCTACCTCTGGTTTTTTAATTTTCGCGGTAGAAACTGTGGTTTGCTGTTCATCGATAAGCCATGCTTTCTCTGAATCAAGCACTTTTTTTTCCTGCAAAAGAGACAATTCTGTTTTCACCTTATCACGCTCATATTCTAATCGCGCTTTTTCAACCCCATAAATAAGCTCCGAGAGATCAGAATTACTCGGTTCAAGATTCAGCGCGCTATTAAAAAATAACTTTGCCTGTTCAAAATCAAGATTTGCCCAAGCATCATATCCTTTGCTGACTAAATCAGCGACATCGGCACTTAAGTACTTTGTATCTGTTTGAGCCACTGAATATTTTTGCTGTGCGATCTGATTAGCAAGCCCTAAAGCCCGCTCTTGCTCAAAACTACTCGTATCGATTTCTTGGCAAACCCCGCTTTGAGCAGAAGATAAGAAAAAAGATATTAGAATTAAAAAGAAGAAAAATCGTTTCATTTTGCTTGCACCATTCCTTTCTGTAACCTTAGGTGCTGTCCTGACTTAGATAATATCACACAATCTTCCTCAATGTCAAGCACCTTATAGCCGTATATATCACTGTTTTTATAAACTGTTTCAATCTCTCCAGAAATACTTTCTTTTATTTTTGCCATTAACTCATCACTAAACGCTGTCTGCAGATATTTAATAGTTACATTTTCACCTTGTTTAGTTTTTAAATTAATTGAATCTTTATCCAATTGCCCAACCTTGTATTTTCCCAAGTTTGAACCAGTCTTTACTAAATAGCTTTTATTATCAGCATTAATCTGCGCTACAATCTGTCCATTAGGATAAATTATTCTTCCTTGATATTGAAAGGCCAATGGCTTATAGGCAATATCCAATACCTCCAACACGGAATTATTAGAATATTGTCTTTTCTCATCATCATCCTTAAACGGAGCAAAAATATTCCTTTTTACTTTCAGTAAATCAATCTTTGTTTTTTCATCAATTCTTGATAGTAAAGTTCCCGGCTCAGCTGATTTTGCCACAAATTGCCTATCCATATCTGCTAATTCACTTTTCTTTTGCTCTACAAATATTTTATACTCAGCATTGCTTGTAATGAAAAAATAACTGCTGATTATCAAAATACTTACCATCGTAAAACAGGCTATTTTTTCTAAATTATCATATATCTTATTCATATTTTTCATATCTCGATAAACTTCAGATTTATATCCGCTGACAATTGATTTTTATTTTCATCAAGGCACTTTACTTTTAATTGTTTGATCGAAAAAATACCTTGCAGCTTTGAAATATTCATCAAAAAAGCTTTCATCTGCCCGGAATCAGATTTTATTGATAAAGCAATAGGCAAATATTTAATTTTTTGCTCAGCAACTATTACGCTAAGTCTTTGGTGTGATAATTTAATGCTCTCAATAGAGCTCACCTCACTAGCCAATGCTCCGTTAACAATCTCTTCGACAATAGCAAGCTCTTTAATCAAAACATCAGCATTATCAGCATCAGGAACATTAATTTTATATTCATCAAATCCCAGCCAAACAGGTAAGGACATCTTTTTCTTAAGCGCCTTAGATTTTAATCTATCCTGAGTACTAAACAAAAATTGTTTAAATGAAAGCGGCGTAGTGGTCACAGGATTACTTTCCCTTGTTTTCATAAAAAGATTATTAATCTGTTCATTTTCAGCTAATAACTGTTGCTTTAAGGATTTTTTGATATCTATCGCTTGCTCCGGATTGCTGCCCAAAGCTTTCTTATAGACTATAAGTTTTTTTTCCAGTTCGGAAACTTTTAAATTTAAAGTCGAATTTAAAACTCCGGCTGCCAGGATCGCGATTATCAGGCATACACAAATTACCCCGATAATGACAATAACGGTAAAAGTTTTTTTAAATTTTTTTATTAACAATATTTCCATAATCGTAGATTTCTATGTGTTTATAAATATGCTTAAAGAAAAATCTATCGTCCCATCTTCTTTTTTATTAACAGTATTCACTTTCACATCTTTAAATATTTCCTGTGACTTAATTTGGTTTTGAAAAGAATCCAGCGCGTTTAAATCCTGTCCGCAGTTTCCTTCAATAACAATCGCGTTAAGTTCTAAATCTAAATTAAGACTTCGAATCCACACTGCCCCAGGCATTGTTTGAGTAAGCAGGCTTAGGATTTCTATCGCGTCATAGCGCTCCGATACAATTTTACTCATTGCTTTGTGGCTGTTTTGCGTAGTATTGATCTCTTTTTGCAAATCGTCTAATTGTTTAGTCGCTTGTTCATATTTAGTAATTGTATTATTCAATATTTCCAAATAACTAGCCAGTTGGCTATTTTTGCTAGCAATCAGCATAAGCAATCCGAGTAAGAATAAACTAAAAGCCGCGCAGGTGCTGACTATAAATGGGATTTTCTTTTTAAAGGTTTTCTTTTGCAAATGCTCTTGCGAGAGCAAATTAATATTTAAAACTGACCGGCCATGACCGCGTAATGCTAAACCGATTGCCGGTCCTAATAATTCATTGAGTGACAAATCAATTTTATGATGAAAACCCAGAAAATTCAAATAATCCAATTTCTCCACAGGAAGAGACAAACTATTCTCAAAAAATTTATCAATATTATCTATTTTGCTAACACCCCCGGTCAGCAACACTTTTTTAAAATTCATATCAGACTTATGCTGAGACTTATAAAAATTCAATGTCTTAACAATTTCATTGGTCAAGTCTGTTAATATCTCAGTAATCGCTTCCGCGATTTTTTGTTCTTGGGTATCTTGCGAGCGTTTTTGGCCATAATAAAGCATCAGCACTTTGCCTTTTTCTCTTTTTATTTTTTCAGCCTGAGCATTATCTATTTTAAGAGAAAGCGCAATCGCATCCGTGATATCCTGACCGCCTATCGGCAGGCTTCTCGTCCAGATTTTACCGTCGTTGACAATAATAATATTTGTTGTTTTAGCGCCAATATCTAAAACTAATGTTTCTTTAAGATCACGATAAAAATAATGCAAACAGTTATAAAGAGCCAGATTGCTTACATCAATAAACTCAACATTAAGTGAAAATTCACTGATCACATCTAAAATCGAAGATGTAAGCTCTTTTTTTACAGCGGCTAAAAGCACACTGATTTGTTTTTTATCCCGTCCATATATTTGAAAATCCCAAACAACATCTTTTATCGGAAATGGCACTTGTTGCTGAGTCTCATAAAGCACAATTTGGCGCAATTTTGCGGGCGCAGTAACCGGAACTTTAACTAAACGAACAAAAGCAGATTGTCCGGCAATAGAAATACCTATCCTGGTATCCCGGGAAATTTTCTCTTTATATAGGAATTTCTTTAAAAAATAGGCTAATAATGCGGTTTGATTTTGATTATCTTCACTTACAGGATAACTTGTATACTCATCACAAACTGCTTGAAGCAATTTGATCCTGCCTCCTTTTTCCTTGCTTAAAAGCGCAATTTTCAAGGAGCTTGAACCAATATCAATACCTAAAAATATTTTTTTTTCATTAGACATGAATCAACCTAAATATTATACATCCATTTTGTGATTTAACCAGGCAAGATATTAAGATCTTTTCAATACCCATAGGTCACCAATTCATTCCTTTGAAAAGGCTTTTTTAAAGGGAAGATGTTTGTCTTTAAAATGACTATAAAACAATTCTAACTATCATATATGTCATATATATATCATATTTATAAAGGTTTGTCAATACTCAATCGGCAAATTTCAGCATAATTAGACTAAAATTTTGTCGAACAATAATGCAACTCAATTATTTGCATTAAGTTAAAGACTGGATTAAGGTCAATAAAGGCAAAAACATTGCCAAAACAATTATAAAAACAAACCCACCCATAACAATAACAAGAAAAGGCTCTAAAAGCGATGTTAAAGTATTAGCCGTAACATCAACTTCTTCTTCATAGGTGTCAGCGACTTTAGCCAGCATCTTATCTAATGCCCCGCTCTCTTCGCCAACTGCAATCATATTTATCATTAGCTGGGGAAAAGCCGGGTTATTTTCAAGTACCTTGGAAATAAAACCGCCTTCTTTAACATGCTCCGCAACATTAGCAATGGCTTTTGCGACAACCTCATTACCGCTTACTTCCTTGGTTAACTCTAAAGCTCTCAATATCGGAACCCCCCCAGAAAGCAGGGTTGAAAGAGTCCGGGAAAATCGCGCCGCAATGACCTTTTGGGTTAATCCTCCTAAAACCGGAATATTTAACTTTAAATTATCAATATAATTACGAAACTTAGAATTATATAGTAACATTTTATAGCACCCTATAAACAAAATTATCACAGCAAAAAACACATACCATTTAGTTAATAGAAAATTACTGAAAGACATTATACATAAAGTTAAAAAAGGCAAAGCCACTCCTGTATCTTGAAACATTTCCATAAATCGCGGAATTACAAAAACAAGGATAAGGATTAAAATTGTAAGTGATACCGCAAGAACAAGACTGGGATAAATCAATGCTGCCTGAATCCTTTGTTTTAATCTTAAATTTCTTTCTAAAAAATCAGCTAACCGCCGAAGAACCTGATCCATTGCCCCTCCGGTTTCTCCAGCTTTAACAATATTGATATATACTTTTGAAAAAGTATCTGGATAATGCGCCAAAGCATCACTAAATGCCCGGCCTGACTCTATCATATCAACAACATCGGCAATAACCGCATTCATTGCTTTAAACCGTGATTGTTTTTTTAATGTATGAAGACCCCGCACCAAAGATAGCCCGGCATCAAGGAGAACGGAAAGCTGGCGGGTAAAAATAACCAGATCAATGTCTTTTATTTTCGCGTCCGCCAGCCTGAAAAAACTCAACTTTTTAATCAGAGCCGCTAAGAAAGATTTTTTAGTGCTTAAGTGCGCCGCCACAACTTCCGAGGGAAAATATCCCTTTCCCTTGATTTTAGTCAAAGCGTCATTTAAATTAATGGCTTCAACCGTTCCCTTAATATCAGCACCATCTTTGCTTACAGCCACATAATTGAATTTTTCCATTTTGATTGTTTTCTATTTTTGGTTATATGTTTTATTATGAATAATTAGAACTTATATTAACCAACTCTTCTAAGGTGGTTAAGCCATCGCATACTTTTAATAACGCGTCTTTCCTTAATGTCCGCATTCCATTTTTTATTGCCTGATTTCTCAATTCCCCAACCGTTGATCGATCAAGAATCATTGAACGCAAATCCTCATCAAACACCATTAACTCAAAAACTCCCAATCTGCCTCTATAGCCTGAATTATTACACTGACCACACCCCATACCTTTATAGAATTTTTTATTTTCTATTTCTTCCGGCTCAATGCCTGCTTCATCCAGCTCTTTTTTTGTCGGAGTATAAGCTTGTTTACAATTTAAACAAATACAGCGCACAAGTCTTTGCGCTAAAATTGCCTCCACCGCGGAAGCGATTAAAAAAGGCTCAACCCCCATATCAATAAGCCTGGTTACCGCGCTGGGAGCATCATTAGTATGCAATGTGGAAAAGACAAGATGCCCGGTTAAAGAAGCATGAATCGCCATTTGCACGGTCTCGGTATCGCGGATTTCTCCGACCATAATTATATCCGGATCCTGCCTAAGGATATGGCGCAAGGCTACGGGAAATGTAAAATTAATTTTAGGCCGCACTGAAACCTGGATTAAACCCGGCAAATCAAATTCCACCGGATCTTCAACTGTAATTATTTTTTGTTCAATTGTATTTATCTGACTCAAAGCTGAATACTGAGTCGTTGTTTTTCCGCATCCTGTCGGCCCGGTGCTTAAGATAATGCCATAAGGTTTTTTAATCAGCGAATATATCTTATTTTTAACATCTTCCTTAAACCCCAAATCATCCAGCGACAATTGAACAGTAGCTTTATCTAATATCCTAATAACAACACTTTCCCCAAAAATAGTCGGCAATGTTGATACTCGCATATCGACCATGCGTCCGGCAATTCTAACTAAAGTCCTTCCGTCCTGAGGCAACCTTGTTTCCGCTATGTTTAAATTTGCCATAACTTTAATCCTAGAGCTGATTGCCACATGCAAAACTTTTGGCGGGGAAACAATATCATAAAGCACACCGTCTAGGCGATAGCGTATTTTAAATTCATCCTGAAAAGGTTCAAAATGAATATCCGAAGCTTTCTTTTTAATTGCTTGGATAAGTATCAGATTAATCAATTTTACAATCGGCAGCTGCGCGGAAAGTTCTTCAATATTATCCGCTCTTGCGGCTTCTTCAATAAGCTCTGGAATATTATTACTTATCTCAGAAAATATTTCATCAACACTTTCCACATCGGATCCATAGTATCTTTTGATTGCGTCAGCAATACTAATCCGCGTAGCAATTTTAGCTTTAATATTATAATTAAACATGAAACGCAAATCGTCGATTATGCTAAAATTGAACGGATCAGAAGTCGCTATTGAGAGCACCCCTGATTCAAAACTAAGCGGAAGAATATTATAAAGCCGAGCAATCGAACCCGGGATTTTATCTAAAACCTCGGAAGGAATAGAAAATTGCTCAAGATCAACAGTTTCCAGTTTAGCTTGAATGCCTAAGGCATTAAGCAATTGTCCTTCTGTAATAAAACCCAGATTAACCAGAATCTTACCCAAAGGAAGACCGCTTACCTTTTGACTCTCTAGGCCTTCTTTTAAATCAGCTTTGCTGATAAATCCGCGTTCTTGTAAAATATTGCCTATTGTTTTAAATTTAAATCCGCTGCTCATATTTTCTTCCTGAATAAACAACCCTCAGCATAAATATTTTTTAGAGTTTACCTTCAACTTTAGCCCGCATCCCATCCTGATCAAAAGCCTTATCAATCGCGTCCTCAGAGCGGATTATTCCATTTGTGTACAATTCAAATAAAGAGGAATCAAATGTCCGCATCCCATACTTTGCTCCAGTCTGCAAATCCGAAGTTATTCGGTATGTTTTCTTCTCTCTTATCAGGTTTTGGATTGAGGCGGTATTAATCATAATTTCAAAAGCCGCGATTCTTCCCCTGCCTGAAGCTTTAACAATTAATTGCTGAGAAATAACCGCTAAAATTGATGTCGACAATTGGGTGCGGATCTGCTCCTGTTGATTGGGCGGAAAAACATCGATTATCCGGTCAACGGTTCTTGCCGCGCTGGTTGTATGCAAAGTAGCCATAACCAAATGCCCTGTTTCCGCGGCTAAAATTGCCGCTTCAATAGTTGCCAAGTCTCTCATTTCTCCAACTAAAATTACATCCGGATTCTGGCGCAAGCCTTTAATCAACGCTTCACTAAAACTCGGAACATCCACGCCTAATTCCCGCTGGGTAATAATCCCTTTTTTATGCGTATGATAATACTCAATTGGATCTTCGATAGTAATGATATGCGCGTCGCGTTCAGTATTGATAAAATCAGTCATTGTCGCCATAGTCGTGGTTTTCCCCGATCCAGTAGGGCCGGTAACGAGAATTAACCCTCTAGGACGATAGAGCAACTGCTTGACTACATTACTAACTCCAATTTCTTGAAAACTCAACAAATGAGTTGGGATTAAGCGCAAAGTTAAACCATAATGGCCTTTTTGTTTATAAACAGACACCCGAAACCTGGCTATTTTCTCAAAAGCAAAACCAAAATCAACACCGCCGACTTCCTGAATCCGCCTTTGATTATCATTAC
Source organism: Candidatus Omnitrophota bacterium (assembly GCA_043805415.1). GTDB lineage: Bacteria > Omnitrophota > Gorgyraeia > B26-G9 > B26-G9 > JAHITE01. The sequence continues at coordinate 32,000 of JAZDHZ010000021.1, read as the reverse complement.
TTGTGATTGACTTCATCAGCGCTTCAGTATCTTCATGCCCAAGCGGATCATAATTTAAAGACATCAATGCTCCGTCAATACGCAGCGTTGGAGGCTTTCCCACAGTTAAATGCATATCTGAGGCATTATGCTTAACACAAAGCTGTAATAATTCACCAATATCTCCCATAATTTATCCTCCCTTTTTTAAGTATTGCGTCGCACGTCGTGTGTATTAGGCAAAAACACGTCTTTTCGCTAAGCCTGAGCCTGCATCGTGCAGGCCCAGCCGCGCGTTCTCTCTATTTTGACATCCCTGTCAAAATTACGTTCGAAAGCGCCGCTCAAAGAGAATTTTTGCCATCAGTCAAGCGCTTTTAGCTTTTCTGCTTTTTCGTCTTTCCATCCTTGTGACCTGGTGACTTTGTGTCCTTGTGACCTTCTTTTTTCTGTTCTCTTGCTTTTAATCAACATCACTTTGCGTAACCCTAACAAGTTCTTGAAAGGTAGTCAATCCCTGCAAAACTTTATCTCTGGCATGTTCTTTTAAGGTAGTCATTCCTGATGCTCTTGCCTGCTCTCTAATCACACTGCTCGAAACATTCTCACCAGCTAAACGCCTAATTTTTTCATCTACCATTAAAAGCTCAAAAATTCCAGTACGTCCGAGATAACCCGTATGGGCGCAAAGATTGCATCCTTTTGCTTTAAAAATACTAAGATCACTGTCTGGATCAATCTCCAGAATTCTAATTTCATCTTTTGGCGGTTTGTACGATTGTTTACAATCCGGACAAAGCAGTCTGATCAATCTCTGAGCTAAGACAGCTTGTAAAGTAGCTCCTACAAGGTACGGCTTAATTCCCATATCCACAATTCTCGCTACGGCACTTGGCGCGTCATTTGTATGCAGGGTACTAAAAATCAGATGCCCGGTTAGCGCTGATTGCACAGCGATTCTCGCTGTTTCCAGATCTCTTATTTCTCCGACCATGATAATGTCTGGAGCTTGTCTTAGCATTGATCTTAAAACCAGGGCAAAACTTAATCCAATTTTCGTTTTCACCTGAACCTGATTTATGCCGTTTATCTGATATTCCACCGGATCTTCAACCGTTAATATCTTTTTCTTTGATCTATTTATACTGTTTAACACCCCATAAAGAGTTGTGCTTTTCCCGCTTCCGGTAGGCCCGGTTACCAGAATTATCCCATTCGGCATTTTAACAATATTTTTAAAACTTTGTATCTGCGCTGGCGAAAAGCCCATTTCTTCAATTGTAATAACTCTTCTGTCCAGTATGCGCAATACAACACTCTCTCCATAATGCGCCGGAAGAGTTGAAATTCTCAAATCAAATTCCTTATTATTTACTGTGGTTCTAATTCTGCCATCTTGTGGCAACCTTTTCTCAGCTATATTCAGCCCGGCCATTAACTTTATTCTGCTAATGATTGGAGATTGTAAATTTTTATCCGGGGATTGAACTTGTCTTAGCACTCCGTCAATTCGATAACGAATTCTTAGAGAATCATACATGGGCTCAATATGTATATCACTTGCTCTTTTTTGATAAGCATCTGAAATCAGCATACTGACTAACTGAATAACCGGAGCATCGTCTTCTTTATATGTATTATCCGAAGGCGGCAGATAATTTTCCGCGATAGTTGTATCTTCCTCAGCCTGGTAATAGGTATTGAGCAAATCATCCATCTGATTTTTTGTTATTAGTTCTGCTTCAACCCTAATATTTAAAGTATCAGAAAAATATTCTAAAGATAAAAAATTCATCGGTTCGTCTAAAGCAACCAGGAGGTTATCCGCCTCTAATTTAAGGGGGATTATTCTGAAACGTTTAGCAAAGAAAGGATTGATTAATTCCATTACTTTTTTTTCAAAAGAGTAATTTAATCTATCAACATAAGTAAGGCCGAGTTCTTCTATTATTAACTGCGATAAATTATCATCATAAACAACGCCTAAATCATTAAGAATATGACCAATACTCTTTTGCAAACGCTGTTGAATTAGCTTAGCTTGCTCAAGTTGATTATAACTAGCGATTCCTTTGGCCTCAAGAAATTCGCTTAACATTTTTTGTTTATTCAGCATTTTTACCCCAGCAGAGAAAATCACTGATTTTTAATCATAATCTTAACCATTTATCATTAGCAATCGGTTTAATCCCTTGCTAACTTATTACCCGGCTAATCAAGCTAATTTTCGATTGTACAAGCTTGGACTAATTGAATAAAATCCTCGGCTTTTAAACTTGCTCCGCCAACTAATGCCCCGTCAATATCCGGCTGACCAATCAAGTCTTTAATATTCTCCGGGTTTACGCTTCCCCCGTATTGAATTCTCAAGCTCTCAGCCGTATCTGAGCCGAAATTTTCCGATATAAGCTTTCTAATAAAAGCATGCGCAGCCTGGGCTTGCGCGGGAGTCGCAACCTTGCCTGTACCAATTGCCCAAACAGGCTCATAGGCAATAATTATTTTCTTAAGATCATCCGCGCTAATATCTGCTAATGAACCTTTCAGTTGATCGGCGATAACCTCATATGTTTTGTTATCTTCGCGTTCTTGAAGTCTTTCGCCGACACATAGGATCGGTAATAAATCAGCTTTTAATGCGGCTTTGATTTTTTTATTTACATTTTCATTGGTTTCTTTAAAAATGCTCCGTCTTTCCGAGTGTCCGAGGATAACATATTCACAATGTGTATCTTTTAACATCAGAGCCGATACTTCTCCGGTAAATGCCCCTTTTTCTTCCCACAATAAATTTTGAGCTCCCATTTTTATATTAGAGCCATCAACCGCCTGACTAACACTATGCAATGCGGTGAAAACCGGACAAACCAGAATGTCCACATCTTTAATATCCTTAAGCTCCATAGTAAGCTGGCGCACAAGATCTAAAGCCTCGGTTATTGTTTTATTCATCTTCCAGTTGCCTGCGATAATCGGTTTACGCATACAAATTCTCCTCGTTGAGCCCTTTTTTTAGGGCGAAACGACCTCGAACCTAGAAACATAGGTGAGAGGTCTTTTTGTTAACAACCCTAATTAAAAACTTATCTTACTTACAAACTGCTTATATCATCACTAGTATTATTTGCTTTGTCTGGCCCCCAGGACTTAATTTCATAAGCCGGAACAGTTCCTAAAGCATATGAATAATCTGTTCCCCAGGGATCAATTACCGTGGCATTAGGCATAACCCCGCTCAAATCTTCTGCTTTAAAAGACATATACGGCCCATGCCAGTCATCCTCAGAGGCATATGCCGGCCCTGCCAAAGAATTTACCATATTCTGATTCCCTGAGGCAGGATAGAACCCGAAATCTGTATGGTACAAAGCCAAAGCCGTATCCAGTGAAGCAATCATTGCTTTGGTTTTATATATCCGCGCTCTTTTATTAGCTTGATTGCCGCCGCTTAAAATCATGCCCATTAAAAAAGAAATTATTGCTAATACTGCCAGCACTTCCATTAAGGTAAAACCAAAACAGTCTATTTTTTTCATTTTCAAATTTAATACCCTGGAATAAAATTTTATTCCTTATTTTTTAAAGCCGCGATCCCTGGTAATTCTAGTCCTTCCAGAAGCTCCAAACTCGCGCCTCCACCGGTTGAAACATGACTCATTTTATCCACAACCTTAAACTGCCTTACCGCGCTGGCAGTATCGCCTCCACCAATAATACTGGTTGCGGATAAAGTCGCGATATACTGGGCAAGCGCCTCAGTCCCTTTGGAAAAAGCCGGCATTTCAAAAACACCTACAGGCCCATTCCAGACAATTGTTTTCGCTGTTTTAAGTTTTTGTTTAAACAGTTCTATAGTTTTCGGTCCAATGTCTAAGCCCATCCAACCTTCCGGGATTTCATCGCCAACATATTGTACCGCGGCTTGAGCATCAAACTTATCTGCTACTTTATGATCAATCGGTAAAATAAAGGCAACCTTCTTTTCTTTTGCTTTTTGGAGAATTGTTTTCGCTAAATCAATTTTATCTTCTTCTAACTTAGAGGCTCCAATCTGTTTGCCTTGAGCTTTTAAGAAAGTATATGCCATGCCTCCGCCGATTAAAAAACAATCGACCTTATCCATCATATTCTCGATCATTTTAATTTTATCAGAAACCTTAGCCCCGCCTAAAATTGTTACTAACGGTCTTTCCGGATTTTCCACTACTTTACCCAAATAAGCCATTTCTTTTTCCAAAAGAAATCCCGCCACTGCTGGTAAATAATGGGTAACGCCTTCGGTAGACGCGTGCGCGCGATGCGCTGTGCCAAAAGCATCATTAACAAACACTTCACCCAATTCAGCTAATTGTTTGGCAAAAACAGGGTCATTTTTTGTTTCCTCCGCGTGAAAACGTAAATTTTCCAGTAATATGATTTTTTCACTTGCCTGGGCTACTGCTTTGTTAACTTTTTCGCCCACACAATCATCGAGCATTTTAACCGGCATTCCCAGCAATTTTTCTAGGCTTTTTGCCGCGGGCTTTAAGCTCATTTTATCTACAACCTGTCCCTTAGGCCGACCCAAATGGCTGATAAGAATAATTTTTGCCGCGCCCTGTTCTATGCAGTATTTTATCGTCGGCAAAGCCGATACAATCCTTAAATCATCTGTAATATCGCGATTCGCGTCCAAAGGAACATTAAAATCAACTCTCATCAGGACTTTTTTATTGTTTAAATCAAGGTCTTTAACTGTCATTTTATTCATTGTTTATCCCTCCCTTGTTCAATATTTAAGAGATTTATTATATCATTTAGCGTATTATATTGCAACCAGACGATTTAAAACAGCGGATAGCGGATAGCGATTAGCGTTTACTTTTTAGTTTTTAGTTTTTAATTTTTACTTTTCTACTAACTTGTGTCCTGTGTCTTGTTTTATGAACTTAATGGCGTTATTGGATAACTATTTTATTTAATAGAAACTCGCATCGATTAATATCTGAATCCTTGGCTTTAGGATTCATGCTAAATGCCGCAATATGCATAAGAACCTCTGAGCTTTCAATCGCATACATAAAACTCAGAATTTGCTGCATTTGCGCTTCACAACTAACATTAATAATAAATTTTTTTAAATTGCCGGATACTTCTACTCCTCCCGGCTTTAAATCAACTAAATAGACATTTGTTGTACTCGCTAGGTTTTCCACAATCCGTAATAATCCGGCGGTTTCTTCTTCTTCCGAACCAGATTCCTTCATATATGACGCGTATTTTTTCTCTTCTTTTTCAATCCGAGCGCTCTGATTGAGAATTTTTATATTTTTCGTCATTTCATATTCAGTAGTTTTTATTTCCTGTTCAAAGCTTTTCATTTTATCAATAATCGGGTGCAATATAGCTCTATCGAGAAGCGCCAATAAAACAAAAATTATTGATATTGATAAAACTAGTTTTTCTCTTTTCGAAAGCTTACTAATAAACTGTAGCATATTTAGTCCCTGAATATATTATTTTTAGTCCTATTTTTCCAAAACACAAGAAATCCCGAAATCCGCCCAATCCTCGTCATCCTTTTTACGGGAAGTAGTATAATTAGTCTTTACATTGCTGAAATAATCCGACGCTTCTAATGCGCTGACAAATGAAAATACATTTGACATCGCCCGCGCGGTTCCTTTTAAATGCAGTTTTCTCTCTGTATCCATTTTTATATTTGTAAGCATAACCTCTTTTGGCAATATATCATAAATTGCCGCGACCACTTCTAAGCCATATCCTCTGTTTGCCAGGTAATGCTTAACGATCCGCATTTTTTCCATAGCTTTTTCCAGAATTTGAGCCTCTTGATTAGTGATTGCGTTTTTCTTTTTAAGCGTTTTAAGATATTGGCCTTTAAAGTAAAGTTCGCTTACAAAAAAACTTCCGGCAATAAGCATTAAACATATTATATAGATGCTCATTTTAATTAGTTCTTGAGCCCGCTCTTCAAAAGCCCGCTTTAATTTTATTTCCTCAGGAATAAGACTTACTTTCATCAGTTTTGAAAATAAGCAAGCCGCGGTGATATTAAAAAAAGACACGCTTCTTGTAAGTGTCGGCATGCTTGCTAAATCAGTAGCCAAAGGAATAACATTAAAATAAGGAATTATTTGTATTGGTATGTGCAGTTCGGTAATAAGCAGTTTTTCTAATTGTTCAATCTTTTCGGTTGCTCCGGTTAATACTAATAACTGCGGAGATTTATCAATGTCTTCAGATTGATAGGTCTCTAGCGAGTTTTTTAATTCCTCAATAAACTTAGTTTCAGATTTAGTCTGGTCATTAGCGAGATGTTTAACTCCTATTGGAATATTTCTTGTAAAAATCGGCACACCTTTCAGCGCAACGATAAAGTCCGTAAAATCTGAATCAATATGAACCATAACAACCGGTAAATCTTTTACTTCTTTTTTAATCTGGCTATAACATGCCCTGCTTACTCCTTCTGGAGCAAAAACTATCTTTTCAATTTTCAAACCCGCTTTTTCCATTACATCGAATTGTTTTTTAATCGCCGTGCGGGTTACAATTACCAGCAGAATTTTTGTATAGCTCTGGCGGTATGTTCCAATATTTATATAATCGACTATAATCTCTTCCCGGGCATAAGGCGTCTGCCGTCCAGACTGGAGATCAATAATTTCCTTTATTTCTTTTACGTCTAGAGATGGGATTTCAAGATTTTTTGTTATTGTCAAATGCAAGGGAATAACATTAATAACATAAGGATTTTTAATATTTAAATCCTTAAAAGCCTTAATAATCATTTGCGCTATTTCATCTTCGTTAGCTCCAGCAATAGGATATTGAGCCAGATTAATAAACGATCTATCCTTGCTTGAAATTTTCAGCTGAGAAATAGTAAGCTGATCCGCTGAGAAATCTATGCCAATTATATCTTTGTGTTTACCAAACTTCATACTCCCCTTCTAACTGATTAATCTGTGCTGATTTAAAATAATCCGTTCGCCAACTTAAAATCAGACCCGCTTTCCTAGAATTTTCATCCAAATCTTTTTCAAAAACACACTTAATCCGGCAAATATCTTGTTTATTTTTTAAGCTTGCCCGGCTTTGGATTAAAAACGTATTTGAAAAAATGGTCAACCGTCCCGCGGCAACTAAATTACTTAACTGAGCAACTTCACTGGCAGAAAGTGATTCTACCTGAGACAGTTTGGCAACAACCGAGCTTAAATTTTCAAATACTTGATCATCACCATTTGCTTCTATTTCATCTTGACCACAACGGTAATTTATTATTTTCTTAGTTAAAGCCTCACTTAAGCCTAAAGCCTTTAATACTTTACTTGACGCGGTATTTATATTAACTGTTCCTGCCCCAAATACCGTTATATATGGCTCAATATCCTTATAGATATTATAATTCATTCCCTTTACATAACGCAACTCTTCAATAGAAACAAAGCTGCTATTTTTACATTTATACGCGTTTTTTAAACCGCGATAATATTGATCTTCGGCTCCTTTAGCCAAAGAGTTATTATCTTCATCTCGCCAATCAATAATCGAAGAAGCGATCACATCCGCATTATCAGTCTCAATCTCAGCTGTCTCAATAAATAAAGCAATCAGTTCTTTTTGGTCCGCGGTATTTATATTCAGCATTGCTTGAACATCACAAGCCCCATACATTGTTTTCTGCTCACTGCCTTGTCCTAGAGAAAAATCATCTGCCCGATATTCATACCCGACTGTAAACTCCCCGGCATCAAGGCTCGCAAGAAAAAACTTCTTCATATTATTTAAACATTTGTCCTTAAGCGCAAGATAGGATCTTTTCTTTTCAAAGTTGCCGATTTCGGATATAGCTTGCTTTATTCCAGCTTCAGCTATATTGTACGTTTTACTCCGAGTTTCCATTCTATCTAAAAAATCAATCCGCGCTCTTACCCCGACTCCTAAGTATACAGCAAAAACAGTCAAAAGTCCAAGCGCCCATAACACTAGCACTAAAACACTTCCTTTTTTACTTACTTTTATTTTATTTTTTGCCATAAAGTTCGTTGTTATCGCGCGCTAAATTTTAATACTCAATAGCGCCAATCGGAATATCCATTGTTTTTATTCTTTTTGAGATGGTTTCTTCTGTTGTAAACACAATTGCCACACGAACAGCCAAAGGCAAAGCTCGCTTATTTAGTTTAGCTAATGATTCTGGCGGCCAAGTATTGTTCCATAAAAATGTTTCTTTTTGATCATCATAAAAATAATAGCTCAATGAAACATTATTTACATTTTCAAGCAAACTCCGCGCTTGAGGCTGCTCTAGGGACAACAATTGCTCATAATCCGCGTATTGCCTATAAAACGAATTTAACCCCTGATCATAAAAATATTTTACCCGCCCAATCCCCTGATTAAAACCGTTGTCAGATTCAGCTGTTCTGGCAACACAGCCAAAAGAAAAACTGCTTTCATCACCGACAAAATCAATGCCTTCGAAACCAATCGCATTTTTCAATTCCATGTTTATCTTTTCAAAAAAAATGTTGGAATTAATCTGCGGAGACTCTTGGTTAACAATCTGCCAAACTTTCAATCCATTGGAAATCATCCCATATAAAGCAACAGCTATAACACTTACCATTGCTGTGGCTAAAAGCATTTCTATAAATGTCAAAGCTGAACATTTTCTTTTCTTTTTCATAATCTATTATGATCTTTCCAAGGATTGGCATTACTAAAACAACTTTTTACCATTACTTGGCGTTTAATCATTTTTTGTTTACTGCCAGACAACCAATTCATTTGCCCGCTAACTTTATACAGCTCCTGAGAAATATCCACTAATTCCATATCTAACTGCCATTTAAATTCCTTGTTTCCCAGCATAACCGAACCAGACTGTTTCATTGGAATAAACATACCGCTTTGCCGGTCTAAATTACTTTGCAACTGCCAGATTTTTTCATTTATAAACAACTGGGCATTTAACCGATTATTCACTAAATTCACAATATCAAGCGAAGAAAGAAATACTTCAAAAATTATTACCAATCCTACTGAGAGAATAACTGATGAAACAAGCACCTCAACCAGTGTAAAAGCTTTCTTATTGGCAGAGTTTATGTTTACTGATTTAACCCTAAATAATTTTTTAAACCTAAAATCCGGGATAAATAACATATTATTTCCAATTATTCACATCATCTTCGCTAGGCTGAGCATCTCTACCTAAAGAAAAAAGATCATAATCTTGCGGCCGATTCTGTCCCGGAGATTTGTACTCGTATTTTCTTCCCCATGGGTCAATCGGATCTTTTTCAATATAAGGCCCATTCCAGTTATTGGCAGTAGCCGGCTTACTCAAAAGTGCCTGTAATCCTTCTGCTGTTGTAGGAAACTGACCATTATCCAGCTCATAGAGTTTTAAACCTGTCGCGATATTCGCGTTAATATCAGCATTGGCGGCAGCAGTTCTTGCTTGTTCAGAACGACCAGCAAGCCGCGGCAGCACCATAGCGGCCAATGCGCTTATTATAATTACAACCAGCATTAATTCTATTAGTGTAAAACCTTGTTTTTTTTTCATATAATATCCCCCATTTATATTAAATTATTCAATTACTTAATAAATATTGTTTCCATTGTTTTTCCAGCTCCTCAATACTCCGCAATTGCTGCGGATAAGCAAATTTCAGAGCATCACTGATCGGCTTACCATCACGCAACTGGCGGCTAAAAACAACAAAGCTATCCGATCCATATCTTTCCATCAAAAATCCAACCAGAGAAAAAGATTGCAGATAGTAAATATTGACCAGAGCATTGCCATCCATTTCAAGCAATGGAGTCTGAGCATCATCAATAGCCATGGCTTTAATGCTTATCTTCTGATCAGTTTTTATTGTTCTTATGTCCAGGTCGATCATTGTCTCTATCGGTAAAAGAATATTTTGTCTGGCTTGCTGTTTTATCATCGAAAGTCTTTGCGCTTTTAAATCCGTTTCTTCCCATTGAGCAACCCCTTCATCAAGCCATAAAGGGATCTCGGATTTAAATCCCACAAAATCCCTGAATATTAGATGCGCCATTTCATGCGGTAAAAGAGATTTTAAGAAATCTTTACCCCAAGCATAACTAATTATTTCCTTCTTGTAATAATCAGCAATCCCATGCGACCAACTCTGCTGATCGGTTGCGCTAAGATAAGAAATATGATCTGGATATATATATATTTTTACTCTTTTATCCCATTTCCAGAAATTAGAATAGCGAACATAGCCTAAATCATCCGCTATAGAGTTATAATATTCTTCTGCTTTTCTTGATACATCGCTGGCGAAATTTTCATATATCTCATTATAATAAACCACAAAATGATCTGAACTTACTTGCGCCCAATCTTGTTTGGCAAAAGTCAAAGCGGAAACAGCTATCAGCCCAAAAAAAGAAATAAACATTACTATTTTTTTAATTTTCAATTTAATTAACCATTACATTTAATTGAAATACAGGTAAGAGCATTGAGATAATTATAAAACCAACAACAATGCCCATAACTAAAATCATCATCGGCTCTAAAAGGTTTGTCATGAATTTTACGGCTTCATCAGTTTCATTTTCATAAGTAAGCGCCAATTCCTTAAGCGCTTCTTCTAAATTACCCGATTCTTCACCCACGCTAATAAGGTTAACCATGAATTTGGGAAAAACAGCCGATTGGTCAAGCGTTGCTCCAAAAGATTCTCCTTGTTCAATCGCCAGATAAGCTTTCTTTAACTCATCCTGCATTATTTCGTTTTCAATTATCGGAATGCTTCTTTGCAAGGCAGCGAGAACATGAACTCCGCTCTTTAATAAAAGCTCAAGCGTCCGGCTAAATCTGGCCAGTTCGGCTTTTAAAAAAACCTCTCCGAAAATAGGAAGTTTTAATTTTAGCCGGCTAATAAATAATTTTCTTCTCCTTGATGGAGTATTGTTTTTGAAATAGAGCACTAAGCTTAAACCAATACACACAATAATCACCCAAACCCATCCCTGAGTTAGAAAGTTACTGATACTAATAAGTATTTTTGTGGGCAGCGGTAATTCTTGACCTAGTCTGGCAAAAATTCCTAACAGCCTGGGCATAACAAAAGTAAGCATAAATATAATTGTTCCCATGCCCACTAAAGCCATTAAAATCGGGTATGTAAGCGCGGTTTTAATATTCATAAAAATTTGTTCTTGTTTTTGTCTGTATTCAGCAATCCTCAGCAAAGAAGTTTCTAAAGTGCCGCTGTCTTCGCCAGCGCAAACCAAAGACACATAAAGCGCTGAAAAAATATTCGGGAAAGCCGCCAAGGCTGCGGATAGAGAATTTCCGTCTTTTATCTGAGCATTAATTGTGTTTAATATCGCTTTAAAATCAGGATTAAGCGCTTGGTCTGCTAAGATTAATAGTCCTTTAAGAATCGGCACCCCGGAACGCAGCAATATTGCCAGCTGTCTGGTAAAAACAGTTATTTGCTTTGACCTTAGTTTCACGCGGATTAGCTTTTTGCTGGAAAAAGCGGCTGATTCCCCCTCGCGAACTTCTTCTATCGACATCGGAAGATATCCCATCTCGCTTATCTTCTCAATTGCTTCTTGGCGAGATACAGCATTAATAACAGAGTTAATAATCTTATTTGGACCTTTTTTAGCTTTGTATTTATATAAGCTCATTTTTCTTGTCTATCTTTTTTGTTGGTTTATATAATCATTAATTCTTGAACGTTCTGAATTAGGCAGATCTAAAAAACATGCAGCAACATTATACTGACGCTCTTCTTGCCCTATTTTATCACAGCGAATAACTCTTGCCAAACACTTGATATTCTCGATACCTTCGGGCAATTCCAATTCAAGGTCCAAAATTGTTCCTTTGTCATAAGATTGTTCAGCTTTAAAAAGCAGCCCTCCTGAGCTGAGATTACTCGTTGAACCTTCTCTTGTTTTCCGCGGCTCCTGGCCAGGCTTAAACCGGCTATAAATAATTTTCAGTCCTATTTCCAAGCGTTCATTTACCCGACGATCAGGCGCATTGATTTCCTCTATTTTTTCAGGAGCATAGCCCATTTCCATTATTTTTTCAAAAGCTTCCTCAGCGCTATCCGCGTAGATTATGGATTCAATTGTTCCCCCGGTAGTACTCTTTGTTGCCTTATATTTATAAACACCCATAGAGTTACATCCTATCCATTGTAATCCATTACATACCTATTAAGCCAATTCTTATCGGAATTAGAAATATTAAGAAAAAAAACAGCAGTATGAAATAACATTTTATTGCTGTTCGGCACTTCAATGGAACGCACCACCTTGCCCAAAGTCTGAATTGTTTTTTTTTCCGTTTCAAACCTGATTTCAAGTTCAATAACCTGATCTTTTTTAAGCTCTAGAGCACCGCTGAAAAACATACCCCCGGCGCTGAGATCAATTGTTTTTCCCGCAAACTTATTTTCTTTTTCCACAATCTGCGGTTTTTCTTCAACTTGCTCCAGCTTATGAAAATCAAAGTATAATTTTGTTTCTTGATTAAACCGTTCGTAAGCCCGCCGGTCAAAATGCCGGCTGATTTTTCTTATTTTTGAATTAAGTATTTTTTTCCCTTGCTCCGGCAATTCAGAAAAACAAACCGCTATTTCATATTTAATATCTTGTTCAATTTCATAACAGCGGATAACCCGGCATTGCGCATAAATTTTCGCATCTTCATCCGGCAGTTCCAGAGTTACATTAATAATCGTTCCGATATTCAACTGCCGCGGAGTATTAAATAACAACCCTCCGGCACTAATATTCTGGGTAATTCCAAAAAAGTTTGCTTTAAAAACCGGACTATCTACGCTGACTGCTGCCAGCTTTATTTTAGCTCTTTGGCCAAATAAACTGTAAAAAAAATCGAGTTCTATTTGCTTGCGTTCATAAGCCCGCTGATCTGCTAACTCTGTTTTTTCAATTATTTCAGGGGTATATCCCTGCTCAAGTATTTTAGCAAAAGCCTCTTGCTGATTAAGAGCATAAACAATGCCTTCTATAAGCTCTCCATCTTGTTTTAATGCTCTGTATTTATAAGCCTCACGCTTTTCTAACATAAAATTGAGTTACGCGCTCACTCTATTGATATAGCGATTAAGCCTGCTTCTTTCCGAACTAGCTAAGTCCAGAAAACAAATCGCTATTTCATAATTCTTATTCGGAATAATCTCAGTACAGCGGATAACCCTTGCCAGACATTCTATTTTTCTTTCGTCATGAGGCATTTCCATATTTACATCAAGAATTACTCCTTTAGAAATTTGTTCCGCGGAATTTAATAATACTCCGCCCGCGCTAATATTTTTAGTAACCCCAATAAGCTCTGGCTCGTATTCTATTTCCCCAGAATCTTTTATCTTTGTTTTAAACATTTTATAGTGAACATATAACTGATCTTCAATCCGTTCATGAATCCGCTGATCAGTTTGCTTAGCCGCTTTATCCGGCTGTTTCGGAATCTCTAATCTAAGCATTTTAGATGGCTTTTCATCAGTTCTTGAATCATATCCCTTCTCTTCGGATACTCGCATATAATCTGGCACCGCGTCAGCCTGAGTAACTCTAAGAACCTCATCAGTGGTTGTCACACCTTCAAGCACTTTTAGCCATCCGCTTTGACGTAATGTCTTCATCCCATCTGATACAGCGCATTTTTTAATTTCATCACTTGAAGCTTTAGACGATGTAAGCGCTTTTAATTTCTCATTTAACACTAATATCTCATGAATTGCTGTTCTTCCATAAAAACCCGTAAAATTACAAGCCTGACAACCCTTACTGCGATAGATCTTAATATCCTCAATATTGATTCTGCCAAGTTCCCTTAATATCAGTTCCTTTATCCCAGGCACAACCTGAGTATCTTCAGCCTTACAATGCGGACAATTAAGTCTGAGCAAACGCTGGGCAATAAAAGCATCGACACTTGAGGCAACCAGGTAAGGTTCAAGCCCAATATCAATCAACCGAGTTATCCCGCTGGCAGCATCATTAGTATGTAATGTTGAGAAAACAAGATGACCGGTAAGCGCGACTCTTATCGCGATTTCCGCTGTTTCCAAATCTCTTACTTCTCCGACCATCATAACATCCGGATCATGACGCAGCATGCTCCTAAGGCCCCGAGAAAAATCAAGTCCCACTTCCGGAGTTATTTGGATTTGGGTTATGCCTTCCAGCTCATACTCAATCGGGTCTTCAATGGTTATTATTTTACGCTCATTAGTATTTATATTTGATAAGCACGCGTAAAGCGTTGTTGTTTTTCCACTACCCGTAGGGCCGGTAACAAAAATAATTCCATGCGGCTTATTGATTAATTCTTTAAAAAAATCAAGTTCTTCCGGGGTTAAGCCTAATCTATCCAAGCCAAATAACATAACTGTCGGCAATATTCTAATTACCACACTCTCTCCATGAGGAGTCGGAATAAAAGATACGCGCAGATCAACAGTCTGTCCTTGAACTTGAACAATCGCTCTGCCATCCTGGGGAACACGCTTTTCCACAATATTCAAATTAGACATGAGCTTGATCCGGGATAATATCGGAATAAGGAAATTATTTATCTCTGGAGATACATTGGCATCATAAAGAATCCCATCAATCCGATAACGCAGCCGCAGTTTATTCCGATACGGCTCGATATGAATATCTGTTGCCCGTTTTGTGTAAGCTTCAAGGATTATCTGGTTAACAAGCTGGATAACAGAGGTTGACTCCCCGATTTCTTCAAGATCATCAACTAAATCATCGGTTTTTTTGCTGGTAACATGCTCATAAGCCTTTTGGGCAATAATCTTTTCTACAGTCGAAGCTCCCAAACCATAGTATTTTTTAAGCATTTCATTAACATCCTGCTCAGTGCTTAAAACTACTTTTACGCTATAACCAAGATGCGTTCTTATCTCATCAAGTATTTTAATATCAAGCGGATAAGCCCGGGCAATTGTCAAAAGTCTATTTTCAATACTTAAAGGAGCAAATTTATAATAGGCAGCGATTTTAACCGGCACTTTTTTGATCAAGGATTTCTCGATTAAACTATTGCGTAAATCCACATATTCGGTGCGGAAATCCTCAGCAATTATTTCCAGCAATTCAACTTCTGAGATTTGAGTGCTAGCAGCTATTTCAGGAATAGGAGAATTTTGTTTTTTTTCCGCTTTAATAAAACAATTTTTGAGATCTTCCTCATCTAAATTCTTTTTTTCTTTAAGCAGGCGTATTACCCGGGCATCAATTTTTCTATCCATAATTAATTTTCCAGCTCCGATAATATCAATAGCAGTCATTTATTGCTTAGCGCGTCAAGCTTAACTAAAAGCAACCAACGTAGTTAGATAATCTTACTTGCAACTGATTTATTATTACATTGATCAGTGATTTTGTCAATCAAAAGGCATGGATATCTGTTTGTTTTAATGAAGGGCGCCGATCATATAAAATAAGTCTTCTCGTTTTTGGTCAAATTCCCCGCTCATAATCCGCTCACAGCTGGATAATGTGTCTTCCAATACAACATATTCTCCATGCCTGCCAGTATAAGCTTCTGCCACTGAAAACGGCTGGGTAAGAAAAAACTGCATTTTACGAGCACGTTCATACATTGTTCGGTCCTGAGATGATAATTCGTCAATTCCAATAACTAAAACTATTTTACGCAATTCTTCGTATCGCTGAAATAACTGCAATACCTGTTGTGAAACATTATAATGTCTTTGTCCCACTATATCCGGGTCTAAATTCGCGCAAGATGAAAGCAGCGGGTCAATTGCCGGGTAAAGACCGAGCTGTACTTTTTCACGAGAAAGTACAATAACTGAATCAAGAAAACTAAAAATCGCGACTACCGCTGGATCTGTCAAGTCATCAGCCGGAACATATACTGCTTCGATAGAGGTAATTGAACCTCCGGTTCCTTCAGAAGTTCGAATGCGTTCATGGAATTCCGCGGCTTCTGAGATCAAGGTCGGCTGATATCCGGTTTCCGACGGAACTCGGCCTAAAAGTGTGGATATTTCTTGACCAGCCTGTAAGAATCGGAAGATATTATCGATAAACAAAAGCACATCTTTATTCTGACGCTGAATGCTCTCAGCCAAAGTAATCCCGGTCATCGCCACTTCATATCTCGCTCCCGGAGGTTCATTCATCTGGCCAAACACAATTTTCATTTTTTCTAAAATATCATGGCGAGCAAGCTCATGATATAATTCATTTCCCTCACGCACACGCTCTCCGGCACCAGTAAACACACAAGTACCTTTATGTCTTTTAACAATATGCTGAATAATTTCCAGAGTAAGCACGCTTTTTCCCATAGCCGCGCCGCCGAGAATACCATTTTTACTGCCGGTTACTAAGGGAAATAACAGGTCTAAAATTTTAATTCCTGTTTCCATTATTTCAAAACTTGTTTTACTGCCTTTTTTCAAACTAACCTGCGTTCCCTTTGCCGCCAGCCGTATTGGTTTTGTCTCTGTAGCTTTTATCGGCCCTTTTTGGTCTATCGGCTCACCCATAACATTCATCAACCGGGTATAGGTTTCATCGCCAACTGGTATTTCAATGCCCCCCCCAGTGGGAAAAGCCTGAGCATTACGCTGTAAATTCTGGGTAGAATTAATCGAAATACACCGGGCAATATTGCCTGGTGAATGTTCCGCGACTTCCAAAGTTACCCTCAGTCCATCAATTGTAAAAGTATGAATAACATCAAAAACATTAGGCACATCAGCCTGATTATTAAACTGCACATCAACAACCGGCCCCTGCACGGCGACAACACTGCCGACTATGTTTTTTCTTAAAGCATTATTAGCCATTTAATAACCTCGCCGCGAATAACTCTCTCATGTTTTGGTCAATGATTTCATGTTTTGCCCGAAAATATTTATAACGTAATTGTTTATCCAGATCCTGAATCCGGTCAGTACATTTCTCAAGATGCATAAATCTTGCTGCCTGCTCCGCTAATCTTGCCATCCCGAAAATTTCAAAAATTTTCTGTCCCAGCCACAAATAAATCAAATGTTCCACGATATCTCCGAATTTTGATTCTAAGATAATATCAGAAAGCTGTAAATTCGTAAGACGGTTTTTTGTTTCGCAAACAAATGGAAAAACCCGCAGCACCTCTATCCGCTGTACAGTAAAAGATAAAGCCCGCGGAAAAACAATTATAACCTTGCCGAATTTTCCTTTTAAAACATTTTCAATAATATAATCTCTTAATTTTAAAGCCTGCTGTAATCGTTTATTATCATCAACACCAGGGAAATTAGCATAAATCATTTCCCGTTTTTCAACATACAATTGTCCGCGATTGCCGACAATAACCATCCGGCAATCGTCTTTTGAAACCTGCTCAAGCGCTTTATTCATAACCAGAGAATTAAGCCCGCCCAATAGACCGGCATCAGTAGTTATCGCCACAATCGCTGTCGGCTTATCACTGGCACTAACAAAAGGATGTCTTACTTGTTGCATATCCAGCCAGCTGAACACATTGCTTAAAGCGTCCAGATATAATCCATAAGTTTTGATTTTTTTTTCCAGGATTTGATACTGGGCAGCAGCCACAAGCTTTAAAACCTCAATCAAACCACCAAGTGATCTGTAAAATTCCATATCCCCTTTTAATTGTGCTATTGGAATCATCGCTAAGCCACCCCCCTGCTCATCCAGAATTCCTAATATCTAATTTCTAAATCCTAAAAAATCCCTGATCAAAAAATTCAAAAGCAAAACACTCCTTATTTGCCTATTATTTTTCGCATCTTTTTTCTTTTTAGTAACTCCATTAGAAATTATTAATTAGTAATTAGAAATTGTTTCTAAGTTTTCGGTTCCTGGTTAAAGTAATAATAAATTGCTTCTTCAAGATTAGCAATACTTTCATCAACAATAATCTTAGTGTCTCTTAATTGCTTGGGTAAATTCGGAAACCATTCCGCTATTTTATCGTAAAAATCAATTTTGAATTTTCTAATCTCATCCACTGATAGTTCATCTAACACCTCTCGATTAAGCGCGTACATATCCACTACCTGATGTTCCATTGCTACCGGCTTATTTTTATCCTGGATAAGCAATTCAGTAATTGCCTCACCCCGCCGCAATTTTTTTTCCGCTTCTTTCGACAGCTCAGTGGTTCTTAACTGGGTCATGGCCACCAGTTCTTTATACTGCAAAAACTCAAGCCGCAGACTTCGGCTCGGGCCTTTAACCGCCGGCCATTGCGCTCTATTTCCGATTCGGGATACTGAAAGCCCGACATCAATCGCCGGACGGAATCCTTTGTTAAATAAAGCTGAGCTGAAATAAATCTGGCCGTCAGTCATTGATACAAGGTTAGTAGGAATAAAGCCGGCAACATCACCTTGCAGCGTTTCAACTATTGGCAGAAAGGTCATTGATCCGCCGCCTAAAGCTTTACTCATCTGCCCGGCTCTTTCCATAAGCTGCGAATGAATATAAAAAATATCACCGGGATAAGCTTCCCGGCCCGGAGCACGTTTCAGCAGCAAAGAAATCTGCCGATAAATCCAGGCATGCCGGGTTAAATCATCAAATATAACCAAAACATCTTTACCCTGCTGCATATAATATTCACCGATCATTGCCGCTGTATACGGCGCTAAATACTGTTCGCCGACAGAGGTAGAAGCAATTCCGCTGACAATCAGCGTGTAATCAAAAACATTATGTTCTTTAAACAATTCAATTGTTTTTAATAAACCGGAATAAGTTTTTCCAATCACACAATATATACAAATAACATCTTTTCCTTTTTGATTTATGATCGCGTCCGTTGTTACCGAGGTTTTTCCGGTTTGTCTATCTCCGACTAAAAGCTGCCGCTGACCTAAAGCCAGCGGCATAATCGCGTCAATAATTCTTGTTCCTGACTCTAAAGTCCGTTCAACAGCATCACGAGCCATAATCCCCGGAGCTTCTTTAAATACCGGGAACATATCATCAGTTTTTATTTCACCCTGACTATCTACCGGCTCACATAAAGCATTAACAACCCTACCGACAAAGCCATCGCCCACAGGTAAATACAATGATTTTGCTTGACTATATACCTTATCGCCAGCGCGGATTTTTGCCTTTGGCCCGAGCATAAGAATTTGCACTTCATCTTGAGTAAATCCCATAACAATTCCGCGTAAACCAGCATCAAATTCAACAATCTGACCATTGACGCATGAAGGCATGTTTTCCGCTAAAACAATGAATTCCCGCACTGCTTTAACACAGCCGACTTCCTTTACATCAAATTTTATCGCATGAGTTTCATTCGTTTGTTCTTGAGTAGGACTCATGGATTACCTCCCTGATCTTGTTAACAAAACTACCATTCAGAACTAATGTGCCGATATTGATTATTATGCCCGCCACAATATCTTTCTTAACTGTTTCCTCTATGACTAAATTTAAATCTAAATGGTCCTGTAGCTGCTCATGCAGTTCAGCTTTTTCCTGCTCAGTTAAAGCAAATGCCGTAATAACTTCAATCCGGGTAATATCATCCGGTATGCGCAAACGATCTAAACTATTTAAGCCTTCATTAATTAATGCCTTTACCCATTCTTGATGAATATCCCGGCAATTTTTTTCCGGTAAAACTTTACAGATTAATTCCCCAGCTCTAGCTACTGCCTTCTCATTAACATTTTTATCAAGGTCAGCTAAAATAGTCTCACATGTTTTATTCGCGCGAGACATTAATTCTTCACTTTGCTCATGGGCTTGACTGATGATTTTATCTCTTTCCTGTTCTATTTCCTTGCGGCATTGCTTTTCGATCTGTTCAGCTTCTTCTTTTGCTTTTTTTATTTTTACCGCGTACTCTTTTTCTGCTTGTTCGATCTTTTTCTGCATTTCTTCTTTTTTATCTGTGTTTTCTTTGATCATGCCTTGCAAATGAGAAGTAGCGCTGGTTACATTGCGGGTAAGCAAATGCTTCAGAAAAAAGGCGAGCCCTCCGAAAATAAAAATCTGCAAAAGTATAAGACTTACTATAAACATTTAGCACCTCTATGGTTATCCAATTAGTTTATCAATAATTTTATTATACCGAAAAATCATTCATAAGTCATTATTTGATCGCAATGATCCCCCATACTTAAATCTAAATTTATTTTCTGGTTTACAGCTTTTATCCTGCTTGAAATAATTGGAATATTATTAACATGGCAATAATCGCCAATGCTTCAGCAAAAATTAAAGTGATTGTCATGGCTGTGAAAATTTTTGGCGCGGCCGATGGATTCCGACCTAAAGCATTTATGCTGGCAAAAGCTGCTGCTGCCATAACTCCGCTTGGTCCCAAAATACATAAAGCAAAAACCAGAAACAATATTATTTGTCTAGCCATAATAGATTAACCTTCCTTATCAATCCTATGAACTTCTTTTTTCTTCGATAATAACAGTTACCGAATTGCCCCCCACCTGAACAACTCCCCGGTAAATCGGAATCATTTGATCATCGATGATTATAGTTCCTGTAAGTAAACGGCTTAAAAGCTGTTTATGAAATGGCAGGATTTCAAATACCCCACTTTCCCCAGGCAGAATCAAGCGTTCTGCCTTGCCCTGAAAAACGATCTTCTCCGGGTTTAAAACTGTTACCTCTAATAACTTTTCCCCCATACTCGCCCCAGCCTCCATGCTATATTACCCCCCACAGGTGATTTTCGATTTCACCTGCGGGAATCATTATTATTTCTTAAATGAGCGCCTGACTTACGGAACGTTTTTTGTGACGTCAAGTCAGCCTGCTGCGCGATTTATCCCGCCGTTTTTTGGCGGGGATTTAGTCCGAAATGACTGCGGCCAAGCAGGCACTTTCGGAATCATTTTTCTTTATGATCCTTTCCATCTTCGGGAAAAGAAAACTGTTTTGCTTTTGAAATAACATCCTGAGTTAACCCTGATTTGCGATACCAGGTAAAGAAGAATACTACCGCGAGTAATCCGATAAACAAGATCACCATAATAATAATCTTCCAAGTCATTGCCGTTGACAATGCGCCGGTTTCTTCAGGATTAACAATCATTAGTTTTTCCATATCATTAAGCTCGGTTTTTAATTTATCAATCATCAGGATGTTCGCCCGATAAGTACCAATATGCTGTTCGCGACTTAGCGTAATATCATTCTGTTTAGCAATTACTTCATCAACAGCAGCATAAACCTTGTCAACTAGTTTTCCACCATCTTGAGCATATTCTGTTGATTCTAACGCGCTCGCGAGTTTTGTTGCCCGCAGTTTCATTACATCCAAACCTGTCTGCGGAATAATCCAGATATCCTCAATTTCAACTTTGAATACCCGAACTTCTTTAGGCCCGAGTTCAATTCTATCTTTGTAGACATAGTATATTGATTGATTAGCGTCAAACTCAACATCAAGTCCGCCTGTATCCATAATATCATTGGGAGTAACTTCTTTGGGCAAATAAACTTTTACCTGCGTTACCTGAGATACAGTACTGGATGGATTAGCCGCGACCACGTTGACAATTAAACTACCAGTTGACAGCGATGTTGAAACCATTGGTTCTTCTTCCATTCCTCCAAATTTATGTTCAAATAACTGCTGCAAGAAGTTAACCACACTCTTAATGCTTTCTGTTCTTAGCTTAATCTCCTTCATTGTTGGAGAATTGCTCAATGCGTCCTCAACCATAGCCGAGATATCATATCCTTCTTCTCCGGCAAAAGCTTTTAAGCGCTCCATCAAAGCATTAATATCCTCAGCCATTTTCGCGCTTGGTCCTTCTGTGGCAAGCAATGATGGCAATTCATCCACCGCATCCTGCAAAGTAGTAAGCGCCTTTCCGACATCTCCGCCTGTTGCCAATGTGCTCTGCAACGCGTTAACCGCTGCTAGAGTCGAATCCGCGATAGATTTAACCTGAGGAATCGAAGAAGCCAAACCTTCAATAGAGGTTAAGGATGTTGATTCAACCATTACTGAACCAGCCTGCAGGTTTCCGGTTGTATTTTCAGTAACAACAACTGTAAACGCTTTACCTGGCTTAAACTGAGAACCATCAATATATAGGTCATAACCATACAAACCGGCAACACTGTTTGATTCAATAAGCGGTTGTTGGCTTCGAAGCATTGTTCCGTCAAAACTAATTACATCCATTAGCGGCATCAGCCCGGAAGCGATACGAAAACGGATATTAACTGTTCCCCCGGTTAGTACGCTTGTGGGTAGAATAAGTTCCCCGGATTGACGTTTGGCAATGGTTTCAAGCTCTGTACCTGCCGCGGTTGCCTGATCAGCACCTTCCTGCAATTGATCAATTGCTACCTGAGATCTTGTTTCAAAAGCAGTCATACTCGCATCAACTGACTCTTTCATTTCCGTTGTTTTTGTATCAATAATATTTGTCTGCTCTGTCATCTTAGTATCAATCAGTGTTTTTTGTTCAGCAATGCCGTTATTAATCGTTGTTTCAACCCCAGACTGAAAAGCCGGCAAAGTAACATCACGCATGTTTTCCATTGCTAGTTGTGTAGCGACTAATTGCTGAGTTTCCGTAATATTGAAGGAAGCAGGAGTCCTAAATTCAGCTCCTGAAGCATTGGTGATTTTTGTCACCAAAGTGTACACTACTGAAGGCAGCAATCCTGTGGGAGCATTCCATTTTAAGTTGAAAAATCCCGCGGCATTAGGAGTATTGGAAAACATATTGTGCACCAAAACACCATCATCATCATATACATCAATCGACACTGTTTCCGCGCCAGATACAGCATATCCATCTCGTTCTAACCAGGAAGCTACTTTTAGAACATCATTTGTTGCCTCATAAGTAACTTCAGAATAAGCGCGCCAGATATGGATTACAGTAGTTTCCATATATAGAGTGTCTATTGCTTTATCCGCGTTCACTTCAAAGCTTGCCTGTTTATCCCCAAAACTGACTTTTGACCATACTGCTGTCCATAAACCAGCCGGCAAGTCAACAGTAACTGGAGAACCTAAAGGCGCGGCTGCATTACCCGGCATTGTTGCTGTTGCCCAGATATCACCTAAATTAGATGAAGCATCCACGGTTAAAGTTGATAATTCTTCATTAGTAATCAAGTCGCGGATTTCAAACGAAATCGTATAGTAATCAATTCTAAAATTCGCGTTTGAATCATCATAAGTATTACTTGGATCACGCGGATCAATTACTCTGACTCTTACTGTAGCTGATCTATCATCCGGCACGCTCCAGGCATATGAATTAGAATTAACCGCGCCGGTGACAACTGTATTAATGTTTGATACGAAATTATCTTTAGAATACTTGATATCAACAGTTGGGATTGTGCCGGATGTTGTCCAGGTAATCGCGTGAGATTCTCGGGTTATCCAGCGTTCTCCGCCATTTGGACTGGTAACAATAATCTGTCCGGCAATAGTTAAATCCGCGTTGGATACATCAAATACCGTATTATCATTCGGATCTTCGACTTTTACTCTTACTTTTGTTGAAATATTATCCGGCAAGGTCCAGGAATAATTAAATGTTCCGCCGCTGCCCACGCCATTAGGAGCTGCCGCGTTAATCAGATTAGGATAAGTTATACCGCTGTCTGTTGAATAAGAAAGTTTCGCGCTTGGTAATGTTCCGCCCCATGTCCAATTAATATTATGCGCTGTACCGACAACCCAGTATTCTCCGCCATTTGGCAGATTCAAAGTAAAGAATCCCTGCATTCTGAAATTAGCATCTGAATCATCATAAACCGTAGCATCAGACACATCTAGCACTCTGATCCGTGCCATTGCAGTCGCAGTATCCGGCACTGTCCATGAATAGGTTTCTGTATTAGCCGCGCTGTTGGTAACCGTATTCGGATATGTTGCCCCAGCATTAGTTGAATACAGGATTCTTACATTAGCAATTGTACCGATTGTATCCCAAGTTATATTATTGCTCTGGTTAATTGCCCATAATTCTCCGCCATTAGGGGAAGTAACTGTAAAGTCTCCGCGAATTTTGAAATCAGCGTTGGAAATGTCATAGGCATCAGGATCAATCGAACTCTTTACTCTGACTTTAACTGTAGTTGAGATAGAATCCGGAACAGTCCAAGTATGCGTTCCGTCATTCGGCGTTGAACCGACAACAGCATTTGCTGAGAGGAAATTATTCGTTGAATAATGCAGATCAACATTAGCCACTGTTCCGATAGTATTCCAGGTAATTGTAAAAGTATTACCTACTGTCATAATTTCTGAGCCATTGGGAGTCAGGAGTGTAAAAAACGCTCTGATTTTAGCATTGGCATTAGAAGTATCATAAGCAGTTGAATCAGCTAAATCACTTACCCTGACTCTTAATTGCGCGGTAATATTATCCGGCACCAGCCATTCATATACCCCGTCATTATTAGTTGCTGAAATAATATTCGGGTAACTTGCTCCGCCGTCAGTAGAATATTCAATTCTAACCTGAGACATTGTTCCCAACCATGTCCAGGTAATATTTTCAATATCATTAACATTCCACATTTCTGAGCCATTAGGAGCAACTACTGTAAAGTCACCAGTGATTCTAAAAACAGCATTAGAAATATCAAAAGCTCCGATATCATTAGAATCACGGACTTTAACTTTAACATTGTCTGATATTGAATTTGGAATTGTCCAAGCATAACTGCCGACATTGGCCTGATCGCTGACAATCGTCTGATTATCAGTCAAGAAATCATCGCGGGAATATTGCAAATTAACTGTTGGCGCTGTTCCTACGCTGGCCCAAGTAATATTATGAATTGAACCCACTCTCCATTGTTCCGCTCCATTCGGCGCGCTCAGGGTAAATCCGCAGCGAATCCGGAAATCACCATTGGATGAGTCGTTTGCTTGAGCATCATTAGTATCTGATACCTTGATCCGGCAGGTTCCTGATACCGCATCTGGAATCGACCATGTATAAGTTCCCACATTCGGCACATTATCAGCAATCAAACTATATGTGGAACCGCTATTGGTTGAGTATTCCAGTTTAACAAATGGCAAAGTTCCGTTCCAGGTCCAGGTGATATTCTGATTACTTGCTACCATCCAGGCTTCGCCGCCATTAGGAGAAGTGATTGTAAAACTACCTTGAATCTTGAATATAGCATTTGAAGTATCTGTTACCGTCAGATCAGCAAGATTGGTGATTCTGACCAAAGCCTGGGTTGTAATTGAATCCGGAACTGTCCAAGCATATGATCCGGTATTTGGAGTTGAAGCAATAATTGGCACAAAGTTTGTTCCGTTATTATCCGAATACTCCAGCAATACATTAGCTATTGATCCTACTCTATTCCAAGTAATAACTCTCACTCCGCCAACAGCCCATGTCTCTCCGCCATTTGGCGCGGTTAATATCAAATCACCTCTGATCTTGAAACTATTATTTGATTCATCATAAGCACTTGTATCAGCCGCATTAGCTACCTTAATCTTGCATTGCTCAGAAATAGCATCTGGAACTGTCCAAGCATATGATCCGATATTAGCCATGGACAAAGATATTATATTCCAGCTAGAGCCGGCATTAGATGAATAATCAAGTCTAATATTAGGCACTGTTCCTGAAGAAGTCCAAGATATTGTTTGGCTGGAATTTACTACCCAGGTTTCACCGCCATTTGGCACAACCAAAGTAAAGTCTGCTTTAATTTTAAAATCAGCATCTGATGTATCATAAACTGTCGCGTCTAGGACATCAGAGACCCTTACCCGAAGCGTAGTTACAATCGCGTCAGGAATTGTCCAAACATAACTAAGCGGCGCGCCGGCTGCTGACGCGATTATCAAATTAGGATATGTTGCCCCGCTGTTTGTTGAATATTCCAATTTAACATTGGCAATTGTTCCATTCATTGTCCAAGTGATATTTTGCGCTGTAGCAACACCCCATTGTTCTGCCCCATTTGGCGCAGTTAAATGAAGCGTACCATGGATTTTAAATACTCCATTTGATAGATCATTGGCATCGCTGTCATTTACATCCGATACCCGAACCAGACATTGGTCAGAGAGTCTGTCCGGGATTGTCCATGAATATAAATCAATATTAGAAACAGTAGCCGTGATCAAAGTCCAGTTAGCGCCATTATTACTTGAATATGATAAGCGTACATTTGTTATTGTTCCAAATGTTGTCCAAGTTATATCATGCAAAGAATTAACCGCCCATTGTTCTCCGCCGTTTGGCGTAATAATACTAAATCCACCGCGAATAATAAAGTTTCCCGCTGAAATATCATATACTGACACATCAGCAGCATCCGCGATTTTAACTCTGATCAATGTTCCTGGATCATCAGGCACATTCCATGAATATGTTTCCAGAGAAGCATCCACTGAACCAATAATCGAATACGGGAATGTTCCTCCGCCGTCTTTAGAATAATCTATTCTCGCGTTAACAATTGAACCAAAGCGGGTCCAGGTAATATTTTGATTATCATTTATCAATAATACCTCTCCGCCATTTGGTGAAATTAATGTAAGATTACCTCTGATTTTAAAATTCGCGTCAGATGTATCATTAACCACTGCTGGATTGCTGATATCTGATATTTTTATCCGAGCAGCAATTGATATTGCGTCTGGAATCGTCCAACTATAAGAACCAATAGCCGCGGACGTACTTGCCGCAATAACAGTTGGATAGCTTACCCCGCCATTTACTGAAAGCTCTAACTTAACATTCGCAATTGAACCCATTGTTACCCAGGAAATTGCCTGTGATGTACCTACTGGCCATACTTCCCCGCCATTAGGCGCGGATATTATCAGCTGGCCAATAATATCAAATCCAGCATCTGATTCATCAAATACCGTTGGATCTGAAAGATTGGTTATCTTTACTCTGGCTTCTGTAGCAAGATTGTCCGGAACACTCCATTGATATGTTCCCAAGGCAGCATTTAAAGAAGCCACAATCAAATTCGGATAAGTCGCGCCATTATCAATTGAATATTCTAATTTAACATTGGATATTGAACCAGTTACTGTCCAGGTAATATTCCGATTTGAGCCGACTTCAAAAACTTCCCCGCCATTGGGAGTATCTAAATGCAATACCCCTTTGATCGAGAAATTAGCGTCCGAGCTGTCATAAACACTTGTATTTGCTAAGTCGGTTATTCTTACTCTTACCTGGTTGCCGATTGAATCAGGAATAGCCCACGGATATGAGCCCAGAGACGCGTTTACTGACGCGGCGATAACATTAGGATAAGTCGAACCAGCATTGATTGAATATTTCAATGAAACATTCTGTAATGAACCAGTGATTAACCAAGTAATATTCTCCGCGGTATTTACTCTCCACTCTTCTCCGCCATTCGGCGCTGTTACCTGCAAACCGCCGCGAATAATAAAATCCGCGTTTGACTCATCATATACTGTCGCGTCTGTCGCGGCTGTGACCTTAACCCTTGCGTTTAAAGTCAAATTATCCGGAATTGTCCAAGCATAGGTACCTAAAGCGGCATTGGTCGAAGCAATGATTATGTTCGGATATGTACTTCCGCTGTCAGTTGAGTAGTCGATTTTCACATTAGCAATTGATCCGACAATGCTCCAGGTAATATTATTCGCTGCGCCGACAAACCAGGATTCTAATCCATTAGGCGCGGTTAAATTAATACTGCCGCGAATCTTAAAATTAGCATTAGAAACATCATTCGCGTTTGGATTCGCAAAATCACTTACCCGAACACGCGCTTGTGAAGAAATTGAATCCGGGATTGTCCATGGGAAAGATCCAGTATTAGCCGCAGAACCAGTGATTGTATTGCCAAATGCTGCTCCGCCATCAGTTGAATACTCCAGAACAACGGTTGTTACACTGCCCACAGTATTCCAAGTAATATCGTGGGATGAACTAACTGTCCAAACTTCACCGCCATTTGGCGAGGTAATCACAAAACCTGCCTTGATCGTAAAATCAGCTGCTGATGTGTCAAAAACCGTAACATCAGAAGCATCTGCTACTCTTACTCTCACTGTAGTAAAAGGCGCGTCAGGAATTGTCCAAGTAAAACTCAAAGCCCCTGCCGGAGCTGATACACTAATTGAATTAGGATAAGTTGTTCCGCTATTAGTTGAATAATCTAATCTAACATTAGCAATTGACCCAACTCTTGTCCAACTAATATTATGATTTGTGCCTACATCCCACTCTTCTGCCCCATTAGGCGCAGTTAGGTTAAGAACACCGACAATCTTGAAATTTACATTTGTCGCGTCATAAACAGTTGGATCAGCAGTATCAGTTATAAGCACTTTAGCCTGGCTCGATATATCATCTGGGATTGTCCAGCCATAACTTCCCGCGCCAGCATCAGTAGAAGCAATAATTGTATTTGGGTAAGTTGCTCCGCCATCAATTGAATATTTAATACTAATGGTCGAAATATTTCCGGTTCTGTTCCAGGTAATGTTTTGGCTGCTGGCTACTCCCCATGACTCACCGCCATTAGGACTTGTTACCAGCAATGAACCTTTAATTTTAAACACAGCATTAGAAGTATCACTAACACTCGCGTCACTTACATTAGATACTCTGACTTTAAGATTAGAACCAATCGCGTCAGCCACTGTCCAAGCATAAGTTCCGCTCATCCCTCCGGTTGAAGCAATAATCAAATTCGGATAAGTATTGCCGCCGTCAGTTGAATATTCTAATTGCACATTGGTTATTGTTCCGGTTGGAGTCCAAGTAATATTCTGGCTAGCGCCAACAATCCATTCCTCGCCTCCATTTGGTACGTTTAAAGCCAATACACCTTTAACTGTAAAATCAGCATTGGATTCATCATATACTGTCGCATTAGCTGTATCAATAACTTTAACTCTTAAATTACCGCCAATAGCATCAGGAATGCTCCAAGCATAGGTTCCTACCGCGGCTGCGGTAGAGGCAATGATAACATTATCATAACTTGAACCGCTATTGATTGAATACTCCAGTTTAACCGCGGGAATACTACCGTTCATTGTCCAAGTAATATTCTGGGAAGTCCCAACATACCAAATCTGTCCGCCATTCGGGGATATTAAAGTTAAAGAACCCTTGATCATAAAATTAGCATCTGAGGCATCATTAACAGCTGTATCAGCAATATTACTGATTCTAACCCTCAATGTGGTACTTAACGCGTCAGGAATTGCCCAACTATATGTTCCAGTTGCCGCGTTTGTAGAAGCAATAATCGTATTTGGATATGTGCCACCAGAATTCATTGAATAATCAAGCGCGACATTAGCAATTGATCCGGTTCTTGTCCAAGTAATATTCTCACCGCTGCCAACTATCCATTGTTCTCCTCCGTTTGGCACGATTAGACTTAAAGCTCCTTTTATACTAAAATCACTATTTGATTCATCATAAACTGTTGCGTCCAAAGTATAGGTTATTTTAACTCTAACCTGCGTACTAATATTATCCGGAATTGTCCATGCATAAGTTAATAAAGACGCGTCAACAGAATTATTTATGCTGTTTGGATAGGTTAACCCGCTATTTATTGAGTATTCAAGTTTAACAATTGGAATCGAACCATTGCGGATCCAGGTAATATTTTGGCTACTGCCCACTACCAGACTTTCTCCGCCGTTTGGTGAAGTAAGAGTTAAATCTCCTCTGATTTTAAAATTAGCATCAGAAGTATCTAAAGCCAAAGCATCATTAACATCAGAGATTCTAACTCTAACCGTAGAAGAAAGCGCGTCTGGAATTGCCCAAGCATAGGTACTGGTATTTGATACTGAAGCAATAATCGCATTATCATATGTTGAACCGCCATTGGTTGAATAATCCAATTTTACATTAGCTACAGAACCTATTGTGTTCCAGGTAATATCTTCAGAATCCGCTACTGTCCAAACTTCTCCCCCATTGGGCGAAGTAATGGTAAAAATCGCCTGAATACTAAAATCAGCATTGGATCGGTCATCTACGCTAATATCCGAAGCATCAGATATTTTTACCCGAGCTGTTGTAGTAGTTCTATCTGGTATTGTCCAATAATATTCCAAACCACCAGCCGGAGTTGAAGCAATAATTAAATAATCATAGGTTGCTCCGCTATTTATTGAATATTCTAATTTTATATTGGCAATAGACCCGACCATTGTCCAAGATATTTTTCTTGATTGACCAACACCCCATTGTTCTGCTCCATCAGGTTGCGTTAGATTAAGTGACCCGATGATCTTAAAGTTAGTATCACTTATATCAAATACCGCTGAATCTAATACATCGGAAACTCTTACTTTCACTGTTGTATTTGGGTTGTCTGGAATAGTCCAGCTGTAGCTGCCTGTTGAACCATCAGTTGAAGCCACAATTGTGGTTGGGAAAGAAACTCCGCCATCAAGCGAATAGGCTAATACAACATTAGCGATTGAGCCGGTTCTTGTCCAGGTGATATTCTTACTTGTTCCAATGCCCCAGGCCTCTGCGCCATTTGGCGCGGTTAAAAGCAAAGCTCCTTTGATAATAAAATTAGCATTGGAAACATCATTTACACTGGCATCAGTTGTTTGGGAAATTCTGACCTTAAGCTGAGTACCTATGGCATCCGGCACTGTCCAGGCATAGGTTCCGGTTCCGGCGTCAGTCGAGGCAATAACTTCATTTGGATAAGTTGAACCGCCATTAGTTGAATATTCTATTTTTACATTAGGAACACTTCCGGTTCTGTTCCAAGTTATATTATGCGCGGAAGAGACTGTCCAGCTTTCCCCTCCATTAGGAGTAAGTAAAGTCAAAGTTCCTTTAATTGTAAAATCACCATTTGAAGCATCAGTAACTGTTGAATTTGATATATCTGTAATTTTGACTCTTATGCCGGTTCCCAATGCGTCTGGAACAGACCAATTATAACTTAATGTACTAGCATCTTCAGATGGAGCAATCATATTCGGATATGTTGAACCCCCATCTATTGAATATTCTAGTTTTATGGTTGGAATCGATCCATTACGTAGCCAAGTAATATTTCTTGCTTCTCCTACATACCATACTTCACCGCCATTGGGAACTCCCACACTTAAATTACCTTTTATGGTAAAATTAGCATTTGATGTATCAAAAACCAGAGAGTTATCCACATCCGATACTTTTACCCTGACAGTCTGCGATAAATTATCCGGAGGAGACCAAGCATAGCTCTCGCTGCCTGCGCCAGTAGCGGCAATAATTAAATTTGGATATGTTGTACCGCTATCTGTTGAGTATTCCAGCTTAACGTTCTGAATAGAACCAAAACGATTCCAAATTATTGTTTCCGCTATTCCTACTTCAAATTGCTCTCCGCCATTTGGATAAATCATGGTCAAAGCGCCTTTAATTGTAAAATCAGCATCAGATTGATCCCAAACACTGGCATCTGCTGTATCAGTTATTTTTACTCTGATCGACGTTGATAAATTATCCGGTATTGACCAGCTATAACTTAATAAGGAAGCATCTGCTGCCGCGATGATTAGATTCGGATAAGTTAAACCGCTATTAGTTGAATATTCCAGTTTTACATTAGCAATACTTCCAAAACGTGTCCAGGTGATATTATTAATCGAAGCTACATTCCAAGACTCAAAACCATTTGGACTGGTTAAAGTTAATTGTCCTCTGATCTTAAATAATCCGTCAGTGGTATCCACTGCTGTTGGATTATCCACATCTGATATTCTGATCTTGCAGGCAATGGATAAATTATCCGGTATTGTCCAGCCATAAGTTTGCGTATTCGGAGTTGAAGCAATAATATTCGTATAATTTGTGCCGCTATTAACTGAATATTCCAGTTTTACATTTGTGCAGTCTCCGGTGGTTATCCAGGTAATATCCTGTGATGACGCTACTTCCCAGACTTCTCCGCCATTAGGTGATGTAATCGCGAATTTCGGCATGATTGTAAAATCC
>JAZDHZ010000020.1:0-11924 GCA_043805415.1 Candidatus Omnitrophota bacterium | reverse complement strand
AGTGGCACTACATGTATGAAATGGACGTATACAGCCGAAGGTAAACAAGGAGAGGGTTGGGGTGGAGCCTACTGGCAAACCCCTCAGGGATTATATATACCGGAAAGAGAAGCTCGTTTTGATCTAAGCCAAGCCCAAAGATTAATTGTCTGGGGCAGAGGTGAAAAAGGAAATGAGAAAATTCTGATTAAGGTTGGAGGGCTTGGCGGAAAGCTTTCTGACTCAGACACAAAAACATCGGAAGTGATAATATTAAGCAAGGACTGGCAAGAATTTATAATCGATTTAAGCGATATGGATTTGTCTTATATTGGTGGAATATTTTGCTGGATAGCAGAGAAGCAATCAAACCCGGATGGATGTATTTTTTATCTGGATAATGTTAGATATGAGAAATAAATAATGATCATGACGGATAATGATAAACAGTGATAAAAAGTTGGATGAACATAGATGAAAATTAAAACTGAGCATAATATGAGGAAGCATATATTAATATTTCAAATAGTTTTTGTGTTGTTAGTATCGACAATTGCCTTTGGTTATCCGGCTGATATTCAGGATATTAGCGGGGCGCAATATTTTCCTGCGGTAAAACAGGTGATTGCTAATGCTGAAAAATCTGTAAATGCGGTGATGTTTCTTATTGAGCTATCGCAAAGTGAAGCTAATAATAAGACACAGCAGTTAGTTGATGAATTAATTACTGCCCATGAAAGAGGTGTGAAGGTTGAAGTTATTTTGGATCAGAATGTGGATTTTGTAAATCAGAGGCATGAAAGCGATTGGCTGGGGAAGGTAAAAAGTTTTCGGGCGTATAAACAGCTTAAAGAATCCGGGGTAGCGGTGCATTATGATGAAGTATCAACATATACTCATGCTAAGGCAATAGTAATTGATGAAAAAATAGTCATTTTAGGTAGTACGAACTGGACGCAAACATCATTAGAAAGAAGCATTGAAACAAATGTTTTGATTAAGTCGGAAGAAGCAGCTAGAAGTTATTTAGAATATTTTAAAACAATTAAGATAGATGATAGTATCGAAAATTATATTGAATTTTTACAAGGCGGCATTGCTATAAATAATAATTTTTTGCAATCATCAAAGCTGGTTTCGCAGATGATGAAACAACATGATGAGCGAAGCTTTGATCTGTATTTGTATCTACTGAGACAAGCATCCTCCTACGCCGAGGCTTCGGAGGACGGACGGGAGTTAATACTTGATTACGATAAAGTAGCGGAATATCTTGGTATCGACAAAGAGATGGGAGAGATTGCTTATCGCAGGCAGATAACCAAAGTTTTAAGAAAGCTGGAAGAAAGATATAAATTAATTAAGGTTGATTTGGAATATGCAGATGACGCGAAAGTGACGTTACTTGATAATAAAGCGGAAG
The DNA here is from genome assembly GCA_043805415.1 of Candidatus Omnitrophota bacterium. Taxonomy (GTDB): domain Bacteria; phylum Omnitrophota; class Gorgyraeia; order B26-G9; family B26-G9; genus JAHITE01. Next base: position 10,522 of record JAZDHZ010000020.1, on the reverse strand, counting down.
GGGAGCAGGTTTTTCATCTGCCGAAAGATTATTTTACTTTTGGGTGGAATAGGCTGTTATCTATGCGGGCAAAATTTTGTTATTTAATCAATTTTAGCGAAGCAAATATAAGTGACACACAGCCTTATTGGACTAGGAGTGTTAAGGAAATAACAGAGAAGTATGACATAAGCCGGGATGTTATTGCAAAAGGCATGGGCGAACTGCGAAGCAGAAAGCTTATTGAAGTGATGTATGATGATTTGACGGATAATGAATACGAGAAAAGAAAACCGAAAATGTATAAAATCATCAAAGTATATGATCCTGAAAAATTAGATCTTGAACTTGCGCGGATAGCGGAGCAATATGGAGAAACGGAATATAAGACAGCAAGAAAATACGCTGAAATAGTATTTGAAGAATACAATCCGCAAGTAATAGAAGATATTATCTTGAAAACAAAGCAATACGGTCCAAAGAAAATAAAAGAAGCGTTTGCAATCGTAGCAAAAAAGAACATCGACAACCCGAAAAGAAAATATAGTTATGTCGTGGGGATATTGGAGAATTGGGGATTAAAACCCTTGTATTCAAGTTAAAAAAGCGATATTATTAATATAATATAGGCAGTATGTATAAGGTAGCGTTTAGGAGACCCTAAAATCATATGTTTTGTGAAATTGCTCAAAAAATTCTCAAAAGTCCCTTAAGGTATCCAGGAGGGAAGGGATTGTTCGCTTTATATTTTTCAGAGCTCATTGAACAAAATGAATTGAGCGGGTGTAGATATTTTGAGCCTTTTGCAGGAGGAGCTGGAGTAGGGATAGGGTTGCTTTCATTATCGAAAGCATCAGAATTAATACTGAACGATGCTGATTACCATATCTATTGTTTTTGGGATTCAGTGTTAAAGCATAATATACAATTTATAGAAGCAATCCAGGATGTTAAATTGTCGATTGAAGAATGGCAAAAGCAACGGATAATATATTATGATCCTAGAAGATATTCTGTTTTTGAGGTTGGTTTTTCGACTTTTTATTTAAATAGATGCAATCGTTCAGGAATTCTTGCTGGAGCTGGGCCAATTGGCGGACAAGGGCAAATGGGGAAATGGAAACTTGATGCTAGGTTTAATAAAGAAAATTTAATTATTCGCATTGCTGATATTGGTTTGCTAGCTAAAAGAATAGTATTTCACAATATGGATGCAATTGAATTTTTAAAAACTTGTTTGCCACGAGGACGTGGACGGGAAAAAGTATTTGTTTATGCTGACCCTCCTTATGTTTCAGCTGGAAATAAACTATATTTGAATTTTTATTGCAACAACGACCATGAAAAGTTATCAGGCTACTTGTTACAACAAGAAAAGCTAAAATGGGTAGTTACATATGACGATGCATCTTTAATAAGAGAACTTTATTCTACTTGCCAAATGTGGCTATTTCATTTAGGATATTCTTTGCAGGTTAAACAGAAGGGGAAAGAATTGTTGATAGCCCCGAAAGGGATAATCTTGCCAAAAAAGAATAAGCTTTTTAATGCGAGATGGGATTTTGAAAGAAAGATTAAGGAGGAATAAAATGGCGGTTTTTGGTGCGTGCAGATTCTGCAATATAGTATCTGGGAGATATCAGCACGTTGGGGTTGATCAGCCTTTTGAGATTAGTGATGACTTTATTGCGGTAGCTTCTATTGGAGCTTTTATCGAAGGATGGTCGTTGATAGTTCCCAAAGAACATCAGCTTTCCATGCTAAAAGTTTACAAGGATAAAAAATTTGAAGAATTTGCAAGTAGCGTGATTGCTCGTTTATCTATCAAATATGGGTCCTTAATAGCCTTTGAGCATGGATCTAATAAGGAGGGTTCTATAACTGCATGTGGCACAGATCATGCACACTTACATCTAGTGCCATACAAGATTTCTTTATTGTCAAACTTGCAAGCATCGAATCTACAATGGGATTATTGTAAAGCATCTGAGATTGAGGATAAGGTTGGGAATAAGGAATATTTATTTTATAGCGATTTAGGTTTAGAACAAAGCTGGAAGAGCCGGCGGGGATATTTGCATGTTTTAACGAATCCAATATCGCAATTCTTCAGAAATTTATTAGCAGATATGGATGGTCTCCCGGAAAGGGCTGATTATAAGATGTTCCCTTATTTAGAAAGATCACAACAAACACGTAAAGCGCTTGTAGGGATAGATATATAAAAGGCAAGGAGAAATTTGGTGTGTTCTAAAAATAAAAATTCAGAGCAGCTCGAGCCTGCTAAAAATTCAGAAGGGCAAGAAAATAATCATCCCTCTGTTGGAAAACCTAATGCCAGTAGTGAGGATTCTACAGATGGAAGAAAGAGGTATGATTGGAAAACTGGATATCCCTCAGAAGCACTGCATAAAATATATGCAGAAGCAATCTTTCTTTTTATTATGTTTTTTTCCTCTTTATTGCTAATTTTTGCTGCCTGGCAAGGATTAATAATGGGATTATTTTTATTAGATTCGGAACAAGTGGTAGTTTTGAAAAAATATTCATATTATGCTTCTTCAGGATTATTGGGAGGAGTTACATTTGGTATGAAGTATTTTTATAGAATGGTTGCTCGAGGGTATTGGCATGAAGACCGCAGGATGTGGAGAATAATGTCACCATTTATAGCAACAGTCATTGCTTTAATAGTAGGGGCACTTATTGATTCGAGCATGATTAATACTAAAAAGCCATTAATAACTCCTGCTATTCTTTCGCTAGGATTTTTATCGGGATATTTTGCTGATGAGGCTGTAGGGAAAATGTATGAAATTGCGAATGTGATTTTTGGTAGAAGTGTAACAACGAAAGCCGGAAATGAAAAGTAAAAAAATGGCACAAAAATATGTGCTGTCCCCTATTAATCCAATCAATGTTGTTTTTAAAAAAAATACAAAACAAATCATTCCGCATGAAATAAAAATTAATACCATAGGAGAAAAAGCATTTGGCTTGTCTTGCTTGCCTGCTATATGGACACTCCCTTTTGTTGTGGTATCATCAGAACTGGCATCAGAATACAAAAAGTGCGGTGAATTGAATCGTAAAAAATTAGTTTCGAATTGGGCCGTTCGCATTAAAAAAGCAGCGGTAGCTTCTGGGATTAAAAATGGGGATGCGATTATAGTTCGTTCTTCGGGATGTTCCGAAGGCTTAAAACAAAGAGGGCAACTATATTCAGAAGAAGGAATGCTCGATAATGTAGAGATAATCATTGCCTCTTGCTTGCAAAAACTTTCACTTAATAAATCTCTTAAGGAAAATGCAATACCTTTAATTATCCAAAAATATTTATCACCTATTTCCGCAAAAGGACATTTGTCGAACGAGAGAAGATGCTATCCCACAAAAAGAGATTGGCTTGGCGAGTTTGAAGATATAAAATTAAAAAAGAATAAACCTTTTAAAGTTAATCTTAGAGATTGGCGTGAAAAAATTGTAACAGGAAATTGGGTGGATAAGCTTCTAGAGTGCTCGTTATCTGCAGATATTTCTAAAGTGCTAAAAGTTCCGGCAACATGGGGTTCTGAACAAAAGCTTAGAATACACTTTGAGTGGATATGGGATGGAAGGAATATTTATATTGTACAAGCCGATCAAGAGTGTGAGTTGCAGGGGGTTGACCCTACTAAGATGAAAAGATTAAAAATACAAGAATCATCTCCTTTTGTTCCGAGTTGCCTCAAGCTTATTAGCCGGCATCATGCAAGCAAATATAAAAAAATTCGTAATGTTTTTATATATCAAAAACTAGGCTTACCTAAAATAGATTTGTATATTCTTGACGATCAAAACGTGATTAATGATCTTGCAAAAGGCAAAGTATCAAATGAGTTGAAAGAGGATATTAAACAGTTAGTTGGTGGGTCGTTGGTAATAAGGATGGATATTGCTACAGATGACATTAATGTCCTTCAATGGCTTCCCAGAACGCAGGAAGAGAGAGTTTTAGACAGTGCAATTGAGTGGTTAAAAGAAAACAGTTCGAATGTTAAGAAAAAGGTGAGTGGCAAGGATATTGCATTTATATTTCATAATTTTGTACCGGCCGCCGTAGCTGCTTTTGCTTATGCAGCGCCAGAAGAAAGAAATGTACAAATAGAAGCTCTTTGGGGTTTACCGGAAGGTTTATATTATAATGCTCATGATAAGTATATTGTTGATACTAGAGTAAGAGATCTTACTAAATTGTCATATGAAAATATTGATAAATTTGAAGTCACGAAAAAAATAAATTTTAAAAAATTCTTTGTCTCTCCTGATGCAAATGGTAAGTGGACTTCAAAGGTCTTGAAGCCTCCATATGATTGGCGTAGTACTATTTCAAGAGAAAGGTGTTTAAAAGAAATAGCTTTTGAATCAAGGCGCATTGCTGCTGAAGAAGGAAACTCGTTAAGTATAATGTGGTTTGTTGATGTTGATCTTCATGGCACACAAAAAAAGTGTTTTCCTTGGCACCACGAGCCCTATGATCATAAAAGGGCAGACAGAGCTCTTACCCAGCGCAAAAAAACTCCTTTTGATAAATCTCTTGTTATAGAGACAAATGATAATATTGAAGATTTGCGCAGGGAAGCGGAAAAAGAGCATTCTAGTATTCGACGGATTATGATTCAGCCGCGTGAAGATGAGTTATTAAGAAATAAAGATACTTTGCGAATTATAGGTGAGTTAAGTAAAAAAATAGGCGCAGTTATAGTACTTGAGGGTGGCGTTCTTTCGCATGCATATTATCAGCTTAGTGAAACAAATGCAATAGTTGAGGTAGTGCATCCCTTTGATTCTTTTAAAGATAAGCGTGAATTTAATAAGCTTGTCAGAGATAAAATCCCCCATAATATAGAACAAGGAGGAGAGGAAGTTAATACAGCTCAATTGTCAGGAGAATTTCTTTTAAGAGCATTGAAAGAAAAATTGGTCGAAGAATCTTTTGAGGTACTAGATGCTGTTGATCAAGAATCTATTGTTGGGGAATTAGCGGATGTGAGCGAAATTATTCAAGGTATATTAGCACACTTGAAAGTTAGTAAAAGTGCGTTGATGCAAGCGCAAAAACAGAAAAAAGAAAAATCGGGTGGGTTTAGCAACGGGGTAGTTTTGCTTGAAACAACGAATCCTTTGCCGACAAAGAAAAACATAGAAGACCAGGAGGGGTCATTATTTGATGCAAATTCTAAGGCAATAGGAGATGGGCATGCTATTGCTGATGAGAGAACGATAATTTCACTCGTTCAAGCAATTGATAAATATAGTGACAAAAGAAAACATGAGGCTGCTACGGAAGTGAAATTACGCCTTATGGTGCCAGTGATGAGAGACGATTGGACGGCGGAGACACCAGAAACAATAATGTCTTCAAGTGGAGGCGTAAAAGCAAAAATTACAGGACAGCGGATAGGAACAAAATTGCAGATAGATTTATCTGTTTTTGCAAAAGAGGATCAGTTAGAACTCTTTGATGTTAAGACTTTAAAAAAAAGAAAGACATAGAGCTTGTCATATTTATATTTTGTACCCAAAGTATGCAGTAGAATCGGTAAACATATTTAACTAAACTAAACATCTACTTGGCTAAAGTCTGGCTATATTAATCAGTTAAGTTATTTGAGTGGAGTTGAAATTTTAGTAATAACGATAAAGGATTTAGAAAAAAAGTGATATTTTAAAAAATACTTGACAAATAGGTTAAGTTGTGATATATTTAAATAAAGGATAAATTAACGGTTCTTTCAAATGACAATTGATATCGCGGGGAAATTAAAGACTAAGAGACTGCAGATGAAATTAACTCAGCTTGAACTAGCAAAAAAGATTGGTGTAAGCGAAAGTTATATCTGTCAGATTGAAAAAGGGAAGATGGTATCGATCAAAAAGCTTGAGCAATTAGCCGAGGCAGTAGGATGCAAAGCCAAAGATCTTCTTTAGTTTTTTTTGGAGTAAAACTTTACAAATAAGTTAAGTTATTTTTTTTGCACTTAAACTTGACAAATAGGTTAAGTTAATAAAAGAGGGGAGGGAAAATGATAGAAATCAGATTTAACCGCCAGGGATTAACCAGCTTGGACAAGCTAAATTATGCCCGGATCTTTAAACTGATAATTCCTAAAATAGTGATGTTTAATAAGTGCTCAAGGCTGTTTAAGCCAGTAGCAGATATTGAAATAAGGATCATATTCAGATAAGGAGGGTTTGATGAAGGAAGAGGATATTTTGTTTGTGGGTGATATTGCCAGATTATTCAATCTTTCACAGAATACAATTCAGCGTAAGAAATGGCGGGAGCAAGCTGGGATTCCGTTACATAAGGTGGGTAAAAAACTGTGCGGTTTTAAAAATGAAATTGAAAGCTGGGCTAAGTCTAAATGAGAAGAAAGATTCCGGGCGTCAGAGAGATAATTAAAGGCGATAAATACGAAGTTAACTATATTGTTAACAATAGAAGGTATCAATACCGGATCAATGCCGCGTCTCTGACTGAAGCATATAATAAAAAATTACAAGATATGGCCGAAAAAAGCAGAAACATCGCTACTCAGGTAGATAATGGACAGAGGCTTAATGCCGGGTTTGATGATGCCCGGCAAAGACTATACGCGGATATACTTGCCGATAACCTGCCCAAAAAAACCATTCAGCATTATTTAAAAACCTACAACCGGTTATTTAATGATTTTTTAAGTTTAAAATTCCCTAATATGATTGGTTTTAACCAATTAAGTTTGTCTTTTTTTAAGGAGTACAAAAGCTACTATGTTAATGACATTAATCGGCCCAATGGCTGGAGAGCGGAGCTGATTTTTGTTAAAGCGATAATTAAACGTCTTTACGGCTTGGGATATTGCAGTAAAGATTTAGTTGAGGCTTTAAAGGAAATGAAAAAGCCGCAGCGCAACAAAAAAGAGTATCTGGCTGTTTCTAGTTTAAAGATAAAAGAGCTATTTAGGATAATTAAAAACGAGAGGCCGGATTATTACTATCCCCTGTATTTTATTAATCGAACCGGACGCAGAATTAATGAAACAACGCTTATTGAGCGGAAAGATGTGGAATGGAAAGGCCTGAATCCTTTAAGGATCAATATAAGGGCAGAGACAACGAAAATGCGGCAAAATGCCCCTTTAACTAAGCTGGATCAGGATTTGGAACGGATAATCGCTGAGGCCTATAAAGCCGGATTAAAAACTAAAGAACCTTTTTTATTTCTGAATATGTTTGGCCGGCGCTGTACTCCGGGTAAAGTCAGAATGTATCTTAAGAAAGTAAGCAAACAATATTTGGGCGTGGAAATTACTCCGCATTATTTCAGGCACAGATTTTTAACTGAATGCGGCAAGGTTAATGTGCCGATTGTGGATGTAATGGCAGTTTCAGGAATCAAAGATATAAATGTAATTGTGAACTATTACAGCCACAGCACTGAAGATGGTCAGGCTAAAGTGCTTGAAGTTAGTCGAAGTTAATGATAATATTAAGATGAATTTATGTGGTGGAAGATGTGGTGAAATTGGTGTTTATCGACTGAAACGAACTCGAATCCCTGCCTCTCCGCCATAAAAAATCCCTCAGGAAAACTGAGGGTTTTTTTATGGCTACACAATATGAAATACATATTGTGTGTGTTCTTGCTTCGTTCAAACTATCGAAAAGCAAGCTTTCCTCTAGTTTTTACTTGCAATTCCACGGAGAGGCCGGGCACTGCGCATTGTAGAAGACACAATGCTTGTAAGCCCTGCCTCTCCGTAATTTTTTTTAACATTGTTTTAATCTTCCTCGTCATTAGTCAATTTCATCATAACTTCTTATGTTTTCAATAAAGGTTTGAGCAAAGGTAACGTTGATGCAATTAAGCGGTTTTATGGCCTCAATGAATATTTAAAACTTTACACTACAATTATTATTTTGTGGCATAGTGTAGTGTAAGGGAGGGGTATATAATGAAGGTGCTCAAATCCGAGTAATCCCAGCGGCGCCGGATTGCCGGTTGTATCTTTTAATCTAACAGCAGTGCGTTTAGCCATCGGTCAGTCTCCTTTGTTTGGAGTTTTAGAGCAAATAGGTATTTTATCATCCCTGCCAACCATTATAACAATTATAAACCTTTTAAAATCAGTTGCCGATAATAAAATTAAGTCCTTGGTTTTTAGAAGGGGGATGAATAATCATCTCTTGGAAACAGCTCTTTTGCTTAGCAGCTGCTGATATTCCTGAATAACTTTTGAAGGAGCGGTTTCAGTGGGCACCAGAAATAGCCCGAGTTTGCGGAAGAATAATCCTACGGACGAATAGCTGTAAAAGATTGATATGGGAATTCCCAGGATCAGCGGAGTTACGATTGCTGATACCCATAAGAACAGGGTTTGGTTAATCGCGTAAGTGATTCCTGCCCAGATCAGCGCGATTACTGTTGCCGGCCAATGCGCTTGAAAGGCTTCGTGAAAAGATGTTTTTTTCAGCAGTCTTGCCTGAGAGCCCCAGCTGAGTTTGGGTACAGTCAGGTTTAAAAGCACATACCAGGCGTGAAACATCATGCGTAAGGGTGCCAGGATTGTGGAAAAAACAGTTTCCAAAATTATGCTGATCCCCAGTCTCCACGCGCCACCGAATTGGCTTCTTTTGTGAGGATCAATAACAATACGGATGAAACTCAGTATTTTAGGGGTAAAAAGAAACACTGCTGTGGCGCTCAGGAGCAGGGATGACAGGCCAATATATTCGACGGTCCAGGTTGGAAAAAGACTTTGTTCCGCGGTGAAATATATTGGTTTTTGGGAAAAATTAGCAATGGCATTGGCTGTCATTAAGATTAATAAGAAAAACCACATCAGCGATGAAAAGTAAAACAGGTTGCCCTGAAGAAAAAGTATTTTATGCCCCAGGCGTATTCCGGGCATGAATAAAAGTCTTAAATGCTGGATATTGCCTTGGCACCAGCGCTTGTCCCGGGAGAGTTCCTGAAGAAGATTCGGAGGAAGTTCTTCATAGCTGTTTTCAAGTTCATGAGTCAGCCACACACCCCATCCAGCCCGGCGCATAAGCGCGGCTTCCACAAAATCATGGCTGAGGATTTCTCCGCCAAAAGGCGGCCGGCCGGGAAGCTGCGGCAAGGCGCAGTATTTTATAAACGGATCCAGCCGGATTATGGCATTGTGTCCCCAGAATCCTGATTCATCCATTTGCCAGAACTGCAAGCCGACAAAAAAAAGCGGACCATATACATGGCTGGCGAATTGCTGGAGCCGGGCAATCAGGCTGGTTTGGTTAATGGCCATGGGCGCGGTTTGCAGGATTCCGAGCTCAGGGTGTTTTTCCATTGTGTTTACCATTCTGACCAGAGTTTCGCCGTCCATGAGACTGTCGGCATCAAGAGTGATCATATATTTGTATTGCCATGCCCAACGCCGGCAGAAATCACTGACATTGCCGCTTTTTTTATGGATGCGTAATTTTCTGCGGCGGTAGAAAATCTTTCCAAAACCATCCACATCTTTGCAGAGCTTGGCCCAATGAATTTCTTCAGAAATACCATGGGCTTTACTGGTGGAATCACTCAGGATATAGATATCAAAATACGTAAGCACATCGGCTTGTTTAATCGTGTCGTACATGGCGCGTAAAGCCGCGAAGATGCAGGGTACTTCTTCATTATGCACCGGCATGATTAAGGCTACTTTTAAGTTTTTTGGAATTGGCCGGGGCTCTGAAGGAATCTCGATTAGTTTATCTTTTTTTCCCAGAGAGATAAAAAAGCCAAAGACAATGGTCCAGAAATTCATGGCAATCCAGCCGAACAAAAAGGTGAAGATCGTGATAATTGTCCATTCAATTACGGAAATATTCTTCGGGCTTAAGATTGTTTTAATTGATAGCGTTCCGATGGCAGTTGAAATCAGAACAATACTGAAGAAGAAAAAGCGCCTAATCCTTAAAATTGAAGCGCAGTGTTTATCCTTATAAAAAGCGTTCTTAGGGTCGAATTCCTTATAGCCCATGGGAATGCGCCGCGGATAGGGCTGAAAAGCATTGCTGAAAATCTGATCATAGCCTGTTTCAGGCGTGATGTTCTTATCTTTGAGCTCTTGGAGCGTGACTTGTAAGGCCATAGCCGGCCAGTCTTTTTTATCAGAAGATTTTAATTCAACTTTAAGGCGAAGGAGAATTTGATCTGTGAACGCGCTGACCTTGTTTTCGTCTAATGAAAGCAGGCGCAGGTAAAGAGTGATCCTTTGGCTGATAAGGAGTAGGTGCTGACCGGTTATTGGGGAATCAAAGTTATTCAAGGTTTGTTTCATAAGACCTTTAAAATTTTATCCTAAGGCTGATAAGTATAACTCCATGTTTCCGTTACCGGAATATTCTCTTTTTTTAGAAAAGCCGCAATTCCAGGGGGGGGTTATGCTTAGAAAGCATTTTATCGAGTATGCCTTCTTTATCAAGATCAACATGAATGATAAGCCGCCAGCCGTGTGTCACCGTGTTTTCAATAACCTGACTGTCAGTG
>JAZDHZ010000019.1:0-4389 GCA_043805415.1 Candidatus Omnitrophota bacterium | reverse complement strand
GCACCGGGTTGTGGCCCCGGTTGTCGAGGGTTCAATCCCCTTCACTCACCCCATTTTTTTTTGCGCCCGTAGCTCAGCTGGATAGAGCGCCGGACTTCGAATCCGTAGGCCGCAGGTTCGAATCCTGCCGGGCGTACCAATAACGACAAGAGCTTATCATCCGGCTTTTCCGCTGATGCCGCAGTCAACTTATATATTGATGACCCCAATGCCCCAAAGGCTTTCGCCTTTTCGGGGAAAAGGTAAAATGAGAGTCCTTAAAATTTATGATAATGACTTAATATTTCATGCCAAGGCAATGATATGGTAAAGATGTAAGATGCAAGGACTCAGGATTGATACTGTTAGAACAGCAAAAATAATAAAAATCAACTTTCCAGGATATTGAGTTTCATTTTAAAATTTTCGCCTACTAAGGCCGAGCCCTGATGGGCACCAGAAATCGCCAAATGCTTTCGCGCGAGGTAGCGCTGAATCGCGCGCGTTATAGTAAAAGTTAACGTAATACGATCAGATGTTTTAGTAATGTGTTTAATTCAAGTTAAACTCCAGATTGATGTTTTTCAGAGTTAGAGATGAGTAAAGAATAATGTTTCCAAGGAGATTGTTTGTTTCCAGTGATAATATATAATAAATTCGGTTAGATTTGTTTTGTTTCCAGGATAGAGGGGGGATAATGGAAATGGAAATAATTTGCTCGGAATATTATTGAGATGCTTTTTTCCTATATCAAGTGAATGTAAGCATGGATCTAGAATTTTAAATTGCCCCATCCGATGTCGCTCTGGCTTGAAAATTCAAGTGAATGATCAACACTGAGATCGCTAGACTTTCAGTTTTTGCTTGATTATTTGATTTAACTGTTTTAATTTAGTGGAAAATATATTTTATTTAAAAGCCTCAATTTCTTTTCCTCTGTTTATCTATAAAGTATTAAGAAGAGTTCTCTAAAGTTGTTATTGTGTAATATTAAATTTTTAAACTTCAAATCTCTCCGAAAAGTATGATGACTAAGCACTATAACGATATAACGATTCAGCCTTATGAAGGAAGTCTCACAAGAAGGAACTTCATGAAATATTTGGGGCTTGCTGGTACGGCTGCCATGATCGGGGGGTGTATTCCAGTTTATGATTTATCTCAACGTACAGGACCTTTTTTTACAAAACCCTTGGAGGATACAAGGACAATAGGTACAATAAGACAACGTCCACGTTGGGAAGATACTCCTTATTTTTATTACAAGATAGAGCTGGAACCGATAGATAAAAATAATCTTAAACTATCGGATTTTGTCTTTAAAAAAGATGAGCTTGAAGGTAAAGGTCTGAGGCTCTCAAGAGATTGGGAAAAGGTTTTTACAAAATCTGAAGAATTAAACCCTTTAATAACCAATGAAGTTGATAGATATCCTTTTAAAAATGATTCTTTTTCAGAATTAAACCCGGGAAAATTGCTTGTTGCGGATTATATAGAACAAACTAATTATCCCTACCATCGTTTGGGTATAATAGCTAAAGAGTACGATAAAAAAGAAGTTTGGGAAAAAACAAGGGTAAGGTATATGGACGTTTTTGAGAAAGCTTCCAAGAACTCCAAGACGAAAGTTTATGGGAAGTTTCCTTTCATAGTTAATCTTATAAGCATTAATACTTACAATATGGAAAAAGCATTTCTAGACAAAAACCACGAACAAGAGCACATTGAAAGAGCCGAAATCTACGCAGAAAAAAGAGGCCTTGAATTCGTAGCAGGAAACTATTAATTTTAGATGGGCATGAGGGGTTTTTAAAAAAAGATAGGTCCATTGATCTTGTTGAAAGTCAACTCGGGCTATTAAGTGCAATTGCTTTATCATAAATAGGATATAGCATGATTGAGACGGTAGCATTGATTATTGTTGGTTGGTTGCTCGGTTTACTTGCGCCAACCATAGTTGATTCTATCAGGAAGGATTACCAGAAAAAAAATATTCAGACTTCGATAAATTCTGAGCTTAAAGATATTCAATACCGTTTAGGATGCTTTGTATTCTTAATAAATAGACGCTTTGGCATATTTGATCGTCAACTCTTAATTTGGATCTCTAAAATATTTAATACTTATCGTGGTGCCTACTATGATAAAAAGTTATTGGAGGCTTTGGAATCACAACTTAGGCTGAGCGATGAAGAGCTTTCAAATATCGGAATAATTATACGGCCTGCTGGCTCTGAATTTCTACCATTGAGTAAAAGCACAACGTATTTTCTTGATTCTCATATAGGCAACCTATTAATGTTTTCTCCAAATTATCAATCAAAAATAATTGAAATTAAAACACAACTGGATTTGCTTAATGATCTTGTTGAAAATTCACGCCTATATTTTAGAATGACTTTTGATCAGAGTATCGGCACAGATAATCAAAATATCGTGCGCAAGAACCTTGAGCGATGCTATGCAAGTATCGCTGATAAAGCCAAAACCATTGCGGACTCTATTGATAACTGTATTAAATAACTTACCATAAAATCTATAGCATTTAACATCGGGATGAGCTGAATGTGCAGGAAAATACTCGCTCACTTGTTAGCCCGAGGGTTAAAGATCAAGGTGCGAATGTGATAAGTCCAAGTCTGACAAAAAAAGTTACAAGGCTCATGCTGAAAAATAAAGATGTTGAATTAAAACATTTTTCAGAAGTAAATAAAAAGTTCGATACCTTATTTAAGGCAAACCATGAATTAATCGGCCGAGTACTAAAGTGTCATTTGATAATTGAAAAATATTTGAACGATTATTTAGAATTCTTCTACGGAAAAGATTTTACCGAGTCTATTAATTTAAGATTTTATCAAAAATTGGTTCTCCTAAAGAGTAAATCAGTTTCCATGAATATAATTTTTGAAGGAATACAAGAAATAAATCAAATTAGAAATAAATTTGCCCATAAACTAAATACTTCAATTACAATAAACGACGTCAAGTCATGCAAGCCATTCGTGGATGCTTTGCTAAGTGAAAATTCTACGCAACCTGTCAATGTTATTGAAGGATTCACAAATATTGTCTGCATATTGATAGCCGATGACATAAGTGATGTTGGTGCCACTCGAAGGCAACAGATAGAAAAATTATTTAGAGAACAGAACAAGTTATCGCTCAAGCATACGAGTAAAAAGCGGCAGACTGCTTAGCTCTTCGTTAAATATTTAGTAATTGTTTATGTTTTGATTTTGCCTATTTTTTAAAAAGATTGCCTCATTGATTTTTTTACAAGATAGCTCAGGTGCTACAATTTGGATAAAATAGTTCCCAGTGAAAAAACGCTCGATAAGCTCAAGGCGGAGATATATGTTAACGCCATACGACTTTTTGTCGATGCATGTCACTTGTTCAAGAAACGCTCACAATCATCTGCTTTAGCGTTTGCTATTCTCTCGCTTGAGGAGCTTGGCAAACTCGAGATGGTTGACCATATTTGTGACGATATTTTACATACAGACTATAAACCTCAAGAGTTCCTCGATCAATTGTTTTCGCGTTCGATGTTTTTAAACCATAAGAACAAGCAAATGTGGGCATCTGGCCTGATATTTACTTCCGAGAAACAGCGGGTCAAAGAGATTTCGGAAGGTATGCTTGACCGAGCAAAACAGGATGCCCTTTACGTTGGATACTACAACCGCCGCATAAAAAGTCCTAGGAAGATCTCTCCGCTAAAGGTTTTTAACGAGTTAACCATTGTATATCACAAATTTATTGATGTGGCGGACCTAGGGTTCAACGGTTTCTATTGTTCTTCTGATTCTCAATCAAGAGCCAAAGCAAAACGATATCTCAAAAAGGTCGAGAGCGCATATTTGAACTTGAAAAAACCAAAAAGGAACGCTTGACTTCACAAAACAGCGGCGTTGTTTAATACATGCTCTTAATTTGTGCCATTATTTTTATTCGTTGTATAGTTTCCTAATATAAAAATAAAATTTTTTGCAGCCGTTTTTATTTTTATTTTACTTTTTTTAAAAGACATTCGCCGTTTTAGATTTGCATTATTTTGGTAATTGCATTACTTCTCTCATGGTCAAATATTTTGCCATAATTTTGCCATAATTTTGAAATATACTGGTAAATATGGGTAAAAATGGTGAAATCAGTGGAAAGGCTAAAAGTTAATAATTAGTTGTTTTTACACATAATAAGATAATTATTGTTACTCTTTGTTAACTACGGATTTTGTCTGAATCCTACTTCGAATCCGTAGGTCGCAGGTTCGAATCCTGCCGGGCGTACCACTGGTTTAAAATAAAAGGGTTACAGTATGTTATGCTGTAACCCTATATTCTTTCGCCCGGAGCGAAATAATTATAAACGAACAGAATTTTAATCTACATTCATCGCGCGTAC
>JAZDHZ010000018.1:0-2040 GCA_043805415.1 Candidatus Omnitrophota bacterium | reverse complement strand
TGCTCGCTTTTCACGCGCATATTACTGATTTCACTAATAAAATGCGAAAGATGCGTAAGCTGTTTTAAATTTGTATCTGAGATACAATCAATCTTTAATTTAATTTTTAAATTGGCAATAATCGGAATCAAATCTGCATTTCCACAGCGTTCTCCGTAACCGTTAATTGTCCCTTGAACAATATTTGCTCCTGCTTCTACAGCTGCTAATGAATTAGCAATTGCTACGCCCGCGTCATTATGGCAATGAATGCCTAAATCTACTCCTGAGGTCCCAATTTTTTTTCTAATTTCTGCTGTTACGTTTGATATCTGCCTAGTTAACGATCCGCCGTTTGTGTCACAAAGACAGATGGCGACTGCTCCTGCATTTTGGGCGGCAGTCAAAGTCTTTAGGGCGTAGTTTTTGTTTGCTTTATAAGCATCAAAAAAATGCTCTGCGTCATAAAAAACCGGAAACCCCTTTTTCACTAAGAAGCTAATCGTGTCTTCGATCATCGCCAGATTTTCATCAAGAGTAGTTTTTAAAACTTCAGTTACGTGAAAATCCCAGGTTTTACCAACGATAGTAATTACCTGCGCATTAGATTTTAGGAGTGCTTTTAAATTAGTATCTTGATTAGCCGAGGTGTTCGGCCTGCGAGTCATGCTAAAAGCAGCGATCTTGGAATTCTTTAGCCTACTTTGACTTATTCTTAGAAAAAATTCTCGATCCTTAGGATTTGAACCTGGCCAGCCTCCTTCAATAAAAGCAATGCCAAACTTATCTAGCTCCTCCGCGATGCGAATTTTATCCATTACTGAATAAGATACCCCTTCTGCCTGCGAGCCATCCCGTAACGTAGTATCGTATAATTTCAACTTTTCCATAATTATCCTCGTTTATTTAGCCCAAACTCTTCGTGTAACTTCCTAACCGCTATTTCAGCGAATTTCTTTTTAATAATGCATGATATGCTGATATCGGAAGTAGAAATCATTTCAATGTTGATTTTGTTATCAGCCATTATCCCGAACATTTTGGCCGCAACTCCATGATGTGATTTCATCCCTACTCCTACAATGGAGACGCGGGCGATATCTTCATCAAGAAGCACATCACTAGAGCCTATTTTTCTAGCCACCATTTTAGTAATTTTGCTGGCTTTAGCACAATCCCCTTTAGTGATAGTAAATGATATATCAGTTAAGCGGGTATGGCTTACATTTTGCACGATCATATCTACGCTTACTCCAGCAACAGCCAGATCTTTGAATAATTTTACCGCTACTCCCGGTTTATCAGGAACGCCGCAGAGAGTAATTTTAGCTTGGTTTTTATTTAAAGTTATGCCGCTTACTACCACATCTTCCATCATTTTTACCTCCTTAATAATCATCGTTCCGCGATTGGTTGTAAATGATGAGCGCACATGTAAAGGGACATTAAATTTTTTGGCAACTTCAATAGAACGGGCCTGCATGACTTGGGCGCCCAGCGAGGCCATTTCGAGCATCTCATCATAAGTAATCTCTTCAATTTTTCTAGCTTTTGGTTCAATGCGCGGGTCAGTAGTATAGATACCTTCAACATCAGTATAAATTTCACAGGAAGACGCATTAAGTTCTTTGGCCAGAGCAACAGCAGTTAAATCTGAGCCGCCTCTGCCTAAAGTAGTAATATCCTGATTTAGGGTAACGCCTTGAAAGCCGGCGACAATAACTATTTTACCTTTTGCCAATTCCTCTTTAATTTTATCTGCATTTATCTTGATGATTCTGGCCCGGGTGTGGCTAGAGTCGGTAATAATTCCGACTTGCGAGCCGGTAAATGAAATCGCCTGAGCCTTTAATTTATGAATTGCCATAGCTAACAAAGCGACGGAGATCTGTTCTCCGGTTGAAAGCAACATATCCATCTCTCGTTCTGGAGGATTGGCATTAATTTTATCCGCTAATTCGATTAATTCATCTGTGGTATCTCCTAGAGCCGAAACTACAACTACCAGGTCATATCCTTTTTTACGGTAGCTAACCACTCTTTGTGCCACCTTTTGAATGC
>JAZDHZ010000017.1:0-17147 GCA_043805415.1 Candidatus Omnitrophota bacterium | reverse complement strand
CGCGCTTTTTGCATTTCCGGAACGATTTTTTTAATAAATTCCTTGGCATTTTCCGAATTAGCTGTCAAGTTAGCAATCACTTTTTCCACGCTGACATCTTCATCTTCTTTCCAAACATCATAATCAGTTACCAAAGCAACTGTGGTATAGCACATTTCCGCTTCCCGCGCCAGCTTTGCTTCCGGCAAAGCAGTCATGCCGATTATCGAAAATCCCAGCTGGCGATACACATTTGACTCAGCCCGGGTCGAAAACTGCGGGCCTTCAATGCACACATAGGTTCCGCCTTTATGCACAGTTATGCCGCAGTCTTTTGCCGCGTTAAGCGCTAATTTACTCAGCTCTGGACAAAACGGATCAGCAAAGCCCACATGCGCCACAAGCCCCTCATTAAAAAAAGTCGATACTCTTTGCTTGGTCCAGTCAAACAGCTGATCCGGAATAACAAAATCCCGAGGCTTAAGATCTTGTTTTAAACTGCCGACCGCGGAAATTGATAATATTTGCTCAACCCCTAGGGTTTTTAAAGCATAGATATTGGCGCGAAAATTCAGCTCTGTTGGTGAAATTTTATGCCCTCGGCCATGGCGGGGTAAAAACGCAAACCTAACTCCTTCTAAACTGCCGATAATAATTACATCCGAAGGTTTGCCAAAAGGGGTGTTTACTTCAATTGTTGTTACGTCTTTAATTGCTTGAATATCGTAAATCCCGCTTCCCCCAATAATCGCAATCTTTACTTGTTCCATCTCATTTTCCTTTTTTATTTTTTAAGCTTTTACCATCAGCCATGAGCTATGAGCTATGCCCAACTAATGCGGCTCCGCCGCATTAGTTGGGCATTTTCCCTTTTTTAAACGCGTTCACAAAAGCATCCACCATATCGGCATCAAACTGTGTGTTTTTATTTTTTATCAGCTCTTCCATGGCCACATCAATTGACAAGGCTTTTCGATAAGGCCGGTCAGAGGTCATGGCATCATAAGAATCAGCTACGGCAATAATCCGCGCTCTAACCGGAATCTGATCTTTAGTCAAACCGCTGGGATAACCTTTTCCATCAACTCTTTCATGATGATGCCGGATAACATCACTGCTTTCCTGCATATCTTCTAATGGCGCCAGAATCTTTGAACTCTGAACAGGGTGAGTTTTGATTTGCTCATATTCTTCTTCAGTTAAGCGTCCAGGTTTATTTAATACTCCGTCCCGGATAGCGATTTTTCCCACATCATGCAGTCTTGATTCAATGTGCAATGCTTCCATAAAATTATCATCTATTTGCCAATCAGGATTTTGCTTTAATTCTTCAGCAATGATTTTACTGTATAAATCCACTCGCTCGGAATGACCGTGTGTATATCTGTCCCGGGCTTCCAAGGCCATGGCCAAAGATAAAATCGTTTGATAAAAATTACGTTTTAGTTTTTTATTTAACATGCCGACATTATCCACTTCTTTAGCCAGCTGCTCAATTAATTTACTTTTTTCATCAAGCTCTTCACGCAAATCCCCAAAAAGTTGGGCATTAACTTTTTCTAGAACTTCCCGTTCCAGATAATCTAATTTAAATGGCTTGCGCACATAGTCCACCACGCCCAAAGCCTTTGCTTCCTGCACTGTTTTATCGTCTTCTAAAGCCGTAACCATAATAACTTTTATACTTTTATCCACCAGCCGGATATTGCGTAAAACCGTCAACCCGTCCATAACCGGCATGCGCACGTCTAAAAACACCAGATGCGGTCTTTCTTTTTTAATAACCGCTAAAGCCTGTTCTCCGTTATTGGCCACAAAAACAGTATATTTTTTCCGCAAGAAAAAACTCTCAAGAATCTGCGTTATTTCCGGTTCATCATCAACCACCAAAATCTTAAGCATCAAAAGCCTCCATTGAGTCTAGCAATATCCAAATGCGAATATAAATTAAATTTTTAACAAAACCTCTTCCCGGGAATTTTCCTGTCTTATGATTTTTCTTTTTTTCTTGTGATAACCCAAAATAAAAGCGTCCACAATCATCGCGTCAAACTGAATATCTTTATATTTTTCCAGTTCTATAAAAGCTAAATCATCAGGCAAAGCTTGCCGATACGGCCGATCCGAGGTCATGGCATCAAAAGCATCGGCAACCGCGATAATCCTGGCTCTTAAGGGAATTTTATTTCCCGCCTTGCGCCGCGGATAGCCAGTACCGTCAAACCGCTCATGATGACTATAAATAACATCAATATTATCTTTGATATTATCCAAGGGCGCTAAGATTCTTACGCTTTCTTCCGGATGGCGTTTAATCTCATCATGCTCCGCTTCTGTTAATTTACCTCTTTTATTTAATAAGATATCCGGAATCGCGATCTTACCGATATCATGCAAACGTGATTCAATATGCAGATTTTCTAAAAACTGATCATCAATGGCTACGAGTTTTGATGACTGCAATTGCTTGGCAATAAGTTTACTGTAAACCTCAACTCTTTCCGAGTGACCATGGGTATATTTATCGCGGGATTCAAGCGCAGTGGCTAAAGATAAAATCGTTTGGTAGAAATTGCGCGATGCTCTTTCGTTTAAACTGCCCATCTGCAAAATCAAATCTTGTTTCTGATCAACTTCAGTTCTTAAATCCTCAAACAGCTGCATACTCACTTTAGCAATAACATCGTGCTCAAGATAGGCTTTGGTAAACGGCTTGCGCACAAAATCAACCGCGCCAAGACGCATGGCTTCGCCGACAATTTCCTTGGTACCAAAAGCCGTGACCATAATCACTTTAATTGTTTTATCAAATTCACGGATCTCGCGCAGCACAGTTAATCCGTCTTTTTTCGGCATGCGGATATCGAGAAAAACAAGGTGTGGTCTATGTTCTTTAACCAGCGCTATCGCGGCTTCTCCATCATTAGCAATCCGCACATCATAGCCTTTTTGTGAAAAAAATCCGGCAAGCGCGTTAGCAATCTCTTGCTCATCATCAACAACTAAGATTTCAAGCATGTAAACCTCCATGTAAGTATTTCCGAACTAAAAAAACTAAATCCTTTAATTTTTTTCTATAGAAAATTGTAGCACAAAAGTCGTGCCTTGACCAACTTTACTTTCAACATTTATCGTGCCCTTGTGCAGTCCCATTACCTGAGAAGCAACAAAAAGCCCTAATCCCGTACCGTTCTCCTTGCCTTTAGTATAAAACGGATCAAAGATATTTTGAACCTCTTTTTCCTCAATACCTTTGCCGGTATCTGATATAAGTATTTCCAGATTATGCTTAACCACGTTGGTGGAGATCTTAAGCGTACCGCCTTCTTCCATGGACTGAATCCCATTAACAAATAAATTCAGCAGCACTTCCTGGATTTGAGTCGGGTTGCCGTTTATATCCGGAACTTCATTATATTCTTTTATAAGCTCAATATTGCCATGTTTAATTTTATGCCCAATAAGCTCAATAGTTTCATCAATCATCTCATGGACTTTGATTACTTTAATTTCTTCTTTTGGCAAACGCGAAAAATTAAGCAAACGATGAATTATTTTATAACCCCGTTCAGTTTGATCACTGATTTTCTGGAGAAATTTTCTCTTGCTATCATCTTTTTCATCCATAAGCAAAAGCTGCACATTACCGGAAATAATCGCCAAAGGATTATTTATCTCATGCGCCATGGATGAGGCCAGCTGGCCTAAAAGATTCAGCTTCTCGGATTGAATTAATCTTGCCTGGGCTATTTTTAAATCCTCAAACAACTGCGCGGCTTTAAATGCCATGGCACTGTCATTAGCCAGAATTGAGAAGGTGGAAATATCACTCATCGAATATGGGTCTGGAGTTTTCTCTCCGAGCATCAGAAAACCTAAAAGTTCTTTTTGATAAACTGACGGCAAAATAAGATTAGCATTAAACAACAACATTATTTTTTTCAACTCATTCAACACCTTGTCCAAACCTTTAAACGGTTTTTTTAAAACATTCGGATTATTCAGCCAGTAATCAATATCTTCATACACCAGAACTTCCACATCATTTGCCCGCATTACGCCTTCATCAACCAGTTTGTCTCTGATTATTGTAAACCACTTTACCAACATACTATCTTCTCTGATCAGCGTGTCCACCGGGATTTTCCGCTCTCCGGCTGAAGACTGCATATGATAAACTTTATCATCCTTATCATGTAAAAACATGCTGATATGCGTAATCTGATTATCCAGTTTATGATAAAGCTTAAGCAAATATCTGGGAATAATCCTTGACAATTTATCAATACTCTGGACTTCAATGGTTGTCTTTGACGCGGCTTTTAAAGACTGATGCAGCCGAACCTGCTGCTTCATTCTTTTTTCTTCTGCTTTATTCTGAAATCTTAAATAAATATACGGGCCAAGCAAAGCCAAAATAGTATAAAGTCCTAATGGTGGCACAAACCATTTTGCTTGAAAATATTGAACAAGTAGTGGCTTACCAATCATTACCAATGTTAAAGGAATGCCGACAATAAAAACGTAAACAATAAGCAGAATCGCGCCGCGGGTAAAGGCTACTTTTACGTTGAGAAGACGGTGTTTGAGGATTGCGTAAGTGGCAATTATTGTATACAAAACAATTAAAATAGGGAATGGGTAGATTTCGATTCCAAATACTGGCAAAAAATGCGACGCTCCACCGGCAAAACCAATTATTAACGCTAAAAGCAAGTATTTGTATTGATTTTTCTTAACACCTGATGACTTTAGATAATTATTTACTAAAATAAAAAAACCATAGAACATTGCACCAAACCAAAAAAATGTTGCAAATAAATAAGGAGTACACGCCCCTACTGGCTTCACATAAAAAAAGGAGTTAAAAATATATTGTAATTTCCATCCTATTCGATCAATAAACATCAACCAAATAAAAAATACCGCTTGGGCATAAAAAAATAATAGTATCTTCTTTTTATAGGCATTGCATAGCTCCATCATTTTATGCAAAAAGAATACTGGTATAAGCATCCCTCCAATATGCGCAAACTTCCACCAAAACAAGGCATCAGCTTGCGATGCGCTTCTCATGCCAACAAAAAATAAACCTAACCCCCAAATTACTGTTGCTATATTTAACAGTGCCCAAATTCTATGGATTCTGAGTTTACCAAATGCAAGGACAATACATGCCAGAATAAAACATGTTAAGCTCAACAATATCCCAAAAATTGAAAATAAAGTCATGGTCTTAAGTCTTCTTTCTCAAAGCTAAAATCCCTCAAAACACGATCGGCAGTTATAATGCCACTATTAATAACTGATGTTACGCCACCACCTGTGTTAGACCAGTGTCCTGTTAAGTATAATCCTTCAATTCCTGTTTTTTCAGAAAAATCGGGAGAACCGAATTGCTTAACAGTACTCGCCCAACCATAACAGGCTCCCTTATAATTTAAAGTCCATTTATATAATGATAACGGAGTCGCAGTAACTTTAATCTTGACCTCTGCCTTGATTCCTGGGATTACCTTCTCTGCCAAATTGATCATTGAACTGGTAATATTTTGTCGTTCTTTATCTGACATTTTTTTTTCAATGAAAGGGCTATTAGTAAATAAGAAAACTGTTTGTTTCTGATTAGTTTCTACATCCCCTTGTTTAAGAGAGGAACTACTTAAAGCTAAATAGTCAGGAGGAATTGGCCACTTGAGACAATTTTTATAGATTTTTTCGATATCATCATAATGGTTAGAAATAAACCACATGTGCGATTTTAAATCAGAAAATTCTGCCAAATTTCTATCAACTCCCAGATAAACCAAAAAGGCAGAAAGAGATGGCTCCCCAGCTTTAACTAAATTAGTTATCCTAGTTGGTAAATTTTCGTCTCCAATTAAATCGGAATAAACTTGATGGATATCGCATGCGGCAATAATTTTTTTAGCAGATAAAAACTTGCCATCAAGTATCACCCCAGTGGTTTTCCCTTGGACTAACAATACGCGCTCAACTTTCTTAGAATACCTAATAACTCCCCCATTTTGGATAAATCTTTCTGCTAAGATATCAGCGAACTTCTGCATGCCTCCTTCAGGATAGTATCCTCCGTCAAAAACAAATTCTCTATATATTAAACAGGCAGCTAAAGCTGATAAACGTGAAGGGGGTAACCCCGAATAACCTAACAACTTGATTGACAAGATTGTTTTTAATTCGGGGTTATGAAAATATGAATCTAAAATTTCTTTAAAAGACATACTTCTTAATTTAAATAATGAAGCTATTGGACTATGAATAATATAGTGAAAAAATTCTACTATTTTATTGTGTTCATTAAAGAAAGCTTCGCTTAATTGTTTAATCGTCAAATCTAATTCATGATAAAATTTAACCTTAGCATTCGGAGTTATAACTATATCTGGGACTTCAACTCTATGAAAGTTGATATCTTTAAGTAAATCAAAATCATGAGACAAGCGCCCTAAAGCACCATCTTTACGAAAACTACTTAAAAAATAAACACATGCATCAAAATGGAACCCTTTTCTCTTAAATGAAGTGCAATATCCCCCCACCTGCGCATTTTTCTCAACAATCAAAGTCTTCAACCCGGCTTTAGCCAAGTAACAACCGCATACAAGCCCGCTTATCCCAGCGCCGATAATTATTACATCATAGTCATTCTTTTTATTGTTTACCATCAGGTCATCACAAACTTTCCATTTGTTAATTTATTACCTAGAATTTTATCAGACAAAGATACCGCAGAACAAAGCGCTCCAGCAATCCCCATGCCTGGAAAAGTCTTTGCTCCCACAAGAAATAAATTCTGTACCGGAGTTTTTATTTTCATTCTATCTAGAAGCATTTGCTTCGGATCAGCCGCAAGATCATAAATACATCCATCTGTAGAATTTAACCAGCTTTTAAAAGAATTTGGAGTTAAAATATCGGCAAACAGGACTTCTTCTATTTTGAAATAGCTTTTCATTTCTCTGGTTACCAATTTAATCCAATCTTGCTTAATTTTAAAATACTGTTCAATTTTATGTTGTTCATCAAAACTATTCCAAAAATTACTATCTGTAGGCAATAAAAAGATATTTAAAATGAAAATATCTTCATTTTCAAAATCTGCAAAATCTTTTAATGAGTGAATGCTTACAGTATATATAATTTTCTCACTTTTAATATCAATCCCTTTCATACCTTGTAATGGAAAATTTTTAGATCTTATCCCCTGTTCAATAATAATACTCCCAACTGATAAAAACTTGGGATCAATCTGCGCTTTTACTGCTAAAAATATTTGCAGTGCGGAAGTTGATTGGCGTAAATTTTTAATTTTTTTCCTAAATCCATTCGATAAATTAAAGTTTTTACTAAGGTCATTAAAAGTTTTAACAGTATCCACATTTGATATTATTGTTTTCCCATAAAAAGATCTTCCGTCCTTACATTTTACCCCTACAGCCAACTTCCCTTTTTTAATAATTTCCTCAGCTTCCGAATCAATAATGATCTCACCATTGTTTTTTTTAATAAAATCACACAATATTTCAACCAGTCTACCAAATCCACCTTTTACAAAATAAGCTCCTTCTTTATGATATCCCATTATTAAGCAAATCATATATAATGCCGAAACAGAGAACCGGTTCAGCCCAAGATATGTCCAACCTATAGAAAGCATTTCTTTAAGGTCAGTTGATTTTGTAAATTTATTTAAAAATCTCTCAAATGTAAAATAACGATATTTGACCAACTTAGAGAATTTGAATGGATAAGTTAATAACTCACAAATACTAGGCTCATAATAACTTTTCAAAATCTGTTCCGTCCAAATATGGGTCATCATATCAAAAATCTTACCTATATTTGTCTTTTCCTTAGGAAACTTTAATTGAAGAGCATATTTATATTGCTCCAACTCAGCTGGGCATATAAATTCCTGAGTATCATTTATAAAGATAAAACTCTTTTCAAGCTTTACAAAATCAATAGCTTTGGTCAGTTCTAAATAATCAAATATCTTTCTTATAAATGCCCCTTTATTTAGTCCGCACATTGCGTGGCTTATATCTAAAGGAAATCCTTTCCTGTAAAAAGTTGAAACCGCACCTCCTGCTTTTGAATTTTTTTCTAAAATCAATACTTTTTTATTATTTTTGGCTAGTATTGCTCCACAAGTAAGGCCACCAATCCCTGCTCCAATAATTATTACATCATAGTCATTCTTTTGCTTCATATACTTTATACCTTTTGGAATGTAACAGCTGAGTTAAACCCAGCAAATGCACAGCAACTTTTCATTACGGTTTTAAGCTTTTTCTTTGTTTGTTTTTGTACCAAAGTTATATTAAATCGCGGATCTACTTCAGGGCAATTCAGCGTTTCCGGAATTATGTTATTTTGCAATGATAATAATAGTATTGCTGACTCAAACAAAGCGCTGCTGCCTAAGTTATGGCCCACATATGGTTTAAAGGTTGTGATTAAGGGTTTTGGATTAGAATCTGAGAAAACATCGGCTATTGCCTTGGATTCATAATAATCTATCGGCCCGGAACCCACCCCATGAGGACAGACTAAATCAATATCTTCTTGTTTTAGATTACTGCGTTTTAGAGCATTGTTCATGGCCTTTTGATACGATTTACTGCCAATCTGCGGAACAGTTATTTTCCAGCCCTCCAAATCAAAACCACCGCCAAGATATTCCGCGTAAATCGTCGCGCCTCTTTTTTGCGCGCCTTCCAGAGTTTCAATAACAATGCCAACGCCCCCATCACCAAACACAAGGCCATTGCTGCCTTTGGCAAAGGGTTTTACTATGCCATCTTTTGCGTAAATACCCAGATCACGAAACCAAAGGTATTTATATATTTCCGGATTATCAGAAGCTGCGACTACCACTCTTTTGGCTTGTTTACTCTGAATTATCTGACTAGCAGTTTCAAGAGCGTAAAGACCGGAAGCGCAGGCATTATTAATAAACAAAGAATATTCATGAATATTAAAAACTCTGGCAATATGAAATAGATCAGCAAATGTCTGAATATCATACCCGCTTTTTAGAAATTTCTTATAAAACCCGTCATAAAAATCCTTTTTAGAAATTTCTGATTTTTTCTTATCAATCAGCATTTCATAAGCAAGATCACTTATCTTAAAACCAAATGGCATCAGCCCAAGGTTTTCATGTGCTAAAACCAGACCAATGCCGTTATTGTCATTATTATAATCTAATTTGCTATCATCTAAAGCAAGCTTTACCGCGGCAATTAAATAGTTTAGGTCTACTACTTCTTCGCCTTCTTTCCAATCGCGGATATCAGCTAATTTTGCTTTTTCAATCCCGAATTTATTGATATCAAAATCTTTTACTTTATGATAATAAAACTTATCCCAGAGCTCTCCATCAAGATAACATTCTTCCAATTCAATATTTATCTTTTTATTGAGAATTCCCTGCCAAAAATTTTCCCGGCCAATACCCACTGAACTTATTGGCCCGATACCGGTAATAACAATCCTTTGTCTTTTTTCCATTATCCCTTTTTAGCTAAAGCTTTTTTTACAATTTCTATTGCTTTGGCAACAGTGGTTATCTCTGCTACCTGTTCATCCTTAACTCTGATCTTGTATTTCTTTTCAATAGCAACTGTGATTTCAATCGCTTTAATTGAATCAATACCCAAATCTTCAAAAAAACTTGCTTGGGTTGTTATTTCCGCGACTTCTCTTCCGCTTACATCAGCAATTAATTCTTTTAATTCTGCTTCCAGATTATCCAGCATTTTAATACCTCACTGTTCATTCTTTAAATTTTTTAATTACCACACTGGCATTATTGCCGCCAAAAGCAAAACCATTATTTAAAGCAATGTTCACTGTCTGCTTTCTTGCTGCATTTGGAACACAATCTATATCACATTCCGGGTCTGGTGTTTCATAATTTATGGTTGGCGGAATAATACTGTTTTCAATCGCCATACAGCAGGCTAAGGCTTCAATTGCTGAAGCCGCGCCCAGAGTATGACCAAGCATTGATTTTATTGAACTAACCGGCACTTTTCTATTGCCAAAAATCTTATTAATTGATACGCTTTCAGTTCGGTCATTAAACCTCGTTCCTGTTCCATGAGCGCTAATATAGTCCACATCATCCGGAGTAACCCTGCTGTGCTTTAAAGCGCTTTCCATGCAAGCGGATACTCCTTCTACTTGCGGATTAGTCATATGAAAAGCATCGCAGCTTAAGCCATAACCAGCTATTTCAGCATAAATATGGGCATTGCGTTTTTGCGCTGATTCTAAAGTTTCCAAGATAAGAATTCCAGCGCCTTCTCCTGGAATCATTCCCTTCCGGTTTTTATCAAAAGGCTGGCAAATATCCGGAGCAACTGCTCTGACCTGATTAAACCCAGTAAAACTAAGATAAGAAAAAGCATCTGTGCCTCCGCAAATCACCATATCAGCTTTGCCCAGCTTTAAACAATCAAATCCATAACCAATCGCGTAGTTTCCCGCGGCACAGGCAGTAGTAAACATCAGGGTTTTTCCTTTGGCTCTGAATTCCAAAGCTACATTGGAAGATATATTGCTGACCGGATATTGAATTATCGACATGCCGTCAATTGCCTCAACCCCTTTTTTAAGCCAAAGCGCGTCCATTTCTTCTATTTTTTGCGATTCTCCGCCAGTAGTTCCTAAAAACACCGCGATTTTTTCAAATAATAATTTTTTATAATCTAAGTCTGCGTCTTTTAAAGCCAACTTTGTGGCTGCAATCGCCAGATGTGATGCTCTGGCCATTACATCGGCTTTTTTCTTGCTCATAAAATCATACGGATTGAAATTCCTTACTTCCCCGCCAAAATGAGTTGAGTGATCTACGGTATCAAAACCTTCTACTCTAGAAATACCGGATTTACCTTTGATAAGATTTTTCCAGAATTCATCTTTTCCAAAGCCAATTGATGAGATTATTCCCAGTCCAGTAACAACTACTCTAACTTTTCCATTTTTATTTAATTTCATGGATTAAACCTGCTGATAATTATGCTGGAGTTCTTGCCGTTAGGCCCAAAAGTATTAACCATCGCATGGGATATTTTTTGTTTTTTCGCTTTATCCAGGACAAAATTCAGCTGACAATTTTCATCTTTATTTTTATAATTTATTATCGCTGGTATTTTATTCTCAGCAATTGCCCCAAGCGCCGCGGCAATTGCCAATGATCCGGAATTACTGTATGTCTCTCCAGTCATGGATTTAACCGCGGTAACTAAGACTTTTTTAGAATGTTCGCCAAATACTTCTTTGATTGCCAAGGCCTCAATAGGATCAGCTCCCCGGGTGGAATTGGCATTAGCAAAAATGCAATCAATATCTTCCGGCTTTAACCCGGCATCATCTAATGCCATTTTCATTGCTTGCTTCATGCCCGTACCTTTAGGATTATAACGATAAAACCGCGCTGGATCAAAAACCGAACCCATGCCGCTTATTTGTCCGTATATTTTTGCTTTGTCCCACACTTCATTCGCGTACTGGACAAGGAACATTGTCGCGCCTTCAGCAAACACTACCCCATCTCGGTTTTTATCAAATGGGCAAGAACATACTGCTGTGCCATGCAAACCGCTTAAATAATCAAGCTTGTAAAACCCCATAAATGTCTGTAGACTCAAATCTTCCACAGCGCCAACCAGTATTTGCTTTGCCCGATCTAATTCAATAAGGTCAGTGGCATATTCCAAAGCATCCAAACCAGCGCTGATGCCGGTTGAAATTGTGGCATTAAATCCTTTAATTTTATATCTAATCGAAACTCTGCTTGCCGGTGAATTTCCTACTGTGCTGGGAAAAACACTGGGATTAGCATATCTTGGACCTTCAGTTAAAGCTTCCTGATTATACTTTGATACACTGTGTAAACTGCCAAACGTTGTGCCCACTGAAACCCCGGTTTGATAAGTATTTTTCTCATCTACCTGAAATCCCGAATCATCCAGACAAAGTTTTGCTGAAGATAAAAGCAATAAAGTCGCCCGGTCCAAATCCATTATTTTTTTTTCTTCAAGAATAAGCAGCGGATCAAACTCTGTTATTTCACCAGCGACTTTTACTTTTAACTTGCTGGTATCAAATAAAGTGATTGGCTTTATCCCTGACTTACCGCTGAATAAATTATCCCAGAATTGCTTTACCCCTATGCCAATAGGAGAAACAATGCCGATTCCGGTTATAACTATTCTTTTTCTCATTTACATCCCCAAGCCGCCGTCAACCCGAATCACTTGGCCGGTAATATAATCTGATTTATCTGTTGACAGAAACAGCACAACATTGGCAACTTCTTCAGATGTTCCGAATCTGGCCAAAGGAATTTGCGGCATAATATGCTTAATATAATCTTCTTTGAGACTGCCAGTCATATCAGTAGTAATAAAACCCGGAGCAACCACATTGACCCGAATATTAAACCCAGACAGTTCTTTAGCCAAGGCTTTACTAAACGCGATCATCCCGCCTTTAGAGGCAGAGTAGTTTGTTTGACGAGGAATTCCAATGATGCCGCTAAGCGAGCTGATGTTTATAATATTGCCTTGTCTTTGTTTCATGAATGTAACCGCAAAAGACTTGGTAACATTAAAAAGTCCGGTAAGATTAGTATCAATAACTTCTGACCATTCCTCAGAACTCATCATTGCTAAAGCTTTATCGCGAATAATCCCGGCATTATTTACCAGAATATCAATTGAATTGTATTTATCGAGGATTTGCTCTTTCCACTCAGCAACTTGCTTAAAGTCTTTTACATCAACTTTAAAACCAATGGCTTTAAAATTTTCTTTTTCCAGACTAGCTTCAAGCTCCCGCGCTTGGGCATCACTGCTGATATAACTAAACAGCACCAAGGCTCCTTGCCGAGCTAAAGTCTGGACAATGGCTTTTCCAATACCGCGCGTACCGCCGGTAACAACAGCAATTTTGTCTTTTAGTTTCATTTACACCTTTAGTAAATATAAAACAACCTATTCATTACTCGCGAACAAAAAGCCACCATTATTACAGGAAATCAATATCGGGATTTAGAATATAAATACATCCCTAGCCGGAATATTTAAAAAGTCCGTTTTTGAGGCCTGTCCTTAACTTTTAATTATCTTTTGAAACTATTATAATTAGAAAAAATCTTTGTGTCAAGCTAAGTAAGCGTATAGCTCTATTGAGTGAAAGTTAAAAAATCCCTTTTGAGCAGAACTTTTTCTTTCCTGTCGACGGTAAACAATATTTTTATATATTTATCTTGTTTGAAAGTCGCAAAAATTAGTTATTTCAAAAGTATTGCAAAAATTTTATTTAAAAGATTTTTGTATAAAAAAATAAACACTGTTTTTCAATATTAAGGGGTTTTGTGGAAATAATTAAACAGAATAAATTAATATTTTTATGATTAAGGCTGTTTAATTTGTGAAATGTCTTTAATTTTATTAGCCGCGATTATCTGCTGCGCGGCAGTGGAAAGCAGCATATAATGGATATACGCTTGGTTTTTTGCCTTAATCGCAAAAGCCTGCACTTTAGGGTGACCAAATTTACTCAAAATATCATCATACATGATGATGACTTTAATTTGCGCGTTTGCGTCTAAATTTAAGGCCTGGTAATCATGCGGAGATTTTTCAATCCCAATCCTTTGATCAGTAATATCCGCGCCAAAAAAAGCAATTAAATCAGCCAGCTCTTTTATCGTATGCTGTTTTTCGGAAATAATTTGATTATAGGGTATGGAAATATCAAACTGCTCGCTATGCTCTTCGCATTGCTGCATTACCCTTATATCCCAGATTAAAAGCTGATTTAAAGCTTTTACCATCTCTGGATTTACCTGAGCAAAAACCAGCTTAGCTCCGATAAAAACCAGTGCGCCAAATAAAATTAATACTAGTCTGATATTTTTTATCATGGTTTTATTTTTCTAGAACTGCTATTCCATATAATCCTCACCATCCGGCATTTTGGGAGGCATTGCCGACATGGGCATTTCTTTTCTACGCAGCATTGCCATGATTGACAGCTGGGCAATATTATCATACAGCATATAGTAATACTGGCTTTGGTCTCTTAATTTAATCGCGACTTTATTTGCTTCCGGATTATCGTATTTATAAATCAAGAGATTACAAAATGCGACTGCTCCGATTTCCTCAGACGCGTCTAAAAGCAATGCGTCATCCAGACTCAGTGCTTTTTCAATAACCAGCTGATCTTCCTTGACAGGATCAAGTTTGCCGCCTAATTTTTTGACTAAATCTTTTAATTGCTTAATTTGCTCTAATTTACCAATAACAGTTTCCATATAAGGCATCTGCACTCTAAAATCCTTTTGCCGAGATTCATACTGCAGCTTAGCTTTTGTAAAAATAACAATTCCTCGGTTTAAGTCAATCAGCAAATCTGTATTCTGCGCGGCAAAACCTGTGCTTGTCATTAAAAGAACAAACGCTAAAACAAGACCTATCTTTTTCATATACCCTCCCTAGTGGTTTTTAATAAATATGTTAATATTCTATCAAATAATTCTAATAAGATGAAGTTCAAATTAAAAATTCATTTAATCATAGCGCTAATATACCATTAAAAGCTAAAACCATAGCTAAACCAAAAAATAATATTGCCAAAAGAAGTTTAGACAGCGCCAGATTGCGCGAGAAAAATTTATTAATCTCAGCAGAGCTTACCCCTAAATAGGCAAAAGCAAAAACACATATTAAAGGCACAATAAACATAATATTGTATAATATCAGGTAAAAAAGCGCCTTAAACAGCATTTTCTTTTGCTGAAAGATATAAATAATTGTCGGCAGATAAACCTGGCCCGTGCACACTGACTCAAGCAAAGAAATTAAAAATCCTAAAACTAAAGCCCCGAAGATTAAATTTCGAGTCTGCATTTTCGCTCTAATCAAGCGATTAATTACTCGGCGAATACTTTTAGGCAATTTTAGTTTTAGATCATTGGGATTATTTGAGCGTTTATATTTTAAAAAATCAAGAAAATTAAACACTGCTAAACCCAAAGCCAAAATTAAGGCAATTATGGATATTACGCGGCTAATCCCCAGGTTAACCGAAGCAAGCTTAATTAATTTAAATGCCCCTAATCCCAATAAAACATAGGTCAAAAACACTGATAAAGCAAACACGCCGCCCACAAGCAAAATTTCTTTTTTTGTTTTTTTAAGCAAAGAAAGCACAGAAACGAAAAAAACCAAAGTAATAAAAGCGCAGGGATTAATTCCATCAATAAGTCCGGCAAAAATCACCACCCCTGGGGTAAGCCGCGAAAAACGCTCCATAAGCGATTTGTCTTGAGAATATTCAGCTTTTTGGGCAAAGATCTGACGCGGAGTGATTGTTGAGGATTGATTGTTTAGTTGTTCACTAATAACAGACTCAAGATTTGACTGAATCGCGTTAATCCCGGATAAACATTGTTTGCCCACAAACAACTTAACCGAGTCATCACTTTCAACTTCAAACACCTGCTCATACATCAGCTGCAGCTTAAAAGCCGCTGGATCATCAACCGGAATATGCTGATAAGCAGCCAAGCCTTGAAACTTTTTCAAAATTTTAGGCAGAAATTCCTTTTTCAATTGTTCACATTGTTCACAAGTTGATGATGAAAATAAATAGATCATTAAAGGCTGGTTTTTATTTATTTCCTGGCTAAAGGAAACAGCGGCTATTAGTAATATGCTAATCAGAAACAGAATAGTAGATCTTTTCATGCTTTTAATATATCATAATAATAACCATGAAAACTACTATTTTAGCTAAAATTTTAACAATCTTCTTATTCTTAAGCTTAATTACCCTACATCCCGGATTAGGCTTTGCCCTGGAAATATCGCCGCAAGCAATTAATCTGGGAGATATCCCAAAAAATAAAGTTATTAAGCGGGAAATACAGATCAAGAATGACGAACCTCAATTAATTATCCTGCAAAAAGCCAGGTCTTCCTGTGACTGCGTCACCATTGAATATGAAAAAGGCAGACAACTTAAAGAAAATGAGATTTACAAAATCAGCTTAAGCTTAAATACCGCGGAATTATCTGAAGGAAAATTAAAAAAGTTTATTTTTCTATATTTTAAAAACGCGAAAAATCCGATTTATTCTCTTGAACTCAGCGGCAATATCCAAAGTTTTTAGTGAACGATTAAAAGATGGCCTGAAATAAAGACACAAAGCCATGCTTATACCTTGCCTTTCTTTAATGCATTAATAAATTTCTTAGTTACCTTCTTCTCCTGTGCCTGTTCTTTAGCCGAAAGCGCTTATAACTTCTTATAAACATCGTCAGAAAACTCTTTTTGAACGGTTTCCAGCGGAACTAGTTCAATTCTGTTATTATTTATCACCTCCTACTAAGGAGTAGGAGTATAATGTCGTAATTTCCACAATAGCGAAAGTAATATTTCCTTACTTTATAACAATAACCTATTTAGAGATTTTAATAATACAAGGAAAATACTAAAACAAAGGCTATTTGATCAGCTTCTCAATATACAAAGTAACCTTCTTATAGCTGTAAGTTGGCGTTCCGATCATATTTCCATCCTGATCATATACTCTAATATGCGGCACTGATTTTATCTCAAATTGTCTTACTACCGGAGTCTTCCACTGTCCAATGTTTACTTTTCGCAAATAAACATTTTTATATTTGTGCGCAAGTTTTTCTAGCTTTGGACTAATTAGACTGCACGGCCCGCACCAGTGGGCATAAAAATCAATTATTGTTATTTCCCCCGGAACTATTAGAGCATTAAGATCAACCCGTTTCCCCTTTTCATTGATCACCTCTATTTTTTTATATTTTTTAGTTTTCACGGTTGACGCTTTAGCTGCGGAAGACTTCTTTTTGACAACCAAATGTTTTTTGATCGGTTTAGCAATCGCGGGTCCTACAGTTATCGCGGGAATTTCTTTAACTTTATTATCTCTTAACTCTATCACCTTATTATCTTGAAGCCGGATTAAAACCAAAGGATATTTAAGCATTACAATATCTCCGCTGACCGCTCGGCCTAAAGGTTCTCCCATCACCTCAACAACCGCTTCTTCAGAACTGCCAATAACAACTTGATTATCCGCATAG
>JAZDHZ010000016.1:0-56833 GCA_043805415.1 Candidatus Omnitrophota bacterium | reverse complement strand
TACTCTAGTTAATTCCTTTTGGCTCATCCTGATAATGTCCTCTCCCATATATTTACCTCCTTACCAGAAGGTATCACATGTTCTTAAAAACCGGACATTCTTACTTTGGTTATATAGGACATTATCACTTTGGTATTACATATGTTTATCTAAGATATACGGAAAGTAAAAGCAATCATCAGATCGCCTGCTCAACTAGCTTTGCTCGGCTATTTATTTGACAAGAGCTTTTTATTGACATAAACGAAGTTTCTAGCCGCGCTGTTTTTTGTTGCTGTTCAAGCAAATTTAGCTTTTCTTTTAGTTGCTTTATCGCTATTCTTAGAAAGTCTTTCCTGACTAAAGGGTAATTCTCTTGAATATGGATGGTTGTCCATTGTTTATCTTGCTCTTGTTTAAGAGTCATGGTCTGAGGATGGTCAATAATCGCGGTAAACTCCGCGTTACTAAAACCACGCAGTTTTATCTGAATATCTACTTCGACATAACCTCCGAGATCTTTAAATTTTTTCCAGCTCATGCCTTTATCAACCGAAATATGCGCGTAATCACCTTGCCGCTCTTTAAACATGATTCCTTTGGGCGCAAGCGTATTCAAGGGATTATGACAAGTAAACCAGACTCTGGCGCCAATACTTTCCTGGATAGCTTTGATCCCGAATTTGGCAATATATTTCTTTATATGCTGGGGTTTGATTTGGACGGTTTTATCCGCGTACCAGGACATGACTAAACTAAACGCTTCCTGTAAATCAGCAAATGAATTGGTTTCATTGCGCACATCAGATTGGATCGCGTCAAGCCCCTGCCAGATATTTTTGCCGCGGTACAAGACTCCCTTATAGCGGAATTCTATTTGTCCTGTACTCATATTAACCGGAAACCAGCCATGCGTGTAATAAAAACCATAATCATCTCTTAAATAAAGCGTGAAATTCTTTCTAGAAAATGCCGCGAAATCCTGAACATTTTTATTATTCATGAAGTTGGTCGCGTCCCAGCTTATGCCTTGATCAAGCTCCAGTTCATTAAGCTCGGCAATAACATTTGTTCCCCAACCCTTATGAAATATCCAATCCATGGCATACCATTCAGGAGATGAGTATGTCTGATGATTGATGTCATTAAATACCTGATGCCACCATTTACCTTCTTGTTTGGCGGTGTTTAACTGAGCTTGCGCCATGTTCAGAGCTAGATCAACATAGGTTTTTAAATCTTCCCAAACAACAATTTCATGGGCAAATTCACGAGAACTTAGTCCTTTGAACTGGGCTTTCTTCCGTGCTTGTTCCAAGCATAAATCCACTTTTTCCGCTCTTTCTTGCCACCATTGTACAGACATCATTCCAATATCATTAAATCCAGTTGCCACATCTGTTGTGCCAAAAAAGAATCCGACTAATTCTTCCCATAATTCTTTTTCCTCAGGAGCTAACTGATCCTGGATCCTGATATATATTGCTTTTAATTCTTCGCGCGCATCTTTAATATCTTCTGTTCCGCTAACCTTAAAAAACCCCTGCTGCATAGCCTTTCTTTGTTTAACAAATTCCGCCAGATTCTTTGCCCACCAGCCGAATCTGTCTTTGGCAATTTCCGGATCATTCCAATGAGTCTCAAACACCAGCTGTTCTGATTCTTTATGTCCATAAAAATTATAATCTTTATAAATAGGCAGATGATAGCCCATGGAAGCCATTAATTCTAAGAAATCATGATTGCCAGTCACCACATCTGCTATGCCCGCAGCCTTTAATTCTTCTGCCGCGCGAAAGCATTTCATTCCATAAATTCCCCGATCAGAAAAATCTCCTAATAAATGAAATTTGATTTTTTTGCTTTTCAGCAGTTCAAAATTAACCCCTTGCTTGGACAATTGCGCTTGAATTGATTGTTGGGGAAATTTAGTGTGATCAAGAACTACCTTAATTCCGGTTTTTTGCAAAATCACATCCGCGATATATTTTAAAAACAAATTAATTTCTCCGTGAAAATCAGACATAACCTCAACTTTCGGCAAAATCGCGCTGCCGGGATTTTTTGTTTCCTGTTCTAAAGCAGCTAAAAGCGCTTTTGTTTCCAATATCTCTTGAAAAATCCCAGATTCCTGGACAGCAAAATCCCGCGCTGTTTGGATTATCCCGGGTGTACGCTCAAGACTCAAGGAATGGTTTACAAACCCCTGCTGGATTAAAGATGATTCTAAGCTCAATAGCGGCGCAAGGCATGATCTTTCGCTGGAATCAACCGCCGCGCTTGCCTGCGATAAAACAAACAGCATATAAGCCCACGCGGTTACTGGGATGATTGATTTTATTAATCTTTTTTTAAACATAAAATTCATAGCTTTATAATCCACCTAACCTAAGTTTACAAAATAGGTTAAAGTATAGCATAATATAGTCAGCGTCGCAACAGAGTACAGCTAATACTGCCTGCTCCAAAATCAGCAGCTGGCTGGGGTATCGGCAAAGTAATTTTTTAATTGACATTATGCGGTTATGTAATACAATCAAAACAAGGACAAGCTCTGGTTTTATCTCGCGGATGCTCAGTCACCAAACAATATATACATAATAATCCTGGAGGGCAAAATGAAGAAATTTTCAATATCAATCATAAGCTTAGTTATCTTAATCTCACTTTGCGGTTGCGCGCCTTTACTGTTAACTTTAGGCGCTGCCGGCACAGCAGCTGTTAGCTTAGATACGATTCGGCTGGAGCGTAATGTTGAATATAGCAGAGCCTGGGACGCAACGCTTGCGGCATTAAAAGAACAGGATGCTGATATAACTACGCAGGATCAGGAAACTGGAATTATTAAAGCAATGATTAAGCAGTCAGATATATCAATTAAAATCGCTCAGATCAAATCACGCCCGACTGCCATTGACATAACCTCAAGACGCAAAGGCATTCCTGATTTAAAAACAGCAGACTTTTTATCCGAACAAATCAATGCGCAATTAAAAGTCAAACTCTAGTCAGCAATCATCGCGGCTAGATAATACCCAGTTCTATTTTTGCGACATTCAGGATTTCCCCTTCAGCAAAAGGCTTGTATAGATAATGGCTGACGCCTCCGGCTTGGGTAAACTCAACTTCTTTATGTATTGGATCTTTGTCTAATTTACCGGTCATGGAAACTATTGATACCTGAGCGCTGATTTTTCTTAATTGTTTGCAAGTTTCGATACCATCCATTTCCGGCATCATAAGATCAACAAACACCAAAGCATAATCTGTTTGCTTGCTTTTTTCTATTGCCTCTTTACCGCTAAAAACACTATCCACCTCAAAGCCAGCCTGTTGTAAAATCTTTTCCAAACCTCGGCAAACAATTTTCTCATCATCTACAACTAAAATCTTTTCCGCCATAATTTTATTTTTCCTTAATTTTTCGCGCAACCTTATTAGCAATAGCGATCATTTCCTCAAAATCAAATGGTTTGTTTATGATTTTTTTCATCCCGCCTGCCTGATAAAAATCATGTTTTTTATTTTCTATTTCCTCGGGATGTCCGGACATAAGTACTACTTGAGTAGCTGGAGATATTTGCTTAATTCTCCGGCAGACCTCTACCCCATTCATCTGAGGCATGATCAAATCAACATAAGCAATATCAAAAACTTCTTTTTCCGCTATGGCGATGGCTTGTTGCGGGGTTGCGGCTGTCTGAACATAATAGCCGGCATCTTTAAATAAAGCTTTAATTCCAATCAAAATCAACCGTTCATCATCGACGACTAGGATTTTTCCTTTTGTTTGATTCATTTCAGCCTCTTTAGAATAAAACACAAGCGCGCACAGAGACAGACTGTTTTGGTTTAAAAACGTCGCTATGCGTGTTAAATATAAATTACCGCTGCCCCAGCGATAAGTCAAGATATTAATTATTCCAAGTTAAGCTTGATTTGCAGGAAAAATCGGCGGCTACAGATTAAAGAGCAAGGTCGGGAAGTTCATTATTCATTATTCTTTGGTTATAACATTTTTCATGTAATTCTATTATTTCTTGTACGTTTGCATCAGCTAAAGATCGCACCCATTGCAGTCT
Organism: Candidatus Omnitrophota bacterium; assembly: GCA_043805415.1. GTDB lineage: Bacteria > Omnitrophota > Gorgyraeia > B26-G9 > B26-G9 > JAHITE01. The sequence goes on along the minus strand of JAZDHZ010000016.1, from coordinate 52,772 downwards.
TTGCTCAAGCGGTAAAGTTCTAATATGCAGACTTGGGCAGGTATCGATTGGTTGGGGGAAAGGACATTTATTGACAATCCCATATAATTCTATTCTGTGGCTTCGCGGATTCATTTAAAACTCCATATAAATGCTGCTAGAACGACCTTAATCAATGTCTTGCAATCGCCGCTCATAACACCTCTGATGCTGGTCAACGATTAGGTCTATTTCCTGATCAGATAAACAACTTGCCCAGGCTAATTTTTGTCCATAATCCATTTTTCTGGCCTGCGCTAAAGGGCAGTCCTGTTCAACCACAAAGGGACAAGCGTCTAATATTCCATATAAAATAATTTTTTTACTTTTCCCGCTCATATCAATAATACCCTTTATCTATTAATATAGCTGTCTGAGTAAGAAGAACAACCCTATTAAAATGGGTATATATTGTGTATTAAAAGTACCTATTATGGCTTAATCTGCTGGGATTGGAGATATGTCGACAGGTTTTGGCGCTTATTCTTTATGTTTAATTTTAAGCGAATATGATTTCGATGTTTTTCAACTGTCTGCACGCTAATATTCAGCACTTTGCTTATTTGCTTGCTTGAAAATCCGCCTTGAATCATATTGCAGATTTCAACCTCGCGACCACTAAGCGCGGATCCTGCGTTTGTTAAAAAACTGGCATAAGGCGATGATATCTCCTTTAATGCTTTGTCAAGCAAGTGAACATAAAGATTTGGCGATATTGAATATTTAAGTTTTTCCCAGACAGGATAAATAACATACTGGATATTATTGGCAATATCCCGCCTGATCTTTTCTTTTTCACTCTGAATTTGCTCAAGAACAATAGACAGGGCAATATTTTTGTCTTTTAGACCTTTTTGCTGTTCCAATAAATCTTGCTTTGTTTTAATTAAAGATAGCTGCGCATTTTTTTTATCCGTCACATCTTTTCCATACACATTCACATAGCTTTGAGCGCAAACAGGTATTATATTGTAGGAATAAACTTTGCCATCAAGCCTTACATCTAAATCATATAAAGCCGCATTTAGTCTGATTGACTTCTGGATCTTAGCCAATAAGCCTTTGGGTAAAATTGCCTTGATATTATTCTCGGCATTGTGTGTTTTCGCTATCCCATAAGCAGCCCGATTATTATACAGCACCTTGCCTTTTGCATTGATCCGCAATACAGGATTAGGATTTTCCGCGGGAAATTTAGAAAGACTGACAATCTCTTCAAATGCCTGCTGCTGAACAGTTACATCCTTAAGCGACAAGATAAGCATTTCTACCTGATTATCTTTATCCAGTATCGGAGTAACGCTCCCATCCCAATATCTTCTGCCTCTATTCAGCTTATTGAAAACAATGCAGGGGCGAGCGAATGATGTAATCGGTTTTTTTGTCTTAAAAACATCTTGAAAAATTTGATTCGGCCAAGAAGGGAACACTTTGAAATAATTTTTACTAATCAAATCCCTGACTTTTTTACCGCACCTCTTAGCAAAGGTCTGATTAACTTTAATAAAATTACAGTTTTTATCGAGCAGCGCAATGCAATCTTGCAGGGAATTAAAAATTACTTCCAGCAACTTAGCCTCAGAAAAGGAATCAGCTGCGGATAAAGGAGCTGACTGAGTCAGCTTCTTTAGAAAAGGCCGAGCATCGTTTTTTTTCGTTTTTTGCATTATTAAAATATTTAAATCAATTGGAAAGTAAAACAATCAGCTTATTTCTAAATATTGTACTTATGCTCCGGACCTGATCGCCCCAGATGCTTCACGTTATTATCTCATGAATAAGCCCGACAATAAATTTGCTGCCAATATTATCGACATACAATCGTTTCTTGGTAATAATATCATGCGTCTTGCCTTTGGCATCATCAAAAGTTTCTTGATTAATATTCATATTGCCGGAGAGTAACACCTCTTCATCTTTAGCCCAAAACATATCCGCTTGGGCTTTGGGGAAAAAGTCATGATCTGTTTTAGCGATTAATTCTTTGCGCTCATATCCCATAAACAGACAATAGGCATCGTTTAATAAAACCCAGCGGTGCTGTTCATTTTTAACAAAAACCGGATCTGCTATATGATTAATCACTTCTTCCAGAAAGGCTTTTGTATAAATCGGTTGATTGTAATCTTCATTTTTCGTAATTGTCTTTAATTGCAGTATGGAGATTTGATGATTAGCTTTTTGCAATTCATCAATCAATTGTTCCTTGGTTAAACTCGATAAATCCATGTTTTCCTCCTCTGGCAACAAACATTATCTATTAACACTATTTTACTGACAAAAACAAATACACTCTGGCTTGTTATTAGTTTAACACCCAATCAGCTTAAAATCAATGCTTGAGTTATAAGTTAACTCTCCAGCGCAAGCTAGGGTTTAACTGTCTGCCGCACATAATTAAGCTTATCCAGGCTAAGCGTGAAGGATTGGTTAAGTTTATTTTGGGAAGTTAAAACTGGCGGAGAGTGAAGGATTTGCTAAGGCTGTTTTTCGCAACTCATTATTATACAATAAATCATGACTTAAATTATTTATTGCCAACGAATTAGTGTTTATACAATTTATTCGCTTTGGATGGGCACTGTTTGGGCATTAAATATTTCCGGTTTCATTCTTTTAAGAATTTAATACATGCCCTATCATTTGCTTTATAGCCTCATTGGTCCCAATGGGGGTTAAATGAACCTGGGGATGCGTTTTTTTAAAAACTCTAAAAATTTCATCAGCAAATGCCTGTCCAATAATTTTGACTCCATTAAAATCTAAAAGAACTTCTTTAAAACGATCAAATCTTACTATCAACCGTTTTGCTTGAGATCTAGAAACTAGTTCTTCGCCCTCATGCTGCAGCAATCTTACGGGAACAATTGTCTTTGAAAATCCCCCTTCAATTTCATCTAGTGTGTATGTGTCAAACACCTCTTTAATACTATTCTTATTATCTCTTTTTATCCGCATTAACACAAATGTTCCTTTTTCTTCATGTCCTGAATCAAATATCCAGTCATCATCAATATGTCCATAAAAACATAACTTCTCCGACCAAATATAAAACTCATCAAACATTCGTGATGTAAAAAAGATCCCTTCGCCACTATGTCTGTCAGGATCTGAAGTGAACTTACCCTTTGCTAATTCAAGTATTGCGTGCTGAGGCGTCGAGAGGTTTAAATGTTTTTGGATTTTATTAAATATTCCGACCCCCTGATCAACCACACAAAAAGTAATACTTTTTACAGAAATAGAAATTTGGATATACGCTGTTTTTGATTCGGAATGATCTATCACATTATTAAGCATCTCGCAAACACCATAATTGCATATTTCAACTATATTGGATGGCAATTGAGGCAGAAATGGAAAAACTTGTTTCAACCAAACAGTATGCTCTTCAATGTGTTGAGTAAGATCTAGAGGAATTTTTTTAATCTGTTTTTTAAGAAAATATTGAATAGTATTTCCTTTGCCTACTGATTCAAGCACACCCCTTTTAATCAATCCTGAAATGTGTCCATGTACAGCTTGTCTTGAAATCCCAAATTTTTTAGCAGTCTGAACCGCTATTTGCTTAGGCATATTATCAACATTATCAATAATAAATTTTTTAAGTACTTCTCTTTCCTCACGCTTTAAACCCATGTTTTATTTTCCTCTAATAATATATATATTGTATTTTCAACAATTGAACAACAGCACCCTGTCAATATTTTATCATTTCTGTCAACTTATTGCACTATTTCTGTCAACTTATTTTTAATTCTCTGTCAACATATTCTACCATCTCTGTCAACTTATTGCACTATTTCCGTCAACTTAAAAATTAGACGCAACATATTGTGTCAGCTAATAATTTACTCCCAATATAATGTATATGTTTTTTAGCTCTATTAATTCACAAATCAACCCCCTTATTGTATAAAAGCCTCCCCTTTTAGGTTCTCATCCTTCGTTCAACAGAAACAAAAAATCCCTGATCCTTTTGGACAGGGATTTTTATTTCTGGCGGAGAGTGAAGGATTCGAACCTTCGGTACTCTTGCGAGTACAACGGTTTTCGAGACCGCCGCATTCGACCACTCTGCCAACTCTCCGAGTAAAATTTATTTATAAATTTTATGAGGACTTCGAACCTGCTTTTCAGGTGAGAAGTCTTTAATAAGATTTTTCGCTTCGCTCAAAATGCCCTATCGGGCAGGATATCGACCCCTGATAAAGAAACTGTTTTAGGAATATGTTTCAATAACTAGAATTATGGATTATTTTCTTTTGCTTCGCGCTCTTTACATATTTTTTGGGCAACCTTAAGCAATTCATCAATCATTAATGGCTTACGTAAAGACTCGTCTCTGCCGCCAACATTTAAAAAAGCCAGCTGGATTTTTTCTATCTCGTGCGGCCTGCCGGACATTAAAACAACTTCTGTTTTGGGGTTTATTTTCTTTATGTCCGCGCAAAGTTCAACCCCATTCATGCCAGGCAAAACTAAATCCGTGAACACAATATCAAAAGTTTTTTGCTTAACCCGTTCAATTGCTTTTTCCGCGCTTTCCACTGCCTCAACTTCAAAATCTGTTTGCTTAAGTTCCTTGAGCGCCTGCATCAGAATTATCTTATCGTCATCCACAAGTAAAATCTTACATACCCCCATATTTCCCTCCTACTTTAAACTACTCAAGAAAATTATAGCAAAAAACCCTGAAAATTAAAATAAAACTTTATTAATAATTGGCAGGCTTGGATTAAATTTAGCTAAAAGGAATATTTATTGGGTTCGCAAAAACAGAAATCATTTATCAAAAGCCTGCTGCAGGTGCGGCAGCACTAGGAAGAATGGTTTAAGTTTTCCTGGAGGGCCTGCATATTGGGCATTGCTGCATTCTCAGCGGTTTTTCCAAACTGCTTTGATGCAGCAAATTTTCATCCTGCAAAATTTCCATTGTCAGCCCATCCGCGGTTATCCGGCCCTGATGCAGCACAATCGTCCGCTCGCAAACATCCATGGCCATATCCAAATCATGCGTGGCAATAATTTTTGTATGCGCGAAGCTTTTAAGTAATCCGATCAAACGCTTGCGGGAAGTCGGATCTAAACTGGAAGTCGGCTCATCCATAACTAAAATATCCGGCGACATGGCCAGAACAGTGGCAATTGCCACTGATTTTTTTTCTCCTTGGGAAAGCCGATACGGCGGACGATGTTTTAAATGAATCGCGTTGACGGTTTCCAGAGCCTGGGCAACTTTTTGTTCTACATCTTGTTTTTCCAGCCCTAAGTTCATGGGGCCAAAAGCCACATCATCAAAAACCGTGGGCATAAATAATTGGTCATCCGAATTCTGAAAAACCATGCCTACGCAGCGCCGGACTGAATCCAAAGTCTTTAACGAAACCGGATAATCTCCGATCCTGATTGTTCCCTGCCGCGCTGACAAGTAACCGTTTAAATGCAGTAAAAGCGTTGATTTTCCAGCTCCGTTTTCCCCAACCAAAGCCACTGACTCTCCGTGTGTGATCCGAAACGATATTCCATTTAACCCCATAGTTCCGTCAGGATAAGTATAGTGCAGATTGCTTGCTTCAACAATATGATGACTCATCTAAAACACCTCATAACCAATCCTCCTAGTTCCTCGGGAATATTATAAATCCGGAACACGATAAATAAAACTAACCAGACACTGACAAAACTAAAATCTTGCAAACTGCTTTTCATTGAAGTCAGCCGGCGAACCTGGCCGTCAAAACCCCGGCAGCACATCGCGTAATAAATCCGCTCCGCTCGATCCAAAGTGCGTAATAATAAATGTCCGATCACTGAAACAAAAGTCCGATACTTCATGAACCTTGAATGAAATGACCTAAGCGCCCTGGCCCGCTCCATGCGCTGCGCTTCATCAGTTAAAACAAAAATATAGCGGTAAAAAAACATCAGCTGAATTACAAATGGTTTAGGCACCCCGAGTTTTCTCAATGCCTCGCAAACAGGATTAAACCCGGTTAATGCCACTAAAAGCAAAGCACCGGTTACGGTTAAAACAAAGCGCAGAAGAACTGATATAAATGAAACCCAGCCGCCGGAAATCCCGATTGTTCCAATACGCAAAATAATTTCTCTGTCTATCAGCGGATTAAAGATTCCCAGCAATATGGCAAAAGGAGAAACCAGCAATACCTTTTTCAGTATATATCCCCCAGGCAAACCAGCGGCAGCAATTAAAAACACTGGATAGAGAAAAAATGGAATAAATGCCCAGATTGTATATTTGTCAAAAGAAACCACAGCCGTAATAAACAGCAATGTGGTAATTAATTTGGCCCTAGGATCCAGTTGATGCAGCCAACTGTTTCCCTGAGCCAAAGTATCCATGTATCCAATATCAAAGTAATTTTTACCAATATTATTCATAAACACAGAGTGGTTAGCAGCAATCAGCGCTATTACTTACTGCTTTTGTTGACTAAATACCCAAAATACTAAGTTATAACCTCACGTCGGCGAAACCCAAACCCGATTAAAAAAATAATCAGAAAAATTAATCCTCCGCCGACTAAACCTGCCAAAGAAGTACCGAAATCTATTGCCGGCCAGGCTGGTTTAAGTTCTGATTCAGGCGCGATTTCAGATTCTATGGTTTTAAAACTATAATCAGGCATAAAAGCTGTTTTCTCCTGCACTGCTGCTAAGACAGCATGCAGCTGATCACGGCTTTCTAATTCCTCTTTGCCTGATGTTTTAAACATTGCCCATTCCAAACCATCCGGGTGACTGGAAGCAAACCAGCTTAAGCCTCCGCCGATAAATACCGCGGCTAATAAAAAACCAATAATAACCTTTTTAAGATCAAGCTGTCCTATGGGTTTAAATCCGCTGACCGCATTGAGGATTTCCGGTCTTGCCTGGTAAACAAACATAACTACCGCGGCAGTTACCAGGCCCTCTACAATGCCGATAGCTAAATGAATCGGCTGCATTAAAAGCAAAAAAGTTTTAAACGGCAGTTCCGAAATCTTGGAAAATACTGTTTCCAAAACAACGCCAAAAGCGCCTAATTGCAAGCCAATGATTCCCGCGGCTAAAGCCCCGGCAAGAATTTTTCCCTGAGTCGGCTTATCTTTCACAATCTCGCGGTATATAAGCGGATAAGCAATAAAGCAGGAAAAGAACCCCAAGTTAAAAATATTACAGCCCAAAGCTAAAAGCCCGCCATCGCCAAAAAAAAGCGCCTGGACTGTCAGCACTGAGGCCATAACCAGAAATGCGGCGTAAGGCCCGAGTAATATTGCCAAAATCATCCCGCCGCCCAAATGCCCGCTTGAGCCAGTAGCCGGAATGCTGAAATTAATCATCTGCGCCGCGAAAATAAAAGCGCCTAATACGCCCATAAGCGGAACCTTGCGGTCATCTGCCGCTTGCTTTATTTTTTTAGAACTATAAGCAATTAATCCTGCGGTAGCTGTCCACATCGTTGCCCCAACCACGGGAGATATTAAAGCATCTGCCATATGCATAATGTTAATCCTTTCATTTAAAGTTTAGAAATCTATCTGTATCCTAAGACCAGCCACTAAAATAGTTGCTGTTCCATTTGGCGCGTCTTTACCAAAGGGATTGCTGATAATCTGCACATCCGGAGTAATACTTAGATTTTTATTTACCGCAATGTTGTAATACAATTCCCCATGACTTTCCGTCTTGCCCTGCCTTGCTTGCGCCTGCTTATAATCATCAGAAGTCTCAATCATTCCATAAGCAATGCCGCAGGTATCATTAGCGCGTTTCCAAGCAGCACCGCTAAGCTGAAATCCAGCGGAATAAGCAGCGGCCAGAGAAAAATCCTCGCTGGTAATACCGTCTGCGGCTGAATCAAGAAACGCCCCGTCATCCTGCCAACCTGCCCGAAGAAATACGCCCAGATTATTACAAATTTCCTGGTCAATGCTGATGCCAAAACCGCTGGCTTTTTCTTTTGTTTTCAGCCCGTCAGTCCAGCTGGTATGAGCCGCGTCATTGCACCAATACATTAAACGATAATTTCCCGGACGCTGCAAAAACTCAGGTTTAAGATTTAGCTGCAAACCAATCCAGGGATGATCCCCGACCTGCGCGTAATCAGCATTTCCCTCTGCCATAACCAGATCAAATTCCAGGGTCTGACAAAAAGGAATATTCAGTCCCAAGCCAATAGGACTATCCGGAAATTCGACAACCGAAGAATTGCGAAACATATTGCTTAAAAACTGTTTGCACTCATCATTCGCATATTCATTGGTGTCTATAAATCCAGCTGCGTCAAACTTGCCGAATGTCAGAGTAAAAACATCATTAAAATTCTGCTGCCACCACAATTCTGTAACCGTAAGTAAACCATTAGAATCATCGCTATCGCGGTTAACATTGGAAAATAATTCCAGATTATCCGCAACTCCCGCGCCTTCACCGGTTTCAATATGTAAAAACGCGGTTGCCGGAATATCCGCAAAATGCTTTTCCAGTTCAAGATCAACTGAATATCCGGAATCAGTACTTTCATCTCCTTTATAACTATTATTGCTTACAGTAATTCCGGAAGCATTCGCGTTATTTGTGCCCTGGATTATCATTGTCGCGTGCACGCCAAGACTCAGTCCATCTCCCAGATTCATTAGCGACACGCTTTTTTCTAAACTGGCAACCCTTGACTCCAAATCCCGAGCTTCCTGCGCCGACACAATCGCCCCGGACAAAAAAACACTGCCGAGCAATATGCCAATAATAATTTTTTTCTTCAACATACCGACCTTCCTCTTATTATGCATTCTTCAGTTTTCTGGTCGATATGCAATAATTTATAAAAACTTCCGCTTATGCGGTAGTTATGTGAACCGCTTTTTCTCTCTTTTTTCAATCTGGACTACTTTAGCATTATGCACAGTAATCACCAGCTCCCCATACTGCAACCGCGCAAGGGCCCGAGTAATTTCATTCATTATTTTTTGATCTGGGGTTTTATTATTAGCTTCTTCAATCATGATAATCGTAGCACGTTTAAAAAAATAGTAACACAACCTTATTTATCTGTCAACCTTTTATCTGCTTGCCAATCAGGCGTTGATGTAATAATATATACATATCGTATTTTTTGATTAAGTTATTAAACCCCTTTCATAGTTCGGTTAATTATGCGCCTATTTGCTAAAAAATTTCATCTGCTTTGTTTGAGCGGTTTGATGCTCTGCTGTATCTCGCAAGCCTGGGCTGTCCCAGTAGCAACCGAGTTTACGGAAAAGATCATTAATGGCGGAAAAATGCGCATCTCTGCTCAGATAAACAAAAAAGATTTTCTACCGCGAGATCCGATTGAAATCATTGTTGATGTAAATATTGAATCAGCGGCAGCGCAAGAGGTGATTGAGCGGCTCGACGGCTTATATCTTTTATTGCGCGCGGAAAGAGCTTTTGATCAACAAGGCAAATATCATCAGTTTACCAATAACTACGCCTCAACCGTGTTAACCCCTTCAGGTTTACCCATAGAAAATCACGATGTGTTTTCTCGAACTACATATACGAATCCCGCGGAATATAAGGATTATTTGACCCCGGAAAACCGAACATCAGGCATCAGCAATGCTACGCCTTTTGATCGCGCTGTTTTTATTAAAAAACAGGATCTGCAATTTACCAGCACAGGAGTCAAAGCCCATTTTGCTTTGAACGACATTATTGCTGATGATTTTCTTGCTGGATATTATCGTTTCCAAGTATCAGTCATGGGCAAAAAGGGTTCTTACTTTTACCGGGTTAATTTTTTTCCGCTATTTTGCGGCACTGAGTCGGCTTTTTCGGATTGGGATTTAGCGGTTCTGGCGAGAAATTGTTCTTATCTGCCGATGATTAAAATTAAAAATCCGCGAACTCCGAAAATGATCTGGACATTGTTTGCCAAGCAATTCAGCAATGGCATGCAGGGGGTAATCGCCAAAGAAGACAGCAAGGACTTTCAATTTAGTTCGCGGCATATTGTGCCGGCAGATTTTATTTTACCCGCTCCTACGCAGCATACGCCAGCTTTGACTTTAAACCTTGAGCCTGACTTTCCGACTATGCTGGCAAAAAATATGGTTGAACTAGAACAAGGCTCAAAATGGGAATTCCAAACCCCGATTCCTTTACAATATAATGGCGGACAGCTGGAAGTTCAAATTACCGCGCCAGATGGTAAAATAAAAAAAATCGGACCTTCTCCTTTTGCCGCTGCTTCTGAAACCGGAGCAACAACCCAGAATCCTGATTTTCAATATACTTTTATTCAGTCAGGTAAATATACCGTACACCTAACCGGCTGGATTGAAGATGTTTGGGGCAATCGCTATAATGGCGGCGGAACCTATGAGTTTTGGGCAGCCAATAGATTAACATTTGCCACAAGCGTAAAACCCGGCACACCTTTTTCTGTGGGTGAAAGCTATCCGCCTTCAGCGATAATTCATCCGCCCTGCCCAGCGGATATCAGCTTTGATCTAAAATTATTCCGTAATTCCAGCTCCAAAGATGTCAAACAAGTTATTACTAAAGGTAAAGCTAATCGGTTCGGCTATTTTTATCCACGCGAAAAATATGAAAAAATGATCTTTGATTGCCCCGGAGAATACTTGGCAACAATCACCGCGTCCTATACTGATGAACAGGGAAATTTCTGGATGGGCTCACAGCGCAATGGGTCAGTGGTCGCGCCTCAAGACTCAGCCTTGATCGTTCATGGCGCGTCACCATCCAGGCATGATATATCGGGTTTTTCCAAGCGCGGCAATATTAATTATGAAGGCTTGATTTCCAAAAGCAATAGTCCGGAATTTAATAATTATACGGTGTGTACTTTATTTCCTTTTCCTTATTATTCCGGGGATGTGATGTATATGGCTAATTCGTTTCATGGCGGCAATGGCATGCTGCCGGCTTTAAAAGTAACATTTCCCCAGGAGATTTTACCTGGGCTGCAAAATGATGTTCGGCCTTTTTCCACCACCACAAATAACTATCAGCCGCAAGGATATCCGGAATTTATTGACAAGCAATGCTATGGATACATGAGCGCGATTCGCAGCGGGTTTGTCGCCAGATACATGGTTACCCAAGGTACAAATTATATTTGGGATGCCTATTGGCAAAGCGGTGCTAATTTTGCCGGAGGGCAAATCAATAATAGTTATAATGGCGACCTGCCGCAGGATATTTATGGTTTTTTAGGCGGGATTGTAGTCAAAGATTTTACCACGGGCATAAATCAATATGGGATTTATGCCTCCATGGGTGTGATCATTCCCAAAGGCTCTTATGCCAACCGGATCACTGCTCCGCTTTCCGAACCTTTGGTAAATATTAATGGCCGCGATCATTATATTACTGATGTTGGCGCGCCCTTGCCGGGAATGGTGTTTGAAACCAGCGATATATTAAGAGCCGGCGCCATGATCTTTCCCCCGATTCAAGGCGTCAGCTGCCAAAGAATTATCACCGCTCCTTCCGGGAAAAAATATGATTTTAAAGGCACTTCGAATAAAATAGGCTTGGCTAAACTAGTTGCGCCAGAAGGCGCGGACATTCCAATTACTGAGCCAGGAGTATATGAAGTTATAAGTTCTTGTAAATTTGGCGATAAACAAGGTGATATTATCGGCAGCGGTGATGGCAAATATTATATCTACGCGGTAAGCAAGGATAATTATACCCAATACTTTAATCTCGCTTTACCGCCGCGGTTTACGCTTGATTATAAGAAAATCCTCGCGATTAAAGGTTTAGTTGACGCTAATATTAAAAACCCGAAAATATATTATACAATTATTATGCCCGGCATGATTATGGATGAAGGGATTTTAGCTGTACAGGATAATAGTTTTACTTATAATTTTTCCGCGCGTGATTTTAGCGTACAGTTTCCGCAATATGATATTGTTAAGTATGATTACCCAATCCGGCAAGTCATGGCCGATACCGTGATTTTTACTTTCTTTTTAACCGGCGAAAATGAACAGAATCAACCTGTGTGCAGTGTACAGCGTTTTATCCTGCGCGGAGATCAAGGACTGGTGTTAAAATAAGATGCGCATTAAATCATTTTTTCTGTTTCTAGGGATTATTACATCACTAACCGTAATGCTCGGCAATGTCTGGGCTGATCAAAAACAAGCGGCGCGGATATTAAACCAACATTGTTCCGCTTGCCATCCGGCAGAAAGAGTGTTTAATATTGAAAAAACCACAACCGGCTGGACAAAAACCGTAAACTGGATGCGTAAAAATTCGAAAAATGCTTTTTCGAAAAAACAAGCGTTGGCTATAACCCAAAACATTATTGATCTTCACCCAAATTATGCCAAACAATTATTTCAAACCCGCTGCAGCCAATGCCACGAATGGCAAACCGTGGAAAAACTAAAGCTTTCTTTGCGGCAATGGGATCGGCTTGTCTGGCGGGAAAGAGCCAAGGCAATAACCTGGATAAGCATTGATGAAGCAACAGATATTTCCGCGTATTTAGCGAAAACTTATCCCGCGAAAACACCTGAAAATAAAACCGAACCTATCCGCGATATGGTTGAGCAAAAATGCATTCACTGTCACATTCATTCAACTGTTTTTAAACCAGTAAAAACAGTTGCGCAGTGGATCGCGGTAAATAAGCGGATGCGGCAAAAAAGCTTGGCATTGATCAATGACAAGGATGTATTAAAAATTTCCGAATACCTAAGCCAAGTCAATCCTTTAGCCGAATGGGAATAACGACAAGACACAAGGATAAAACAAATTTCTAATTCCTAATTTCTAATTCCTAATTTCTATTCACCGTCAGTTATTTTTCTGCTTTTTCTTCCATCGTCCTAGCGTAGCGGTCGTCCTTCTGTCTTCTGTTTTCTTTCTTGTAACTGCGTCCATCTGTGTTCATCAAGACTTTTTATCAGTGTTTATCACAACTGCTTTTAGCTTTTGGGAATCATGGCGATCGCTTCAATTTCTATGAGCAACTCCTCACGGCATAGACTAGCCTCAACACAAGTACTGGCCGGAATCTCTTCCCGGGTAAGCCCAACCTGCTGAAAAAATAGATCGCGCGCTTTATTCAGATTATCATAATCCTTCATATTTTTTAAATAAATGGTGAATTTTACAATATCTTTAAAGCTAGCGTTTTGCGCTTCTAGTAAAGACTGAATGTTTTTATAGGTATGCATCGCCTGAGCGTGAAAATCCCCGGGATGGCAGATTTCGCCGTTTGAGCCAACACTGGCTGTGCCGGAAATAAACATCATAATTGTATTATCTAATTCAACTTTTAAGCCGCGGGGAAACGCGGCCGCTGCTTCTGACAAGCGCGGTGTTTTCATCTGTGTTTTTTTAATCATTAGCCAAATACCTTTCTTATCTTTAGTTAAACCCAGCTTATTCTAAAACATGGATTTATTTGTGTCAAGTAAAGCGCTCTGGCTTAAAGTTCCTTGCCGAACACTTCACACTCCCACAAGGAATAGCCGAACTCTCTTGCTCTTTTTGTGCCGGATACCGCGACATATCTTGCCTTGGCATTCAGCTTAATTATTTCCTCCACAGAGCCCTGGCCATTTTTCGTGGAATAAATTGTTTTCCAATGTTTAGCATCATTAGATACTTTAATTTTATAAGCTCTGGCAAAAGATACTTCCCAGCTTAAACGCACAGCCTTGATCAGACATTTTTTTCCTAAATCAATCCGCAGCCACTGGGGGTCAGAAAACTTTGATGACCAGCGGGTTTTAAGATTATCATCAACCGCGTATTTTGCTGATAATTCCCCAGACTCTTCAGATGATGCTTGGCTCTTTTTTTTAACTGACAATTTTGGCCAGGCATTTTCATCTTGAATAAAATTGGCAATAATTTGTTTATGCTGATCCATTTGGATATTAATCGGATTTTTACTGCTTTGTAAATCACCGCTCCAGTGACTGAATTTATACCCAATGCTCGGCTCGGCCTTAAGCCGCGCTTTCCGGTGTTTAGGATAGGAGCTTAAACCAGGCTGAACAAAAACCTGCCCATGTTCAGCCCGAGTGTTCAGATAATATTGTCCGGGAATTTCCAAAGCATAAACCCGCACATAATCAATCTTATGCTCCTGGGGAAATTTTGTCTGGCTATTGGGTGAGCCTGGCCAATTGCCGCCTACAGCAGTGTTAAGAATAATGTAAAACGGTTCACGCGGAACATATTCCTTTACCGCTAAATGCTGAATGCCGTCAACAAACCATTTAATTGAATCCTTGTTCCATTCAATGGCAAATTCATGAAAATCCTGGGAAAAATCCGGACCAATAAACATATCTCCCTGCTTTTTTCTATCCGGCCATATCCCCCAATGCACAGTCATGTGCACCACATTAGGCTGATGTCCTAAAACTTCCATAATATCAATTTCCGGAGGCCAAAGTCCTGATGCCGGCAGCATCCAATGCGCGGGCAATAAACCTTTGCCTTTCGGAACTTGGGCCCGAATCTCTACGCGGCCATACTGCAGCGCGAACTTATTTCTGGTTTCCACCAACCCGGAAGCATACAGCCTATCACCGATTAATTTTTTTTCACTGCGTAAAACCAGCATGCCGTCTTCTACGAATACATCTTCCGGACTATAATATTGCAGCTCATTATTTTTTGTTAAGGCAGCATCCTCAGCCTGCCACTTGGACGTATCCAGACTATTGCCGCTAAATTCATCGTGCCAGACCAGATACCAGCCTGGCCGTTTGCCGACATTGGCATCTGACTGCGCGAAACAAGCATTGATTAATATGAAGTTTAAAATAATAAAACTGGTTTGAATTTTTAGTATTTGCTCTTTTCTCATATTATTTATTATACATAAATCCCGGGAAAAGCCTAGCTTTTAGCTGTTATTTATATGAGAAAAAGCTGTATATTAAGAAAAAATTTGCTATAATAAGTTATTAATTTAAACCCGACAATAGGAGGCAAACATGCACGCGGTATTTTTCGGTCAGTATTTATTAAGCCAAGGGATTATTAACGCGCAGCAATTAGCCAAAGCTTTAATCGCGCAAGAAGTTGTTAATAAAAATCTCGGCACTTTAGCAGTCAGCAAAAACTTGCTTGATTTAAAACAGGTCCGGGAAATCCTTGAACTGCAAAAAACCGAAGATTTATTTTTTGGCGAATGTGCCCAGAAATTAGGCTATCTTACTCAAGCGCAGGTTGATACACTAGTTAAAATCCAAAGCGAAGAACATGTGTGTTTAGGCGAAGTGCTGGTAACTCTGGGTTATCTCAGCAAAGAAATCCGCGATGAATCTCTGGCTGATTTTATTAAAGAGCAAAACAAGCGGGGCAAGGTTTTTCCTCCGTTTTCCCATTTGGAGATATTGAAAAAAGAAAAACCGTTTATTGAAAAATTTACTAGCAATACAATTAAATTACTGCAGCGTATGTCCGGAATAATTGTCAGGTTTGAAAAATATGAAACCATCAACCAAACTATAGCGCTTACAGCCTTTGCCGCCAAGGTAGACCATATTAACGAAAACAATAAACACGTGCTTAGTTATATTCTTTTGCTGGAAAAAGAAATTACCAATATCCTGCATATAAAAGTCTGCCGCCGCAATAGCGTGGACGCGCTAAGCATGCGCAGCTCAGAATCGCTGCTTGAATTACTGAATATTATTTGCTGCGCCAGCGCTAACAGCTGCCAATCTCTGGCTCGGATCAGCGTCTCTGTGCCCCAAGTATTACACGGCGATTTATTTACTTTTGACCAAGACGCCAAATCAATTCTGGTGAATTTAATTTCGCCTTATGGAAAGATCCAATTTGTTCTTTCTTTTTTATGGGAAGGTTAGTCCGCGAACAATAACTAGACTTAAGCTGCTTGCGCGATATAGTTTTTGGTCTTAATTAATGGAGCGGTATTTATTATCAAAATCTCTTGCGCTAAGAAAATATCACAGCCCAGGAATGCCCATTGTCACCAAGAATAGCGGATAAAATTAAATCTTATACTTTCTTTGTTTCTTTATAAACCTCAGCCGAAGTTATTGTTACAGTGATTTTGATCGTAACATATTGTCCTTCTTTTCCTTTTAGCGCATTACTTTTAAAACGAAACGGCTTAATTGTAAAATAAGTTAATCTTGAGTATTTATTTGTATATTATCGGCCGTAATAATAAGCATGATTAAAACACCGATATTCAGCATCGCGGCAAACAAACAGGTTTTTGCTATGCCTAATATGGGGATTAAAAAAGTTCCGGTTAAAAAAGCGCCGATACAAGCGCCGCACAAATCCGCGCCAAAATTTATCCCTGCTGCCTTGCCAATGTTTTGATTGCCAGCCAAATATATTTTATTTGCCAGCGGAAACTGGATGCCGCCGATAAAACCCGCGATTATCGGCAAGCCGGGGAAAATAATATTCGCTCCTAGCCAAGCAAGGCTGGAACTGGTGGTTTGCGCTATGCCATAAAAAATAAGCGGCAGGAGCAATGGATACAGACACACGCTAATTTGAGTTAAAATAAAAATTTTAAAATCATCCTTTATCTTCGGCATGGTCTTAGTAATATACATTGCCCCTAAAACCAATCCCAGCATAAAACAAGTTAAGATTAATCCCAGTTTGTAAAAAACATAACCATAAATCACCTGAAAGCAAAGCAAAAGCACGATTTGAAATGACATCTCGGCAAAACCAGTTATCAATACAGTGACCAGCACTGCCTGTTTATAAAAGTATTTCTCTTTTTTGCGCCGCAGCGTTATCCCGAGCAGGAGCATTAAGCCAAAAGCCGCGATAAACCAAAGTCTGGGTTGATCCATTGCTTTGAGCATTGCTCTGAACCAAGAATCGCGAAAAAGGCTGGCCCAAAACACCATATCATAATAATAGGAAATCGGCTGAAAATCATGATTGGTTTTTGTATTAATCGTGGGTTGTAAAACCCGGAGGAATTGCTGAATTTTATCCGGAGCTAATTTATTAAATAAATAATAGTCGCGCACATAGTTTATGTTTAAATTCCGCGCTTGAGTTCTTAAGCGAAAATCCTGATAATTGTCAGTAATCGCGTTCCGCTGACTGCTGGCTAAAAAGCAGGCTGTATCGCCTGGGATAACTTTCACTTGAGCAAACACCTGGTTTAGACTTTTATATATACTGGCCAAAAACTCCCGCAAATCATTACTAATATAATTTTCTGACGATATTAAGGTTAAAGAAAATATGCCGTTAGGCTTAAGTAATTGTTTGATTTCCTGAAAAAATTCCACGGTATAAAACCGGTTGATTTGCGCTGTATAAGGATTGCCCATGTTAAGAATAACGCAGTCATATTTGTTTTTTGAATTTTTTACAAAAAATCTAGCGTCAAGATAATGGATCTTAACTTTGGGATTTTCCAGCGCCAGATATGCTGATTTGGGAACATATACTTTGGCTTGTTTGATTAATTCCGGATCCAGCTCCAGATAATCTATCTTCTCTACTGAATGCTGCAATATCTCTTGTACTGAGCCATTAATCCCGCCGCCGATTAAGAGAATGGTTTGAGGATTTTTGTGCGCTAATAAAGCAAAATGCGCTGATTCTTCGGCTGTTTGCTTATCTGGAATGGTATACAAATGCAGGCCATTATAAAAAAAGGATATTTGCTCTTGTCGGCTGGTAAGCGCGATATTGCCGTATATGGAATTTGTCGAGCTCAGCAGATTCGAGCCTTGCCATTGCCAGCAAAGCGAGCGCGCGTTTAATTTATCCCATTGGCCAAAGAGCTTTAAACTCAGGATTAAAATGCAGATCACCATTCCCAGCAGAAAAGCAGTTTTCCGCAGTTGCTTATTGGCAAAAGTCCCTATTCTTAGGGCAATGCTGATATTCAAAATCCCTAAAACCGCCATAAGATCAAAGGCCTGCATGCTGCGGATCAGAAAAAAACTAACTACAAAACCACCGAGCATTGAACCCATATCTTCCAGAATATATACTTTGGAAATTTGCTCCACCCCCGGGCCTGCTGGCGATTCATACATCCTGCAGGAAAACGCGAACATAAACCCCAACAGCATGCCTAAAGGCAGAATTATCGCGAAACTTGAGACAACCATGAACCCAAAATCAATAATCTGTCCAGGGACTAAATTAAAAACAGCTTTTACCGCTCTAATAGCCAAGATGCTGCTGGGCAATAAAAACCCCAAACCAAGCTGACAAAGAGAAAACACTGTGTATTTGTTTTGTATCTTATCCGCGAACCGGCCCAGCAGCCAGCTGCCCAAAGCAATGCCCAATAGCCACGCTGCCAGCAAATAGCCCATGGAAATCTCATTGCCGTAAAAAATTATCAGGAATTCTCTGAGCAAAACTATTTGCGCGGTTATAGAGCTAATCCCTAATAATAGTACTGCGAAAATAATTGTGTTTTGTTTTTTATCCATGTTTTCTACTCACGGTTTGACAATCGCCAAATAAATAATATTTTTCAGTTTGCGCATAAAAAGCCCAAGCCTAATCCGATAAAAAGAATCGCATAAATCGCTTGGAAGAATTTTTTCCATTTCGCGGACCTTAATAGGGTTTGCGGAACCCAAGTTAAAATCCCCATTAAGCCGCTGATCATGATCAAGCCTGCGATAAAAGTACCTAAACCAAAAAACAAAGCGTAAAACATGCCTTGCAAACCTGTGTTTGACATTAAACTGATTTCCCACAGCAGAGCAAGCAAAGGCGCGCAGGGGAAAATCCCGATAATTAATCCCGCGGTAAACAAACCAATCATATTCAGCGGTCTATGCCGCAAACACGCGCAGAGTTTTGAGCTTGGATCTCTTGCCAGCCATATGCTTATGCCTAAAATAATGATTATGATCGCGCTGCCTGGTTTAAACCAAACATAAATCGAAGCGCTACTCCATTGTTTTAATAAGCCAGCGGAAAAACCAGCAAAAAATCCCAGCACAAGATAAGCGAATAATCTCGCGCTTAAAAATATAATAATATCTCTTAAGCTCTCGACTTTGCTCGTTTGTTTGCTCAACAAATAAGCCGCGATAAACGGAGTGCATCCCAACGCGCAAGGCCCAGCCAAACCAAAACTTAGCCCAAGGCCAAACAGCTGCAGACAAGATAAGATTGTATTCTGCATAATTATTCCTCAAAACTCCATCTGCCTTCTATTGTATATCCGCAAAATTTACACTTTCCTTTGATCAGATTATTCTCTACAATTTGATATCCGTGTCTTGTGATCAGCGGCTGCTGACAATTCGGACAATAAGTATTTTCCGCCGGATGCAAAGGAATATTGCCGATATAAACGTACTTTAACCCCACTTGCTTGGCGATGTTATAAGCATTCTCAACCGTGGATATCGGAGTCGGCGGCAGATTAGCCAGTTTATACTGCGGAAAAAATCGACTAAAGTGCAAAGGCACCGCATCGCCTAAATTTTCTTTTATCCAAACACACATCTCTCGGATGGTTCGCGGATCATCATTTTCCCCGGGAATAATCAGATTGGTTATTTCCAGCCACACACCCTGTTCTTTGATGATTTTTAATGTTTCTAAAACCGGTTCCAGTTTGGCTAAAAGTCCCATTTTAGCATAAAACTCCGGGGAAAAGCCTTTAAGATCAATATTCACCGCGTCCATGTACGGCAAAAGTTCTCTTAAAGGCTCAGGCTCAATATAACCGCAGGAATGCATGGCATTGCGCAGTTTTTTTTGCTTGGCAAGCTTAGCAATATCAAGCATGTATTCATAAAACACTGTGGGTTCGGTATAGGTATAGACAATGAATTTTGAATTGGCTTTGATTGCCTGGTCAACAACCTGTTCAGCAGACAGATCATAACTTCTGACTTCGTCCGGCCGGGATTGGGAAATCTGCCAGTTCTGACAAAACAAACAACGCATATTACAGCCGGCAACAGCCAGAGAAAATACCTGAGCTCCGGGAATAACATGAAAAAACGGCTTTTTCTCAATAGGATCCATGTGGATTGCCACAGGATTGCCATAGCCCAGAGTATAAAGCTGTCCCTGTTTATTAATCCGCACTGTGCAGATACCTCTTTCCCCTGGCTTGAGCACGCATTGTCTGGGGCATAAAACACACTGCACTGCTTTGTTTGGCAATTGCTGCCAATAAGAGGCAATTTTCTCACCCAAATTTTCCGCGTGAGCTACTGGCAAAAATAAGCTTCCCCAGACTGCTAAAACCACAAGATTATAAATCAATCTCTTCATTTTACCTCCTTGAGAGTATTTATTGCCGTTTATATTATACTGCTGATTAATTCAGAGTTGAAATGAAATTATCCTTTTGCGGGGAAATAAAAAACCTTAATCAGTAAATATTTTTTCAAAAAGTGGCAAGATTCTAATTTTAATGGTATATTGTATATTAGAAGATTCGAATATTCTAATATAGAATATTACCCCAGAGAGATATGAAATGAACAGTGTCCGTTTTAATAAGCAAGTTGAAATTTTTAAATTGCTGGGATCTCCGATTCGACTCAGAATCCTGATCGGTTTAAAATCAAACGGCTGTAATGTAAAAACAATGCAGGCAAATCTCGGCATATCCCAATCAACTATTTCACAACATCTTAAGGTGCTAAAAATGTCCGGAATTGTTGAATCAGTACGCAAAGGCAATACTATCTGCTATCGAATCATTGATCCTTTGGCGGCAAAGATAATTAACATGATCAAATCTGAAGTATTATAGTGATCTAATTTTTAAAAAATCAATTTAACAAAAGCTGTATAACATGAACGGGGGAAGATTATGGCAAACTGTGAACTCCTTGGCGGATGTTTATTTTTTAATGACAAAATGTCCGCGACTCCAGGAACGGCAGAAATTTACAAGAGACGCTATTGCCAGGAGGACAACTCAAAATGCGCTCGTTTTCTCATCGCTTCAACGCTAGGCCGGGACAAAGTCCCGCTCAATCTGTATCCGAATCAAATAGAGCGGGTAAAAAAAATCATTGGCGGTAAAGAATAACGAAATTATTTTATAGCAACACTATTTTGTTTTATTTATGTCCCAATATATATCCTGCCGGACATTGATAAAGCGCTGGTTTGCCGCAAGCAATCATATCTGAAGCTAACTATGATTGCTTCGATGGCGGTTTTCTACTCTTGCCAGAAATACAAGGCCGCGGTAAGGGCTATTCCGACAAGATAAACTAAAAAGGTTTCTGAGATAATATGCCCTTGGTATTGAATACGCTCCGTACTATAAAGCTCTTATTTCAACAGGTTTAGCGGGATTTAAAAGCATGCTATTTTAATAAACATTTCAAACGGGGTATAATTACAATATCCAGAGGAGGTGTTCGGGGAATCCTCCTTTGCTCTCAATTATATGCAGCATCTCATTACAACAAAAAAACCTCGTAAATAACTTACGAGGCCGTTCAACTCAGCTCCTCCTGCGATAGACTCAGAAACCACATCAATTCCACTCCAGATTTCTTCACCTATGGAGTGAGGGAACTCACGAGTTTATCAAATATTGTAGCTTCCACGGTCTTACCGCTTTAAATTGCCGACATAATAGCCAGTTCCGCTGGATTAACATTGCTCGAGCGTATTATTTCAAATTCTCCCGTATTAATCAAAGGATTGAGCAGCGACCGGGGGAAAGCGTCCCGGATTACTTGACTCAACATTGCTTCTAATTCCCGCGCTGAGGGCCTATTGTTTGTGCCGTCGGTATTTTTTATTGAAAAGCGATTAAATATATTGCCGAGATCCAGCAGAGAACCATCCTCTTCCCTTCTTCTTACTGCTTCAGCTAAGCCCCAAAGAAACGGTATCGGCAATATGACAACCCACACACCATCATAATTTTTCGAAACTATGATCGGTTCCATTCTATTTGAGATTATCGGATCTGTATCTGTATCTATGACCGGTTCAATTCTATTTGAAGTCATGTTAAAAGTCTGATCTTTTATCGTATTCCAAGAAAGATGGTAAAGATCTCCGTTGGAGGCCAGGACCACCGCGCCCTCAAGTCTATTGGCTAACGCTGCTATTTGCTGATTACGCAGCTTCTCTTTTTTAGAAAGATTGGCTGAAAAATTAATTTGCGGTCCTTTTACTTTTGCTCCAATATCTCTGGGAAAAAATTTTACCATTTTCCCACCTTTGAGCAACACTATTATTGGGTCGCCAATAGGAAAAACAGTGGGATCAACCGCAACGCTCCCCCCTTCTTGAAACTCTAGACCGGCTGGATTAAACCGCACCGCCAAGTCTCCTGGGAGATACAATCTGTTTAGATAATCGCGGTTTGTAGTTCTTTGCCGGCGATCATTAGGACTATACACCGTGCCTTTTACTCCTGGCTCCGTAACTGTCGTATAAATGTCCTTGTATGGTCGAAAATCGTATTGTGTTTCGCCCCAACCAATAGCAATTAGAACCAAAATAACCGCTGCTGCTTTAAGCGCCGAAGAAATATATGGCGCAATATACCGGGAAAAAATTCCCCGCCTATTTTGCTTGCCAATGTTTTGACTCGCAAAAGGAACTTTCGGGATATCAAAACGATTGCGGAAAAAGTCTGCATCAAACAGTTTTATCGGCTGTCCCCGCAGGTCTTCGTTGACTATGTCCCGCCCAAACAAATCAGGAAAATCATCTATTTTTACCTCCGATTTTCCATAGGGAAAACCTGCTTTGGTCAGGGATTCTTGAAGTAATTTATTTCTCCAATCTAAACCCGATTTTCCTTGTCCCAACGCAGCAGCACTTATTGGGATATTGCCGCCATTGATTGTCGGGTTAAATCCTTCGGCTAGTAATTTCATGAGAAACCGTAAAAAATTAGGGACTTTTATCATTTCTGGGTTTTTAAGGATTTCTTCAGACAAGAGTAATTTTTCCCCTGATAGCCGCATTAACGTCTGATCATCCTGAAATTGTTCAAACCGAATATTCTCCGGCTTTATTGTACCGGCATTGTCTAAGATACTGTTAACTAATTCGAGAAGTTTTTGTAATAACTTCTGCTCCTCCATCGCCGTCTCTAGATCGGCAAACAGCTCCTGAAATTTTTGTTCAATTTCCGGAGCAGGTAATAATAATCTTTCCGCGGGTCCCGACAGTAATGTTCTCTCTCCACGCCCGGGCAGCGCCAGCCTTTCTCCCGGACCAGTCAATAAGTTCTGCGCATTCGACCTATTATCTTCTAATTGATCGTACATTGTTTTCAGGGCCGGGAAATTTATTTCTATCGTACTTCTCGGCGCTAACGTTGAAGTCTGATCAAACGGTAAAGAACGATGAGTATCAATCACGGATGCATCAAGCAATAATAAAGACTGGATTATTATGAACGATACAATCTTAAATAAATATTTCAGTTTCATTTTATAACCCCCTGCGTTAGATTTTTTTTAAAAAATTTAAAAATATATGCCATTTAAATAGATATTAAATACTTTATAAATTTCTTTTATAGTATACCATAAAACTAGCCGCCTTACAAGCCTGCCATAGGATTGCCTTGTCCTAAATTATTAAATGATATAGACTTTTATGGAGGTGTTGTTCATAGCTAGCCGCAAAAAAGCACTTTGAACCGACAATACTGCTCAATACAATGGACAGCATTAAATCGCTGTTTCAATAGCTTCCCCATGCGGACAGGTTATATTCGTCAATCCCTGCGCCTCATGGGAGCACAGGTAATCTGTCATTTCTTGGTGATTCGACCAGAAAAACAACCGTATCCCCATATTAATATCCGGGTCAGCAGGAATACCGTCACGAAAAATCACGTAGGGAATGCCTTTTTTTAATTTTAATTCCTGCAATCGCTTTTCATACAAATCCAGGGCCGGATGAGCAATACTTACCCCGGGCTTCCCCTGTTCGCCGGAATACACACAATCCATGGACATATGAATTTCAAACTCCGTATTATCTGCAATACCCGAATTCTGCACGCTCGTCAACAGACACTTGTAAAAATTAAAAAGACACGCTTCCACGCCTCCACCGCTGATAATAACCCGGTTGCTGCCGATATCGTCAATAGGATACTGCTCTGCCTGGTCATGCGTTAACGTCTTTATTCTATTCTCCCAACCAAAACGAGAAAAAACCGGCGTATCCCAACGAAATAACCGGGGATTTTCATACACAAACTGGATAATCGCGCTGAATTTTTCATGCATTCCGACCAAAGCAGGAATGTCGCTGGCATATTTAGAATTCGGGTAATCCTCAACATAATGGACAATATACATCACTGGTTTTTGCGCGATACGTGCAACCGCAATGGCAGTGATGAGTTCTGGGATAGCTGGTTCTGGTCCGCCCCGGACACTACGCGGCGGTAACAGCGGCGTAATCACGCGTAATGTTTCTTCTGCCTGCTGGCAAACAATTGATTCAGAATCATGCGCGAACCATTGAAGCAAAGGGATAGCTTCCGCGCCTGCCAGCATGCCGACATATCGTACGGCGCGCGCCCGGATATAGGGATTTTTATTCCAAAGCATATCCTTCGCAGAAAGACTGCTTGTCGGGAAAAAATCAGTTTCTCCCGCGGCTTTCCATTCATATTTTTGCAGTTTTACTTTCCATAATCGACATATTGCTTCTAAAATTACATGCGGCATTTGACCTTCCCTGCCTACTTCCCTATCATAGTAAGCGTATAACTCCTGGTAAAGCATCTTCACATCCGCAACCAATGCTCCGTTGTTAATAAACGAACGCAGGCTATTTACATCGTACATTAGAATCCCTTGATCTTGATCCGTGAGTACCAAATTAAACTCTTGCCCGCCCCACATTGCCGAGCTGATATCATTCAGAGTCGGCGGATTTTTGTTCGGATTATTATGCGCAGCAACATCGGTCAGCCCGCAGTCGATTATTGTACGCAGAACATGATCTTTGTTGATGACAAAATCCAATGTTTCCGTACTCTTCACCGCTACCCATATATTTGCTCCGCGAATCCGGTAGAATCCTATCGCGTGTTTCTTAAGCTCCCGTATCTTACGCAGTTTGTCCACGGAAACACCATCGCTGACAATCAATATTGAACCAGCAGGAACTGCCTCCTGCGCAAAACGAACCAACACCTGGTCAAAAACAGCGTGTTCGGTGTCTTGCCGCAAAGTGGCCACCAGTTGATCCGCGCGTTCCCGGATCATTGTTTCCAGTTCTTTCCAGTATGGCTGTTGACGCACGTACCGCGTCAAATCGTCAAGCGATGAAAAATTGTTCTGCGTAAAATAATCTCTGAAGTAGGGATGGTGAAGGGTGATTTGCGGGCTGAGCGCATCCTTTTCGGTTTCGGCTAAGACAAAAGGCACGCCATAATTATTCTGTCCGGCGGGAACTGAAACCGTCAGCAAGCAATGGCATAAAAAAAAGCATATAGAGTTTCGTATCTGTACTCGGTACATGTATTGCCCGCCCGATAATCCTTGTAATGTTAAACAGAAAAACAGTATTTTCATAATAAACAGCGGAAGGAAAATCGCGTGTTTCCGGAATGCAGCCAACCAGGTTAATCCGTCAAATCGCCGAATCAATATACAAAAATGCCGGATTAACACTAAACCGGCCATGCTGCCGGGTAACCTGAGAAAGAGCAAGCCCCAGCCCTAATTCAAATACCCCTGCTGAATTCTTTGTGAATCCATAACGATTAAAAAAGAACTCATTTTCTTTAAGAGGCTTTGCCCTGATCTGCCTGCCCATGTTATCGCGCTCCACCATGGCCAATAACTGCTGTCCGTATCCCTGTCCGCGCCGGCTGACTTCCATGTTTCTGATAAAAACAGAATTATCAGCATTGCGTCCGCATAATAATAAGCCTTTAATTCCCGAATCGCTGCGCATAACATAGAGCATGAAATTATGCTCCTGCCGCATGGCCCGTATCCACGCTGCTTGCGTTATAACCGGCTTAATGCCTTGCTGGTTGAGCCCCGCAAACCAAGGTTTCAGGACCGTGTTATTGATCAGAGTAGCTTCTGTGCCGGATTTACGTTCAATCCATCTTTTTTCCGTTTCATCTCTTAAAAACAATTTCAATTCCGTACCCAAAGTCGCCAATGATTTCAACTCATCGTTACTCCATCCGAATTCAATACTGCCTAAGCGCGCGCGCAAAGCTTTTTCCAGCTTATCCGCGGTAACTCCAACGGCATTTATCTCTTTGCCCGGCAGTACCATCCTGGCTAATACCTGGTTTAACCGATAGTTCTTAATGTCTTCGATAACAGAACTGTCCTTGGCAGCAAGCTCGATTAATTTTTGCACAATATCAGCCTGCTGCGGCCACTTGTGTTCCCGCAGCCATTCTTTATACACGTCCGCCCACAGGAAAAACGCTTCTTGTTCATCCAGATTATATATGTTACGCTCCCGCATATAGCGCGCGCGCAGCAGCGTGCGCTTACCGTCCCGCAAAAGCCGTTCCAGTGCGGAAAGCTGCGGGTTAAGTATAGCATAACCAGGCGGATCGCTTACCCTTTGATAAGGACCCTTATCAAAATAGTCCCTTATTAATGTATCCTGATCCGGCATATTGGGAGCAATATCTGTTGTGAAAAATTCCTCCAATTCCGTCCATAAAAGCAGATCCTTATTCTTAACAACCTTGTCCCACGTAACTAATGCGGGGTCATATTGTCTGGAATCAGCCGTCAGCATGAACAAATGATACAGGACAAGCTGTTCTTTCGCGTTTTCGTCACGGATAAGATCAAACGCGTATTTACGCAGCTGCGGTTGGGCATCGATAATACCGCGCCGCGCCATTTCCAGGATCAAAGGCGGCCATTGCCTAAGCTCTTGTTTAGCTTTTTCCAGAATTTCCTCTGCCGCGTCCTGCTTACCAGCTTCGACAGCTTTGTTATACGCCCGGAAAAGATCGCGCAAAGAATGTTCCAGAGAACGGTCTACCGCGCTTTTCACTAATACCGGGTCATTATTCAACTTGATTTCGGATTTATTCGGCAGCCCAACCGGAATTCGGGCAGAAGGAATCTTCGGACTCAGCATACAAGGAACAATGATCCCGCCGCCGTGTGCCTTGAGCACATTTTCGAAAAAACCAACGAAATGCTCGGTAAAATACTCTTCATTTCCCATTAACGGAAATGACAAGACTTCCCCGCCCTGGTTCTTGCGCGCTTTTGTGTATAATTCTATGGAAAAAGCTCTTTTTTGATTAACCCGCGCTAAATTGTTTTTTAATGGCCGATAATTTTTTATCATCTCTTCAACAATTCCGGCACATATATCCACCAACTCCTCCTGAATATCCTTGACCTTAATTTCAAGCACTTGTGCCAGCATCTCTCCTGCTTTTTGGGCGAATTCTTCGCTCTCCAGTGTTCCCCGCACATAATGGTAATGTATCAGCTCTGCCAGAGAAAGGCTGGTTGCCTTCACCTTAAGATTTCGCATTCCCTGCTGAACGATTGTCGTCTCTTCTTTTCCCTGAAGATCAATCCGTTTAGCAGCAAGATCGTCGATACTTATCGGTCTGCCTTTTTCCACTTCACGTTTTATAATCCGGCGCAGGCGATAAAGAAATTCCGCGGAAATTCCGTAAGGATACGCTATTTCGTTCAGTTGGGGATCAAAGGTAGCAACTACTCCTTCCATTTCCCGAACAAGCGCTCCGGGAATGATCCGCTCATAAAGCGGCTGAGTCAAAGAGCCCTTGCTGTCGCGGTTAGGCACAAAAATTTTCTTTTCCCCAACAACTAAACACAGCTGTTCCCATTTTGACCGCGCGATAAACAAAGGAGGCTCTGCATTCACATAGAGCAGGACCCATTCCCCGGACTGCTCCGCGCGGAGCTTCAGCGTGCGCAGCGCGCAGGCACGCGCTGGCTCCTGTAATCCGTCAACCTTATCGCGATACGCCAATAGGTATTTTGTTTGTTCTCCCTGCTTTTGGATAACAAAATCAACGCGTTCTTCTCCAGCCGCAAGTTCCAGGATATCTGATTTTAATTTAACTGTTGGTTCATCAGCAACAAGCGTAATCTGATCAGGCCTTTGATCCCCGCTGCGATGGATAATGTATTCCGTATTGTTAAAACCCAGAACAGCTGGATTCTTACTGCCTTGCTGCGGATATACAGGAAGAACCGCTCCAACAGTTTCTTCCGATGGATATAAATTCCGCACGCTCAACCGAGTTTTGCCAACAATCGCTTCCCTTACTATTCTTTCTTCCAGCTGAACTGGGTTATTCTCCTTGTCCAGCAGTAATTCATTTACTATCAAAGTGCTGATATATACTTCGTGGTGGCCTAATTCTTCAACCCTGACCTCCGCATGCGGCGCGATTCTGGGATTATCGTCTGGGCCGATATGAATCACCAGATTCCCGTACTGGTTTTCCACTTTAGGCGTTCCGCGCCTGACATCATCATATGTCTTAAGCCAGATCACGACACCTTGCTTAACCAATGCCTCAATAGCCTGATTATGCTCGGCATAAGGAAACTTCTGTTCAATGCTGATTTCTTGCTGGCCTTCTTCTGGTTTTGGCCGGTCAGAATCCTGAAGCATGATATTGTCGGTAGAACGTTCGCTAATAATCGGGATATTCCGCAAAAACATCAGTTGCGGGTTATACTTTCCGATATGGCGCTGGATATAGCGGCCGAGTTCGCGGGCGGCCGTAGTTTTTCCCGAACCGCCTTTTCCTGTAATAAGAATAACAAATGGCGGAATAAATTTAACGGATTCATCGCTCAAGGCACTGCTGAAATTTTTTTCAATTTCTGCCTCGACATCGGCCAAAATACGGGCATTGACATGGTCAACCGTATCCTCATCACCCACGAGAAGTTTTAATTCAATAACCTTGTCGCGGTAATCACGCAAAATGCGTTCTTTCATTTGAGCAATTCTTGCGTCTAGGGATGCAGGCATCAGGCTATTGACATACCACAGCGCGTAGGCATCTTGCCAGCGCGCCGAGTCTAGGCTCAGATGAGGAGACAGGCAATCAACAGCAGCCGGCTCAATGCCTCCAGCACAGCGCGCTGTTTCAATGCCAAGGTACGGCCCGGACAGCAATGCCGGCAAGATCATGACTGCCAATAGCTTATTCCATTTTTTTCGCATACTCATTGTAGGGTCATCTAATTTTCCTTAAAAAAATCCAGTAAAGTATACCTGATGCTCTAATTTTTTGCAAACAACGGGAGTTTAAAGTAGCGGCAGTTCGAGATTCTTGAGGAAATTAACTCTTATTTGAATTTTATATCAACAATTAGCGGCAGGTGATCCGAGGAGATTTTATCTATGTCTGTCCTTGATACTTCCACATTAGTTACTTCAATTTCAGGGCTGATAAAAACATGATCAATCCTTCTAATCGGATAATGACTAGACCATGTTCCTTTGGGGCTATGATTTTCAAGTTCTTCCTGAGCATCTCGAAGCACCTGTTTGATATTACGGCATATCTGCGAATTGGGCAAAGCATTAAAATCCCCGCACAAAATGATCGGCCCATCACAAACCGGATGCGCTACCCATTCCAAACCAAGTAAAGCCTTTGTTTGACGCATCCCTTCCCGAGGTAAAAATCCAAGATGAGTATTTAAAAAATTAATCCTTATGCCGGCAATGCTTATAACTGTCCAAAGCACTCCCCGAGGTTCCGCCCTGGAGATTTTGATAGCACCCGGCAATCGGCCAGTACGAATTAATTCTATGGGATAACGGCTTAACACCGCATTGCCATAGCGTTCCTCATCATCAACAACCACAGAGGGATAAAAATGATACATCATCTCTAATGCTTTAGCTATCAGAAGCGGTTGATCCACCCCGCCAGTACGTTTACGCCCCATATCCAGTTCTTGCAAAGCCACAATATCTGGTTCGTGACGCCCAATAACCCGCGCGATCCGCTTTGGTGAAATTTTTCCATCCATCCCAATACAAGAGTGAACATTATAAGTCATAATCCGAATTGTCTTGGGAACAAGCTCGAGTTTTTTGGGAATAAAATTTTCAAAATATTGTTTGCCGCCTTGCGGCATTGGGCGTTTTAAAAACCGCAAAGCCGCGAAACGCAAATCCATTGGCGTTAAATATTTTCGCTCTCGCTGTCTGGGAATAATATCTATCGGGAACAAGGCAAAACCATTTGTTTCCTCTGTCCCAGGGCCGGCATGCGCGCCATGCTCTATGGGAAAGGTGATCGGTTTATCCCCGGCCTTAAATCCGATAAAAGTAAAGTCACCGGCATTCGGATGATTGCATACGCGAATTAAGTCTTCAGTTAATGGCGCTAAAAAAGGATGGTTCTGTCCTAAAATTTTCTCAGCGTCTTGCGGTAAACTAAATTCTCCTTCTTCTGTCCAAAACCTGACTTTTCCCGGTTCTTCCGGCAGCATAACCACAGGAATTTTAGCCTTATCAACCAATTCCCGCGCAAACCGCTGTTTTTCTTCTTTACTCATCACGCGTGATAAATAGATATTTCCTGTAGGACCAATCGCTGTAACCGCAAGCTTTTTATTTAAGGACTTATCCTGATCAAAGATTGCCTTGGTAAAAATTTTTTCAATAAAAGAAAGCCCGAGAAAACGCGCCCGCTGCAGCTGCTCTCCATCTTCATGTAGCGGTTTAAGAAAATCAAAGGTCGCGTCAAAATCTTTAAAAATTTCAGCAATAGCATCTTGCACGCTGCGATTGTATTTTACCTCGTAGGAAACAGCATCTTCATGCCCATGATCCGAATAAATCCAGATATCATAACTGCGATGAGGCGAATGCAGTGCCTTGTTATAAATTTTTTCAATCGCGCGATCAATTCCGCGCAAAGTCCAATGCGCGGACTTTGATGACGGCCCGCGGTTATGAGAAAGTTCATCATACCCGGAAAAATTTAAATGAATAATCGGTAAGCCTCGGGCAATATCAATTTTTGCTCCCAGGGTAACCAGCTCGCGCAATAAAATACAAATCAATGTGCGCAGATAAATAAACTTGAATTCTTTTTGAAAGTTCTCTTTTTTTAAAATACCCCGGCTAAAATCAACCACACCTAAAATCATCTCCCAGACAATCAAGACAAACATCCGCGCAACAGAAAAAAGATGAGTTGCCGCTAGAATAATAAAATTAATAGGATTTACATCCTGCCAAATTTTACTCCAGCCTAAAGATGTGGCGCAGAAATGTGATTCCTGCGCGCCGCCGGAAAAAATATTCGCGTACGAACTTCCCCCTTCTAAAAGCCCTTGTCCTTGTTTTGCTAATCGCTGTTCGATTTCAAGCACTGCTTCGCTGTCATACATGCGAAAAATTTTATTGCTTGCTTGATCGAAAAACGCGAAAGCCGGCACAATTTGTTTAATGCCGTAAAACAATTCGCCTTGAACCGAAGGCGTGCTTGACGGCAGCCCGGAGTAATGCGTATAAAGCCGGTAATATTTTTTCTGAAAAAGTTTGTTAAGAAAAGGCATCTGCTTATTCGCCAATGCCTTTTTAAGCTGCAAACCAGATAATCCGTCAATCTGGATGAATACAAGTCCCGGCTCTGTCTCTGCCCCTTCTACGCGGGAAAGACGCAAAAGCTTTGCTGACCATTCACTTAAGGATAATAGTCTAGGAATATTGCGAAACCACCCTGTGGTTTTTTTAGCGGCCGGAGTTTTTAAGATTTTCGTATCAGCTATGGCCGCGCCGCCAGCCTGCATCATATTTTTAAACATCCCCCACTCATTTTTTAGCCGACCCGTCAGGGACTTCCAAGGATTATTCTTATGATTTGGGGAAACATATTCTTTAATCATAACTTCTTGATAAGTCTTAAGCATTTTCTTGGCGCAAAGATCCGCGGTAAATTCTTTTGTTGTTTCTTTGGCATTTTGCCGCATTTGTTCAAACGCGCTGGCAGGCTGATTAACGCACCAGGCAATTGCTTGGGAAAAATTAATTTGATTGTCTTTGAATATTAACCGTCCATTATAACCATCTTTAACAACTTCGCGCACGCCCGGAGCATCAACAGCAACTACCGGAACCCCGGAGGCCATTGCTTCAACTAAAACAATTCCCTGCGTCTCGCTTAAAGAGGCAAACGCGAAAATATTCATCGCGTGATAACAATCAACCAAGTCCTGCCCATGAAGAGAACCTGCCAAGTGAAGGCGTTTTCCCAGGCCCTGATCGTTAAAAATTTTTTTAATCATATCCTCAAGCGGACCTTCTCCAGCGATTAAAAAATGAACCTTTTGACTTTTCTTTAAATATTCAGCGACACTGCGGCTCAAAAATTCTAAATTTTTTTCTAATGCCAGCCGGCCAATAGACCCGATTACAATCGCGTCTAAAGGAATGGCCAAGCGTTTACGAATAACATTCCCCTCTCCTTTGGAAAATTTTTGCAGATCAACCCCTGTCGGCACTACGGCTATTGGCGTCTTAACCCCGCGTTCCAAAAGAATCGCGCGCAGACTTTCACTGGGAGCAATCACCTGATTAGCCAGATTCGCGTAGCCGGCAAAAAGCTCAATGATAAAGCGTTTGATTGCTATGGTTTGAATCGGCAAATAGTGCATATGCTGTTCAAACATCGTATGATAAGTAAACACTAAAGGAATATGGAATTGGCCGCTTAGCCGCAAAGCAATATCTCCGATCCAGAAAGGGTGGTGGCAATGGATAATGTCAGGCTTAAACTTTTTCATAAGTTCCGGTAAAAGGCTTGACATCGGTAAAGCGATAGAAAAATTTGAACGGCTGACTTTTTGAATAGCCCGCAGCCGGATCACGCCAATTTCATCAGGCGGAGCACCCTGGCATTCAGGCGCGACAATCAGGACTTCATGTCCCAATTTTTCAAACTCCTGAGTAAAAGAACGAATGGATTCCTCTATCCCTCCGACCATCGGCGCGTATGTATTTGTCATCATTAAAATCTTCATTATTGAGGGATCTCTTTCAATTCAATCGAATTAGTACCCGGGAAAACTCTAACTTTTACAAAACCAGGCAATTGAATATCAATTGGCGGTTCTTTTTTGAGCCACTGCCCCTGCCATTCAACCAGGATATTTTTGCTCTGAGGTTTTATCAATATTTGAATATTGCCAAAAACAGTTAATGCGGGGCCAAACTTAATCGTTTGATTTTTTTCCAGCCAACTTTGGGGAATGCCGGAACATAAAATTAATTGATCGCCTTCTTCTCGCGCAAAACAATTTTTTATCATCAAAACCCATTCTGCCGCGGCCCAGACATGCTGTCCATCGCCCATGCATCCGCCGCCGGTACGCGGATGTACTGACTCCGGCCATTGTCCTGTTGGCGTTGCCAAATTAGCCACTGCCTGCATCAAGCCAAAATAACTGGGATCACCCGCGCGCAAAAGCACTTGCGCTAAATGCAGTGTAAGGTAAGGATTTATCCCGGAATGAGTCATATCATGAAAAAATCCGCCATGAACTAAACAATTTTTCATTAAAAAATCAGCGGTACCTAAAACCCGGGAATCATTGGAATCAAAAACGCGCAGCGGATAACTGGCAACCAAAGAGCCGATCGCTCCTGTGTCCATCCGGCGGTACGGCGATGCTGGTATTGCCGGACTGCTTAAACGTTCATCCACTTTGTTTAAACTCTGATTAACACTATCGAGAAACGCGTCTGCCTGGCTGGCAAAATAAACCGCCTTAGGATTATCTTTATAAGCAGCGCACAAAGAAGCCGCGGCTTTTAATCCCGCGATACCCCAAAAATCATCCCAATAATAAAAATCATTCGGCCCTAAATGTTCGGCGCTAAATCCCGAAGGTAATAAACCGGCATGCAGAAATTTTAAATTACTCGACAACCGTTTTTTGCAAATCCATTTTCCGGCTTTTAATATCGATTCTTTCCACTCTTCCGGCGGAGCCTCTCCAGTCATCTGGCAATATTGATTCATAATCCACAATGCCTCGCCATTAGAGTCCCATTCCCCTTCCTGAGAAAGAAAATAACCCGTGACTGTCTGCCGCGAGCGGAAACAATCTAACGCCCGCCGGACACGTTCCTTTAATCCCACACTTAATAAACCGTATAATATAAATGCGGCATCGCGGAACCAAAACCTGCGGTAAATATAAGGCCCGGGATAAACCTCCCTAGGAGAATGCAGCACCATCGTCCGCACAGCGGCATCATAAAGAAACTGAAAATGTTTATCCGGAATTTGCAATGAACACGCGCCTTGCATACTTTTCTCCCACGCAAGCTTGGAGGTATCCTGAACATCTAAACCAGTTTGTTTTTCTTTTTTGTTTTTAGTTAAAGGCACGCTG
This sequence comes from Candidatus Omnitrophota bacterium, assembly GCA_043805415.1. GTDB lineage: Bacteria > Omnitrophota > Gorgyraeia > B26-G9 > B26-G9 > JAHITE01. The sequence goes on along the minus strand of JAZDHZ010000016.1, from coordinate 18,384 downwards.
GCAATAATTTCCCGAGGAAGGCCAGGGTCAAGTTTGTATAATACCGCGGCAGTAGCCATCCCGACCTTACACCACATTTCTTTCTTGTCTTCAGGAGAAGACAAATGATTATAAACATCACCGTGATAATAATATGAGCACTCACTTCGGTCCGGAGAAATATCAAAATGCACATAATCCTTGCGATTCACCTGCCAGCCCAGCTGATTTTCCAGTAAAGCAATATCATGAATAAAACTTACTCCTTCGGGATTATACGGCCGCAAAGCAATAACCAGCCACGCCGCTTGCTCGGATGATCCTTTCACCTGGATCTGACAAACAGGAGATTGCGCTGAGCCAATAACCCTGACTTTGGTTTGAAGCTTTAATTTATTTAATCCTGATTCCGTCTGAACGCAAAGACCGTCAGCCATTGACAGCTGCTGTGAAACACTGCTTAAGCGTGAAGGAATTAATGGCAGCCCCTCGTCAGGAATGATCCAGGCATCAATTGACCAGCCATCGTAACAAGGAGTAACAAGACCGCGCGGATCTACAATAGAAAATTCACTGCTGTCGGGAATACCTAATGCTGTCCAATTTCTATGGGTAAGATTAATTTGGGTTAAAGAAAAAGACCGGGGAATAAATGCTTTATTTCTCGGATCATATTGGCATTCCACCCAATAAGGCCAGATCCAGTCAAGATTATGTTGAATCGCTAAACTATTTATCAAACCGCGGGCATGAAGCACAACTCCGGAGCGAACCAGCTCAAGGGGAGCCGCGACTTCTGAAGGCTGGGCAAAATTCTGCAGCTGAGAGATTATTTTTATTGGGTCCAAAAATCCCTGCTGCCGCGCAAGAGCCCTTACTATAAATTTTAACGGGAACCATTTCCACCACATTTTATTTGCCTCTCTCTTCAGTAACCGATATCCCTGTTTCGCGTCTGCTAAGAACCCATAATGTCAAAAAATAAAATAAACCGCTTACGATTATTCCCAAAATAAAACTTCCCAATAACAACACGTAAAAAAACTGGGAAATAGTATTAATCGAAAAATGTCTGAATTCATCCCAGCCAAGAGCAGGATACGTACTCCCCAGCATCTTGCGTCCGATGCTATATCCCGCCCAGGTTATAAACGGGATTGTCGGTGGTAAGGAAATATTAAGTCCTAAAAAAATCGCCAGTTTATTCGGCTGTTTTAAGATAAACGCTGCCAACAAAGCCATGAGAATATGAAAGCCGTACAATGGGGTTATTCCAATAAATACCCCGACAGCCACACCCAAGGCAATCTCATGGGGAGAACTATGACTCCTCCAGAGGATAAGCACTTTCTCCTTTAAACTTTTTTTCCAGATATTGATGTGTTTCATTTTAGATTATATTGTGTCGATGCTTAAGAAAACGCTGTCTTTGAGATATGCCAACCAACCCTTATTTAGCCAGTATTGATATTCCTCTACCCAATCATCTTTTCGCGTCTTTATTACATTCTTGAAATATTCTTTAAACTCATTTTTTGGATATCTAGGATTAATTTATTAGCTAAGCATCCTGTTATCGGTGACGAGGCGAACGGCTTTTGTCGCTAGCTTTACTTTTTCGCGCCCAAGGTCCTGCGCGTTTTTCAGTCTTAGCCGCGGGCTTGCGCCTTGAGCTGACATTGCGGCTAGGCCTAGCGCTTTTAGGTAAAGGCCGTGCCGTAGCACCAGTAGCAAACTCAGCAGCCTTAGAATGAAAAGCATGGTCGCGATCAACTGGTATTGTCATACGCATCATCTTTTCGATCGCGCGCAAATAATCACGCTCTGGCGCTGAACAAAACGAAACAGCATCACCTTCAGTGCCGGCCCGGGCTGTTCGCCCAATGCGATGCACATAAGTCTCAGGGGTTAAAGGCAGATCATAATTAACCACATGTGAAATCGAGGTAACATCAATACCTCTGGCGGCAATATCAGTAGCAACCAAAACGCGAGTCTTGCCTAGTTTGAAGTTAGCCAGCGCTTCAGTGCGCGCGTTCTGGCTTTTGTTGCCATGAATAGCGGTAGCGTTTATCTTAAGATTCTGCAGCAGCTTCACAACCTTATTGGCGGAATGCTTCATTTGCACAAAAACCAATACCCGGCTTAAATGTTTAGCCTCTAGGAGCTGTGCCAAAAGAATATCTTTATGATTTTTTTCCACAAAAAAAACTTTCTGGACAATGCGTTCTACTGCTGGTTTATCGGGACTAACACTGACAAAAACAGCATCATGTATAATTTTCTCTGAAAGCTTAACCACTTCCTGATCCATGGTAGCGGAGAAAAAAAGAGTCTGGCGTTTTTTGGGAAGCTTGGCAACAATACGATTAACATCATGAATAAAACCCATATCAAGCATTCGATCAGCCTCGTCTAAAACAAAAATCTCCGTGTTATCTACCTGGATATGGCGCTGATTCATCAGATCCAGTAAACGTCCGGGTGTAGCCACAACAATATCCACGCCCCGCGCCAGCGCGTGCACCTGAGGATTCTGGCTGACGCCGCCAAAAATAACTGTGTAAGATACTTTTAAATAGCGTCCATAATTTTTAACACTATCTCCGATTTGCGCGGCCAGTTCGCGAGTCGGAGCTAAGATCAGTACCCGAGTTTTACCCCGCATCTGCGGGCGCGGGTTTTTTGTCAAATATTGCAAGATTGGTAATACAAAAGCCGCGGTTTTTCCAGTGCCGGTTTGCGCGCAACCAATCAGATCTCGGCCGCTAAGCAGGTGCGAGATCACCTGCTCCTGTATCGGGGTGGGAGTGTGATAACCGCGGTCTGACACTGCCTTCTGCAGTTCAGGCATAAGCTGGGTAAATGCTCCACTCGCTAAAGTTCTGGGAACAGGATGCGCTGATTTATGATGATGTTTATCCATTTTTTTCCTTAATGACCGTTTGATTAAAAAAGGCATCTGCCAAGATGCCTCCTTGTATCTTTCTGGTCTGGTTTTTGTTATGATTAGCAATATTTTATTATAATCATAATCGCTGCTTTAAACAAGCATTACTTGCCATTGATTGGACAAGCCGCGCAACTGGTTAATAACCAAGACAGCTAAGAATATTACCCTGCCGGGAATTAAGAATCGTAAAGGTTTACTTTTTTTCTTCCGGAGATGATTTCTTTAGGCGATTAATCCCTTTTACTACTAAGAATATTGAAAACGCGACAATGAGAAAATTTACTACGTTATTTATGAATAAACCATAACTTAATACTACTTCCGGATTCTCGCCAGCTGCTGCCTTAAGCACCACTTTCAAATTGCTAAAATCCGTACCTCCGAGCAATAGCCCTATTGGCGGCATTATTATATCATTTACTAATGAATTAATAATTTTACCAAATGCCGCGCCGACAATAATCCCTACTGCCATATCTACGGCATTGCCTTTTACCGCGAATTCCTTAAACTCTTTAATTACCGACATACAGCACCTCCTTTTTTATACATAAATAGTACATCAAAATAAAACCAGGGGCAAGAACTTTCCCGCGCCGGATAACCCGGCAGCCAGGATAAAATGATTGACGATCCTGCCTGCCGGCTAAAAAATAACTTTAATGTAAATAAAATAATCTTCACTATTTCTTTATGGCCCAACGTAATCGTGCGCTTTTCGAACGCGGATTAGAAGCTTGTTCCGCGGCGCTTGGGCGTATGGGCAGGATGCTAATCTCCGCGTATACTCCCGCCATCCGGCCTTGCTCAAAAAAATCAGCAATCCGCTTATCTTCTCCGGGATGAAAACTCAAAATCGCCACCCGGCCTTGAGGTTTTAAACAAAACGGTAAATTGCGCAAAAATTGTTCAAGCACCGAAAACTCAGCATTAACCTCAATACGCAAAGCCTGAAAAACTCTGCGGATAGAATCTTTTATCGCGATAGCGCATTCAAGAAATGATGGGCTGCCCAGGCCCTGGGCAATAACCTTTGCTAAATCCGTAGTTGTATTAATTTGATTTCTTTTTTTAAAAACCGCTTGAGCAATCAGCGCCGCGCAAGGCTCATCAGAGTTTGTTCTAAACATATTTTCCAACTGGGTTTCATCCATTGTTTTTATCAGCACTGCTGCCGGCTGTCCGCGTTGAGGATTAAGCCGTAAATCTAAAGGGCCTTCGCGCTTATACGTAAACCCGCGCCCTGGGTTATCCAATTGCATTGAGGATACTCCCAGGTCAGCGAGAATAAAATCAAAACTCCCGCCAGCCTCTGCTAATAACTTAAACATTCCGGCAAAATTACTTTGTTTAATAATTAATTCTTTGCCGCTATACCCCATTGAGCGTAAACGCTTTTCCGTACGCGAAAGCTCCAAGGGGTCAATGTCAATAGCAAACAACCGGCCATTGGGAATAATTCTTTTAAGCAGCTCAACCGCGTGTCCGCCAAAACCTAAAGTCGCGTCCAAACCAATTTGACCAGGTAAAGGGTTTAACACAGCTAAAACTTCATCCACACAAATCGGCCGATGCGTCCCGGCCGGGGTTTTCCCGGACTTAAGAACTTTGTCTACAGCTAAAGGATATTTCTCAAAATTAAGTTCTTTATATTTTTGATCAAAATGACGCGGATGAGTACCTTTGTAGCGGATACGGCGCTTAGGTTTAATTGGATCTTTATTTAGATTATCCATAATCATCTCTTGATTTATAGCGGGCGGCCAGCCGCCCCTACTCTAATTAATAAACAGCGCTGTACTCAATATGACCGGCAAATTTTACGCGGGACAAAAATTTCCGCTGATACAACCTTTATCGAACGCGGTCCGGAATCAATTATTTTGGCTCATTCTCGTCCCTCGTCCTTCATAGGCTTTTCTGTTCTCTGTCTTACAGCTGATTGTATTTCTTATGACTTCCTTTGGCTTTGCTAACAGGATACTTGGCCGCGTTTTTCTTAAGTTTTTTTTCCATAGCTTTGATCAGGTCAATCCCAAGATTATCTGCCAACTCAAACAAATACATAGAGATATCAGCAATTTCTTCCTGCACTGACTCGCCGTTAGTCTGAATATACTTTTTAACCTCTGCTTTTGTTTTCCATTGAAAATGCTCAAGGAGTTCTGAAGCTTCGAGCATAATTGAGATTGCCATATTTTTTGAGTCATGGAATTGCAGCCAATCACGCTCATCTCTAAACTTCTTAATTTTTCCTGTGATTTTCTTTATTTCACCCATTAATAATCCCTTTCCCAAAAAGCAAAAAGCCAAAGGATTATTTCCTTTAGCCCCTATTTCCAGTTATAACAAGTATAATTTGATTATCATCACATTATTTACCTCTGGATTTATATTATAACGATTAGCCCCTTAACCGTCAACCCTGTTTTAAAAGCTCTGAGCTTCCTATTTTTACTTTACTACTCGCGGTGAGGTTATCGCCGACTTTCTGGCAATTAACGATAAATTTCCTTTGCAAAATCCCGGTTTTGCGCGACCAATGATCTTGCTGGAAAGATCAATTTAAATCGCGATCAACTTAAAGCTCCCAGTCCAATAACAAAGCCTGATTATTCCTCCACTGCGCAAAGGGAATAAGGGTCAACAAAATTCAGATTGACTGCTGCAGCAGCTCCACCCCGGCTGATTCGTCAATCGGCGCCGCGGTTATCAGCGGATAGAAATTCTGCTCCAGGACGCGTTTATGCTGTATCGGCAGCGTAATAATGAAAACCGTCCCGTCCGCATCCTGATTCATATTCAATTCGCCGCCATGCGCTTCAATCAATTTAAACAACTGCATAATAACCGTAGAACGGGCCAGCAAAGTTTTTTCTCCGGAAGATAATACCAGCTCTTCCAGCCATGTTCCCCTTCCGTAATGGTAGTGAAAATAAAAAAAGCTCAGAAGCATGAATACCCGATCCGGGACAACTATGCCCTTGCATTCTACGAAGAGATTTATTTTCTCTTTAAGCAATTGCCCGCTGATCACTATTTTTCTCAACTTAAGACCATTTTCCATATCCTGATAAGCGACATCAATCAGTAAACGGCCAATACAGTCCGCGAGCTTTTCTTGATCAACAGCAAGCACGCTTTCATTGTTAATAAACTCCCGGGGAAAATCAACTTCCAACTCATATTTGCTCATTTTTTTAAACAGCCTTAGGATTTTCTTACCCTGACTTTCCTCAGGAGAAGCAGCCATGTCGCTTTGCCCCGCTAGGGCCGTTTCCCGTGCTTTTTTCTCCAGTTCCATCCTGACCAGCCTGGCCCGGCTTATAATACTTTCAATAAAAACTCCAAGCTGAGTCGGCTGCAGCCGCACTTCGCTGACATCAATTATTTTTTCCAGATACTGCAAAGACTTTTGCAGTGTTTCAATCTCCTTGGCAATCGGCGCGTAATAATCTTCTTTTTCCCTAAAGACATCTTTATTTTCTTTAAGCAGCACCTGCAGCGCGCGAACCGGTTTTGCGAGCGATTGAGAGCTGGATTCTTCTCTTCCGCACAAATACGCCACATCCAAGGTAATACGTTTTACCAGCTCCGGCAGCGTGCATTTAAAGGCATGACAAAATTCCTCGAGTTTCACTAGTCTTTTTTCTATTTCTTCGACAATCACCACGCCGTCTCGGGCAACTGTACGAAGTTCTTCCGTGTATTTTTCGCTGGTCAGCCGTCTAAGGAATCCGCCGATCGTATTTATCGGATTTAAAATAATGTGGTGCAGCCCTTCGCTTTCCGCGCGGCAGCTGCGCTTTGCGTGAAAATACCCCTCCACTTCCAAAACACTTACCTGCGCGTAATCAGCATAATTTTCTTGGATAAATTCCGTGATCAAGCTGATCCCCAACTGAGTGATCGTATTTCCTTTGGCATAAAGCTCAGGCATTCTCTGTATTTCGTCAACGGAAAATACTTCTACCAGAGCCAGAAGATTAAGGTTGGCGGAAGTGAACGGTTTCCAGCGAGTCGATTCATGGCCAAAGTAATGCAAATATTTTTTCATTCTTTTAATAATGCCGGGACTGCTTTTTTCTGTTTGTTTAAAATAATTCACCTGCGCGATAAGCGCGTCGATTTCCTTGTAATAGATATCTTTTTTTGGTTTTGTCCTGCGGCGTTCATTAATCGTAATTTCCCGCACAAATCCGCCGCAGAGTAATACCACTAATTCCTTGCGCGGATTTTTTTGAACCATATTCCACAGCCGGTAATCGATATAAAAATAATCATTGGCTGAGATTATCCCCCAGCCGAAGTTACGCGAAAGCTTGACGCGTTCCACGCCGCCGGCTTTTTGAAGCAGGACCGAAAGCTGAGGATCCTTCTCTTCCTTTAATTCCAAAGCCAGTTTTTCCAGTTGCGACCAAAAGCGTTTTTCTTTCTGCGCCGGTTTATTGCCAAGCACGCCTGCGGCATGCCGCACTGCCAAAGCTTGCCCACTCACCCGGCTGAACCAGACTTTTTTCAGCACCGGGATATGCGCTCTTTTTATTAGCCAGCTAACCAGCCAGAGAGATATAATACCAGCGCAAAACAGAATAACCGGCGTCATAATCCCCGCTGCCGCTGTCAAGGCACAGCGTACCAGCAACAAATCGCTTGTGGCGAAAAGAAACTGCGGAACTGAGACTCCGTACCAAATATCCTCGGACAACTTCTCATTTTTTAATTTATCCGCGCCAATGGTTTCAAGGAACACAGATACAAAAACAATCAAAGAGAAACCGGCAAAAAAAGGAATTATCGCGGATAACATGGTTATCCCGGGGATATATAGAATCTTGATCAGAAGCAAGCTAACGCCGGTTCCTAAAAAAACAAAAGGCATGGACAATAAATATTTTTCCATATTTGTAAAAGTAAAATAAAATAATGCCCAACGGTCTTTCCAAATAGCAGCTTTTGATCTCTTGACTAAAACCGGCGCTGTTTCCTCATCGGCCGTACTAATACGTGCGGAAGAAGTGATCCCTGAATCAATAGGGACAAAAATCCCGCTGAATGCCAAAGAACCAATAAACAGCTTTGGAGCCAAGGTGTTTTTTCGCGCCTCCCGCGCCGAATTTACGTAAACATCATTCACCGGCTTGGCCCAGGCGCAATTCATGACCAATAATGCCTCTACCAGCACCAGCGCGATTGTTTTAAAGAATATGTTGTTCATAATTTTTGCAGCCTTTAGTTTTCAGCTTTAGCTTTTAACTCGTAACTTGTAATTAATAACTCGTAATTTTCTCATCCCTTGTTATATCGCCTGTTCAACCATCTGAACCCAAGCAGTTTGTTTTAGAACTGTCGCTGATCTTAAAATTAGCGTGTTTTCGTTATCAGTAATGCTATATTTTCTCCTAAGCTTCTGCCATAACTCGTCTGCCTTTGCTTCTCCCAGTCTTTCTTTTTCTTTCGCTTCCTTCGCATCTATGCTTTCATTAAATATTTTAATATAAAATTTCTTTCTGCTTACTGCTTTGTTTTCTAAGTCTAAAATATCCTCAGATTCTTTTTGCCACCAAATATGGGAAAGATCACTTTCTACCAGTATATGTTCATCCTGCGGCAGGATCGGTATATATCGCGTGTAATAGTAAGTGCCCGCGTGAAATCTCCGAAAAGAATCTTTTGCTTTTTTCCAGGTATCAACAAGCGCTGAGTTAAGACTGCCGCGATACAATAATCGCGGGTCTGTATCCATGCGTTCAATTATTAAATACGCTTTTTCTCTCACAGCAGGATGGATCTGAGCGGCCAGCAAACCATATAAGTCATCCTTAAATCGAGGCAGTTGATAAAGGAATTCCTTTTCCAGCTTAGATAATGCCAATAAACGAACTGTGTTGAACTTATCATCCTGCATCATCAAATCGCTGTAGCCATAATAGTCCTTTTTCTTTAATTTATGGTACCAGCTGTAGAAAACTATCCAGATAAGCAGCTCAACATTTTGGCAGCGCTCAATAAATCTTTCAATGTTGTTGCGTTCATCCTTCAGCCAAAAATACAGAAAACGGGCTTGAATTCGTGATATTTTATGTAATAAGCGTTGCGCTTTTAAAATATGGATCTCTTTGTTTTTTTCATAATGCTTCGGAGCAAACCGCATCGATCTCTCTACTTTTTTTGAGAACTTTTCTATGGCCCGATCAGTAAACAGCAAGCGCGCACCAAAATACAGCCGCTTAAAGCTCCTCTTGACCGTGTTAAAAACACTTTCTTTTCCAACGGAATAGTCATCTTCACCTAGTGCATCTTCCCACTCTTTTCTTAAATCCGCGATCCTTTGTTCCGCTAATCCTAAATATTCAAAGACAAATGATGAACTTATAAGCAATAAACCTATCTGAAGATGTATAGACGTAAAATTCCGCGCCGCGATCCCGCCTATGACAATACCCAACCCTAACCATCTGTAGCGCACAACCTGATTAAAGCGATACATCAGAGCCGCCAATATTCCTATGCTTACGCCAAAAAGCATCGGCTTGCTAAAGACAAGCGGTAAGATTACTCCCGCGAAAAATATCTGCCCTGCCAAAGTCAATGACGTCGGGCTTAAAGCCTTTTTTATAAAAGATTGCCTGGGGGTATCTTTTTTCTTCTGTTCTTTTTTTTCAGAGACTGGTTTCTGTTCATCTAAGATCTCAAGAAAAATATGCTGTAAACTGCTTATGTCCATAGATATCTTCGGGCTTAGACGCGCCGTCTCACACGGATCATTATGCTCATATGCCGCTCCTATCATAGCCGCGTTGATAACCAACGCTTGAATTAATATGCCTGTAATTATTTTTAATAGTGTCTTCATATTTTTATATTGCCTGCTCAAGCATGGCAAAATTAACCCTGGCCGGCAGATTTATCAAAGGCATTATTCCGTTTATCTCACTTATTTCCTGAGTTGCCTGTTTTTTGTATACTATCAGATCAGAGACCATTGGTGATAAGGCGATCGAACCGATAGGTTTGAATTTTATTTCCAATTGTTTTATTAAGCGCGGCTGATTTGTAATCAGCAAAGCGTTTTTATTAAGCCGTTCATAGAGATATAGCTGCAAGTGCTCATCCATGCCAATAACCCCGCTGCCTTTAAGCAAATACGCGTCTATGCCCTTATCCAGTGCTTCAACCACTTCCGCGGGATATGCCCGCGGATCCCGCGCGTTGGTCTGCGCGGCCAGGATAATCGTCCGCTGCCTGCTTGCTTGGCCCGGATAGGCCCAGTCAAATTTGACTTCAACCGCGCGGCTGCTGCGGACAATAATATCAATGTTTCGCGCGTTGATGCATTCCAGTTCCCAGATGATCGGAGCGCGCAGGTTTCCTATCTCCGATAATATTTCCATTGAAATAACCCCTTTATCCTGTTTTGCCTTAAAATATTTTTCTTTAAGAAACTCCGCGGCCGCGGCATCCTGAGCTGTGCCGAACGGAAAATGATCGATCATGATCAGGCGTTCAGCATTGGTCAGCATAAAAGGAATAATGATATCCGCGCCTGAACCCTGATAAAGTACGCTCTTTATGGCTTGGAAGCGCGAAATTTTTTGATAAAATCTGAAAATTTTATTTTTCAGCTTTGGCCCTAACAAGGTATTAATCTTGGATAAAGCAGTCTTGCCCCGTGAATCATTTGCCCCTGTTTGCCCCTGGGGAAACATCGGCCTGATGAAATCAGCAGGCGCGGGTTTAACCCTGACCATGCCTTTCTGAAATTCGCGCAGCGCAACAGCATATTCGCTGATATCGAATTGATACACCCGCAGCAAATGTTCCGCGTCTAAGCGGGCATTAATTAAATATTGTCTTATCTGCGCTATTCTTTCTCCTGTGGCAAATAACAAAAACGGTCTTGTCCCGCGCCGATATCCTGGGGACGTGATCCCGAATAGTTTAAGAATTCGTTTTTTAAAGCGGTTAAAAAATGGATATTTGTCGGAAAAATCCCTCCGGGAAATCAAGCTGATGATCTGTTGCGCGCTATATTCTTTTGTCCCTCGGATTTTAAATCTCCGGTAGTTATAGTTCCTGAATGACATCTGCTGTCGGTAAATCGCTTCCGCGATTTCCACTGAATTTTCCATAACGTTTTTAATCTCAGCTACAGAAGCCATGGTATGATGTTCTACGCTCCGCTCGACAATGTTCGAAATATCATACACTTCCTTGATAAAGGCAATGGTATTCGGATTAACCTTGCCATTGGCAAAAAACAACGGCGCGAAGTTGCCGAATCCCCAGGGCACAAAGTTTACGGTCAGCCCAGAGCTGGTTATTTTAAAAATATCCGGCCAGATGATCTTGAAAATAGGATAATAGCCCAGCCTTACCAATCCCCCGATAACAAATGTTAGGCAAAACGCCAGAAAACCAATAATCATGTCCCCTGAGAAAATCCCCCAGGCAATGATCCCTGGCTTTAAAAATATATTGGTCAATCCTATGTCCACAAGGATATTTGTAAGCGTCATCATTCGTACTGCCTTTTTCTTTTGAACAATGTGTCCGCCTTTGATTACAAGACTTACAATTTTATCGATCTTTTGGCTTTTTGCTTCAAAGAAATGTTTGATTCTAGCCGCCAGCTTTATCTTCGGCTCAATGCCCCGCGCGGCGATATCAGCAGCTCCTGCTTCCGGAAGCAAAGAACGCAAGACATATTCATGGAATTGTTCCTGAGAGATGATGAGCCGCGGAGAAAGCATGGCCGCAGGGGTTTGATGAACGTCGGCATAGGCGGTGTTATCCGCAGGCCAAGCGCAGCTGCAGGACAAAAATGCCTGAATTAATAAAAACGCGATCGTTTTAAATAGTATTTTTTTCATGTTCATATTATTCACTTGTCCATTGTCCGCAGTCACTGTGTTGTCTTGTAATAGTTGCCTTTTTCGGCTACCACAGTCAATATTGGTTACTGATCGTTACTTCAAAAATCAATATCAGCTTTTGGCTTTAAAGTTTTAGCTTTAAACCCGTAACTTGTAATTCATAACTCGTAATTTTCTTATTTATCGTTATATTGCCTGTTCAAACACTTCATGTAATTTTATATCGGGAATTATTACGTTATCGCTCCACCGCTGTTCTTCCATAAGAAAGTCAATAAACGGGCTCAAACCACTTTCCTTGTTTTCTCCTAAGCCATTCCTCTGCTGTTTTGTCATTCGCATTCTTTGAGTTATTAATCGTCTGGCGTTCTCTTCTCCTAGCCCATTATCGAAAAACTGCTTCCACATTTCCCGATATACACTTATCAGTCCTTCTGCCGCCGCGGGGATTGAAGCTCTTTCAGCTAAAACTTTATCCGTTTCTTCAAGCCGGGCTTCCCACGCTTTGATTTCTTCGTGTTTGCCCAACAACCGCATCAGCGTCATTACCCGCACGAATGGTTTGCGATAAATACTCAAGAACTCATCGCGATCAAAACGCTGCATGGCTGAAAATACTTGTTCAAGGGAAAGCCTGATATTATTGAGAGTATAAAAATAGTCCTGTACTTTAATTTCTATTAGATCTTTTAGCTTAATTTCCTTTATATAGCGGTTAAATATTTCCATCGCGTCTTCCGTGCCATAATAATTGCCTTCCGGATCATAGCAATACGGAAACTCCATTTGGGTTAAGACAACGCCTTGTTTTATCGCTAACGCTTCCACCGGGCTGATACTTGACAACAGTACGTCATGCATGTCAAAAAGGATCCTGCGGCCATCTGTTGTTTTCACATGCACTGGTATTTGATTGAAATGGTCGCCGGAAACAGAAGGTTTAATTTCCGCATCTTCGGGATACGATTCTTCCTCAATACTCAATCCGCTTGCCCGGGCTAAAGCAATAAATTCATTGACGATCTTAACATAAGGAAACGGCTTTTTATCCTGGTTCAGCCACGCGTATACCTGGTCGCTTATGTAAAAATTTATGTCAATATCCTTCACCTGGCTCATTTTTCGGTAAAGCGCTCCGCCGCGGGGATATATGACTAAAGTGTCTTCCAGATAAGATCCTCCTTTTATTTCTTTGTCCAGAACAGCCCCGTACGCTTTTATCCAAAGCAGCAAAGCATTGGGCTTGCGCCACGGCACCGATGCATCAACATGGAACTGTTCTTTTTCAAAATCGAATTGCGCCAAAGGAACCGTGTTTTCATGCGGCGAAAATCCTACATTCTCAAGGCTGGAATCCGCCAAACGCCCTGAAAGTTTGCCCGGCACAGCGTGAGTAGAAGTCAGAGAAATCGATTTTTCTTTCAAAGCCTCGGAGATTTTCCGTTGGTGTTGGGTTTCTGGCTCAATAACTAAGACATGGGGAATAGAATCTACTTTATCATTAGTGATCCATAAAGAAGGATATTTGCGGCTCTTAAACCCTATCTCGATGCCTTTTTTCAGAATTTCCGCGTATTGATCCAAATGGCCCAATATGTTTAAAGAAATCGTCACATCTGCAACATTATTCTCCCCGGTAAGCAGGGCATGTATATTTTCTGCCGTGGGAAAACTTACCTGATTAAAAACAACAAAATTTCCTCTTATGCAATTACGAATATTTTCCGGAAAAATAACTGTATTGTTTGTTACGCGATACATTTTTGTCGGGAAATACCCTCTGAAACGTTTAAAAATTGCGGCGTCATTGTCTAAAGAGTATCGACCGCTATGGAGCTGGCTCAATTGCAAAAGATGCTGATCCCAGACCTCGATATCTATGTCCCACTTCATAACCCACTCCATACCTAATCCATGCTTTTTCGCATAATTCTCTAAGCAGCGGTGAATAATAAGGGCTATGGCGTAAGCTTCTTTGCCGCTTGATCCTCCTAAGGACTGCACCATGATCTGATAATTTTCTTCCCTATGCTTAATGGAGATTATCCGCTCGAGATACCGCACTAAAGGCTTCACCCAATAGTCGCCATGACGAAGAAAAAAAGTTGTCGTAAACACAAGCGGGGACTTCAATTGTTTCACCATTTCCGTAAATTGATCATTAGCGTTAAAATGCTTTGTGATATATTTTTCCAAAGAAACTCCTTTACCTTCAGCAAAAAAATTCAAACTACGCTTTGCAAAATACGGCAAGATGTTTCTTATGTCCTGATTTTCTTCCATCCATTTGGCTCTTAATCTTTCTCCGAGATTTGATTGTTCAGGATAGGCTAAGCGTGCCGCAAGCTCGTAACAGTACCCGGCCAAAGTTTGATAGGTTCCCGGGGATAACTCAACCGGGCTTTTTTCATAATCAAAAAGATATCTGTTTTGAACGTTCATTTCAGAGGCTAAACCCTTGCCAAAAATATTTTGTAGCGATAGAGCATTAATTCCGGTCCGCGGGCTTAAATAATTGTTCCGAAGAACTTGATAATGCGGGCCGCAAAATCCGCCGGCCCAGGCAGTGTTCATAACTACCAGCGCCTGGATCAGCGTCATAACTAATATATTTAAAAGTTTTTTGCGCATAATTTTTACAGCCTTCAGTTTTCAGCTTTGGCTTTTAACCCGTAACTTGTGATTCATATCTCGTAATTTTCTCATTTCTCGTTATATCGCCTGTTCGAGTAAAACCGCATTACAAAAATCCCGGTTAAGGCCGGAACGCGCTGTTATCTTTTCCAAGGGCACAATCGCAAAACCGCTGTCGTCAATTAAGGCCAGACTCCTCAGCGGAATAGTAACAACAGCTTTAGTCTTTTCTGAATCATTCTTTGCCAAAATCAGTTCAAACGTTCCCCCAAAATAAGATACGGTTTCCCGCACACCAATCAATCCCCGGCCATCACCATTCATTAAAAAGAAAGTGTTCCCTTTGTTTTTTTTAAATATCTCCGCGGTTCTTTCCCCGGCTCCATTATCCGAAACCGTGATCACCAGTTCCCACTGCGGATGGCCGAACGCGTCCGGGTGATATCTTACCGCGAAACCTATTTCAATTAAACCTCGATAATCCTGCGGCAGGCTTTGATATAATTCCGGATAATAGCGCGCGGCAATAGCGCAATACGCGTTTTTAAATATTTCTCTCAGCACAAAATCGAGATTGTGTTTATCCGGCTTCCACTTGCCGCGCGTCATGAATCCCGCGGGGATAGATTCAAGCAAAGAAGCATACGCGTCGTGAAATGCTTTGTTATTATGCCCCCACCACCTCCACCATAACGGCGTTGAATCTGGAACAATTTTTTTAATGTCAGGAGGAAATTGATATAGCAGCGTGTTTTGCCCTGACGCGAACCGGCCTTCAAAGAATTGCCTTACTGCCTGATCATTTGGATCCATCGCTTCCAGAGATATGCTTTTGTTTTCCAAAGCAGCGAAACCTTTCGTAGTCATCCTGGATCTGTTTATCCGTTCAAACACAAAATACCAGCGGATCCAGTTATCCGGCATATCTTCGAAAAACAATTTACGCGCTGGCTGTTCGGTTGTCGCGGTTCTGCTGATTTCCCGCACCGCGTCATTTTCTTTGGCCAAGGCATTAAAAACATTCTCTCCTTCTATGGATAAATCGAGAAATATTCTTCCGCCAAGAACCCTTAATGCCTCACGCAGGATATCTTCTTTGGCGTCGGATTTAAAACCAAACATCGCGCAATCAAACAAAACTACAGCATCCATGGATTGATCTGATAACGGAACCCCGCCGAATCGCGGCCGGGCGTTTTTTAATATAAATTGCAGTTCATGAGGAGTAACTCCCGCGGCAATAGCGTTTTTTATGCCTTCATAGATATTTTGCGCCCAGGCATCCTGGGCATACAGCATTAGTTTTTTAGACTGACTTTTAAAGTGTTGGATTATATTGATTGCTTCAATACCATTACCGCAAAGCAGATCCAAAACTTTGATTTCGTCTTTATCAAGCTCATCCAGATATCCTAAAATATGTTTTTTAAACTCCGGATTATTAGAATGCAGCATAATTTCGTGAAAATTACGCGGGTGGTGATATCCGGCTGAACCGCGCATTGCCGGATCAGCATAGTTTTTTATAAAATTTGTCTTTGCTTGGTAAAAACTAAACATTTGGCTGATTTCATGTGGATGCGCTCCCAAGAGCATTAATAAATTAAATACTGGATTTCCCTCTTCCAATTCCAGAGGAATTTTTGTCTTTAGCCTCTGCAATAAGCGAATTATTTCTTTGCCTTGTTGAGAAAGTTCAGTAAAATTAGAGACATACTGGGCTGCGTTTAAGTAATTTTTGTTTAATTCGTTTAATAGCTGTTGTTTTCTTTCTCTTTGCCCGTTGTTTTCGTTAAAACACTTTTCTGGGACAGAACTAATAAAATCATACAGCGCGATCTTCAATTTAACTTCCGCGCTGTTTTCGGCTAAGAAAAACGTTTTCGGTAATTTGACATTAATAAAACATTGCTGGAGTAAACTATTATTGAGCATCAGCGGCGCGTTTAAATTAGCGGCCATTGCATTTTTTGAAAAAACTATTTTCTCACTATCCGGGATCCAGATTCCGGACAGGATCGCTTGTATCAGCATAAGCGCTATTGCGTTAAAGAGTATTTTGTTCATGGTTTTTACAGCCTTCAGTTTTCCGCTTTAGCTTTTAACTCGTAACTTGTAATTTTCTCATTTATCGTTATATCGACTGATCAACAGCAGCCGCCATGGCTGCATTCATCTGGTTTTGGGGCCAAAGCAAGCTCCGTACTTTTTCTTTATTAATCCCTTTGCCCACGATAATGATATCCTGAGGCATTAAAAGCTTGTATTCTTCGTTATAAATGCACGCGGCAAGATAGTCTTTAATGTCCCGCATTTCAGACTCACTCCAGGTGCTGTACGGCTCAAGCAGTAAAAACAATCCTATTTCCAGAAATTCTTCAAAGTCCCTGGTTGCGACAACCGGCTCGATCGGAATGGTTTCAACCTCATAACCTTGTTTTTTTAATTGCTCCACAATCATGGTCTGCGGCTCAAGCGCAGCTTTTTTTACGTCACCTAATTGATTGAAAAATTGAGAATATACGCCATGGACCGTGCTTTGCCTGGTCAAGGAGTTCAACGCGATGACCAGTTTTCCCTCGGAATTTAATTTTCCAAGCACGCTTTCAAGAAACAGCAGCACATTTTCCGGATCAATATAATAGAGCATATGAGACAAAACAGTTAAATCAAACCCTTCCGGAATATCATGCTGCGCATCCTGCCACAATCCATTTATGATATTCAACTGGAAATATTTGTTCGCCCCTATTTTTTCCAGCCTCAAACGCAATGCTTGAATATGTGCCGCGTTCGGCTCAACAATCCACATTTCCTGAACATTAGTGCAGCCGATAACTTCGGTTACCGCGCCGTCTCCGGAACCGATATCCAGGATTTTTTCGCAAGCCTCAAGCTGCGGCATTACCCGCCGCACAATGACGTCTTTGATCAATTGTTTTTCGTCGCTGTTTTTAATATACATCTCCAGCTGCTGTTTATAGCGGGCTTCTTCCTCAAGTTCGAATTGCGTAATCGGGGAAGAACTGATTTTTTCCTCTGAAGAGGGGTTTGGCCACAATTCAAATAAGATCTCTTTACCTTTGATCAATATGTTTGCCGCCTGCTTGATATTGAATTCGCCGCGTAATTGCTTTGGAATAATAATCCTCCCTTGGGAATCCATGTTCACCACATACACATCGCCCCAGTATTTATTCTGCTCATATTTTATCCCAGAATAAAAAATTCGCGCCAAAGCTTTGCTCGCACGCGGATGCAGCAGATTCAAATGCTCGGTAAGGGGATAACAAAGGATATTGTCTTTTTTCTTAATCAGAAATACCGGCGCCCCTTGGGAAACAAACAATTTCGAACCAAGCAGCTGTTTTCTGAATGCTGCCGGGACAGCAATCCGTCCTTTATCTGCTCTAATCCTGAATTCGCCGGTCAAATGGTATGTTTTTCCCGCGTCGAGCAAGAGCATATCCCGACTCGAAGCATGGTAAAATTGATTCATAATCCCCGGCTCTTTGATTTGCAATACCGGAGCAAGACAATATCGCTGTGTTCCTGAATCTTGCCCAGTTGCCCAGGCGCAATTCAGCATCAAGAACGCCTGAACAAACAAAAGCACGATCAGCTTACCTATTCTTCCTAATAATTTTATTATTATCCGCGTCATTTCAGATTACCCGCGATTCCTGTTTAAAATTCCTATGCGCTTTGATATTAAGATGTTACATCCTTGTTCCCAAAGGTACAAAAAGGGTTTTAAAGTATACCATGTATTGTTTCAATTTGCCAGGTTTTTAGAACAACGTGTGGTTACAATGTAAAAAGGTAATAGTTAATTACTACGTGAAAATGTAATGTTTTATGATAGCCTATAAATAGATGTTTTTAAAGAAAGGAGGCTGTCATATGAATGAACCACAACTTATTGTTACAATGAAAGATATG
>JAZDHZ010000015.1:0-2500 GCA_043805415.1 Candidatus Omnitrophota bacterium | reverse complement strand
CCCCCTGACAATAGAAGCAGCGTCTTTAGCAGGTATTATCCTCTGCCTGCCTAGCATCCTGGCATGAGCGATGCTGCCTCAGATATCATAAACAGCCAGCCTCTTATCAAAAGATATGCTGGAGGTAAACCTATCAGCCAGTTCAGATGTTTTCTTAGGAAACCTTCCCCCCCATAATTTTTTTGCCATTCTTGCTCCTTGCCCAGTTAGGGCACACCCGCGCAAGTTGCGCTACATAGCGCACACCGACGCAATACCGATTAGCGTCGGGTGCCTTTAGCGCGGGGTGTCTTTGCGCTTGATAAATTTGTTTGATCGTATCCTCTATGCCAAATTTAAATTGCCACTGCGGATAGTGCGACTGAAACTTAGAAACATCGCTAATCCACCAGATGTGATCACCAATACGATTAGTATCTACATAATCATATTCAAACTTCTCTCCGGTTATTTTCTCACAAATTGCAATTGCTTCTAAAATCGATACATTAGCAAACCTGCTTCCTCCTATATTGTAAACTTCTCCGCAACGAGGATTCTGGAAAAAATAATCAAAAGCATTTACTAAATCAAATGAATGAATATTATCTCTAACTTGCTTGCCATTATAACCATAGATTTTATATTTTCTTTTAGTAACAGCGCATTTAACTAAATATGATAAAAACCCGTGTAATTCAGCTCCTGAATGCGCAGGCCCGGTAAGACAACCTCCTCTGAATATTCCGGTTTTAAGATGAAAATATTTTCCATATTCCTGAACCATTACATCCGCAGCAACTTTTGAGGCGCCAAATACTGAATGCAGACAATTATCAATACACATCGTTTCATCAATACCTTTATAATATTTATGATCATTAGGTAATTCAAAACGCTCCTCCATTTCAACTAAAGGTAATCGATTAGGAGTATCTCCATAGACTTTGTTGGTCGAGGTAAAAATAAAGACTGCCTGCGGACAAAATTGTCGTAAAGCCTCAAGCAAGATGAGGGTTCCGGTAGCATTAACCCCGAAATCAACCATCGGATCTTTAGCTGCCCAATCATGTGAAGGCTGGGCCGCAGCATGCACAATCAAAACAATATCTTTATTATATTTCTTAAATATCGAATTTATTTTACCCTGATTGCGGATATCTACGGAATAATGCCGGTAGTTTTTATATTGTTTTTTAAGGCGCTGTTTATTCCAAAGTATTGAACCATCCTGACCGAAAAAAATTTTACGCATGTTATTGTCTATGCCAACAACATCGAAACCTTTTTCAGCAAAGAAGCTGACAGTTTCAGAACCAATTAATCCACCTGAACCTGTGACTATAACGATTGACATGTCATTCCTTATTTAATTAGAGGCTATTTTCCTCCAGGGACACAATACTTAATTCTAAGTAATTAAGTATTGTGTCCCCGAAAATAGTCTGTGTCCTCGAAAATAGTCCCTAATTATAAAGCTTGTTGATATTTTTAAGCTTACTTTTAAGCCAAGCTTGGTGCTTAAGCGACCAGTCTACAGTAAGATTAAGGCCTTGTGAAAGTTTAACCTGGGCTTTCCAGCCGAGTTTTTGGTAAAGTTTTTTAGAATCAAGGCTATATCTTATATCATGCCCAAGGCGGTCTTTAACAAATTCAAATCTCTTTTGGCTAACTCCCAAGGTTTTCAATAAAAGTTTTACTGTACCGATATTCTTACTTTCTTGAGCGCTACCTAAATTATAAATTTGCCCGATTGCGCCTTTATTCATTATCGTTAAAATTCCTTTTACACAATCATCAACATAGAGCCATTCGCGCACATTTTGCCCTTTGCCATAAACTGGAACCTTGCCTCCCTCTATTACTCTCAAGATCGCCAGCGGAATCAACTTCTCCGGATATTGCCACGGACCGTAATTATTTGACGGACGAATAATTATTGCCGGGAACTTATAAGTTCTGATATATGACTGTACTAAAAGATCAGCCGCAGCTTTAGAAGCTGCATAAGGGCTGTTCGGCTTAATTGGAGAATTCTCGTTAAATTTGCCATTGGCAATCTCTCCGTAGATTTCATCAGTAGAAATAAAAATAAATTTATTTACTCCGGCCTTGCGGCTGGTATCCATAAGAATCTGCGTACCCTTAATATTAGTTTCAATAAACGGTGAGGCATCATTAATGCTACGGTCGACATGGCTATCTGCGGCACAATGCACAACAATATCTGGATTTTCTTTATCAAAAATAATTTCAATTTGCTTTTTATTACAGATGTCAGTTTTGTAAAATCTAAATCTGCCCTTAACTTCCTCTAAACGCTTAAGATCTCCGGCATAGGTAAGCTTATCAATAATAATAACTTCAGATTGCTTCGGCGCTTCGCGCCTCGCAATGACGGAGATAAATCTTACAAAGGCGCTGCCGATAAAACCTGCGCCGCCGGTAACTAAGATTTTAGGTATTCTTTTACGCATTCTTCTAAAACTGAATTGATAGCCCTTACTTTAAATCCGCTTTT
>JAZDHZ010000014.1:0-75207 GCA_043805415.1 Candidatus Omnitrophota bacterium | reverse complement strand
TCAGCAAGTTCTTTGTCCGGAACCAAAAGCAGGCTTAATAATTACAGCATTGGCTTGAGTAAAACAATTCCCATGGGCACAACCTTAGGCCTTGAATTAGCTGACGCGCGCGGCTCTGGTGATTCAACATTTAGTTCGATTAATCCCAACCATGATGCCCAAGTCAAATTTACGCTTAATCAGCCGCTGGGAAATAATTTTTTTGGCATGCTGGATCGCGGGCAAATAAAGCTCAGCCGCCTGGATATTGATAATAGTGATTTTAACGTACTCAATAGAATAGAACAATCTCTGGGTGATTTGCAAAAAGCATATTGGCAGCTTGTGCTGTATTCGGAAGAATTGGATATTGCCCGCAAAATGCTGGAACGCACAAAAAATCTTTATAAAATTTTTGAACAGCGCAAAAATTTAGGCCTGGTTGAAGACGCGGAATTATTTGCCCTGGAAGCCAACCTGATCCAAAACAATATCGATATTAAGATAGCCGAGCAAAAACTGCGGATGGCTCAAAATGCTTTATTGCTGGCTTTAAGCGAAGAGGATTTTACGCTGAATATTATGCCGACAAATAAGTTAGAATGTTTGGCAAGTAAAATAACCGTCCAGGATTTTTTACAAACCGCCATTGTCCAGCGCCGAGATTATAAACAAGCGAAAAATGATCTTGAAATGAAAAAGATTAATTTAAGCATGAAACAAAACAGTCTTTGGCCGCAGATTGATCTGGACGCGTCATTTGCTCACAATGGGCTTGAAGCAGCCCAAGCAGATGCCTGGCAAAATATCAGCGACCAGGATAATCCGGAATTATATCTGGGCCTAAGCTTGTCTCTGCCCTTGGAAAATCGCGCCGCGCGTTCGAAAAAGCAGAAAGCGGAAAATGAAAAAGCCAAAGCCTTGTTGGGATTAAAAAGAATAGAACACGCGATTATTGTGGAGATTAATAACGCGGTGGATACGGTAAATGTGCACATTGAAAATATTAAATCGCGCCAAAAGATTATTACTCTCCAGGAGAAAAAATTATTGTTTGAAGAAAAACGGTTTCGCAACGGACGATCAAATACTGATACTTTAGTTCGCTTTCAGCAGGATTTATTAACTGCTCAGCGCAATCTGGCGCAGACATTGTTTGCCTATAAGGCAGCGCGGATTGATTTGCAGCAAGCGGAAAATTCATTACTTAATGCTTATTGGACGGATAAGCTCTAAAGTTTTAGCAGTTAAACAAAGGAATTATATTTTATGAAGATCGCTGAATTTTCAGTTAAAAACTCATTATTTATTAATCTCATCTCAGCCTTGATCCTGATTGTCGGCACGATTTCCATGTTTACTTTGCGGCGGGAAGCTTTTCCGGTAATTGATTTTGACGAAGTTTCAGTGCAGACGGTTTACCCCGGAGCGCCGGCCGAAGATGTGGAAAAACTAGTAACCACGCTATTAGAAAAAGAATTGCGGGAAGTAGATGATATTGATGAAATGCTCTCAATCTCCCGCGACGGCACGTCAATTATTTCTTTAAAAATGAATCCGGATATTGATGAAAATGACCGGAGAAAAATCGTTAATGATATTCAAAAAGCAGTGGACCGGGTTGTGGATCTGCCGGAAGCAGTGGAAGACCGTCCGCTGGTTCTTGAGATTAACAGTAAGATCTTTCCGGTTATTAATATTGGCGTGGGCGGGCAGGCCGATGAATTTAAACTTCAGGAAATTGCGGATAATTTAAAAGATCAGCTGGAAGATATTCCCGGGGTAGCGAAAGTCACGCGCAGCGGATACCGCGATCAGGAATTTTGGATCGAGCCGGATTTAACTAAATTAGAGAATCTGCATGTTTCGATTGATGAGATTATGCAGGCATTAAAAGCGCGCAATGTGACAGTGCCGGCGGGTAAGCTGAATACGCCGGCTGAGGAATTCGCGATTAAGACCACCGGCGAGTTTACGACAAAAGAGGAAATCGAAAATGTTATTATCCGCGCCAATGATACTGGAAATTGGCTGAAAATCGCGGATGTCGCGCGGGTAAAGCTTACTTTTGAAGAGCAGACAATTATTAATAAAAACATGGGCAAGCCGGCAATTACTTTGGAAGTATATAAAAAGGAAAAAGGCGACGCGATTAATGTTGTTGACGCTACTTATAAAACTCTGGAGAAATTTAAACTCACAATACCAAAAGAGGTTGAAATAACAACTTTTGATGATATGTCTTATTATATTAATCGCAGGCTGAATGTCTTGCGCTCCAATGGTTTTATTGGTTTTGTGTTTGTAGTGCTGATCTTATTTGCTTTTTTGCATTCCCGGCCGGCTTTTTTTACTGCCCTGGGCATTCCGATTGCCATGTGCGTGACTCTGGCGGTTATGCTCTGGATGGGGATTACGGTTAATCTGTTGACCATGTTTGGTTTGATCATTGTTATTGGAATGATTGTTGATGATGGCATTATTATCTCGGAGAACGTCTATCGCTATGTTGAGCAAGGCATGTCCCCGCAGCAAGCAGCGATAAAAGGCACAAATGAAGTTATTGCTCCGGTCGCGGCTACGATCATTACAACGATTGCCGCGTTTTTCCCGTTGATGTATATGGGCGGTATCCTGGGTAAATTCTTGCGTTATATTCCCCTGATGGTGATTGTAGCTTTGTGCGCCTCGGTTTTAGAAGCTTTTTTTATTTTGCCTTCACATCTGGCGGATTTTTTAAAACCAATCCATGGTTTGAAAGCGGAAAAACAGCAAACAAACCGGGATTTTTATACAATGCTGGTGATTACTATTTTATCCGCTGTTATCGGCGCATGGCTGTCAATTGTGACCCATAGCAGTCCTTTAAGTACTGTGCTGGTGATTGCCGCGGTTGGCGGATGCTCAATGCTGGTAAAAAAATATCCTGTATTGGATAAGATGATTAAAGCCTATAAACAGATTTTAGAAAAAGCCTTGCAGGCGCGATATCTCGTAGTTGCTTTGTCTACGCTTGTTTTGATTGGCGCGATTATGGTTATTGTTCTGGTTTTGCCCAGAGAGATGTTTGGCGGCAAGGGCATTGAAGAACTGCTGATTCGCGCTGAAGCAAAGGTAGGAACTCCTTTGGAAGTCACCAATGAATTAATGGCGCCGGTAGAAGCCTTGGTCAATTCTCTGCCCAAGCAGTATTTAAGTTCTTTTGTTACTACGATCGGGGCAATTGATTCGGGACGTGGTATGGGTGATCCTACCGCGCAGTCTGGTTCAAATGTAGCGCAAATCCATATTTATTTAACGCCGCTGCAGCAGCGGGATAAAGGACCAAAAGAAATTGTCAATGATTTGCGTCCGGAATTGGAAAAAATAAAGGGATTTGAAAAACTCTATTTCTATGAATTAAAAGAAGGCCCGCCAGTCGGCCGGGATGTGGAGTTTAATATTAAAGGTGATGATCTGATTGTTTTACGTAAGCTGGCTCAGGAATTAAAAACATATATGGAAACTTTTCCCGGAGTGTCAGATGCTTCGGATAGTTATACTTTGGGTAATCGCGAACTGCGGATCGCGGTTAATCGCGAACAAGCAGCAGTTACCGGATTAAGCGTGGGTTCGATTGCCGCTAGTCTGCGCAATGCTTTTGAAGGCGGGATTGCCACAGCAATTAAAAAAACCAAGGCGGAAGAAGAAATCAAAGTAAGGGTGCGCGTGCCCCAGCAGCAAAGAACCAGCCAGGAAATTTTCAACAAATTGCGGATTGCTAATAGCCGCGGGGATTTAATTCCTTTAAATAAGGTTGCCGTGATTGAACAGTCTCAGGGCTTGCGCAGTATCTCGCATATGGATGGCAGCCGCTATATTCAGTTAGCTGCCAGTGTTGATCAAAAAGTTATCAAGTCCTTGGTTTTGACAGCAAATGTGATGGAAAAATTTGAAACTTTAGCTCAAGCATATCCGGGATACTCGCTGAGTTTAGGCGGCGAAGAAAAGGAAAATCAGGAATCTTTCCGGGATCTGATGATCGCGTTTCTAATCGCGATTTTGGCGATTTTTATGATTTTAGCCACTTTATTTAAATCGCTTGTTCAGCCGTTTATTGTCATGATGGCTATTCCTTATTCCTTAATCGGTGTGGTTGTGGCTTTATGGCTGCATCAGGAATCTCTGGGTTTACTGGCATTTATCGGTATAGTCGGTTTGTCCGGAGTTGTGGTAAATGATTCGATTGTTTTAGTTGATTTTATCAATAAACTCCGACAGGAGGGCATGACCAGGCGCGATTCAATTATTAATTCCGGGGTATTGCGCTTTCGTCCGGTAATGCTGACAACCTTAACTACAGTGGCTGGTTTAAGCACTGTGGCTTATGGCATTGGCGGCTTTGATCCGTTTTTGCAGCCCATGGCCTTGGCCATTGCCTGGGGACTGGCTTTTGCTACGGGACTTACCTTGGTGGTTATGCCTTGTCTTTACGCGATTATTGATGATTGGACCATGAAAATTGCTTGTCATCCCACAGTAAGAAAATTGCGGAAAAATGGGGATAATATTTGCGCAAAGCAAATAGAAAAGATTTAAAATAAACCGCGGCTGGCATAGCGCCAGGGCTTGACAAAAAAAATATTTTTTGATAATTATAAAATATTATAAATAGAGTAGGGGAAGCTCTTGGCCTGGGATTCAGGGGATATTTCACGCGCTAATTTTTCCTACTCCTGCTCTAAAACTTTTCAGCAATAAATTAAGCAACCATGATCAATCAGGATCAGTTAGCTTATTCGGCAATTAAAAGGAGGTAGTCATGAGCGCTGGAATTACAGCAATTAATGAAAAAGTAAAACAAGAAAGTGTGTTTATCAAAGATTTGACCAGTGAGATCGGAAATATTATTGTTGGCCAAAAATATCTTATTGAAAGACTTCTGGTGGGGATTTTGGCCAATGGACATATATTACTTGAAGGTGTGCCGGGTCTGGCGAAAACGCTTTCAGTTAATGTTCTTGCCCAGGCGATTGATACTAAGTTTCAAAGAATTCAGTTTACTCCGGATTTATTGCCGGCTGATTTGCTGGGCACACTGGTCTATAATCCGAAAGACGGTAAGTTTACTACTAAAAAAGGTCCGATTTTTGCCAATATAATTTTAGCTGATGAA
Organism: Candidatus Omnitrophota bacterium; assembly: GCA_043805415.1. Taxonomy (GTDB): domain Bacteria; phylum Omnitrophota; class Gorgyraeia; order B26-G9; family B26-G9; genus JAHITE01. The sequence continues at coordinate 70,073 of JAZDHZ010000014.1, read as the reverse complement.
ATCAACCGCGCTCCGGCAAAAGTCCAAAGCGCGTTGCTGGAAGCAATGCAGGAAAGACAGGTTACCATCGGCCAGGAAACATTTTTATTAGATAGTCCGTTTATGGTTATGGCAACCCAGAACCCGATTGAGCAGGAAGGCACATATCCTTTACCTGAGGCGCAGATTGATCGTTTTATGCTCAAAGTAAAAGTTACTTATCCCACACAAGCTGAGGAATTGCAGATCATGCGCAGCATGGCGCAAACTGATAAAAAAATATCAATCAAACCAGTTGTTCATCCGGACGCGATATTAAGAGCGCGGACAGTTGTTGACCAAATATATGTTGATGAAAAAATCGAAAAATATGTTATTGATCTTGTTTTTGCTACCCGTAATCCCCAGGATTATGGGTTGGAAAGTTTAAAAGATATGATTCATTATGGCGTGTCTCCTCGCGCAAGCATATATTTAATCACCGCGGCCAAGGCATATGCTTTTATTCAAGGCAGAGGTTATGTTACGCCGCAGGATATTAAATCAATCGGCATGGATGTGCTTAGGCATCGATTGATTGTGTCTTATGAGGCTGAGGCGCAAGGTAAAACAAGCGAAGATATTATTAAAACTATTTTTGATGAAATAGAAGTACCGTAAAAAAATGACAAATGCCAAATGGCAAATGACAAATGAAAAGAAATAAATAAAAAATAACAAATAGATAAAAAGATTAATGTTTTGAAATTTGTAATTTGACATTCTTCGGAAAGAAGCCATGTTACCCAAAGAAGTTTTAGATAAAATCAGACGGATTCAAATCAAAACATCGCGTATGGTTAATGATGTTTTTGCCGGCCAGTATCACAGCGTATTTAAAGGCAAGGGCATGGAATTTGATGAGGTGCGCGAATATCAGCCGGGCGATGATATTCGGTCCATTGATTGGAATGTTACGGCGCGCATGGGGCATCCTTATATCAAGAAATTTGTCGAAGAACGCCAGCTGACAGTGATGCTGATTATGGATGCTTCGGGGTCGAGTTATTTTGGCACGCAAAACAAACTGAAAAGCGAGCAAGCCGCGGAGCTGTGTTCAGTGCTGGCTTTTTCAGCGATAAAAAATAATGACCGCGTTGGTCTGATAATTTTCTCAGACCAAATCGAACAGTTTATTCCGCCGCGCAAAGGCTTGCGGCATGTGCTGCGGGTTATCCGTGAGGTTTTATATCATAAACCCAAAGGAACGGGCACGGATATTGGGCTGGCGCTGGAATATTTAAATAAGGTTATTCGGAAAAAAGCGATTTGTTTTTTAATCTCGGATTTCTTTGGCTGTGAATTTAAGCAGCAAATTAAAATCACAAATAAAAGACATGATTTAGTGGCCATGACGATTACTGATCCCGCGGAGCAAAATTTGCCGCAAGCTGGAATTGTCAAGCTGCAGGATAATGAAACCAAGCAGGAGTTTTATATTGATTCTTCGGATAAAAACGCGCGCGAGGAGTTCGCGCGCAGAAGCGGCGAGAAGCTTTCAGAACGGGCGCGCTTGCTGCGCCAGGCAGGCGTGGATATTGTGGATATTAAAACTAATGTGCCTTATAGCGAGGCGGTTTATCGATTTTTCCGCACAAGAGGAAAACGATTGCGAACTTAATTATGAACAAGAAAAAAATTTTTTCACGGATAAATAAACTGCTGATCAGCCTGTTCATTTTCAGCAATATATCTCTGCTCTGCGCTTTTGCCGAAAAAGCGCGGACAGTTTTTATTCCAGAGATTAAGGCCGAGGTTGATAAAACCACGGTTAATATCGGAGAGATTATCCATTATACGGTTTCCTTTAAAGTCCCGGCTGAGGCTGAGTTAAAGTTTTTGGAAGCAAAAGACAATCAAACCCTCGGAGCTTTTGACATCAGAAACTTAAAGGAAAAAAAAGCAATAACCCAAGATAAGGCAGATCAGATAATCCGTAATTATGAGCTTACTATTTTTCAAACCGGAGAGCAGGTTATTCCCGAGTACTCTTTGGAATATCGCCTGAACAATGATACTAATTGGCAGAAAATAACTGCCCAGAGCATAAATGTTACAGTGGCAAGCGTATTAGAAAAAGAAGCCAAGGATTTAAGTCCTAAACCGCTTAAGCCGAAACTTATTATTTGGCGGGATTTTTGGGGATGGGTTATTGGCTTGATTGTTTTGGCTGTGATTGCCCTAATAATATTTTTTGTTAAAAAACAGATGACAAAATTAAAAACAAAACCAGTGGTTATAATCCCGGCGCATGTGATTGCCTTAGCTGAGTTAGAAAAACTGCAAGAGCAGGATTTGGTTGTTAAGGGATTGATGGAGCAGTATTTTGAGCAATTATCCGGATGTATGCGGCGTTATTTAGAAAACCGCTTTCAGCTAAGAGCGCCTTGGCTGTCAACCGAAGAGTTTTTGATAAAAGCCAAGACATCGCCGGTGCTGACAACAGAGCAAAAACATTTACTCCAGGCTTTTCTTATTTTATCTGATCTGGTGAAATTTGCCCGATATGGATCAACAGCCGCTGAAGCGCAAGATTCGTTTCGCAGCGTAAGAAATTTTATTGAACAAACAAAGCAAGTAGAAGCTGACAATAAGCAAGAGGCAATAAAATGATTTTCCGCAGTCCTTTATTTTTAATCCTTTTATTTTTACTGCCAATGCTTTGGTTTTTTAGCCGGAAAAGCGGCAATACGCCAAGTTTGCGTTTTTCGTCAATTGATTTAATTAAGACAAAGCCGACGCTTAAAATCCGCTTATTAGAGCGCTTGATATTGCTGCGGATATTAGCGATCGGGTTTATTATTATTGCCTTAGCCAGACCGCAGCTGCCGATTGCTCATCAGCGAGTGTATAAAAAAGGAATTGATATTGTCTTGGCACTGGATACTTCTACCAGTATGAACGCGCTTGATTTTCAGATAAAAGGTAAGCGCTATAATCGGTTATATGTAGTTAAGCAGGTTGTGGAGGATTTTATCAGCCAAAGAGTCAATGACCGCATTGGCATGATTGCTTTTGCCGGAGCTTCTTATGTGGTTTGTCCTTTGTCGCTGGATCATAATTGGCTGTTAACTAATTTAGAAAGAGTGCGTATTGGCATGGTCGAAGACGGCACAGCCATTGGTTCAAGCATTATGGCGGCTTTGAGCCGGCTGAAAACATCAGACGCTAAAACCAAGATTATAATCTTATTAACTGACGGCAGAAATAATGCCGGAAAAATTTCTCCGCAAACAGCGGCAGAAGCAGCCAAGGCGCTAGGGGTTAAGATATATACCATTGGTGCCGGCAGTATTGGCGAGGTGCCTTATCCTGGGCAGGACGCTTTCGGCCGGGAAGTATTGCAATATGTGGAAATTGATATTGATGAATCGTCTTTGGCTCAGATTGCCAAAATCACGGAGGGTAAATATTTTCGGGCCACAGATACCGCATCGCTTAAAGAGATTTATAAGCAGATAAATAAATTAGAAACAACCCCGTTTAAACAGCCGGCATACACTCAATATGACGAGCTGTTTGCCGCGTTTTTGCTCTGGGGGATAATTATTTTTGTTTTAGAACAGCTTTTGGCAAATACTATATTATTAAAAATTCCTTAAGCGGACTGGAAAATCATGAACTTCGCGAATTTACATTTTAATTATTTCTTTATTGTTTTGGCCGCGGCAGCAGGATTGTATTATTATGCCAAAAAAAAGAAAAAGTTTTTGCTGAACAATTTTGCTAATCCGCATTTACTTAAAAGCATTGCCGGATCTTATAATCAGAAAAAAGAAAATACCCGAATCATGGTTTTGCTTACCGCTTTATTGCTGATGATCTTAGCCTTATTGCGGCCGCAATGGGGGTTTGTCTGGCAAGAGGTTAAACACCGCGGAGTGGATATTTTCGTGGCAGTGGATGTTTCCAAAAGCATGCTGACTAAGGATGTTTTGCCCAGCCGTTTAGGCAGGGTTAAGCTGGCAATCGAGGATTTAGCCAGCCAGCTGCAGGGTGATAGAATCGGGCTGATCGCGTTTAGCGGCAGCGCTTTTGTCCAGTGTCCGCTGACAATAGATTATAATGGGTTTTTACTAACTGCCAATGATTTAAATGCCGGGATTATTCCGCGGCAGGGTACGAATATTGCCACGGCAATCAACCAGGCAATTGATAGTTTTTCTGCCGGCTCAGAAGGCACAAGCCGGGCTTTGATTATTATTACCGACGGGGAAAGCCACGAAGGCGATCCGATTGCCGCGGCAGCGCGCGCCGCGGAAGATAAAATAACGATTCATACTATCGGCGTGGGCACAACTGAGGGCGAGTTAATCAGTATTACCGATGAAAACAACAATACTTCTTTTTTAAAAGATGACCAAGGCAGAGTGGTGAAATCCAGAATCAATGAAGCGCTTTTACAGGAGATTGCTTTAAAAAGCGGCGGGACTTATATTAAATCTACTCCCATACAGTTTGGCCTGGAGTTTTTGTATAAAAATAAAATCGCGGCAATGGATAAGAAAGAACTTAAAAGCAGCCGCGAAAAAAAATTGCTGGAGCGGTTTCAAATTCCGCTGGTGCTAGCGCTATTATTGCTTTGCTTAGAACCGTTTTTAAGTAAGAGGGATAAATAATGTTTCGAAAATCGCGGGTTTTTATGGTTTATATTTTGCTGTTTGGACTATGCGCTAGTGTTTACGCGGCAGATAAGCCGCTGAGCGCGGAGCATGCGTATAATCAAGGTGTGGATTTTTATAATAAGCTTGATTATAATAAGGCTGCGGATAATTTCTTGGAATCCATGAATACTCAGGAAAAATATCTGGAGCAATGGTCGGCGTATAATCTGGGCAATGCTCTTTTTGGACAAGGCCTGGCAGCGGAAAAAAAAGACCCGGCTTCAGCAAACCCGATATATAAAAAAGCGCTTAATTTTTTCAAGCGGGCAATAGACATAGACCCCGCGGATAGAGACGCTAAATATAATTATGAGCTAACTACAAAAAAAATAGTCGAGCAAGAGCAAAAATCTAAGCAGGATAAGCAGGACCAAAAAGATAAACAAGATAAAAAGGATAATCAGAATCAGCAAACTCAGCAGGATAAACAGCCGGATAAACAAGACAAACAGGACCAGCAAAGTCAGCAGAATCAGCAAAGCCAGCAGGATAAGCAGCCGCAGCAAAAAGATCAGCAGTCTGCGCCGCAAAATGAGCAGCGAAGGCAAATGACAAAACAAGAAGCTAAAATGCTGTTGGAAAACTTCCAGCAGTCAGAAGATAAGCAAAAAGAGATTAATTTATATAAAGCGCAACAGCAGCAGCCTGCTCCGGGAGTAAAGGGCTGGTAGCAGATAAACAATGACAAATGCCGAATTACAAATGACAAATAAGAGAAGACACAAAACAGAAAAAGCTTAAGCATAAAAAGCATGCTTGGCTAATAGCTGATAGCTCATGGTCAAAAGCAAAGAATAAAATCTGAATACAAAGGCATAAGGTTGCAAGTTAAAAGCGATAAACTATAAAGGGCAGGAATAATTATTTAGGCGGGTTTGAAGCCTGATTTTGATAGGACTGGCAAAATCAGAGATTCATCCTCGGAGTCCCGCACGATGCGGGACGAGAATGAGCCAAAATGATTGATTCCGGACCGCCTTTAATAAAGGTTGTATAGGCGAGCATGATGATGAGAGATAGAAAAATTAAAAAATATTTAACAAATATATTTGTATTTATAGCGGCATTTGTTTATATATTAAACGCGCAGGCTTTTGCCAAGGATATTAGTTTTAGATTAGACTTAGACCGGGATCAGGTTGAGGTGGGCGATATGGTGCAGCTTGGGCTGGTGTTTGAAAATACGCAATCAATGCCCGCGCCGCAGCTGCCTGAAATTGAGGGGTTAAGAACTCAATATGCCGGGCCTTCAACCCAGATGACTAGCCTGAACGGTATGATGTCCAGCTCGGTAACGCATCGTTATCGGATTGTTGTGATGAAAACAGGGACATTTACTATCGGCCCATTTTCATTTGCCTACAATGGCGATAATTATACTTCGCCGTCTGCTACGCTGACTGTTGTTGACCGCGGACAAGCGCCGCTGCAGACTAGCGCGGATGTCCAGTCTGTAGACAGAAAAGATGACATTGACGGCAGAATATTTATTTTGCTTAGCTGTGAAAAAAATAAAGCATATCTTAATGAACCACTGGAGATAAAAATAAAGCTTTATGTTAACCAATTAACTGTCCGCGGAATTGAATATCCGGTTTTAGGCACGCAAGGCTTAGTTGTTGAACCGTTCACCCAGCCGCTGCAATACAGAGAGCAATTATCTGGAAAAATCTATGATGTAGTTGAGTTTAAAACCAAGGCTTATGCTTCGGTGCAGGGAGCTTTGACTATCGGGCCGGTTAAAATTAAGGCAAAAGTAGTAACCAGGCAGACGAAGGCAAGCCAGAGAAGCAGCTTTTTCGGCAGTGATTTGTTAGATGATTCTTTTTTTGGTGATCTTTTCGGCCGCGCAAGCATTATGCCGGTTGATGTTACTTCTCCTGAGACCGCATTGAATATTTTACCTTTTCCCGAGGAGAATAAGCCTAAGGAATTTACCGGAGCTGTGGGTGCGTTCAAAATGGAAGTAAACGCGGCACCCTTGGAGTTAAAAGCCGGGGACCCGATTACGCTTAATATGAAAATCAGAGGCACTGGTAATTTTGATAGCGTGCAAAGTCCGGTGCTAAGTTCTTTACAGGGGTTTAAGGTTTATAACGCGGAAGCGCAAAAAACAGTTGATGATAGTAAGGTATTTGAGCAGGTTATTATTCCGCAAAACACTGAGATTAAAAATATCCCGGCTGTAAAATTCGCTTATTTTGACCCGCAAAAACAAGCTTATTTTACTGAGCAGAATCAGCCAATTGCCCTGAAGGTATTACCCGCGGATGAAAAAGTCGGAGTTATTATTGATACTTCCAAGAAGGCTCCAGCGCTTTCCTCAACCCAGGTTTTAGGTCAGGATATTGTCTATATCAAGGAAGACATCGGCAAGATTCGCGTTGCCGGAAAGTTTGTTTATAATAATAAAGGGTTTCTCGGCTTTAATCTGTTTTTACTTTTATGTTTTATCGGAATAGTTTTATTTCAAGCCAGAAAAGAGCGCTTAACTCAGGATATCAGCTATGCGCGTAAATTACGCGCGCCTAAGATAGCCAGGGCTAAATTAGAAAAAGCAAAACTGTATTTAGAACAAAATAAAAAAGAATTATTTTATGAGCAGATTTTTAAAACCCTGCAGGAATACTTGGGGCATCGGTTTAACCGGCCTTCTGCCGGGATGACAGCAGATGTTGTCGAAGAGCTGATTTTATCGCAGGCCCTTGATCCGCGGATGGGAGAAAAATTAAAAAGCTGTTTTAGTCAATGCGATATGGCGCGTTATGCTGCCGCTTCTTTAGATCAGGAAACAATGCGGACAACGCTTAAAGTTTTAGCCCAAGCCATTGATTATTTGGAGACACATAAAAAATGAAAGCCAGATCAATATTAAAATATACGAAGATTCTGCTTTTCTGCGCGGTGATATTACCGGCAATAGTGTTTTATGCCGAAGCGCGAACCAAGCCTTTAATCCCCAGCTTGTTTTATAAGGCTAATGAGTTTTTTCAGCAAGGCAAGTATGAACAGGCAGAAAAGGCTTATCAGGAAATTCTTGACTCTGGAGCGCAATCCGGTAATATTTATTATAATCTGGGTAATACGTTTTTCAAGCTTGGCCAGGTTGGCAAGGCAATAGTCAATTATGAACGTGCCAAGCTTTTATTGCCTCAGGATAGTGATGTGCAGGCAAACCTGCAATACGCTTTATCTTTATGCAATAACTCAGTTGTGCCTTTAAAGCAGAATTGGTTTATCGGGGTTTTAAAAAATATCGCGGTGCATTTTACTTTAGATGCCTGGACCAGGGTTTTATCAGTACTGTATTTTCTGGTTTTGCTGTTTAGCGCTGGGTTTATTCTCACTAAAATAAGCGTATTTAAAAAAACAGCTGTTTGCTTAGCCGTAGGTCTTGGCGTGATTAGTTGCATCTGGTTTGTAAAGTTTGAGCAAACCAGGTTAATCAATAATGCGATTGTTATTGTCGCGGAAATAGATTCACGCTTTGCTCCTTCAGATGACGCGGTTGTGCATTTTAAAGCATATGAGGGCGCGAAGATTGAGATCATTGACCGCAATAATGCCTGGATAAGAATAAAAACTCCTGATGGCAAGATCGGCTGGGTGCCAGCCTCGGCAGTGGAGAAGATTTAAGCTTTAGCTGAGAGCTGCCGGCTTTCCTTGCTTTTTGGCAAGTTTTATGCTATCTTACAAGGGATATTTAAGACAGGATATTTGATGTGCAATAAGCAGGGGGGGTAAGCATGAAGAAAATAGAGTTTAAGAACATTGATCTGGTCTCAGTTTTTAAGTTGTTTGCAGGCATGAGTTTTGTCGTGGGCTTTATCGTGGGTTTATTTAGCGGCGGGTTTGGCGGAGAACAGCTGCAGCATCAGTTAAAGAATGTTCCGTTTGTTGGGACAATGCTTACTGGTTTTATTGGGGCAATATTGTTTGGTGTGTTTAGCGCTGTGGTTAGCGGGCTAGTGGTTTGTCTGCAGGCGGTTTTATACAATGTTTTCGCGATGATCTTTGGCGGCATTGAAATAGATATAGACGAGAAATAAAATACTGGACAAAAAAAGCAAAAAGCGCTTGGCTGATAGTTGATGGCTAATGGTCTATAGCTTATAGAAAAAGCAGAATACAGAAAAACAGAAGACATAAGGTTGCAAGCTAAAAGCATAAACTATAAAGGTTGTATCAGCAGGATCTGTCCAAAGGACAGAAAAGAGTTTGCACTAGTAAAGAGTTGTTTTCCAAATAAAAATTGATAATATCTATGCGCCTGTAGCTCAATTGGATAGAGCACTTGCCTACGGAGCAAGTTGTTGCAGGTCCGACTCCTGCCAGGCGCACCATTAATTTAAACTCCACAAGAAACAATTGGGGAGTTTTATTATTTTGCATTGAGTGAATATATGTTTGAGAATAATCCGCATGAATTTTATATGGCAGCTGCTATTAAGCAAGCTGAAATAGCTGCCGCAGACGATGAAGTACCGGTTGGCGCGGTTATTGTGCATAAGGGCAATATTATTGCCAGAGCATATAATCAGATCGAGCGGCTTAAAGATCCCACAGCGCACGCGGAGATGATCGCGATTACTCAGGCAACAAATTTTTTAGCGAATAAGTGGTTGTCGGAATGCAGTATTTATGTTACAATTGAGCCGTGTTCAATGTGTGCCGGAGCTCTGGTTTTAGCAAGAATCAAAGAAATTATCTATGGAGCTGATGATCCGAAAACCGGTGCCTGCGGATCAATCCTGAACATTGCTGATAATAAAAAGCTTAATCATTGCATTGAGATTACTAAGGGAATTTTAGCCAATGATTGCGCTTTTTTATTATCTGACTTCTTTCAGAAAAAAAGAGCGCAAGGTAAAAATTTAAGAAAGTAAAAAGATCTCTCACCCCAAAATGCGGGGTTCGAGATCCAAAATTTTATAAAGGAAAGTCCCCTTGCTTAAGCATCGGTAAATTATCAAAGAAAATTTACCTCTAAGCTTCGGGATAAATTCGTTAATATTATTTATGTTGTTAAAGCACCATAAATAATTTACTCATTTAGGAGAGGTGCCAGAGTGGCCGAACGGAGCTGCCTGCTAAGCAGTTGACCTGGGCAACTGGGTCCCTGGGTTCGAATCCCAGCCTCTCCGCCATTGAAACCAATTCGAACCCTTGTGCTCATCATCTAATAGCGCAAGGGTTTGAATTTTTGTATGCACTACATAATATGGCTTAAATGCTTTTTCGCTATCGCTTAAAAGCTGGTAAAAGTCAGCGTCTTTGCTTAAAATCGGCTCAAGCTTGATTGGTCCCAGCAATTCCTTAATTGCCAGTCCGGAAGCAACTGCATTCTTATTCAGCGTATCTCTTAAAGTATCCAAGCGATGATCAATCCACTCCTTAGGCGGAGCTTTAAAACTGTTTGCTTTTTGAAATTCCAGGGAATTAACTTCCTTATTTAACTCTTCGCTTTGTTTTTCCGCTTGGTTTAATGCCTCAGATATTGTTTTAGACATATTCCCCAGTTTAATAAAATTAAGATAATTTTGGATTTCCTGCTCAAGCTTTGATTGCAGGGCTTTCTTTTTCTTAACTAATTCTGGGACTTGATTAAGCCCTGCGGCAGCAGCTTTTTCCACTTGCTGATAGACATAATCAATTTTTTCTGAAGTCAGGATTTCTTCTTTAAGTGCTAGAATGATTTTTGCTTCGATTTTATTGCGGGAAATCAGCAGGGTATTCGTGCAGGTCTTACGTTTGGCATTATAACAGCCATAATACCCTGAACCTTTGCCGCTGATCAGGACAATCGCGCTGTTGCAGAGTTTGCAGTGCATAAATCCTGAGAATAAATGCGTGGGGCTGGTGTGTACATAGCTTTTTTGCTGGCAAGCAGTTTTTCTTTCCTTGCTTACCGGCCAGGTGCCTTTAAGTTTGCTTTGTCTGTCTTGAACTTTTTCCCAAGAGTCTTTATCAATAATCATCAAATCTTCGCGAAATAGCGGCAAGCGGTCTTTATCCGGCCGGCGGATAACCTTTTTCTTACCGGTCATCGGATCTCTAACGTTCTTATATTTTCTCCAGTCCCAAATACCAATATATTTCTCATGTTTAAGAATTCTCGACACAGTGGATATATTCCAGCCGCCGATCAGCCGTTTTTTGGTTGGGATTTTATCCTCATTCAGCCTATGGACAATGCGATGAATACTATCGCCGGCAATAAATTCTTTAAATATTCTGCGCACAATTTCCGCTTCATCAGGATTGATTTTATGAACTCTGCCTTCATATTTTGCTTGTCCGCGTTTATTAAGTCTTAGTTCGCCTACAGGCTGAGAGAGATAGCCATAAACATTTTCACCGCCGCTGAATCCGCGCAATTTCTGACCTTCCAAACCGCGCAAGGTTCTTTTGCGCAGATCATCTAAATATAATTCATTAATCAGTCCGCGCATCTGAATGCCCAGCTTGGAGTTTTCATCGTCGGTAACAATACCGTCGGAAACTGAGATCAAAGTAACCTGATAATAATTAAATTTTAAAACCAAGGTCAGCATTTGATGATTACTGCGCGATAATCGGGATAAATCATCGACAATCACCGCGCCAAATTCCTTGCTCTCCGCGGCTCTTTCCAAAGCCTGCAATCCCGGGCGGTTGATCAAAGAGCCGGATACAGCCTCATCAATATAAATATGTTCATCGCAAACAATAATATCATGATCTTGGCAATAGTTTTTGCAAACTCTGACCTGATCATCAATACTTTTCTCGCTTTGATTTTCCGAGGAATATCGGGTATATATTGCTGCTTTCATTTTACCTCCCCCTTTAAAAGAAAAATTTTCGGATTCTGGCGGACAGTCGTAATGTATTCTTCAGCTAAGATTGCGACAATTACATCTAACAGCTTTTGCACAGAACAAGCATCAAGAGGTTCTCTGATTAAAGCTGATTGTGTGCAGGTCTTATTCATAGCCCTTGATTTTATCCTCAAACAGGTATATATTAGTCACTATAAGCTAAAAACTATATATTCTATTTATGACTAAATTATACCTTTAAAGGTATATAATGTCAAGTGTTATTTTAATTTTTTTTAAGAAAATTTGCTTCGCAGATGTTATTTATGAATGGGTTAAAATATAAAATTGGAATATTAAAAGAGATAAAAAAAAGAGGCATTACCTCGGGACGAAACCCTTTGGATAACCTCTTATCGTGATACAATTAAAGTATACTCTCTAGGTATACTTTGTCAAGGAGGAAAATGGACGCGAAAAAATTGGGCAAGAAAATTAAATTGGCTCGCGTGGAATCAGATTTAACTCAAACCGAGCTGGCAGAAAAAATCGATGCTAAGCAAAAAAGCATTTCACGCTATGAATCCGGAATAACCATGCCGTCAATTGAAACACTAATGAAGATCGCCAAGGTTCTTAATAAACCAGCGGGGAATTTTTTAGAGGAGTAAAGATTTTAAGAGTGCTTTGTAAAGTTTAAAAAATTTATAAAATTTTGCCGAAATTCTTGAGGGAATGTAAATGCCAAGCAAAACTAAAAAACTTGATTTTTTAAACAAGATCAGGTATATTATTAATAGCATACCTGCCGCGCCTCTGCTGAAAAGCATGCGAAATCCGGTGGGTTTTTGCTTTTATAGGGGGCTTTGCTGTGAAATACACTAAGCCCCCATTAACTTTAGAAGCGCAGGCAGATCTATTAATTAAACGCGGTCTTATTGTTGACAAGGCTTTACTGATTGATTGCTTAAAGAATGTCAATTATTACAGATTAAGCGGTTATCTTTATCCCTATCGCAAGTCCAACGATAATTTTAAATCAGGTATTACATTTCAAAAGGTGTGGCGTCATTATACATTTGACCGTAGGCTGCGTTTAATTGTTATGGATGCTATCGAGAGATTTGAAGTCTCCATTAAAACTCAATTAATTTATACTCTTGCCCATACTATCGGAGCATCTGGTTACACCAATCAAGCTAATTTTCCAAAACTAACTTCCGAAGAACATGAGCGCTTAATAAAAACTATTACCGATGAGGTGGCTCGAAGTAAAGAAAAATTTGTTGATCATTTTAAAGTTAAATATGGAGATTGTCATGAGTATTTACCGCTTTGGATGGCTGGTGAGATTATGTCGTTTGGCTGTGCGTTGACAATGTATAGAGGGGTTTCTGATCAGATTAAACAAAAGATAGCAAATCATTATGGTATTCCTGACGAGATTTTGACATCATGGCTTAAGACGATAAATGTTATTCGCAATATATGTGCGCACCATAGCCGTCTTTGGAATAGAGAGATGGGAGTTAAACCATATATCCCGAGAAAGAAAAAATATCCGCAGTGGCATGAACCTGTTGCTATAAGTCAAAATAGAATCTTTGGAGTTTTGACAATTTTTCATTATTTGTTAAAAATTATTGCACCGCAAAGCAATTGGAAAGCGCGGCTTTGCAGCTTGCTTGATGAATATCCAGAGATTTCTCGCTGGAGTATGGGATTTTCGGATAATTGGAAAGAATCTTCGCTATGGAAATAAAAATGAAAAAAGAAAAAAAGATTAGTAAAGTTAATAAGCAAGCTATAAAGAATTGGCCAGTAGATGATCGGCCCAGAGAGAAATTGCTCAAGAATGGGGCAAGAACTTTGAGTAAGTCAGAGCTTTTGGCCATTCTTCTGCGCACTGGGACCAAGGGTACTAGCGCGATTGACCTTGCTCGTAACATCCTCGATAAATTTAGCACATTTCGTAATATGACTCAAACTGACGCTCGAGGACGGAAGAGTGGGACGTTGTTTGATAAATTGATTAGTTAATAGAGCAAACAATACATGGTAGAAATAAAGAATAACAATGCAAGCGCGATTAGATTATTCCGGATGTTGTCACACCATGTAATGGGTCGAGGAATTGACGGACTAAAGATATTTTATAAAGAAGCAGAGAAAATGCGTAAGAGAGATGTTTAAGTAAGTGATAAGATGGCTGTTGATTGAAAAAGAAAAATGGATTAGGGCAATATTAATTAAACAACGTTGTTCTTTTCTGACTATAAAGCTTAAGAATAAATTATTTTGGGTAATGTTTTTCGAGTTTCATATTGAGTTTAGAGGAATTAACGAAAGCAGATAATTTGTATATGAAGAATAATTCTCAAGACAACATAGTAAAAAAATTAGGAAAGTTTAAAGGTCAGCCTTTTTTGAAATGGGCTGGAGGAAAAACACAGCTTATTCCTGAGTTGGAAAAATATGTTCCAGCTTCTTATAAGAGATATTTCGAGCCATTTCTGGGGGAGGGGCTTTGTTTTTTAGTTTGTTACCTGCCAAAGCTATTTTATCTGATAGCAATGAAGAGTTGGTTAACTGCTATAAGGTTTTGAGGGATGATCTTGATAATCTTATAGGGGCATTGAAAAAATATAAGAACGACGAAGAGGTCTATTATAAGGTACGACAACAAAATCCTAATAAATTAAGTGTTGTAAAAAGAGCTGCCAGATTTATTTTTTTAAACAAGACTTGTTATAATGGTTTGTATCGGGTTAATAAAGAAGGTAAATTTAATGTTCCTTTTGGAAGTCGTAAGAATCCAACAATTTGCGAAGAAGTTAAATTGCTTAATGCGCACCGTGCATTGCAGGGTGTAAATTTGATTTGTGATAATTATGTTAGTGTTGTAAAAAAACATGCAGAGGAAGGAGATTTTGTCTTTTTTGACCCACCTTATTATCCCGTTGGAGGTTTTTCAGATTTTAAGCGGTACACAAAAGAATTATTTTATGAGGAAGACCATATTGAATTAAGGGATTTAGTTTCTGAATTAGTCGGTAGAGGCGTTTATGTTCTTTTGACCAATTCAAATGCTGAGTTTGTTCGTAAGCTGTATGATAATTTTCAATATAAGGCAGTTAAAACTCGACGAAATATTAGTTGTAATGCAGCAACGAGAACAGGGCAAGATCTTATAGTTATAGCAACTAAGCCGCAGAAAAAGACGCCTTCTTATTTTTCTTTGCAAGGAAAACAAATATTAGAGAAATTTCCAGGTACACGTTTTATGGGTAGCAAATATAGGGTTTTACCATTTATTTGGGATTGCGTAAAAGACCTTCCTTTTGACACAGTTATTGATGCTTTTTCTGGTAGCGCTTGTGTGTCGTATATGTTTAAACAGCAAAAGAAAAAAGTTATTAGTAATGATTTTATGTCTTTTTGTGGTCAACTTTCCAAAGCTTTAATTCAAAATTCTAAAGTCGTGTTGGATAAAAAAGATGTAGAGATATTGTTGTCATATAATCTCAAAAATAATAAGTTTATATCAACAACATTTAAGGGGTTATATTTTAGTGATGAGGAAAATCAATTTTTAGATTCAATGAGAAGTAGAATTGAGCAGCTTGGTAATGAATACAAGAGGGCATTAGCCCTTTCCGCTTTAAATAGAGCCTGTTTGAAGCGTAGAGCACGCGGAATTTTTACTTATGTTGGTCATAAATATGATGATGGAAGAAGAGATATGAAGATTGATTTGAGGCAACATTTTTTGGAAAATGTCGAAGCCTTTAATCACGCGGTATTTAATAATGGGTTTAAAAATGAATCATTTACTGGTGATATATTCAAATTAGATGTTAAGGCTGATTTGGTATATATAGACCCTCCATATTGCTCTAAGAGTTCAGATAATGATTATACTCGGCGCTATCATTTTATTGAGGGACTAACTCGACAATGGGAAGGTTTAAAAATACAGCTTCATACAAAGACAAAAAAGTTTGAAAAATACAATACGCCATTTTCTTCAAAAGATACTATTTTTTCAGCTTTTGATTCATTGTTTCAAAAATTTCAAGATAGCATTTTAGTTGTTTCGTATTCATCAAATTCTATACCCTCGAAGAGTCAGATGATTAATTTGCTTAAAAAATATAAAGATGAAGTTATTGTTCATCAAGTAGAACATCTATACTCATTTGGAACTCATGGGCATAAAGTGGGAGATAATGCTAATAGAGTTCTAGAATATGTATTTGTTGCATACTAGGAGTTTTATGCCGAGAAGAGTTTGGGATTTAGGAAATACAACTGTTCGAAATCCAAATAGGATTCAAGAAGGTCTTATTGTGTTCGCTAAACATTTTCAGGGAAATGTATATGGCGCAGAACAAGAGGCGGCGTTTACAAGAAAATTGCATGATGAGGGCATCATAAGCACTGCAGGAAGTGAGCCGTCCTGGTTTGGAAGGAAATGGAGAAATGTTTTTGTGAAGCTGGGTTTTGTTACCGATAAATTTAATAAAGGATTTCAGGATTCATTTAAGGAACTTTGTCAGGATCTAGGATTATCGGGGAAGCTTTATGAGTTGACCCCAGCAGGAAAGCTATTGGTGAATGCCGATTCTAGTGGTGCAATTTCAGATGTTTTTTTAAGACAATTGCGGTGTCTTGAGATTCCGTCACAGATTGAATCAAGTTTTCAGGGTGAAATAATGAAGCCATTTATTTTCTTGCTGCAAGTATTGTTTGTATTAAGAGAGCGGGAACAAAGCGGTTTAAAAAAAATTGAGATGGCGGCTTTTTTGCAATTGTTTAGAAAACATGATGTTGCTGAGGTGGAGAGGACAGTTAAAGAGATTCTTGAATATAGACAAAGGCGAAGTGAAGTGAGTGGCAGGAATAACTTAAAAGCATTTGATAGGGCTATATTAGAAGCTAAAGGGCTTGAGGGCGGGGTGCAATTCGGGACTTTAGGTGATTATGCCGATACTACAGTTCGTTATAGTAGGATGACCGGATTGTTATCTTTTAGAGGTGGCGCCATTGTTTTAAGGGAAAACAAACTTGATATTATAAAAGCTATTCTCGAAGAAGAACCGCGGATTTTACATGAAGAAGGAAAGGTGGAATATTTAAAAGAATTTTATCGAGGTTCATCTTTGCCAATGGATAATCCTTCTTTTGCTTTGCATGAAATTGGAAAGTTGGCATCACAATTAACAGATGATGGAAAAGCTGTTCCGAAAAGTGCAGAGAATTTATCAGTTGAGACTGATGTTAGAATATTAGAAAAAGAGAGGTATAAGTTAATTGAATTATTTGCTCAAAGTGAAGAGGAAAAATTTGCAATAGAACAAGCGCATGAGGACTCGGTTACTGATATTTTAGAATATTTGGATGCTTTTGCTACGGGGAGACGACAAGCCATGAAGCATATTGTTGACCCTCCAACTTATTTGGAGTGGATTGTGTGGAGGGCGTTTTTAGCCATTGACCATATTGCTGTGCCAGCACATAACACAAGACGGTTTCTTATTGATGAAGATATGCTGCCTCGTCATCCAGCTCCTGGAGGTGGTCCTGATATGATTTTTGAATTTGATAATTTTGTTTTAGTAATTGAAGTTACTCTAACAAGTTCATCACGACAAGAAGCAGCTGAAGGTGAGACAGTAAGAAGGCATGTAGCAGATATAGTTAAAGAGTCAGATAAAGAAGTTTATGGTCTTTTTCTTGCACCTGATATTAATAGTAATACTGCGGAAACTTTTCGAAGAGATTGTTGGTACACCTCAAATGATGAAGAGGTCGAAATTAATATCGTTCCGCTCACAATAGGGCAACTTCGTGATGTTTTAAGGGAATTTTTAAAAAACCCGTTTCATCCAGAGGAACTCTTAAAGTTAATTATTTCATGTTTGGAATATCGGCATGAGAGAGGACCCAGGTGGAAGAATAGAATTGATAGCCTTGCTAACGAGTGGCTTTCAAATATTCGAGATACTCCAGTTAATGGCAATAGACTGGTTTCTGATTTGTTTTTCAGTGATGTTATTCCAGAGGGTGAAGATTCTAGTAAATATCTACCAGTTTATTCCTTAGCTGCTGCCTGCGGTAAATTTGCTGATGGGATGGAAGTAAAAGAAGATAGATGGGTTTTTGTCGATCGAAAGGGATTAGATGAGACGATGTTTGTTGTCCGCGCAGTTGGAGATTCTATGGAACCAAGAATAAAAAATGGTGACTATTGTATTTTTAAAGCTAATCCTGCAGGACCATATTCACAAAGAGGAGGAATTTATCTTTTTCAATATCAGGGAGAACCAGATCCACATACGGGGGGATCGTATACAATTAAGGGATATCAAAGTCATAAGGGAGAAGATGGTTTTAACATTCGAGTTGAGCTTCTTCCCAAAAATAAATCATACTCACCATTAGTTTTTGATCAGAAGGATGGTGACATTTCATTAAAGCTGCATTTTGTAGCTGAATTTGTAGGGATTCTCTGATGAGATTTAAAGATTATTGAGAAGAATAAAAGCCTTGAAGGCATAGACAGCCTGTCTGCTTCGATAGAGGGAAAATATATTTTTAAAAATGGAAACTGGAGTAGGTGGGATTGAATGTTGTGTGTAATTGAAGATATTATAAATGTTGTGGTTTGGAGAAAATAAAGGAGATTTTAAAATGAATGATGTATATAGATTTTTTGATTTCTCGGGATGGTGGCCTGATCCAAAAGAGTGGATTAAAAGGAAGTTTTTGTGATAAAATTCAAGCATAATATAAAACAAGGGGGGGGAATGGAATTAACAAAAAGTGAGAGACTAATTCTTGCCAACCAGTTTGAAATTTTAGCATATTTAAACTCTAGCGATTCAAAAAAAGAATTGTGTCTTGAGAAAAAGAAAATAGTAGAGAAGGGATATCTTAGAGAGTTTGAAGAATTATTTATGTCAATAGAAGAGAATCAAATGACAGTGGAAGAATATCAGGAAATTCAAGATATTTTAACAATGTTTAATGATATTCAATGGTCATGTGAGAATTTGGAAGATAAGGCTGATATTAATGAGGATGCAATAGTATTTAAAGGCTTTGACTTTAGCTTTGAAGCAGAACAATATTGTTATGCCGAATTCCTTCTAAGTAAAGCAAGGGAAACTAATAAATTTTTACCTAAGCGGTCAGCAGATATGAATTCTCACGCTCCTAAACTAAATCGCTATAAGGAAATGTTGTTAGCATGGAAAGCTATCTCAGATAAAGAGCCCAAACATCTTAATGCTGAACAAATCAAGCTTTTGCTTGCATAAGCTAAAGAGGGGGATATTTAAATGAGAGAAAAAAATGACGTTGATTGAAAAGAGAAACGTATTATGAAAAAATTAATAAATATCGTTTAATCAAGCAACGCTTCCTTATCTCGCATTTTAAAAGAGGAAAAATATGGATGCTAAGAAATTAGGTAAAAAAATAAACTAGCCTGCATATAACTTGCCTAGCTTGCAAAAAAAATAAAGCCAAACAAAAGAGCATTTCTCGTTATGAAACAGGAATAACAATGCCTTCGGGAGAAACTCTCATGAAATTTTTTAAAGTTCTTAAAAAACCAGGAGGATATTTTTTGAAAGGATTAACTAGCGTTCACCTGCGTAAATAACTGGGAGGGAAAATATGAGGGATTTAACATTATTGCATCTTTCTGATCTTCATTGTCGCAATGAGGAAATAACGGAGTTTAGGATTCGACGCGATGCTTTACTGAAGGACTTGCGAAAGCTTCAGGTTAAACCACATATAATCTTTATCTCTGGCGATATAGCATTTTCAGGCCTTGCAGAAGAGTATGGTATAGCACAGAATGAGTTTTTTAGTCCGGTTGTTAAAGAACTCGGAATAAAACCATGCGATATTGTGGTATGTCCTGGCAATCATGACATTACGAGAGGTCTAATTAAAAGTTTGGTTTGTGATGGGGCATCCACACGGCTTAGCAACACGGAAACAGCTCAAACTCTTTTTGAAGATAGAGACTTGATTCTTCCGCAGCAAACGCAATATATTGAGTTTTTACATTCTTTGTACAGCAAATCCAGAGGTAATTCCTATAGAGCTCATATTATACAGATAGACAAAATAAAAGTTGGGGTTGCAGCTTTTGATTCAGCTTGGGCTTGTTTTGATGATAATACAAAAAATAGAATATTTCTTACGCGAATTCAAGTTAACGAGCTCGCAGAAAAAATCAAGGGTTGTGATTTTAAGATAGCTTTGATACATCATCCATTGACTTGGTTTCATCCTTCTGAACAAGAAATTGTACAACAAGACCTAAGATCAAAATTTGATATTATTTTAACTGGACATAATCATGAAACAAATTCACTTTCTAGCACAACCCCTTCAGGAGGTTGTCTTGAGTTAATGGCTCCATCATTTTTTGCTGGTGTGCCGGGGGGGCGAAATGATGGATATAACATTTATTCTATAGAGGATCCTTTAAAAGGGATATTACATGCGAAGTTTCGTGTATTTATACGAGGAGGATTAAGATATGATCACAATGTTAATCATGCCCCTGAAGGTGAATTTAAGTACACTTTGCCTAGTTCAGCATTTGCAGATCAAGCGAGCCTTGCATTGTCAAGAAAGGTTACGGAGACTAACTCTGCGCTAAGCTTGAAGATGGGGGCGAGTCTTAAGAATGCACAGCAAATTGACCCTCCCATTCTACTTATTCCGTCTATTCAAGAGATATTATGGGAGAAGAAAGGTAAGAAGGGTGATACAATAAGAGATCCCTACAGCTTTGCCATGGATCATACTTGTATAATTTATGCGCCTCCCGATGCTGGATCGACGCTTTTTTTGGAAGAACTTGCACAGAGAATTAACAAAATTGGTTCTAAACGGCTCGCGGTTTATGTGAATTATGAGGATATTAAAGATGCTGAGTCTCCGGAAAATCTACTGAGAAAAATCATTAAGAAAAGCAACATAGACGAATCAGACATTGCATCAGTTGATTTGACTTTGATTGTTGATCATATATCAGTAACAGATATAAATATTGTGTCTAAAATATTAGCAGGCATTGAGGTAATTCCGCACATTGTTATTTGCCTCAAGAATGAAGTTCTTTTTGATATGCTTGCCGCAGCGCAAGATAAAAGAGACATAAAGTTTTTGCGTCTTCGTTATTGGGGACCCAGTAGGCTTCGGGAATTTGCAACTCGCTACCTTGAGGCAACTGGTTTGGCAATAGACACCGATGTAGCTGTTAAATTCATTTGGGATAGCCTTTCGTTATCCGATCTCCCAGTTACCCCATTTTTGGTGTCGCTATATTTGCGTGTTTTTTTAGAATTTGGAGGAAAAATTACGAGTATATCTTTTGTTCGACTTCTTGAACGACTTGAGGAGAATAGTTTAGACAAATCAGATCCGGCGAGCAACTACTCAATTTATAATCTTCGTCTTATGCTTATGAAATTAGCCGCTGCTTGTTATCGACTAGGGAGTTTGGGAATATTGCGTATAGATTATGAACAACAAATCTTGGCCTATTTTTCAGACAAGGCGCTGGATGTGGATGCAACTAAGTTTGTTCAGCATCTTGAGAAATCGGGAATTATTATTACTGATTCGCAGGGCGTAGTGTTTTTTTCATGCATTGTTTTTTTTAATTACTACTTAGCTCAAGCTGTTGAGGCAAGCGAAATAAATCTTAAAGAACATCTACAAGGACTTCATACGGCTTTACGGTTAGGGGATTCACTTGCTTATTATGCAGGTCGACATCGAGATGAAGAAAGTCTAGTGAAAGAGCTGATGCGATGTCTTGAGGAAGAATATGCCCCTGCAAATCAAGTGACGTCTTTAGATCTTGAGAAGTATATACATCATTTGTTGTCTCCGAAACATGAAAGCACACAAAAAGACAAAATGACGAAAGATGCTATCGATTCGAAATTAGATTATGAAAAGGCAGATGAGGGGTTTGAAGAGGATCAAAAAAATCATCGTACTCTTGGACGAGGGATGATGAAGATAACTCCTCCCAAAAATAAGATTGAAAAGGTCGCATGGAATATAATGGCGCTTAAGACCTTCTATAATGTGTTTCGAAATCTCGAGCATATATCAGCTGAAATTAAAAAGACGTTACTGGATCGAATTCTAGATTTTCATTTGCAATGTAATATGGAACTGATCACTCTTTTTTCCGAAGGGATGAAGGATGATCAATTCACGTCTTTGTGTGCATACATGGTTACGATTGGAGGTGAAGTATTCCTATCTCAAAATGTTGGTTCAGCTTCTTTACAGAAAACGATAGAAAGCATTCTAGAAACTACGACAAATGACCTTAAAAAGCTACTCTTACTTTGTATCTATGCCGATCTGCGACTTCCTGGTTATGCTGGTCTGCTGCAGGCTTTTATAACCGAGACTGATCGAATTTCTATTCTCGAAATGGGCTATGTAAAGATATATGAACTTCTAGTGCGATACGAAGGCAATACACTACCTGCCTCGTTAATTTCAGCATTCAATTGCGCTTTTGATCGGAGGCAACTGTATTATGGTCGTATCAACCCAATTGACCTACAGAAACTTAGAGATAAGGCGCTGAATGAGGCTAAGAAACAGTTCCTGCAAGGGAGAAAAGACTGAGTTACAAAGCCCTAAAGTGTATTTTTAACCTAGAGAGGAATATTGGGGACATACATAAAAGTTTTGGAAAGATAGATAGTGAATATTTTTTAACTCCTATCATGGATTACTTAGCTATAATGGATGAAAGGGACGTTGTTTGAAGTATTGATTAGTTGGAACAGGAGGCAATGCATTATAGGAATAGAGTGTTTTTGTGAAAGGAAGAGGACATTATGAATATCAGACAAATAATCGACAAGATTAATGACAATCAGCTTTCTGTGCCTGCGTTTTAAAGAGAATATGTTTGAAAAAGAGATGATTTTAAAGCTTAAAATTGAAAAATCCGATTTTAATGACTAGGCTAATATCATGATATTAAGCAGAAAATACGACATGTTTCCAGGCAAAGACTTGTTAGTTGAAGAGAAAAACAATAGGGAATTACTGAAAAACAGACTGGTATTATATTAAATGTTATGCTAATAAAATATGAATAATAATACCCAAAATAAAGAAAATATTACTATTTATCAACGATCATTAATTATGGAATATCGTCCGATTTCTGATATGATACGCCTTTTCGTTATTCCCGAGATTGAAAAGAGAATAGAATTAAAAAAAATTTCTAAAACTGACTTGCCAATAGAAATCAACTCTTTTAGAGCATACCAAGTTAAAAAAGAAAACGGTAGCATTGAAAATATCGTTGAACTAAATGAAGAGGTAAATATTCAATATAGATTAAAGCTAAAAGAAGGAGAATTCACAGAGGACATGGTAGGCACCACATTAAAATTAAGCGAGCTTGATCCCAATCCAGATGTGTCATTCATTATTCCACCTGATAGTAATGGTATTCCTTGTGCTTATGCATTTTTAAATAGAGTTTTTTTGACTCCCCATCTCGTTTTTGATTTTTCACCTAATGCCCCTGATTTTTCAGAAAAAAAACCAGCAGATTTAAAATTCAAATACCCAATTGTACAATTACTTTATGAAAGAAATTTTGTTAAAAACATTAAACCTTTTGAAAAAATGCAAAAGCTTAAAGAATGTAATTGGCCCCCTTCTCCAGATTATTATCCAGAAGTTTTTATTGAGATGCACAATTCTAATACAGATTCTCCCGCAGACACTATTCAAAAAAAGTTCAATGAGACCTATTGGAATAATAAAATTACATTCTGGAAAGAGGCAAGTTTTTTCAATAATCGAATTTCATATATAGAAAAATCAATCCAAGCTTATTTAAAAGAAGATTATGTTGCTTCGATTTACATTATTTGTCCACAATTTGAAGGCATCATTAGAGATTATTTATATGCTAAATACGGTAATGCAATTGATGGATGGGAATATAAAAAGAAAATTGATAAATTACAAGAGTTAGTGATTTCTCGAAAGCTTTTGCTTTATCCCAAAAAAATATTAGATGTAATTGTATCAGAATTAAAAGATGGATCTTTTTGGAGTAACATAAGTAAAATTACTGACCCTAGAAGCGAAGTAAATAGACATGGAATACTTCATGGAATTTTCACTAATTTTGAATGTCGTGAATTAGCCTTGAAGTTTTTAATTCTAATGGACGCATTAGCATTTATAATATTAGCAGATAAAGCTAGCTCTGGAAAATTATAAAAGCATAACGATTCGCTACAGGCAATCGCAAACGCTACGCGTTTGCTCTGCCTGAGCTCAAATGTTATAAGAGGAAAATAATATGAAATCACAACTAAATATTTTAAAACTTGTTTATCCTCCAATATCTAACCAAGAGGCAGAGTGGATAAAAGATGATCCTGAAGTGCAAAAACTTCTGAAAGAGAGTAACCTATATATGGTGGCTCAGCGTCAAGAAGGAAAGTATGAGATTGACGAGGATATTATTTGCACTAATTTTCAATCAAAATTAAAAGCACCTTTTACTTTTTATGCGCAGAATGTTAAATCAATAGGTGAAATAGATTTTAATGAGATCCTTAAATGTCACGGAGTTTCGATTAAAAATACAGATCTTGAATTTGAATTTGGTGAAAAGCTTATCAGGGTATGGGAAAATGATACGGAGACACAAGAAAGAACTAAAGTAGTCGATTGGTTTACTACTGAAAAATTCTTATTTGACAAATGGAGGGGGCATCCTGGGATTAAAGGCTTCGATAATTTCCGGGATTTAACAAAGTATCATTTGCATTATGTTGGAATTTCAAAAAAAGAAGATAGTTTGAC
Source organism: Candidatus Omnitrophota bacterium (assembly GCA_043805415.1). Lineage (GTDB taxonomy): Bacteria > Omnitrophota > Gorgyraeia > B26-G9 > B26-G9 > JAHITE01. The sequence goes on along the minus strand of JAZDHZ010000014.1, from coordinate 45,685 downwards.
ACGCTTAGTTATAAAGCCACACGACAAAAGAATTCGAATATTATCAAACGAATATCCAAAAATGGAACGGTCTCGCATTACAGATGAAATGATATTGTTCTTTTTTAAGATTGAACAGTTAAATATTTCTATTTTTGATTATAATGATGATTTTAATGATATTTTAGCTGAACCAGCTTTACCTAAAGAGAAAATTGTAGCAGATGCTGAAAAAGCGTTTGTTAATATCTTAAAGTCAAAATATAACGATGTAAAGTTTTCTCAGTATCCTAAGGGAAAAGATGGATTATATAACTCTGGATTAACAAGATATGCTTATGTGATAGGTGAGGACATAACTTTTACAACAGATTCCCAAGAAATAGTTGGTAGTGTATCTTTATATAGTAAAGACTCTACTGGACAGGACATGATTCTTATTGAAGGTGACACAGTATCGTTGGTTAAAAATTAATCACAAAATACCTAATATTCCTATGAGCATATAAGTAAGGGGGGGCATAGCTTAAAGATTTAAAGTTTTTTACGAAGTTGATCATTAAAAATAGCGCATAGCGTTAAGCGTTTAGAAAATTGACAATTTTAAAAAACAGGATGGTTATGGCAAAACGCCAGGATAACCCAAAAGTTACTTATGAAATTGATCCGTATAATCGATTGATTATCGATAAATCCGGTAAGAAAAGCGAACTGTCCAGATTCAGACAGGTTCTTGATGGCCGCTTCAAAATCGACGAAGATAATACACTCACTTACCTTATTAAAGCACCCACTCCGGAAGGAACAGAAATCCCGCATCAAGTAAAACTCGAAGGCGTTTGGACTTTAGATAAGGACCATAATCTCTGTCTAGAGCTTAATAAATGGGGCAGGGAAACCCTTGGCGATAAATTAACGCTTCAGGGAGAAATTATCGATACTTCCAAAAATTCCTTAGCTTTTAGCCTTACTACTCATACTAAAGACAATATGCAATCAATCTATATTCTCCAGCTTAAAGGCGCATGGCAGGCAGATAAAGCCAATCGTCTGACATTTAGAGTTCAAAAAGAAAAAGGCAGCTATGATATTCTTACTTTTAAAGGAACTTGGGAAATAAACAAACAGCATCAGATTATTTATCAATACGAAAAAGCTCAGCTTATCCGTAAAGAGAAAAATATTCATATTCTAACATTTCAAGGTTATTGGGATATTAAAGATAAAGGCAGATTGTCTTATGTTTTGGATTTGCAGTCTGATTCTGTGTTTAGTTTTAAAACCAGCGCGGCTGTGTTTAAAGATAAATACATTAAATATGAATTAGGCATTGGTTTGGCTAAGAGTCCGGAAGAGCAGATAATCACGCTTTGCGGTAAATGGAAAATTAAAAAAGATATCGGCTTGGTATTTGAAGTGGAATATGAAAATGGAAATATTCGGGCAATTACGTTTGGAGCGGAAGCAAAGCTGACTGATAAAGATAGTATAAGTTTTGAATTAAAAAACGATCAGAATAAAAACATCAGCGCTCAGCTACAACTCTCCCGAAAGATATTAGACGGAGAAGGATTATCGTTTTTGAGGTTTTTAAAGACTAAAGATGAAGCAGTTGTTACTGTGGGTGCTGGTTTTCGTTGGTGAAAGAATGATTACACTGATTGGAAAGCACGATCGACACGTTTAAAGATGTAGGAATATTAGAAATTTAGGGGTAATCAAAAAGATAATCACAATCGGGATATAGAATGGAGACATCCTATAAGGAGGATAGTATGGATATAAAAAGCACGCTGGAACATATGAGGTGCCTAGTTGGTAGTATGTTGCATGATTCTTCTTGTGATAATTATAGAATTTGTACTGAAATTAAAACATTGTCTGAAGATCTAAAGCAAAAAGCTAAACAAGAAGATATGGGGAATGCTTATATGTCTGAAAAGTTTGGTAATCTGATTTGGTCGGTAGAGGCTATTGCCGGATTAAATGATGGAAACGGACATTCTTCGCAACTACATCGTTCCTGGGCTTACGCAGCTTTGGACGCCTTAAAAGGATATCACTGTTTCAAGGTTTAAAAATATAAATGTTTTTGCGAAAAGAAACAAAAAAGGATTACAGCAAAAGAAGTCCGAAGATGTACAAGGTACTAAAAACATATGATCCTGAAAAATTAGATCTTGAACTTGCGATGATAGCGGAGCAATATGGAGAAAAGGAATATAAAACAGCAAGAAAATACGCTTAAATAGTATTTGAAGAATACAATCCGCAAATAATAGAGGATATTATTTAAAAGTCTAAGCAATACGGCCCAAAGAAAATCAAAGACGCGTTTGCGATCGTAGCCAAAAAGAACATAGACAATCCGAAGCGGAAATATAGTTATGTGGTGGGGATATTGGAGAAAGTAGGCCTGTATGGGCAGTAGAAGCACGGTTTTAAAACATGAAAAAATATTTGACTTCCTAGTCGAGTTGCATGAAAAAGATAATAATTTTTTCTTTGTTCCAAGAAAAATTAATAATAAGAAACGATTCGAAGAAAGATATTGGTTTATTGGTAATGATAAATATTTGCAAGTATCGTTTTGGGATGGCGGAGACTGGAAGGAGAAGATACATAATATAGGATTTGTAGTTGATGAAAAAGGTAATTCTTATATTGAAATATCAGGTCAAGATTCTCAAGAGAAGGCAAAGTTTTTGCGTAAGGTTGCAGAAAGGCTTGGTGGATTTCAAAAACAGGGTAATAAAAATAAGTGGCATAGAAATTATGACGGCAATCATTATTTAGCAAACCTTAAAGATTTTTTAAACAATGTAAAGCCTGTTATTGATTCTATGATTGAGGAATATAAACCTAAAGGCATCGCTTTCCTTGATTCTCATTTTTATAAAAAATATGTTGAAAAAATCATACAACTAAGAAAAGAGCAGCAGGAATTTGGGACTACTAATAAAGTAGCAAGGATTTGCTGGAATACAGAGGGGTGGAAATTTCCTTCAGGAGCAAAAGGGAAGAGTTCTGATTCAAACTCTTACGAGGCACAATATGGATATGGGCATGAGGAATGGCTTTTAGACAAGTCTCGTATTCTTGATGGATTTCATTATGCATTTCTCGAGCCTTTCAGGGTAGAATCAGGAAAACATGTGGGTAATATTTATAATGTTGCGTTGTATACAATCAGCGGCGCAAAGAAGAGATTTTATGTTGGAGACATAAAGGAAATTAGTTGCCTTTCCTCCGAAGAAGCAACTATAGTCTATAAAATGTATAAAACAAAAGGCTGGATAGAAGAGCTAATTGCTGATATAAAAAATGTTGGCGGTAATCCCGTTCTTTTTCAAGAAAATTTTAATTCTCCAGAATTAATTTTTAATATAAAATTTAGATTTGATAACGTGAAACAATTTGACGAGTTGATTGAGATTTCAGATGAGGATATTAATATAACAACAAGCAGGTTCAAGCTGATTCCTAAAAAGACAAATTTTCTTCTGAAAGAAGGTTTTGACGATGAAGACGAGGGAAAGAAGAGAAGTGAAAAAAAAAGAATAGTTGTATTTAAAAAAGAAGTTGAATACGATCCATATCACAGCAAGATGCAAAATGCCCTTACTTTGCTTCTAAGAGAACAATATAAGCATGAGTATGTTAATGTCCAAGAAGAAAAGGGGAGAATCGATATAAAGGCTAGGACACTTGAAAACGAATGGCATTATTTCGAGATAAAAACTGAGATGCCAAAACTTTGCATAAGACAAGCGTTGGGACAAATCATGGAGTATGCTTATTGGCCAGATATTGAGAGGGCTAAAAAGCTAATTATTATTGGAGATTCTTTCCCTGACGATGATACAAAAAGTTACATGAAATATATTAGGGAGAATTTTTCAATCCCTGTGGTTTATCGCTGTTTTGATATGGAAAGAAAAGCATTGTCAGAGGATTTTTGATTACTAATTTTAGGTTTTACAACGCATATAATATTGGGTTGTTATGACAGATTTCATTGGAACTCTTGCGAATTGTCTTTTAATTGGCACTGAGAAAATAGGGCCGGGCTGGCACTTTCAGAATTTTATTTCCGCTAATTTGGATGGTTTTGTTGTCGAATTGCGACAAAAAGAAGGATATAGTACATCTCGTGGAAAAATTTTTGAAGGAGAAACACATTTCACAACAGATCTTACAATTAAAGATGTTCCGAGGTCTCAAGTTGATACTGTAAGAGATTTAATTCGTGATATCGCAGAGCTTTTATCGTTTATTACTTGTTCAGAAGTATATTGTCACAAAGAGATCTATGGGGAAAAGGAAAAATGGCTATCTGGAAATGGAATTGTCCAAACATCTTGGAAAATTATAGAAATACATGGAAAAGCAACTAAGCTATATCTTGAAAAAGCTTGGCCTAATTATAGAAAGTTGCGGCAATCCAGGCAATTGAACGTAATTTTAGATTATTATGTTTTGAGTCAAAAACCAAATCTTCCTATAGAGGCTCGCCTTGTGTTTATGTTTGTTTTATTGGAAAATTTAAAGCATACATATGCATGTCATATCGGATATCCTATTTTTAATAATAATTTTTATCCTTCAGGAACGACGTTGGCGATGATGAGAAGGCGAAGTGGCAGGCCACAGCACAAAGGCTTTAAAACCTTACTTACCGAAATGTTTGGAAATGTGGGGATGAATCCATCATTAACAGATATTATAGATTTAAGAAACGAAATAATTCACTCCGGGGTATCTCGTTTAAGCTTTGATGATAGATTTCAAAAATATGTTTCTTGTCAAAATTTATTCAGGGAATATTTTTTAAGATTATTGGATTACTTTGGGAAATTTAAGTTGTGTGAAGAAGATGTATATAGAACTATGTAATCCATTAATTTGAGGTTATTCCGTTTGGTTTCTAATAACCTTTTACTGTTTATCAAGCAATACGAATCCGCGAAAGCGGACGAAAGTCTTTCGCCAAAGGCGAATGTCTTTGGGCATTGCGGCTGTTCTGGCTTTCTGAGTGCGTTAGCACGCGAGCTATATAAAGCGAGGATGCGGGCACGACGAAGCCGAGCTCTGCCGTTAGCTTTTTAGTTCTTTAATCGCACACAATCTAAGAAGGAGCAAGATCATGGGGAATCATAATAGTTCGGCTCAAGAGTATTTTGATCAATATTGGAAACATGCTTCAGTACTGAGAAACTGGTTTGTTGCTTATGGTATAGGTGCCCTTGCGTTAGTTGTAGGGGGGAAAGAGTTTTTCAACAGCTTAGTAGATAAGCAATTATTTGTTGGAGCAATTGCGATTGCGATAAGTACTCAGGTGCTATTGACATTTTTAAATAAAATTGTTCACTGGAATGTCTATGCTGGAAGAGCAGATGAACAATTACAGCCAACAAGTTGTTATATTTGGTCAAATGAAATAATACAGAAGTTTTGGATTGATGTTGTTGCTGATTCAGTCACCTTACTTGCGTACATTATAGCATTTGCAATCTTCATGATGAATTTATGTGGATAGGGTGTGGGGACAGAAATAACCGCTTGCCCGGCAAGGTAACCACCTTACCTCTATAACCAGTCCGATTTTTGAATCCGTTGTTTAGTAACGGTTTTTATGGTATTGTTATTAAGTAAGGAGTTGTACAATAAAAACATGGAAATATCCGGAAATAAAACATATTATTTTACTGCGACATTAAATCCTCCAGATTATTGCTACAAATTTAATCCAGGTGAACTCGATTTAGGAGGCGGATACAGACTAGACATCTTTTTCAATGGGATCTCTATTTGGAATCCTTCTTTAGAGGATGGATATGTAAAAGTTGCTCCTTTTGTTTATGAAGCTTTTCATACACTCATCACATCTTTTATTTTCAGAGAGAATATTGTTTATGAGAATAATTACAATAAACTTTCGTTTACGGTAAACCGTTGCATAGAGGCAATGAATACAAAAGCTGAGCATAATTTAATTTGGACGCTAGATTATGCCGGAAAAATGTATACGCCCAATAAAGATGCTTTACCAAATGTAACTTGGCGGAAAGTAGCAAAGTTTTTCCCGGTGATAAATTCGAGCTTTTTTCATAAAATAATGCTTAAAGATTACTACAATTGCATCAATGATCCAGGAGATAATGCGTTCTTCTTTGCCTACAGGATTCTTGAGGATATTAGAGAAGCTATAAATTCAGAGAAAGGAATAACTAAGGAAAAGCATTGGAGTGAGATGCATGTAGCTTTAAAAACAAATACAGCGTTTATGAAGCCATTGACAGAAGTTGCGACTGAAGTTCGCCATGGGAAGTTAAGATCTAAGATAGTTGCTGAAGCAAGAAAAGAGAGAAAAGAAATATTAGATATAGCCTTTCATTTAATGAAAAAAGAATTTAAGCGAAAATTCCCCGGATTTATATAAAAACCTATTCCGCTTAATCCTTAAAAAGCACCTTTAGGTTTTGTCCCGCCAATAATATTATTCACCTGGTATATATATCCCCCAGATTTTAAACCCATTGAGTAGTAACAATTTTTGCAGTATTATAACAATATATAGCATAAGAGGATAGTAAGATGAAAAGATATATGTAGACTGGACAGTTTAAGAAAGAACTTAGTGAAGAAGAAATTAATCAACGGAAAAAAGAACGCATGCTTAACTGGCAAAAGACAGAAAAGGGACGGGAGTATTTTCGTTTAAAGCAACGTACGTATAGATTGCGTAAAAAACAAGATACAATATAATAGATAAAGAGGAAGGAATTACAATGGATATTACTTTGAAAGACTTGAGCGGATGGCTGATAGCCCCTTCTGAAACTGAACATTTAGAATTTAAAGAAGCAAAAAGTAGCTTTCAATTCGACAAACTTATTGAATATTGTGTTGCCTTGGCAAACGAATGCGGCGGACATATAGTATTAGGAGTCACAGATAGCCTTCCTAGAATTGTTGTTGGGACAGCGGCTTTTCAGACACCATCCAAAACAGTAGCAGGAATATATGAAAGATTGCATTTTAAGGTTGACTATAAAGAATTAACACATGAAAATGGTCGAGTGTTAGTGTTTTTCGTGCCTTCACGACCTCAAGGGCAACCTATTCAATATGAAGGTAAATATCTTATGCGGGCAGGTGATACTTTAGCTCCGATGTCACCAGAACAACTAAAGAAAATTTTTGCAGAAGGAAGTCCTGAGTTTTTATGTCTTATTGCAAAAGAAAATGTTGATTCGCCAGAAATTATTCGATTGCTTGATACACAAAGTTACTTTGATTTATCGGGACGTCCTTATCCTGAAAATAGAGAGGGAGTGCTGGATAAATTTTCTCGAGAAGGTTTTATTGTTAAACATGGCGATGTATACGACATTACTAATTTGGGGGCGATATTATTTGCTAAAAATTTAAAAGAATTTTCTGGTTTAGAGCGTAAAGCGGTACGGTTAGTTGTTTATGAGGATACTGGTAAAAATAAAACAAAACTATTTCAACAAGGAGCTAAAGGTTACGCTGTAGGCTTTCAGAATTTAGTAGATTTTATTGATGCTCAAATACCTACAAATGAAGTAATAGAAAAGGCAATCCGTAAGACAATAAAAATGTTTCCTAAAATTGCTATTAGGGAGTTACTTGCAAATGCATTGATTCATCAAGACTTTAAAGAAAAAGGAGCTTCAGTGATGATTGAACTTTATTCCGACAGAATAGAGATCTCTAATCCCGGGAGACCTGTTATAACCCCAGATCGTTTCATAGACGAATATAAGTCTCGAAATGAAAAATTGGCTGATGTAATGAGGCGATTAGGAATTTGCGAGGAGCTTGGTAGTGGTATTGATAGAGTTGTTAATTCTGCAGAATTATTACAGTTACCGGCACCAGATTTTCGCGTAGGACAACTCCGAACATCAATAATTCTTTTTTCGCATAGAAAATTCAATGATATGTCAAAAGAAGATAAGGTGAGAGCGTGTTATCAGCATTGTTGTTTGAAGTATGTTATGAATCAAAAAATGACAAATAAAAGCTTGAGAGAAAGGTTTAATTTGTCAGAGAAAAATTCAGATGCTATTTCTCGCGTAATTCAGGATGCTCTATCGCGTAATATGATTAAATTTGAAGATCCTGATAACGTTTCCAGGAGATATGCTAAATATGTTCCTATTTGGGCGTGACCTGTCTGAAAACTAAGGGCCAATTTAATTTCAAATGACATAATGTATTGTTAATAATACAGATGCAATTTGAAAGCAAATCGCTAAAAAAGTTTAATTAAAAGGAAATAATTAGAGAATTACGGGACGTTGATGCAAACATGCAAAAAGATTATTAGGTTTGAATCATGCAAAAAAAACAAAACAATATGGCTCAAGGAAAATCAAAGAGGCATTTGCAGTTATAGCTAAAAAGAACATAGGTAATCCGAAAAGAAAATACAGTTATGTGGTAGGGATATTGGAGAATTGGAATCCAATTGGAAATGGTTAGTGGGCTAGCTTGGCGCTTAAAATTTGACCTGTAGTATTAAAAAGGGGCAGGTTTAATTGATATGTAGAGTCAAAGAGCGGAAAAATTAACGAGGAGTTTTTCGCATTTATATTAAACGGTAAGGGGGGAAAGGGTGAGTTCAAATTTAAACGAAAAATATAAAGAGATATTTGGGAAAGTAGAGGATTATTTGCAGGGATTGACAAATATGAAGGGAATGAAGTTTTATGAAGTAGTTGAAGCGGCAGGCAAAAAAAATAGGGTGGTTAGGGCAAAAGCAGAAGAGCTAAAAGAATTAGGGGATATAAGAAATAAATTATCCCATGGGGTCCCTCTTATTGTGCCAACCGAGGAAGCAATCAAAAAGATTGAAGACATATATCTTAGATTAGTTTCACCCCCTTCCGTCTTAACAATTGCCATAAAAAATGTATATACCTGTGAGGTTACAGTCAAAATAAGTGCGGTTATTAAAGTAATGAAAGAGAAGTTGTATACGCACGTGCCTGTTTATAAAAAAGGCAAATTTTTAGGGCTTTTTTCAGAAAGGGTGGTTACCTGCTGGGTGGCTTCATTTGTGCCAGAAGATGAAGAAGAATTTATCATAGTGCAGAATACAGTTGGAGAGTTAGAGGAGCTTATTCAACAGGATGCAGACAATGAATACCGCTTTGTTAGCAAAAACTTAAATGTCTATGATATCGAAGAAATGTTCTTTGATTATATCGAAAAAGGACGAAGATTAGGCGCTGTTTTTATTACTGAGAACGGTAAGAAAGATGAAGGACTTCTTGGCATAATAACGGCTTGGGATTTGCCAAAAATTAAAAAAAGTAGATGAAATTTTGTATATGATGCCGAAATATAGGGAAGAAGGCTTGATTTAACATTTGATTGCCGGTGGAGAAATCTAGGGACACAATACTTAATTATCTAAGTGTATCTTCCTTAACATAAATCTCAAAAACCCCCCTCCTTAACCGTATCTTAACTATCTGCGATTTAGCAATCCAAAACTTTCTGCAATTCTCTACTAAAATCGCCTTGTTTGTTTCATGGATAATCCTAACTTGTACCCAGATATAATGGTTTTTTGGATAAAATATACTGCGCAGACTGAACCACATGTTTACCTCCAATTCTTTCTTACGGAAAAGTCACAAAGACAAAATAGTATCGCGTATTGAGTATTGCGCTTGAAAAGCCTGAAGGCATTCACAATTTGCCTCCTTTCCTTGAATATTGAATTGCTCTGAGGACAGTTCTTCGATTTACTTCTAGGCTTTGGGAGATTGCTCTTAAGGACATGCCTAATAGGTGTAATTCTGTGATTTTTGGGGCTAATTTTTGATATAGAGGGATGGTTTCAGTTGGTTCAATAATGATTTTGACCGGGATCTCGGAAATGGTGCGAATTGGTTGCAAGCGGGTCCGCCATTTTTCGCATAACGAAAAATGTCGAGATCTCGCCCTCCGTAAAGCGGCGAGGCGGATCCGCCAGCTTTAATAACATGAATTATTTATATATTCTTTTAAACGAAGCAGAAACTCGAACTTATACTGGAGTCGCAGAAGATGTTGAGAAGCGGCTTCAGCAGCATAATAGTGGCAGAGTAAAAGCATCACGTCCATACAGGCCTTATAAAGTAATCCACATAGAGCAGTTTCCAACCTTAAAAGAAGCGCGCTAAAAGTTTATCTGTTTGTGATTCGGATACCGCGGTTTTGAGTTTTCCTTGTTTAGCCGGTTCAATGTTTAAGCTTAATATGAAAAATAAACCATTTCTCCTTGCAGGATAAGAAATTAGATGGTATAATTTTGCACTACTTTATATATCTTATAAATAATATTGATAAAAAAAGAGGTCCGTTTGAATAAATTAAACAACAGAAGAATAGTACGATTAATTCCCCTTATTTTTGTCCAGATTTTTTTGTGTCTTAGCTTGTCTTATGCCGGCAATGGCAGTCTAAAAAATACATTATCACCGCAATTAATTCTAAACAAACAAGATACTTTTTTTAGCTTTAAACATGGTATTAGTTTATCGGCATCTCCTGAATTAGTGCCGGCATTTGCCGGTATATGTATAACCAAAGATGAATTCTGCTTAACCATAAAGTCTAACGGAACAACCAACCAAACAAAAACTTTTTTAAGAGAAGAGACAGGAATTCCTGAAGCTATACTGGAATGCGCGGGCTATCTGAAAGAACAGGGAAAATCATTAAAAGTGCACGGAGTGGTTATTGAGGGGGACGGCTTATCAGCTGATGAAAAAGCAAGGCTGGGCAGTAGTTTTTGGCTTCAGCATGATATTGTTCCGGTGAAAATTTTTGAACAGATTCAAGGCAAAACCCCGGAACAAATATCACAACAAGCCGCGACTCTTGCCGCAAACAGATTTGAAGTAGATGATGTCGGACTTGTAATGCACAAGGTTACGGTTGATGGGAACAGAAGAGTTTTAGTGAATCCGCTGGTAACCCTTGATGAATATCAGCAAATTACCGCGCCTAAGAAATGGCTGACATTGTTCCGTTTTGTCCAGCAGGCAAAAGGAAAAAAATTAAAGATGGTCTTTGTTAATTCCACAGCCCAAGGAGGAGGAGTCGCGCTTATGCGCCATGCGCTTATCAGGCTTTATCAGCTTTTACGGGTAGATGCTGAGTGGCTGGTTATGGACCTTAACATGAAAGAATTCGGCGATATTCCGCAGATAACCAAGAAGAAAATGCACAACGCGCTGCAAAATACTAATGTACCCGGATTTAATTCTAAGCTTACCGGGCATGACAAAAAAAGGCTTCGCGAATGGACGGAATACAATTTTAATTTAATGGAGCCGAGATTAAAAAAAGCGGATGTAGTTATAATCGATGATTACCAGCCGTCAGGGCTGATTCCGCTGATTAGAAAAAAATATCCTCAGATAAAAATCCTTTATCGGTCGCATATTCAGATAAGAAGCGAATTGACTGATTTACCGGCGGATGATCCCAGGTCAACAAGGAGCAATTGGGAGTATATTTTAGGAAATCTTTGGGACGCGGAAAAAAAAGAATTTAATATTGAAGCTTTTGTCTCTCACCCTGTGGATGATTTTATCCCGGCGGATATCCGGCGGTTTCAAAAAATAATAGTCAAAAAAGGAGCGGCTTCGGATCTTTCCAAAAACGGAAATGGGGGTTTTGACGGTCTTAACAAATATAAATATTTTAGCGCGAGTGACAAGCAGTATTATATGGACATGTTTAATAAAGTGCTGGCGGTAAGCAATCGAATAGTATCGGAAATAGCCGATCCCGGCATTGCTGAAGAGGACTTGTCCCCGCAGCAAAAGGACTTATTAAATTTATTGGAAACGGATAAAAGAGTAAAAATTAAAAGCCGCGAAGATCCGCGCCTAAAAGATTTTTTAACGGGATTTCAGCAGAAACCGCTGGATACTAGCAGGCCGTATATATTACAGATTTGCCGTTTTGATCCTGCCAAGGGTATCCTTGATGTTTTAAAAGCGTATAAAATTTTCCGGGATAAATTAAACCAGAATTATCCTGAACAGGAGATACCGCAATTGATTATTGCCGGACATGGGGCAATCGACGATCCCGAGGGAATGCCTTTGTACAATGAATATCTTTTGGAGGCATATTTAGAGTATAAAGATTTATTCAAAGATATCAAGATGGCCAGAATAGGACACAATGACCAAATATTAGGAGTTATTGCCGTTAATGCCTGGGTGGGAACTCAGCTGTCTACCGCGGAAGGTTATGAGATAAAACTTTCAGAGCTTGGGGCTCTGGAGCTTCCCATGATTATTACGGATTTGCCAGGACCGTCTGATCAGGCAACATCTATTATGAAAGGTGCGGATAAAATAATCGGTTCAGTTTTTATCGTTGGCCCCAATGGGAATAATTATGAGCCGGAATATGGAGATATAAAAGGAGATTCCCAGGAAAGAAAAGTAGCAAACAGATTGGAGCTTTTATTCAAAAATAAAGAGTTCTATAAATTAGTACGTTCCAATGCCAGAGTTTATGTAAGAGAAGATGTTGATACTGTGCAGAATGCGCTTGATTGGCTTTGGATGTCTTTGGAGGCAGTTGATAATGAAAACGGAATCAATGCTAACGGCAAAAGGATAGTAGACTTAATAAAAGAAAATCCCCGGGCCGTCAATATGATTAGAATAAGGAATGTTAAGCGAAGTCAAAAAGGATATCTTGCAAACCAAAGAAATATTTCTCTGCTTTATCAGCAGGCGATTTAATAAGCTGTTCCATTTCAATAATATTCCTGCCGGAAGCTCCCCGTTATTTAGCAAAAATAAACGGTATGGGGTATACTTCTGTACTTTTTAAGTAAACGCGGATCCCGCTGTAAGAGAGTTTCTGACATAGAGGTTGTAGTTAGGAGACCAAAACCTGATTTATTGAGTGCGCTTTTCTGAGGTTGCTCCAAAATGTGTTTGGATTTTATCTGATAAACACCGCCAGTTATTAAATGGAAGCGGCTACATCCGAAAGATCAGCCAGGGGAATATTCTTTTTGACAGCAGGCGCACTTTGAAGTGTTGGAGCTTGTAGTAACAATTGTGTATAGTCGACATAGAGATTTTTAAAAAACTGTTTTGCTTCCGTAATTAATTTCTCATTACCAGGCGCATATCCCAAAATATCTATAGCCACTTCTTCAATTGTGTGTTGCAGGATCTCCAGTTCCTGCGCGCGAATCTGCTTAAATGTTTTTTCTGCAGCAACAAGGATATTAGTGAAACGCTGTAGCTCATTAGCGGAAAACGGGGTTTCATTAATATGATCCATCAGGCGGCTTTTATCGCTATAGCGTTCATATAGAGTTACCATAGTACGTATTTGTTCTGTGCTGGTATTGGGCATCTCATGCTCTAATGTTCTTTCTAGATAACGTTGCCTGCTTCTAAGATTATCATAATCAAAACTCATGTATCCCATATTTGTGTGACTGAACATGCTAGACAACAATGATCCGGTGAGAATTGCATCATTTGCTCCGACGCTATCCATGGGGCCATGAATAATAGCGGCAATGATCGCGTATCTCCGAACAATATCATTGAATAAATCTTCCTTGGATGATTGCTGGCTTATTTGTTGCAGATATTCGACTTTATGCCACAATTCGCGTACACGCCAAGGAACGACTGCGCGGGAAGCGAAAAAACGCAGCTCAGGTAACGCACTGCGCAGCTTTTTTAATCCTGGGCTTTCACCCTTTAAAAGATTATTTTGCAAAAAATCAATCGGGACTAAAAAAGTATCAGCTGGGATTTCCCGGAAATTTTTCGCCATAGATGTTTTTAAGTATGAAAAATTGCCAGCGGCTTTAAAAGGCAAAGATAGGGGAGCTATGCTCATAATCGGTTTATAAAATAAATTGTTTGGGATATTTTGATCCAAGGCTTGTGCGCGTTCAACGGCTGCTAGTAATAGGTTTGCTTGGCGAGTACTCAAAGAAACTTCTTCAACTAACATGCCGCCTTCTAGCCATGCCCAATTTAATTCACCGCGAACTCCGATACCAAATGGTATGCTGGTCTGGTGCATCCCCGGAGTTCCTGTTCCCTTCCAGACGATGGCTCCAGTTGCTGGAGATCTTTCAGCTGAAGGATCGGAAAAAATACTTCGATTGTGCAGTGTGTCTCCGGAATAACCATAAGGCGAAGCATCGCGGATAGGGCTGAGTATTAAGCCCGGGATATTCGCTATTTTTGGATCAATAATCTTAAGCTCAACCAATGCTTGCAACAAGTCGGGATTGCCTTGCGCCAATAATGTGCCATCATCAGTATATATTGATTGAAGCGTGATAATTTCACCGTACTGTGCAGCTGTTTTAAATTCTGTTTCGTTAAAAACATTATCGATTCTGCCAAGAGCGAACACGCTTTCTTGGATATGCGATTTAGGGAACTCAAAAAATAACAAAGCTAACCCTTGTTGCTGTTTTTCTGGCGTCCCGCTTTGCAAAAGCTTTATTATATTCCTCAATGCATCCTGTACCCACATTACAGGATTTTCCGGTGAACGCCGGGAAGTCATTATTTGACGTAAATCAGGAGCTTGGATGTGCAATTCCGGAGAAAGGCAATCCCCTGATTCCGGGGCTGCAATAGTGGCGATTTGCCCCAGCCCTGCTAAGAGCACTGCGCTCATCATGCAAACGAATTGCCAAGGGCGATGTTCCTTATGTTTCTGAGGTATGTTATTAGTTAGATTCATAATTATAATAACTCTAAGTTGCTCGCTCAAATTGAAAAACATATGCAAGGGGATCGGTATTAATTTCTATAAGCTCATCTTTATAATCCATTGCTATGACAAAGCTGGTTTTTTGATTTGTGCATATTTATCACTTTTCTTTAAAGAAGGCTTTCTTGCATAAGTAGTTAGCTAATATACGTTGAGCGATAAAATATATCATAAAACCAACACTATTGCAAATGCATCAGATTGCTACTGGTCCTATTAGTGTAATGCCGCTAGTTTAACAATCTTATGCCCTAGTAATTCAATCAAAAATCGATGAGTAGACATGCTCCCGCTCCCATTCTAAAATCTTATTTTCTAGGATTTTTTCTATATCACAATAAACCAAGGGTTTTTGATTTAAAAGTATTATTAGACGCCTAAAAGAGAATTATTTTGATCCTAAGTCTTGTTGTCTGAAAGAAATGAATGCCCGATCTGGAGC
This sequence comes from Candidatus Omnitrophota bacterium, assembly GCA_043805415.1. Taxonomy (GTDB): domain Bacteria; phylum Omnitrophota; class Gorgyraeia; order B26-G9; family B26-G9; genus JAHITE01. Next base: position 30,450 of record JAZDHZ010000014.1, on the reverse strand, counting down.
GCAGGCAGCAAGCCAAAGGCGGCTTGCAATCCCAGCTTATTAAAAATTCTCTAAACATCTGTAAATCTTTAAAAAGGATCTGAGCTGAGCCAGGGACTATAATCTACTTTTTTAAAATCACTAGAAACCGGCGGCGTTCTTCCCCACCAGTTATTTTCAGCTTTAACAGTAAGAAGTGTAGTATTATTTATCGCATAGCCTGAATTGCTGTATATAGAATTATAGCCTTCGGAGTTTAATTCTCCTCCTCCGACGTCTAATGTAATTACGCTGGTTCCCAAGTCTTCTAACTCAATCCCATCGGAAACATTGCTGTAAATTTTATTTCTTGTGACGATTGTGGGCATTGTTGCCGCCCAGTTGGTGTGCATGCTAATCCCGTTACTTGAGTTGCCGGAGATTATATTGCCGGAAAAAGTGGTGGCAAGCGAGCTGGTATCTCCGGTTATAAGCCCTCCTGAGGTTTGAGTAATTCCGCTTCCGGAATTAAGGCTGATTGTATTGCTTGAAATGGTACAGGAAAAAGTGCTGAAATTTTCGCTTTGCAGTGAAACCCCATTGCCAGCATTGCTTGAAATTGTGTTGCTGTCAATTAAGGCAAGGCAGTTACCCCCGTCATCTCTTATCAAGGTAATGCCTGAACCATAAGGGGTGCCGTTATCAGTAATAATATTATTGTTTATTACTAAAGAAGTAATATTTTCTCCGTAGATGCCATTGTTCCCGTTTTGAATCTGCAGGCCCATTACTGTATTGCCTTGGCCTAAAGTAATGGCTTTATCTGCCGCATTCCCGTCAATAATCGGGTATCCTCCTCCGCCTAATCCGCAGTATTGGTATCCTTCGCCCCAGAGTACGGTATTATCAGCAAGCGTAAAGCTTCCGGTGTATCCATCTTTGCTCCCGTCTCCTTTAGCAATATAAACCCAGGTTCCGTCCTGATACCGGGGATTGCTTAATGCTTCTGCTAATGTATTGTGCGGATGCGAAAGCGAGCCGTCTTCATTGCTATCGCCGTCATTGGAATTGTTTACAAAAATAACATCCCGCGTTTTTTCTGAATAGCTTTTTTCAACAGTTATAATATCTAAATCCCGGACTATTGGTTCAGTCATCCGTTCAGCTATGCTTCGGGCATGTTTTCTAAATACCGGGACATCTTCTATTTTTCGAAGGGGATTTTTTCTTTCAAACCAGCCGCGAAGATCAAAGGGAATAGTTATGTGTCCTCCGATAAACATTTCATTACCGCGCACGCTGTCATTTTTGCTTTCCAAACAAAGAGTAAGAAAAGAAGAGGGATAGAGTTCAAGCCTTGCTTTGGTTCCGGCAATATCCTGATTAATGGTAGCATTATATTGATAGCCTCCGCCGTATATTTTTGTTTCGATAAAATTTGATATGAAAGGAACCAGGAAGCCTAATTCGTAATCAAAGCCAGGAAGCGGTTCTTCCTCCGCGTAATGCTTCATCAGGCTTTCTTCCCCAAACGCGTAATAGGTATCATAAATTTTTTTACTTGAAACCGGCTGATAGTAATTAAAGCGCAGATCAACCTGGCGGGACAGGAATTCAATGCCAGTGCCTAATTGATTGTGACGCATGCCGCGGGTACTGTATTTTGTATCAAAAAAAACATTCGCGCCGATAATTATTTCTTCGTTAAATAATAAGTCATCGGTAAGATAACGTACTCCGAGCCCGACATTTTCTTCGTTAGTTGACGCGGTGGTAGTCGTAACCTTGGGGTTGGCAAAAAATAGAAATTCATGTGTTCCGTAGGCGATTGACCCGGTACGGCTATATATCGGAATAAAGATATCAGTATAATACCATTCTGATTTTGCCTGTTTAGCATATGCTGAGCCTAAACGAATCTGCGTGGAATACTCTTGCGGAAAAAAATTATGTCCAAAGCATAGCCTGGGAAAAAAGCAGCCTAGACTGATAATGAAAACCAGATATCGATAAAACAAGAGAGTATTTTTTATCATAAGTTTAGAGTAAACATTATGTTAAGAGTATCATACATAGAATTAAAGGTCAAACGGTTATTCGCCAGCAATTTATTCTGGTGATAGGCAGTGCAGTTATTTGGTTTTTGTCCATAACAAGGCATAAACTACTTGGCTAAAAATCCAAACATTAGAAATCTTTGATTTTAAAAAAACAGTCTTGGGAATTGATAAATACTCCAACCATAAACCATTGATATTTAAGGGGTAATGCATTTAGCGCTATTTTTGTCTGCTCTGTTTCAAGAGGCTAAGATATTGCGCAAGCATCAATTTGCGCGGGATCAAACTAATGGAGCAGATCAGGGATTTTGTCGATAATATTCCAGTAGAAGAACTTCCTGCTTTTATGCAGGGGGGCAATTTAACCGGAAATAAAAACCACTTTTCCTGGACTTTTTCCTAATTCCTCATGATTTTTTGTTTCACTTACTTACCAAGAATAATCTCCGGCCGATCGGGAGATTGTTTTCGCAAGCGAATAGTTTACGCGGTTTTTTACGCGCTTACCCCCCCATTATTTTATTGCAAAGTAAAACGCCTGTGTTACAATATATCCATAACATGCCATAAATAAAATACTAAAAATTCATGCCAAGATCGCGATAATAAGTCTATCACAGTCAAGAAGTTTAGCCGGAAATATTTTACTTCCAAGGAAGGCAACACTCAAATGGAGCATATACTAATTCCTTCTTCAATCAGAAAATATTTGGAAGAATCGAATTGGATTGCTTTGGCTACCTGCGATGCTCAAGGCAGGCCTAATGTCGCGAATAAATTTTTCATAAAATGTGAACAAGACACTGTGTTTTTAGCGGATTACGCCAAAGGGACAACATGTGAAAATATTAAACGGCATCCCATAGCGGCATTTCCGATAATTGATCCAGAGAACTTAATTGATTACCAGCTTTCTGGCGTAGCGAAAGTATTAGATAGGTCCGATTTGCACCATGAATTAATTGAACAGTTAAAAAATCGCGAATTAGATTTTTCCACCCAAAGAGTTATAGCGGGTATTCACCGGGGAAAAGCACATAGTACTTTTGAGTTTCCCGATATTTCAGAGGCTGCGATAATTCGAATCAGAGTAAATGACATTGTGTCGCGAGGTCCGCGGATAAGAGTTAAAAATATCTAAAAGCGCAAGGACGAGAGTTTTATGTTTAAAAGGCATTTTTGATTATAAACCAGAGAACACGGAGAGTTAATCCGGATTAGAGAATATTGTAAGCTGTAATAAAAATAACTATAATAATCAAGATTGCTGCGCAAGCATTAGCCTGGAGATTATGTTGAATAAGTTGGTCGCAAGGGTTTAAATGTTTTTCATTGTAATATTGAATTGGAGGAGCTGAAATGGCGCGATTTATTAAAAAAATATCTAAAACCGCAGGCCTATCTCCAGGGGCATTAGTCCATGTGGGGAAAATAACAGAACAGCCGGTAAAAATCACGGTTATTGATTATGATAAAACCAGTTTAACGGAAAAAGAAATTAAAAACATTGAAGAATGTTTTTTGTTTAAAGATACGGCAACAGTTACCTGGATAAATATTGACGGCTTGCAAGATCAGGGAATTATTGAAAAACTCGGCCAGCATTTTAATTTTCACGCGCTGGTGATGGAAGATATTCTTAATACCGGGCAGCGGCCTAAATATGATGATTTTGACGCGCATATTTTTGTTGTTTTGAAAATGATTATGTTTGATGAAAAAGCAAAAGAAGTAGTTTCCGAGCAGGTAAGTATAATTTTCGGTGAAAATTTTGTAATTTCTTTCCAGGAAACCCAGGGCGATGTGTTTGATCAGATCCGGGAACGGATTAGAGTTAATAAGGGGCGGTTAAGAAAAATGGGACCGGATTATTTAGCCTATGCTTTGATGGACGCGGTAGTAGATGGTTATTACATAATTTTAGAGAAAATGGGAGACAAGATAGAAGTCATGGAAGAAGATTTGGTTTCTAATCCTGACCCTCAAATTCTGCATAAAATTCATAAACTGAAAAATGATACGATATATTTACGTAAATCAGTTTGGCCTTTAAGAGAAGTGGTTAGCGGATTAGAACGCGGTGAATCCGCGCTGATTAAGCAGCAAACGCGGATATTTTTAAAAGATTTATATGACCATACGATTCAAGTGATTGATACTATCGAGACGTTTAGAGATATGATTTCCGGGATGGTTGATATCTATATGTCCAGCCTGAGCAATAAAATGAATGAAGTAATGAAAGTTTTGACAATGATCGCGACTATCTTTATTCCGATAACTTTTATTGCCGGAGTCTATGGGATGAATTTCAATCATGAGGCGTCGCCATGGAATATGCCGGAACTGAGTTGGAAATACGGGTATTTAGGAGTTTGGGGGATTATGCTAAGTGTTGCGGCGGGAATGCTGATTTTTTTTAAGAGGAAAAAATGGTTTTAGAAGCGTGTTTGGATTAAGGCGGCAAAAAACAAAGATAATTATAATTTTTATTGCGAGCATTGCGCTGCTTTTGGCAGCGCTTTATTTTTTTATTTTTACCAGACAAGGGGCTGTTCTGATTACAAGTTTTGGGATTAAGCATTATGCTAAGACAGATGAATCAAAAATTAATGTAACGCAGGGCAATTTGGCCCAAGGCATTACTTATTATAATCTGGAGCTTAATAATATTAAATTTCTTCCCAAGGGAAGCGTTGTTAAGATTCAGCAGCTTGATGTAGGCCTTGATTCTTTTAAGCTCGCGGGCTTAAAAATAAAAGTTAAAAACGCGCGCTTGTCTTTGCCGGGAATTGATCCGGTATTATTCTACGGGGCTTATGAGAATAATATTCTGGATATTTCAGTATACGCAAAATTGCTGCGTTTGCGGGCAATATTTGACGCTTTGCCCGCAATAAAAGGATTGAAAAACATAAGAGGCATTATTGAAGATTGTGATTTCCGGATCACGGGCGAAGTGTTTGCTCCTAATATAGCAGGGACTTTGTTTATTCGAGAGTTAACCTGGAATCAGTTTGTAATGCGTGCTTGTCCGGTGGCTTTAAATTTAGAGTTTAGCGATATTCAGAAGGATCTAAAAATAAAAGGAAAGGTGTCATTTAAATCCGGAGAGCTGTTAGGAAAAAAAACAGCTTTAATTAAATTGCAGGACAGCAATATTGTGTTTATTAAAGATCCCGCGCAGCCGATTATTAATATATCCGGAAGTTCTGTTGTGGAAAAAACAAAGATCAATATTATTGCAAAAGGCAAGATACAATCACCGGAAATAATATTAAATTCAGAACCTGTTTTAGCCAAAGATAAGCTGGTGGTAATGCTTGCTACGAATCAAAGCTGGAAAGGCGTTTCCGGCAGCCTTGAAAATAGTCGGATTAGCTCGGAGCTGTCGGCGGATTTAGTTAATTATTTTCTTTTCGGCAGAGCCGGTAATAAAATCGCGAAACTGCTTGGGGTAGATAGCGTATCAATTAAATACGACGGCAAAACAAAAGAAGCGGAAATTACCAAAGAGATTTCTAGTTCAACGGGGATTAAGTATGGAGTTGAACAGAAAAACGCAAAACAAGAAAACGAAAGAGTTAGCCAGAAGATCGGCATAGATCAAAAGATATCAGACGCAGTTTCTTTAGAGGCGGAAAAGAAAATAGATAATGGCGAGAAGAATAATCCCAGTGATAATGGTGAAACTAATTTGTGGTTAAAGTTTAAAAAAGGATTTTAAAAATTTAAGGAGCTTCGATGAATTGGAAAATGGGTATTGTTGCCGGGTTGATTGCTTTAGTGCTGATATTTATCATCCAAAATTAAACACCTTCACAGAGATGTCTTCAGAAGATCGTGTAAAATGCTTTTTAAAAGAAAATTATAATACTTAAATTCTAAAGCAACTAAAGCTAAAAATATCCTGGCTTAAACATTTAAACAGGATTGACTTTATCGTCTATTTGCGATAAGATTAATACAGATTTAGCAGATACAAACACTTTCCTTGGTGTTTTTGATTTTTACACTCCTGAGGCAGAATAATTGGGTATATACAAAGATTTTATAATTCTCATTGTTGGGATAGCAGTAATTATAAAAAGCGCAGATTTATTTACTAATGCCGCACAAGCTATTGCTGCTTTTTTTAAAATACCAAGAAGTATTGTTGGGCTTACAATTGTTAGCATCGCGACTACGATGCCTGAGTTTGCTGTGTCAGCATTTTCATCATATATGAAGGTTGGCGGGATTGCCGTAGGTAATGCCACAGGTTCTTGTTTAGCAAATATTGGATTGATCCTAGGGATTGCGGCGATTATCAGCACTGTAAAACTTAAGGCTCAAACAGTTAATCAGGATCTAAGGTTTCTTTGCGGAGTTTCATTTTTTTTATTAGTGTTGATGTGGGATGGAATGCTGAGCTTTCTTGATGGTGCGATATTAGTAACCATGATGATCGGGTTCTTTGTTTTTGTTGTGATGCGGCAGCTAAAGTTATCAAAACAAGACAATAATCAAAGAGGCTCATTACATAATATTAAAAAAGATGTTGTTAAATTTCTAATCGGCTCTGCCGGGGTTGTGATTGCGGCAAAATATGCGATTATTCCATCCGGAGTTGCGGTAGCGCAGTTTTTCAGCGTGCCTGAGGTTGTTATTGGCGTGTCAATGATCGCAGTCGGGACATCATTGCCGGAACTTGTTACCGCGGTGGTTGCAAGCAGAAAAAAAATGGGGGATCTTGCCGCGGGCAATGTAATTGGGGCAAATATTTTGAATATCTTGTGGGTTTTAGGATGTTCTTCCATGATAAACCCGCTTGAAATTGATGCGCGGACAAAAATGCTTACCATGCCGCTGTTAATATTATTCGCGGTTATGGTTTATGTATTTGCCGGAAAAAAATTTGAAATCACAAGAAATGCGGGCATAATCTTTGTTAGTGCTTATGCCGGATATATTATATATATTGTTAAATTTGCTTATAAATAGAAGCGCAGGTTTTGAAGGAGAAATATTGTGTCACATTTAGCATATGCCCGTAAATATAGACCAAAAGATTTTGATGAATTGATTGATCAAGAGCATATCGCGACAACATTAAAAAATGCGATTGAGCAGGATAACTTAGCGCATGCTTACTTATTCTCAGGCTCTCGGGGAATTGGCAAAACCTCCACAGCCCGTATTTTGGCAAAAGCTTTAAACTGCAAAAAAGGGCCGACCGCTAATCCCTGCAATATCTGCGCCTCTTGCACTGAAATAGCCAAAGGCATTAACATGGATGTTTTGGAAATTGATGGCGCTTCCAATCGCGGGATTGATGAAATTAGGACATTGCGGGAGAATGTTAAATTTGCCCCTTCATCAAGCCGATTTAAAATTTATATTATTGATGAAGTGCATATGCTGACAACAGAAGCATTTAATGCATTGCTTAAAACATTAGAGGAGCCGCCGGCGCATGTAAAATTTATTTTTGCCACAACCGAGCCGCATAAAGTTTTACCAACCATTTTGTCGCGTTGCCAGAGGTTTGATTTTAGAAAGATCACTACATCGGGAATTATAGTTAAATTAAAAAAACTTATCGCGCAAGAAAATATCCAATGCGAAGAAGAGGCCTTGTATGCTATTGCCAAAAGCGCGGACGGCAGTTTGCGTGATGCGGAAGTTATTCTTGATCAGTTAAACAGTTTTAGCACAGGAAAAATTACGCTCGAGGCAGTTAATTCTGTGTTAGGGCTTGTTTCCAGAGATGCGATCTTTCAAATCGTTGACCAGCTGAATTCTGAATCTATTGCCGACAATGTTTCCTTGCTTGATGACTTGCTGAGCTCAGGAAAAGATCCAGCGCAGCTTATAGCATCTTTTGTGGATCATTTTCGGGATATGATGATGATAAAGTGTGATAGTGAAAAATTAGTGACTTTACCGCAAGAAGATAAGCAAAAGCTAAAACAGCAAAGCGTGAAATTTGAAATAGATAATATCCTTTATTGCTTAACAGTATTGCTGCAGGCTCAAGAACGCATGAAGAGACAAGGGATGGTGCGGTTATTGCTCGAGATGGCCTTAATCAAAATATCCAAGCAAGAGGGGTTATTGCCGATAGCTGCATTATTGAAAAAAATAAGCGATTTGGAAATCAAGCTGGGGACTGGAGCAACAAGCGGCATTATTTCAAGTTCTGAGATTAAGCTGCAGCCAAGCCAAAAAACCGGGCCAAGTTCATCCGGATGGGGAGCTGAGGCAAAACCTTTTTCCAAGCCAGATGGCCCTGCTTTTAGCCAGGCAAAGCAAAGTATTGCGCCCCCAGCATCGCGGGACACAACTCCTCCGCATTCCAGCGATAAGCCGTTTAATGATATGGACAGCGGTTTTGAGAGTTCTCCTTTTGCCTTGAGTCTTGATGTTGTTTGCAAAGCATGGCCTCAATTAGTTAAAAATGTAAAAAAACAAAAGATAACCTTAGGCGTATACCTGGCGGAAGGCAGGCCTGTGAATGTTCATAAAAATAGAGTAGAGGTCGGCTTTCCCGATGAATGCGAGTTTCATCGGGAAAATTTGATTGAAAGTCAAAACCTAAAAATAATAGAAGGCGCAGCCAGTCAATTATTGGCCAAAGACATCCGGCTTGATCTAATAAAATGCGAGAGGATACCTAAAGACATAATAATTGATGAGCCAGAGATTAATGAAATGTTTGACATTATGGATCCTGAAGAGGAAGAATCAAGCATGGATGATGTTATCCAATCCGCGATAGATGTTTTTAAAGGTAGAATTGTTACGCCTGATGATTGAGAATTATGAGTTACGAGTGAATAGTTACAAGTTTTAGAAAAATCAAAAACATAGCTTTGTAAAACTATTAATTGCTTTGTGCTTTATAATTTATAACTAATAACCAATAACTAATTATTATGGCAGGATACCCAAAGTTTTTAGAGACCCTTATAAAAGAATTGGCGAAGCTTCCCACAATAGGGCCTAAATCAGCAGAAAGAATGGCTTTATCATTGCTCCGAGCTCCGGCTGAGCGCGGTAAGGCATTAGCGGACGCGATTATAAATGCTAAAGAGCATACTAAGAAATGTAATCTTTGTAATTATTTTTCTGAGCAGGATTTATGTCTAATTTGTCAGAATAAGCATTTGCGTGATAAGGTTATTTGCGTGGTTGAAGATGCCCAGGATGTAATCGCCATTGAACGCACTGGATATTATAAAGGCTTATATCACGTATTAGGGGGGAAACTTTCTCCCTTAGAGGGAACAGGTCCCGAAGATTTATCGTTTAAAAAACTTTTTTATCGGCTTAAACAGGATAATATCAGCGAGATTATTGTTGCTACTAGCTCAAGTCGCGAAGGCGAGACAACCGCGCAATATATCAAGCAAATCCTAAAACCTTTACAGATTAAGATTTCAAGAATAGCCCGAGGCATACCTGTAGGGAGTAATCTTGGGCATATTGATCAAGCGACAATTTCAGAGGCTTTAGCAGGAAGAAGAGAACTTACCTCTTGACAATATAAGGCATTCTTGCTAAAATTTCTTTTTACAATACATGCAATGTTTCTTCGACCACATGCAAAGGAGTCTAATATGGGAGTGATCGAATCCTTAAAAAAAGGTTTTGAAGTATTAAAAGGTTCCACAGCGTTAATTATTACAATTTTTGGTTTTAATTTTATTACCGCTTTGGGGATGTTGATGGTTATTGGCGTGAATCCAACTCCTGAGAAAATAACCGCTATAACCAGTACATTAGTAGTAATATTTCCGTTATTAATTTTAATGTGGGTTTTTATGGAAGGCGGAATTTTTTCTGCTGTGTATGGACAGATTAAAACAAAGCAAATTAATATGAATGTTTTTATTGGCAATTGTATTAAATACTTTACACGATTGTTGGCAATAAATTGCATTGGCGGCATTGTGACTGTAGTATTATGGTTTGTCGGCGCGTTTTTAACTGGTTTATGCATTGCCATGGGCGGAGGCAATAATATATTCTTTAATACTATGGGAGGCATAGTGTTGACGATTACTGTAATAGCGGCATTTTTGATCGCGATCCCATTTCTTTTCGGCCAGTATTTTATTGTTATGGAAGACGGCAAACCAATTGTATCACTTAAAAAAGGCATAGCTTTTACAAAACAGTTGTTCTGGAAAAATATTGGATTATTTATAATGCTGGCTTTAACTCTTTCAATTTTCTCTTTTATTGGTAATTTTTTTGGATCTTTATTAACCAATACTGTAGGCGGTTGGATTGCCGCGATTATTAATATTACTTTAAACTCAGTGATTAATGGTTTGATTGGTGTTTTTGCAAGCGGAACAATAATAAGCTTTTTACTCGGAAGTCTTACTGCTAAGACCGAAGAGATTGAATAATAGTTAAATACAAAAAATATTTGTTCCCCTGTAGCTCAGTTGGTAGAGCGATTGGCTGTTAACCAATTTGTCCGAGGTTCGAGTCCTCGCGGGGGAGCCAAAAAATAAGGGAGTCCTAAAAGGGCTCTCTTTTTTTGCCCGCAAGGACTCGAACCTCAAAAGAGGATTTTAAGGAGGAAGATTGTTTCTCCTTATCGGCGAAATACACAATCTTGCGCAAGGAGAGGAAACATAAGGGTTCCCCCTTAAGGAGTGAGAGGCCCGCAGCATTAGCGAAGGAGAGCGCTTGTCCCGCCGCATTTGGGCGGGGACACGACAAGTTCGGCGAAGCAAAAGTCCTTGCGGGAGAGCCAAATAATGCCCACTGCAACAATTCTTGCCACAGCGGGTATTAATTTTTTATGCTATTTTAAAATTGAGTGCTATAATTAAAATCATGAAAAAACCTTTAGGGAAAGTTATTTTAGAACGTGCTTTATCCAAATTGGGGTCAGCTTCTCGTTCTCAAACCAGAAGTTGGATTTTAGAGGGGCGGCTTAAGGTTAACGGAACAGTGATTAAGGATCCGCTTTATTTGGTGGTTCCTGAGAAAGATAAGTTTGTTTTAGATGAAAAACTTTTGCAGAGAAGCAATCGGCAGACAATTATTTTATATAAACCTAAAGCAGTGGTTACGACTCGTTCCGATGAGCAAGGCAGGCGTACGGTTTTTGATTTATTGCCGGAAGATTTAAAGCAGCTTCATCCAGTAGGCCGGTTGGATATGGCCACTACAGGGCTATTGCTGTTAACCAATGACTCTCGGCTTTCTGCGTATTTGACTGACCCGGCTAATGCGATTTTACGCACCTACATAGTGATGGTTAAAGGTAGGGTTTCGTTGGAAGAAGTCCAGCAGGCTACTGAGGGGGTTTGGGATAAAGGGGAATTTCTCAAATCTTCTAATATGGTTTTACGTAAAGTCAGCAATAAAGAGTCGCATTTAATCATGGAATTAACTGAAGGAAAAAATCGGGAGATTCGCCGGTTGTTTAAATGCCTGGGGCATGAAGTTACGCGGCTTAAACGCATTGCCTTTGGGCCTTTTACTTTGGGACCAATGCAGCCTGGAGAGTTCCGTCAGCTTAAGCATGAGGAGATTGCCTTGCTAGCCAACAAGTATTAATCGACAACCATTCCACGATGCGGGATCGTAAAACGGTTTGGTCTGTCAATACTTAACGATGTCCCCTTTTTCTTGGCAATGCAGACGATAACCAATCCCCGGTTCAGTGATTATATATGCCGGCCTATTAGGATCAGGTTCTATTTTGGCGCGCAGGTTGCTTATTGTTACGCGCAAAAGATGCAGTATTCCTTCCCTGTTTTTGCTGTTTTTACCCCAGATCTGTTTAAGTATATTTTCATGAGTCAGAACTTTTCCCGCGTTTATGATAAATAATTTGAGGATGTCGTATTCTATGGGAGATAAATAGACGGATTTGTTGTGTACTGTTACTCGGCGGTTAGTAATATTAACACTAAGGGCTCCGGTTTCAAACACTCGTGTTTTGTTTAAAGGCAAAAGCCGGCGCAGTACCGCCTGCAGGCGCGCCAGAAGTTCTTCGATAGAAAACGGTTTAGTGAGATAATCATCCGCGCCTAAGTTAAGGGCAATTGTTTTTTCCGCTGCATTGTCCCTTATCGATAGAATAATAATCGGGGTTTTAAATTGTCTACGGATCCGGCTGATCACTTCAATGCCGTCAATATCAGGAAGCCCTAAATCAAGGATTATAATATCCGGGCGGGTTTGGCGGGCTTTTATTAGAGCGTCTTTGCCGTTTACAGCTTCAAAAACATTATAACCGTATGAAGACAGCGCGGTTTTAAGAAAATTTCTTATTGTTTTTTCATCATCTACTATTAAAAGCCTTAAATTACTTTTGGACATTATTTACTGCCTGTTTCTAAGGGAAGTATTATTTTAAACACTGCTCCCTTGTTGAGTTCGCTTTTTATGCTGATTTGTCCTTCATGGGCGTCGATTATCGCTTTGGATATGCATAGCCCCAATCCAGTTCCGGAGATATGTTTTGTGCGCGCTCCTCTGTAAAATTTTTCAAAAATTAATTTTGCTTCCTTTTCAGTTATCCCGCATCCATGATCGATGATTTCAATTGCAATTCTATTAAGTTCCTGAAATGTTTTTATCTCAAGCGGTGAAGCATCCGGCGAGTATTTAAGAGCGTTGTCGATAATGTTGTACAAAGCCTTTACCATAAAAGGAAAGTCTAAGCAAACTTCCGGCAGGTCTTTAGGGATGCTGATCGTAATTTTTCTTTGCTGTATCCGTTCTTTTAGCTGCTCCAGGCATACTCCGATCAAATCCCGCATGCCGCACGGCTGTTTTGAAATCCGCAGCGCGTCAGCCTTCATCCGGGTCATGTCCAGGATATCGTTGACGATTTTGTTTAATTTTTTTGATTCTTCGTTGGCGGTTTTCAGGAACTCTGTTTTTTCACTTACCGTTAGTTTTGAGCGCGTGTCCAACAGAGTGCTTAAGGAACCGGTTATAGTTACTAGAGGAGTTTTTATATCATGAGAGATAGAATTTAACAGCGCGGAATACAATTTTTCCGTTTGCTCCTGAATGATTTGGCGTTTTATTTTAGACGCGAAAGTACTCATTATGATGCCGACAATTAAAAAAGCGGCAAAGGTGAAAAGGTACTGGATATCGTCAACAGTAAAGGTCAAATAAGGAGGAACAAGGAAAAAATCAAAAGCGGCGACGCTTGCTATCGCGGTGAAAACAGCGGGGCCTTTTCCCCAACGGATAGAAGAGAATACCACTACCAGAAGATAAAACATGACAATATTAGTCGGCTCAAGCCTTGTTTTTAATATTTCTCCGGCAAGAGTCGTAAAGATGACCAAACTGAAACTTTTTATATAAGGGCCAATAGTATTGGTATTGAATCGATAATTATTCATGCCTTAAATTATACCATAGAATCAGCCGACAAGTATGTCGGCTTGCGCGTATTCAAAGTTTATTGTTTGAGTTTTTCCGATCAGAGATAATCCGATCGCAAGAGGGCCTACGCGGCCGATGAGCATGGAAATGGAAAGGATTATTTTTCCGAAAGCGCTTAATGATGAAGTTATTCCCATGGATAATCCTACTGTGCCGAAGGCAGAGACTGATTCAAATAGAAGTTCAAGGAAGGACGATTTTTCCGTAAATGTTAGGATCAGGGTTGAAACAGCTACCCATAAAACAGCGATGATGCCTATCGTGAAAACCTTATGCACTGTCTGGTCCGGAGTTTTTCTTTTAAAAATATTAACGTCGTCTCTGCCGCGCAATTGGTGTAATAAGAAAAAAAATATTATTCCAAAAGAACTTGTTTTAATTCCTCCTCCGGTACCGCCGGGCGATGCTCCAATGAACATTAAAATAATTATTGTCCATAAACTAGCCGGAGCCATGGCGCTGATATTAAGGGTATTAAAACCCGTAGTAGCGGAAGCGGAAATGCATTGAAAAGCGCAATCAAGCAGTAGATTTTTGGAAATAGGCAGTTTTGCTCCTCCTTCGGCGATAAAAATAATAGCTGTACCGATAATGATCAGAATTGTTGAAATGAGTAAAGCAAGTTTACTGTGTCCGGATAGGCGCGGAGTTTTTTTACGGAGTACAATTTTTTTTCCGAAATCAAGCAGGTCAGATAAAACAAAAAACCCTATTGCTCCGCCTAAACTTAAAACTATAACAGTAATATTTACAAAAATGCTTTTTCGGCAAGAAACTAAACTGTCCGGAAAAAGGCCGAATCCGGCAGTGCAAAAGCTGGAAATCGAATGGAAAATCCCCATATATCCTGCTTTTAACGGAGGATAATAATGCAGCCAGTAAAACGTTAATAATACCGCCCCGATTCCTTCAAAAAGCAAAGTAAAAACAGCTACTTTTTTCGCGAAAATTTTTGCTTCTACTCCCTCAGGCAGATTTAATGATTCATGCAGAAGCATTCTTACTTTCGCTGATAATCTGTTTTTAGAGCGGAGAATAGCCAGGACGATAAAAATCATATATCCTAATCCTCCGACTTGAAAAAGAATCAGAATAACAAGTTGCCCGAATAGGGAATAAAAACTGCCGGTATCAGTTACTGCTAAGCCGGTTGTTGTTATCGCGGAAGTCGCGTTGAATAACGCGTCGATAAACGGCTGAGAAGATCCATTCGCGCAAGCAAAGGGTAAGGTGAGCAATTCCGCTCCGCAAAAAATAATTAAAATAAAGCCTAAAAGTAAAGTTTGAATAGATGTAAGTTTAATTGGAGATTGTTTTGTTTTTTTCATCATTTAATATATCCTTATCTTATTTGTTAATTTATAGCCGTTGTAATAATAAAACAAGTCAAAAAAAGGTCAAAATTTATATTGGTTGATAAAGGGATGTAAGGATTGATTCGGTTTCTTTAGGAAAAGCGGATAATTATTGCCTGTCTAATATCTCTAGTGTATTTATCCGCAAGGTGTTATACTATAAAAGTCTAGCAAAACGCCAAGGAGGGGCTCCGCGGCGTTTTTGGTTTTATGGGGGTAGTTCTTCAGAGAAGTATTCTTGCCGGCAATAAAAAGACGGGTGTTTAATGATAGTGTTATTATGTTAGAAAAACTTGTTTTTGATTATTCAATCCCCAAAACGCTTCTTGTTAAATTAGAAGGAGATTGGCAGATTTCTGCCGGGCTTCTCCCGATAACTGAGATCACCGCGCAGCTTACCAGCCATCCGGATATCAGCCAAATCAATCTTAGCGTTTCTCAGGAATTAAAGTGGGACAGCGGGCTTATTGCTTTTTTGCTTAAGTTGGTCAGAGAGTGCGAGCAAAACAATATTCAGGTTGATTACAAAAATTTACCGACAGGAGCGCGGAAGCTTCTTGAACTTGCTTTAAAAGTACATGAAAAAAATATTTTACCTCAAAAGCCGGCCGAGTCGTTTTTTGAAAAAGCCGGAGACAAGGTTTTGCGAATTTACCAAAGCTTGTGTTCAATGCTTGATTTCTTAGGGGATATTACAGTTTCCTTTGGCCGCGTAATTACAAGTAAAGCATATTTTCGCGGGGATGATTTTATGCTCATTGTCCAGAGATGCGGAGTAGATACATTACTGCTGGTTTGTTTAATAAGTTTATTAGTCGGCATGATTCTGGCTTTTGTCGGCTCAATACAGCTTAAAATTTTCGGGGCGCAAATATTTGTTGCTGACATAGTCGGGATCGCCATGGTGCGCGTATTGGCAGCAGTGATGACCGGGATTATTATTTCCGGACGGATTGGCGCGTCTTTCGCGGCAGAGCTGGGGATGATGGAATCAAATGAGGAAATTGACGCGCTTAAAACATTAGGTGTTTCGCCGGTTGAGTTTTTAGTTATCCCGCGTGTCCTGGCACTGGTAATTATGATGCCTATTTTAACAATATACGCGGATCTTATGGGTATATTAGGCGGTTTTATTATCAGCGTTGGCATGCTTAAGCTTAATCCAATTGAATATTTAAATCATACTCAAGTTGCTGTACAGCTTAGTTTTGTCTGGATTGGGCTTATTCATAGTATTGTTTTTGGCGTGATTATCGCGGTTTCCGGGTGTTTGCGCGGGATTAATTGCCAAAGAAACGCGGCCGGTGTGGGAATGGCAACTACCTCGGCAGTAGTTACCGGAATAACCGGGATTGTAATCGCTACCGCGATCATCACTTTTATTTGTCAGATTTTAGGGGTATAAACCATGGATTCAGAAGTGCTGCCGGTTATTGATGTAAGAGATCTTGATATCGGGTATAACAATATTCCGGTTATGCGTAATCTTAATTTTAGCGTGAATAAAGGCGATATTTTTATTTTCATGGGGGTAAGCGGATGCGGAAAGAGCACTTTGCTTAAGAGCCTTATTGGCCTTAAGCAGCCGGACAAGGGAAAAGTTTTATACTCAGGAAAGAGTTTTTGGGATGAAGATGAAGTCGGGCCAAAAAATAGTATGCGCAGCTGTGGGGTTCTTTATCAAAGCGGAGCGCTTTGGAGTTCTTTGACTGTTGGAGAGAATGTGGCGCTTCCTTTGCAGCTTTATACAAAGTTATCTCAACAACAGATACAGGAAATAGTATTGTTAAAACTTTCGCTGGTAGGGATGGAAGAATACGCGGATTCTTTGCCTTCGGGAATAAGCGGAGGAATGCGGAAAAGAGCCGGCCTGGCGCGGGCAATCGCGCTGGATCCGGATATTATTTTTTTTGATGAGCCTTCAGCCGGGCTTGACCCGATAAACGCGCGAAAACTGGATGATTTGATCATTGACCTAAGAGATAGCCTGGGCGCTACGATAGTTATTGTTACGCATGAACTTGCTAGTATTTTTGCTATTGGAAATAATTCCGTGTTTCTTGACGCGGAAAGTAAAACCATGATCGCCACAGGCGCGCCTAAGGATTTATTAGCTGATTCCAAGGACGAAAAAGTTATTCAGTTTTTAACAAGAGCTAAAACGCGGGGAGCTTAAACAATGAGTAAAAAAGCGAACAAAACAATGATTGGGGTATTTACGGCAGGAGCACTAATATTATTGATAATCGGAATAGTGGTTTTTGGTTCGGGAATGCTTTTTAAAAAAACCAATGAATTTGTTTTGTATTTTGACGGGTCAGTTAAAGGACTTTCCGTGGGAGCTCCGGTTATGTTTCGGGGAGTTAGTATTGGTACTGTCAAAGATATCAGCCTGATCTATGACTCAAAAGCGGGAACAATCATGCTTCCGGTAATTATTGAAATTGAACAAGGCCGGATTGAAGGTACTCCGAGTTTTGCGGGAACAGGGGCGGATAAGAAGTTGATTGAACTCGGCTTAAGGGCAAAGCTTGAAGTGCGGAGCTTTTTAACCGGAGAGCTGATGATTGCTTTTGATTTCTATCCGGATAGCCCGGCTAAGCTGCGCAATATACAGAAAACTTATCCTGAATTGCCGACGCTTTCTACTTCTCCAGATATTTTCGCGCTTATGGATCAGCTGCCAATCAAAGAAATCGCCAAGAATATAGAAACTACCACCCAAGGAATTGATCGATTGGTGAATTCAAACGATTTGCAGAATATGTTCAAGGAGATTAAACAGACAATGCAGTCAATTCGTTTACTTATGGAATATCTTGAGCAGCATCCGGAAGCGTTTTTAAAAGGCAAACCCGCGGATCCCGGGCGCTAATCAATGACAGGTGCTCATTAGATTGTTGTTTTTGTATACAAGGAGAAAAAGATGAAAAGTTTGATGGCTTTACTACGAGACTATTGTATGTTTATAAGCATTGCGTTTTTTTGCCTGGTTTTAAGCGGCTGCGCGTTAATACCCGCGACTCCAACCCCGCGGTTTTATGTCCTTACATCCTCGGAAAATTTAGCCGGAAAAGAAATGAATATTTCTTCTGATATTTTTATTGGCGTGGGGCCAATTAAAATCCCGGAGTATCAGAATCGGCCGCAAATGGTTATCCAGGACAAAGAAAAAATGATTAAATTCGCTCAATTCGACCGCTGGGGAGAATCACTGGACATCGGCATGGAGCGCGTAATAGGAGAGGATCTCTCAGGCATTATTCCGGAAGCGCGGATTGTTTTATATCCCTGGAATCAATCTATTGAGGTTAAATACCAGGTGGTTGTGGAAATTATTCAGCTT
Source organism: Candidatus Omnitrophota bacterium (assembly GCA_043805415.1). Taxonomy (GTDB): domain Bacteria; phylum Omnitrophota; class Gorgyraeia; order B26-G9; family B26-G9; genus JAHITE01. The sequence continues at coordinate 12,313 of JAZDHZ010000014.1, read as the reverse complement.
GATAGCGAGCTGGATAAAGACTTGTTTCTTGCGGCGCAATGGATGGTTATTGATACTAAAGATTCAAAAACAATTATGCTCAAAAGATCAGAATTCCGGCAGCCAATCATCCCGCACAACTATTCGGGTTTAGCCAAAACGCTGAGTATTGCCTGCGCTTCATTAAGCAAAGAGATCGCCGGGGAGTTAGAACCAATCTTAAACGCAAAAACAGATGTTCAAAATTCGAAAGAATAAACAAGCTATTTGAAATAAAGGAGTATATGATTTCTAAGTTAAAAACGAAAAAATCACTTTCCCGGATGGTTATTCATGGGGAACCGATTGTCGAAGGTTTTGCCGTAGGACGAGTATTTTATTATCAGGATATTTTAACGCGGGAAATCGAGAAGAGAAAGTTAACGGAAGGCCAAGTTGAAGGCGAAATTAAAAGACTGCAAATAGCGATGGACAAGGTCTACGGAGATCTGGTTAAGCTAAAGTCAAAAGTGACCAATGAAATTGACGCTGAACACGCGGAGATTTTCGCTGCCCATCAGCTTATTTTAAAAGACATAGAACTATCCAAGGATATTAAAAAAGGTTTAAAGCATCAGAAGCTCAACGTTGAACAAATTGTTCAGGATGTATTTGGAAAGTGGGAGAAAAAAATAAGAGGGGCAGATGTATCCGGCGTTCAGGAGAGGGCAAGTGATGTTATCGATGTCGGCAGGCGTCTGCTTCGGGCTCTAATTGGAAGTACGGACAAACACACTTCTTTGAATCGCTTTAAAGATTCCGTGATTTTCGCGCAAAGACTGCTTCCTTCAGACACAGCTTCATTTAAAATAAAAAATGTAAAAGCCATTGTTACGGTTGAAGGAACTTTAAATTCACATTCCGCGATTCTTGCCAAGGCTCTGAATATCCCTTTTGTTACAAAAATAAATATTCCGATCGAGTCAATTTCTAAGGGAACAATGGTCATCGTCGATGGGGATAAGGGGTTGATTATTGTTAATCCCGCTAAGGCTGAGTTGGAATCCTATCCGATGTTAATTCAAAAGAGATTAAATACCCGGCTTAAAGTTTTAAACCGGATAAAGAATATCCCTTTGAAAAATAAAGAAAATTTAATTAAGGTCAGCGCCAATGTATCTTCTTTAAGGGATATTAAGCTGGCGATTGCCAATGGTGCTGACGGCATTGGGCTTTTTCGCACTGAACCGCTTTATATGGATAGTCAAAATTTTCCTACTGAAGAAAAGCTTTATGGACAATTGGTCACGGCTTTGGATTGTCTGGGTGAACAAGAGATCAATCTTCGGCTCTTAGATATTGGGGGGGATAAAACACTTCCTTTCCTGGATATTGTGGAAATCGAAAACGCGGCTTTGGGTTTAAACGGGATAAGACTTCTCTTAAAATATCCCAGCTTATTGGAGATGCAGCTGCGGGTTTTCCTCAGATTGAGCGCGAAATTTAACGTAAAGGTTTCCGTTCCGATGGTTACTCTGCCGAGAGATATGATTGAAACCCGGCGGTATTTTTCCCAGGAAAAAGAGAAGTTACGCAAAGAGAAAATACCTTTCAATGAAGGCCTGTTTTTGGGAGCAATGATTGAAACTCCGGCCGCGCTTATGTTTATTGATCAACTGCTTGAATCTTCTGATTTTTTAAGTATTGGAACCAATGATCTGGTGCAGTACATCATGGCCGCGGGCAGGGAAAAAAAAGAAGTTTCCGAGTATTATAAAGAGGGAAATCAGCTTGTGGTTGACGCGATTAAGGACGTTATCCGAAAAGCTGAAAAAGCGGGTAAAGAATGCAGTGTTTGCGGCGAATTAGCCGGTGATCTTAAATTTACAAAATTGTTTTTGGATATTGGATTAAGAAACTTTAGCGTGTCTTCAACCTTGGTCCCTTATGTGAAATATAAAATAATCCGTCTTACCGATAATCGAGCCGAGCTGCTGTCAGTAAAAGAAAAATAAATCGGTGCAGCCGCTTTTCATTACCGGCTTGATTATGCCGGGTTAAAAGTTATTTAAATAAAGGATTAGATTTGTAATGGATAAAGATGATCGGCGAAAACTCTTATTTAAAGCTGTTCTTTTCCTGGGTTTGGCAATAGTCCTTTTTGCGGTCCTGCGCTTGAGCGGGATCAATTATTCCAGCATGAGCGTTGCACAGATAAAGACGAGTATTAAGTCTTATGGCGCCTGGGCACCCTTGATATACATACTCATATATCAAATCCGTCCGTTTATTTTATTACCCTCATCCATGGCTTCAGTAGCTGCCGGAATAATTTGGGGATGGGAAGCACTGGTTTATATTTATCTGGCTTCTGTTATTTGCGCGACTTGGCAATTCTTTATTGCCCGTTATTTCGCGCGGGCTGCTGTAGAAAGGATGGTTAATCCGAAAGCAAAAGAAATAGAGAAATATATTGAAAAGAATAGCTTGGTAAGCGTGATCTTTATTAGAATGATTCCCATTGTTGTATGGGACATTCAGAATCTTATATTAGGCTTAACAAAGATAAAATATTGGAAATATATTTTAGGGACAATTATCGGTATACTCCCCGGATCAATTTTTTTCGTTTATTTTGGGGATTCATTAGTAAGTGTTTTATTAAATCCAGAACATTGGTGGAAGCTGGTATCGGCGGTGCTTGTTTTCGGGGGAATATACTGGCTGCAAAAAAAGATTAGAGAAAAAGAATTTAAAAAGGAGATCAAAGATGAATATTGTGATGATGACCAACACCTATAAACCGATTCTGGGCGGATTGGAGAAATCAGTTGAGGTTTTTTCCCAAGAATATCGGAAGCAAGGGCATAAAGTTTTAATTGTCGCGCCGGAATTTGAGCATACTCCGAAAAAAGAAAAAAATGTTTTCCGTCTGCCCGCGATTAAGAATGTCGGGGATAGTGAGTTTTCAATTGAAATGGGAATTTCGCCTGATCTCCAAAAAGCGCTTAAGAAATTCAAGCCAAATATTATCCATACCCATCATCCTTTTTTAATTGGTGATACGGCTTTGCGCGCCGCGGCTAAGTTTAATATCCCCCTTGTTTTTACTAATCATACTTTATATGAAGAAAATACTCATTATCTGCCTGGGGGTAATTCCGCGGCAATGAAAAAGTTTGTAGTGAGATTAGCCAAGGGCTATGCTGATTTGTGTGATCAGGTGATTGCTCCCAGCCAGAGTGTGGCCAATCTTTTAAAAAAAAGAGGGGTTAAAACGCCGATTGAAGTTTTACCCACGGGTATATATATTGACCAATTTAACAAAGGGGATGGAGCGGCGTTCCGTAATTTTTTTAATATTCCTAAAACTGCGTTTGTTGTCGGAATCGTTGGCCGAATGGCCGAGGAGAAAAATGTTCCGTTTTTATTAAAAGCGGTTACTGTTTTTCTTAAGAAAAATAAAAATGCTTATTTTGTCGTTGTGGGAGTAGGCCCCTTGCTTGAAAGTATAAAGTCAAGTTTTGAAAAAAATAAGTTGAGTGAGCGTCTAATCTGCGCGGGAGTGCTAAAAGCAAAACAGCTGATTAGCGCGTACGCGGCTTTGGACGTTTTCGCGTTTTCTTCTCACAGTGAGACTCAAGGTTTGGTTCTTGTTGAAGCAATGGCAGCGGGAACTCCGGTTGTTGGCGTTGATGCTCCAGGAGTTAGAGAAGTAATTGAAGATAAAAAAAACGGAAGGATTCTTAAAAATGATAATGCCGAGAAATTCGCGCAAGCACTTTCCTGGATAATAAAGCTGTCTTTTCAGGAACGCGCGGCTTTAAGGAAAAATGCCAGGAAAACGGCACAAGAATTTTCAGTACCAATTTGTGTTAAAAAAGCGCTTAAATTGTATTCTTCCGCGATTAAACGACAACGTAAACAGTGTGACTTAGACAAGAGTTTGTGGAAAAGAACTGTGCGTCTGTTAAAAGCCCAGGGAAAACTGATGGCTAATACAACGCAAGCAAGTATAGTTGCCGTATCCGGTATACCTAAAACAACAGCTTTAAAAGCGGTAAAAATGGTTAAAAAAGGTTTTAAGGCTTTTATTAATTCTTGAACGCGGGTTAAGGGCGATGAGTCAAACAAAAGAAATTATTAAATTTTCAATTAGCGGTATGCTTGCTGTTGCGGCTGATTTCAGCATATATTATTTACTGATTGGATTTTTACCTAGCGCGATAGCCAAGGGAATATCGTTTACCTGTGGAGGAATAGTTGCTTATTTATTGAATAAGTATTGGACCTTCAAGCAAAAAGAAAAGTCTGCTCCTGAAATATTCCGGTTTGTCTTGGCTAATTCTTTAGCATTAGGGCTTAATATCGGCAGCAATGAAGCTGTTTTATATATTGATAGACAAGCAGTCTTTTTAGCCTTGTCAACAGCAACGGCGATCACTGCTATTTTTACATTTATTGTATTTAAATTCTGGGTTTTTAAATCAAAAGGATAATCTATGAGTAAAACAAATAAGTGCCCGATTTCTTTAAGAGCAAAAAGTATTGAACCTTATGAGAAAATAGTTGGTAAACATGTAGTTGAAAAACTTAAGAATATGTCAAAACGATTAAAAGGAAAGTCCTGGGCGCATCTTAACTCGACTTATCAGGGGGGAGGCGTTGCTGAAATGCTGCAGAATCAAATCCCGCTTTTAAGAGGTTTGGGGATTGACGCGCAATGGCATGTACTCGAAGGAAACCAGAAATTTTTTGAAGTAACCAAGAAATTTCATAATGCTTTGCAAGGCGTAAGTCAGGAATTCTCTTTAGATGATTTATTTGAAACATACTTAGGGACGATTTATGATAACGCGAAAAAAATCAGTATTGAAGCTGATATGGTAACTATTCACGACCCACAACCTGTGGCGATTATTACTCATGCCCGGATTTTTGGACATATTTTATGGCGTTGCCACATTGATACGACAGAAGCGGATAAAAAAGTATGGCGCTTCCTGCATCCATATTTAAATCATTATGCGGGTGCTATTTTTACAATTCCGGAGTTTGTTAAAGAAGATCTTCAAACACCGGTTTATGAGATTGCTCCCGCGATTGATCCTTTGCATCCTAAAAATAAACTCAGAGACCGCAAACAAGCATTGAACGATTTGGATGATTTATTTAAAAAAAATAATATTGATCCAGAGCGTCCGATAATTGCCGCGGTATCGCGCTATGATATTCATAAGAATCAAAAAGGAATCATTAAAGCGTTTAAATTACTGAAAAAGAATCTTTCGTCCAAAATATCTCCATTGCTGATTATTCTGGGAAACACGGCATCGGATGATCCGGAAGGTGAAGAGATGTATAAGAAAATGGGGGAGTTGGCTGGAGGCGACAAAGACATTCATTTATTGCTGAATGTTAAGAATAATGATCAGGTCGTCGGTTCATTAATTTATTTAGCTGACTGCTTTGTTCACATATCAACCAAAGAAGGTTTTGGATTGGTTGTAACCGAGGCATTATGGCAAGGGACCCCGGTTATCGGCAGTAAGGTTGGAGGGATACCGCGTCAGGTTATTGATAAAGAAACCGGGTATTTAGTCAAGCCGGATGATTATGAGCTTGTCGCGAAAAACATGAAGAAAATATTAGAAGATAAACAATTAGCCAAGAAAATGGGAAAGAAAGGGCAAGCGCATGTCCGTAATAATTATCTTCTTCCGCATAAATTAATAAAAGAATTACAGCTTATGGAATATTATCTTGATGGATCTAAGCGCGCGCCAGGCTTTCGGATTAATGATGTCAGTTATTACGAAATCAATCGAAAATATTATGGGCGGAGCCAATGGCCTTTTACGCGTAAACAATTTAAGAGTAAAATCCGAAAACTGAAAAATGCTTGAAAAAGATTTAATATAAGCTAAACGAGAAGGGAACTTATGGCAGTAAGAAAGAAAGAGAAACGTGTAAGCAGATGAAAATTAATCCGGTCGCGAAAATAAGAGTGATGACTTATAATGTTCATAGCTGCCGGGGATTAGACGGAAGAGTGATTCCCGAGCGGATTGCCCGGGTTATTGAACAGTTTAATCCGGATTTGGTCGCTTTGCAGGAATTAGATGTTAAGCGAAGATGGAGTAAGCGGATGGATCAACCGCTTTTAATCGCGCAGTACCTTCGGATGCAATGCCATTTTCAGTCAGCAATCGCCGTTGAAGGAGAAGATTATGGGATTGCTATCTTAAGCCGTTATCCTCTTAAAATCAAAAAATCTCAGGACTTATCAAGTTGTTCGAAAAAGTCTTTTCCGGGTAAAATGTATATTCCAGTGTTAAAATATTTTTTTGAACCCCGCCATGCCATATGGACTTCGGTAATGATTGGCGGAAAAGAGGAAGTGTATTTCGTTAATACTCATCTTAGTTTGCGGGCGCAAGAGCGGTTTGAGCAAGTCAAAAGCATTTTGGGTCAGGAATGGTTAAATATGGGTTCGCACAAAGTCTCAACTATTTTTTGCGGTGATTTTAATGAGGGCCTGCGTTCCCGAGGATATAAATTACTTAAGGGAGTATTTAATGAAGTGAAATCCTCCATGGCTAATAAAAGTTCCAGAAAAACATTATTTAGTCCTTTGCCGCTTTTTGAGGTAGATCATATCTTTTATAATGGTAACCTTCGCGTTGAATCAGTAAATGTCCCAAAAACTTCTTTAACTAGAATTGCTTCGGACCACCTGCCGGTTATTGCCGATTTTTCTCTTTATCAAGGAGGCCAATGATGGGAATATTTCCTTTGATTGTTATTGCTTTTCAGATTTATATTGTGTTTACGGTGATTGTGCTTTTGCTCGATAACCGAGACCCTTCCGAGACTTTTGCCTGGATATTTATCTTTATCCTTTTGCCGATAGCAGGATTTGCTTTTTATTTATTTGCCGGGCGTAATTGGAAAAAAGGTTACGATCACAAAAGGAAACTTCCCCAATATATCGCGAAAAATCTCATAACATTATTTAAACCGATTGATGAAGCGCAAGAAAAACTGATTAAGATAATGAGCAGCCGAGCGAAACTGCAGCACAATGATTTAATGACGCTTTTGTATCGTAATTCTAAATCGTTGTTAACCGTGGACAACAATGTAAAAGTTTATCATCAAGGAAAAGAAAAGTTTGAAGATCTGCTGCAGGATATTAAACAAGCAAAGAAATTCATTCATCTTCAGTATTTTATTTGGTATTCCAATGACGCCTTAGGCAAAAAATTAAAAAAACTGCTGATTGAAAAAGTCAAACAAGGGGTAGAAGTAAAAATTCTTTACGATTATTCCGGCTGCTTTTTTACTTTAGGCCGCGGCTACATCCGCTCATTACGGAAAGCAGGTATTCTTATTTACCCGTTTTTTAATTACTTGGCCGCTTTTAAAACACACACGCTTAATTACCGGAACCATCGTAAAATTGCTGTAATCGACGGTGAAATTGGCTATACGGGAGGGATGAATGTTGGCCAGGAATATATTGACGGAGGGAAAAAATATAAATCCTGGCGGGATACGCATGTGCGATTAACCGGAGATTCGGTTAATATTCTGCAGGCGATTTTCGCGATTGATTGGTACAATACCGTGCCGCAGGAAGATATTTTTGAAAAAAAATATTTTCCGAACTTGCCCGACAAATTAGAATTAACCGGTGATCTTCCTATACAATTCCCAACATCCGGGTATGATTCTCCCTGGCCGGCGATTATGCACTTATATTTTTCCTTTATTACTATGGCTGAAAAAAATATTACTATTGTTTCACCCTATTTTATTCCGGAATCAAGTTTGTTGGTGGCTTTAAAAACAGCGGCGATGCGAGGCGTAAAAGTGACTATATTGATGGCGGGTATTCATGATAATCCAATGCCTTATTGGGCCGCGTTCTCTTATTTTGAAGAATTATTAAAGGCCGGTGTCCAGATTTTTCAATATCAAAAAGGATTTATGCACGCCAAGATTCTCTCTTGCGACGGACGGATGTGTTCCATGGGAACAGCGAATTTTGATATTAGAAGCCTTAGGTTAAACTACGAAGTGAATGCTGTGTTCTATGACGAAAAACTGACTAAGGAGATCGATCAGCAAATTGCCAAGGATTTGGCGGATTCAAAGGAAGTTACTTTAACGGATTTTAATCAAATCTCAATCATAGTCCGTCTGAGAAATTCTCTGATGAGGCTTTTTTCCGCTTTGCTTTAATATTTGGGTTTAAAAATAAATCAGGGAAGTGATAAAAAAGAAGGAGGTTTTTATGTTGAAGTATTCGGTTACGTTTTTTGTTATTGCCATTATTGCGGCGTTGCTAGGATTTACGGGGATCGCGGGGGCGGCTATGGATATTGCTAAGATTTTGTTTTTTGTATTCTTGATTTTAGCAATTGCCATGTTAGTTTTGGGAAGGAAAGGAAAGTCAATATAACTATGCGGGAAAAACCATGGATTATTTTTTAATTCATGAAAGGAGAAATTATGATTAAGAAAATTATGAAAGCACTATATGTTTTAGTAGGCGCTGTTTTAGTTTTTCAGCTGGCAGGGTGCGGGACAGTTATGTATCCTGAACGCAGAGGCCAGAGAAGCGGGAGAGTCGATGTCGGTGTCGCGGTTTTAGATGGTATCGGGTTATTCTTTTTTATTATCCCGGGAATTATTGCTTATGCCGTTGATTTTTCTACAGGGGCGATTTATCTGCCAGGGGGGATGGCCCAGATTTCTTCAGATATAAAACAGGTAAAATTTGATCCTAAGAATAGCAGTATGGCTGATATTGAAGAAATTGTAAAAAAAGAAACCGGTTGTGATGTAAGTCTTTACGGCAGTAAGATGCAGATTGTTAAAATAAAGTCTTTTGAAGAAATGATGACGCGTTTTAGCGAAGTTTTACCGTGTATAAATAATAATCATATTGTTTTAAGTATGAAATAAGCGCGTAATACCAAAAGAGGAGGGCAATATGAATAAAAGCATATCGGCTGCATTGTTGGTTGCAGGGATTATTTTGTTAGTTTTTGGGTTTAAGGCCTACCATTCGGCCAGTTCTGATATCTCGCGGTTTTTTATGGGCGCGCCGACGGACAAGGCGCTATGGCTTCTGATTGGCGGAGCGTTTTCGGGAATAGTCGGATTTTTAGGTTTAGTGAAAAAGTAAGAATGTTGTTATCGCGGGCAGCCAATAATCAAAAAATCTTGACAGCCACACAAATGTGTGGTTATATAAAAATATAACAAAGTTACGAAGAATTAAGGCATAGCCGCATAGAAAGTGTATCGCTAGAAATTTTGCTGAACAGGGGAGAAATTATTTTGACAGATAGTATCTCTATTGATAGTCCTCGATACCCGAAACTGCTGAAAAGTATTCCGGATGCTCCGAAAAAACTTTATTATAAAGGAGATTGGGATGAGAGTATCTTTTCTCAGTGCTTGGCAGTTGTCGGCGCCCGCAGAATGACCCGCTATGGCAAGCAGGTAACAGACTTGCTTGTATCTGAATTAGCCGCGGTGGGAATAACAATTGTCTCTGGTTTTATGTATGGGATTGACGCTGCGGCGCATCAGGCGGCGGTTAATATTCAAGGCAGGACAATTGCCTGTATGCCCTGCGGCATTGAGCTTATTCACCCTGCTTATCAGAAAAATTTATATGAGCAGATTTTGGAAAATCGCGGATTGATCATATCGGAATATGAAGATGATTTTCCTCCGGCCCTCTGGACCTATCCCCGCCGCAATAGAATCGTTGCCGGATTATCAGCCGCGACAATGGTGGTGGAAGCCGGGCTGAAAAGCGGTTCACTTATCACTGCTGAGTTAGCTGCCAAGTTTAACAGAAAGCTTTTTGCCGTGCCGGGGATGCTGACCAGTGATTTATCGCAAGGCTCGATGCAATTAATAAAACAAGGCGCGCAGATTGTAACTTCGGCCAAAGATGTTATGGATTTTTATGAAATCAAAGCGCAAGGACTGGAAGAAGAAGATTTTTTTATAAACAGTTCCAGCCAATTACAGCAGAGTATCCTCAGAGAGCTTAAGCATGAGCCCCTGGATATAGATATATTATCCTATAAATTAAGTATTCCTATCCCCCAGTTAAGCACGGAAATCTCTTTGCTGCAGTTAAAGGGTTTAATTGTAGAAGAAGCGGGAAAGTATGAACTAAATATCAAGAGGCAGATAAATGTTAGTTAAAGTGTGTTCGGTTTCCAATGCAGGGCTTAAAACAATTGGGATTGAAGTAGAAGTAAATGTTGCTTCGCGCGGCTTACCGGCACTGGAGATTGTCGGCCTGCCGAATAAAGCGGTAGCGGAAAGTAAAGAGAGAGTAAAGACTGCGATAATAAATTCCGGATTAAGTTTTCCGCAGCAAAGGATTATTATTAATCTGGCTCCGGCTGATGTGCCCAAAGAAGGCTCATGTTATGACCTGCCGATTGCCATGGGAATTTTGAGCTCACAGTTGGAATATGGTTTGCCGCAAAAAAGCTTGTTTTTCGGAGAACTTTCCTTGGATGGGAGTTTGCGGCACACAAAGGGAGCTTTATTACTGTCTTTATTTGCTAAGGAAAATAATTTTTCTAATGTATTTGTTCCCAAAGCTTCGGCAAACGAGGCGGCAATTGTTAAGGGAGTAAATGTTTATCCGGTAGAGAGCTTAGAGCAACTGATAAAACATTTAACCGGAGAAACTTTGATAATAGCGGCAGAATATCGAGAATCGCCCCAAGATGAATCTGATGTTGAGTTTAATATGTCGGAAGTATTGGGCCAGGAGCAGGCTAAAAGAGCTTTGGAGATTTCCGCTGCCGGAGGGCATAACTTTATGATGGTCGGCAGCCCGGGAGCGGGCAAGACAATGTTAGCGCGCGCTTTACCCGGAATATTGCCGCCGCTGAGTGAAAAAGAGTCAATGGAAGTGACAAAGATTTTTTCCGCTTCCGGCAAAATACCTCCGGAAGGTTCTTTAGTCAGGACAAGGCCGTTTCGCGCGCCGCATCATACTGTTTCCCCGGTTGGCCTTACCGGAGGCGGGACAAAACCCCAGCCCGGAGAAATAAGCCTGGCGCATCGCGGCGTATTGTTTCTGGATGAATTCAATGAATTCCCCCGCAGTGTGCTTGAAGCGCTGCGCCAGCCAATGGAAGACGGACGGCTGACTATTTCCCGCAGCCAGCAAAGAGTGGAATACCCGGCCCGGTTTATTCTGGCTGCATCGGCCAATCCCTGCCCCTGCGGATACTTAGACCACCCAAAACAAGCTTGTCATTGTACTGAGCGGGAAATAGAAAAATACCGCAAGCGGGTTTCCGGCCCATTATTGGACAGGATTGATTTACATATAAAAGTTCCGGTAGTGGATATCGAAGAGTTAGCGCGCTTTGAACCGCTTAAAAAAAGACAAACTACTTCAGATGAAATACGCGCCAGAGTAATTCAGGCCCGCAGGGTTCAGCAGGAGCGGTTTAAACAGGATGGAATTCATACTAACGCGGAAATGAAAAATAAACAAATCGCGAAATATTGTGTTTTGTCAAAACCTGTAAAACAACTATTGGTTCAGGGAGGGAAAAAATTCAATTTATCCGCCCGCTCATACTATAAAATGATAAAAGTCGCGCGCACTATCGCGGACCTGGACAAAACAAGTGAAATTAATATCGCGCATATGGCGGAAGCTTTGCAGTACCGTTTGAGAACTAAACTATGACGGCAGGTGAAATCAATAAATTAAAAACAGGCTTGATCGGCGAAAGTATAGCCAAAAAATTTTTGCAGAAAAAAGGATACGAGATTATTGAGCAGAATTTCCGCACAAAATATTCAGAGATGGATTTAGTTGTAAAGAAAAAAGATGTCCTGGTTTTTGTCGAGGTAAGAACCAAGACAAATGAGCTTTTCGGCTCTCCGGAAGAAACAATAAATAAAAACAAAATTAACCGCCTTATCCGCAGCGCTGAAGCCTATGCCGCATGCAATAACTATTCCGGGAAAATGCGAATCGACGCGATATGCATTGTTCTTAACCCGGATGATACTCCAAAACGGATCGCTCATTATGAATCAATAACATTATAATAAAGGGGACACAATACTTAATTCATTAACAGGGGTACAGTGGAAAATGAGGGGAAGTTATGGCACGTATTGCACGAGTAGTAGCACCTAAATATCCGCACCATATTATTCAGAGGGGGAATAGGCGGCAGAAAGTATTCTTTTTGCAAGAAGATTATGAATTATATCTGCGTTTGCTAAAATTTTATTCTCAAAAGTTTCATCTAAAAGTAGTTAGTTACTGCTTAATGCCAAA
>JAZDHZ010000013.1:0-4499 GCA_043805415.1 Candidatus Omnitrophota bacterium | reverse complement strand
GGAATAATAAAAGAAGTAAAGGAAGAACAGCCGTTTAAACTATGGAAGATGAGCTAGTGGATAGAGATCAATATTATGAAGAGCTAGGGAGTAATGATAATATTAGACAGCAGAGATATAAGGAGTTAGTATTAGGAGAAGAAGAGCGAAAGATTGAGCAAGCATTAAAAGGGCAATTATTTTTAGGGACAGAAAAGTTTATCGAGCGTATGGAAAAAGCTTTTAATGTAATTAATACTAGGTTGAATAAGGGCCGGCCAAAGAAAAAATAGAACCGTCCCCTTTACCCTCAGCAAAAATTGGCTGACTAAAAACCATTAATTTGCCTAAATAAAGTTGTCAGCTTTTATTTAAAGATAAAAATATTTAATCTTTATTCTATCCTGTTTACTATGAACAAGTTGCGATATGAAGCTTATTTGCAATAAGGCATTTTAAGTGATATACTTAACAGTTTGTAAATTTTGAGTATAACCAACGGAGAAGCTGACAAAATAATGAATTTTTTAAACAAAAAATCAATTCAATTAAAAATAATTGCCTGTTTAGTTTTAAATACTTTTTTAAGTATTAATACCAGCCTGGCTTGTGAGCTAAAAACAGGGCTAGCTGCTGAGCAGCAATGTCTTGCGCCTTTGCTGCAGCTTGATAGCTCGATGTTTGTTAATATGGTTATTGATTATAACCATAATGTATTAAACATAATCCAGTCATTATCTAAAGCCCCGCAGCTTGATCTGGGAAATGACCGGGTGATCGGGGTTGCCAGACAAAGGGGTTTAGAATATTTTCTCCTGCTTTCGCATCGCGGATCGCCCATGGCCGCGGATATTAATTTTTCGCCAGATAATCGAGAGCAAAAAGGCCATGGCTTAGGGGTATTTAATCCAGAGCAGGATGAGCATGTTTATGAAATTGTCGAAATTTATGATAATACTCAGCCGGATATTAACTTGATTATTAATCCAAAACGCATGCTGGTAACTGGCCGTTCTTTGCGCGTATTTGGCCTGGGCTTTCATGATCCATTGCCGATTTCAGCAACAAAGATATATCGGTTTAAAAAAATAGGCACTCAAATTTCTTTGCCAGATCAGGCGGATTATAATGTGTTATTGAAATATTCGCTTTTAAATTATAAGCGGTTTGCTCCCCAGGATCGTTTAGATAATAGTTTTATTGCCAGAGAAATCAGAAAAGCGCTTAATACCGGCAGTATAGAGTTTTCCGGTTTGTTTCACGCTTTATCCAAAATGATTGAAGAAGATGAGACAATTGGTTTTAATGAATTGAGCAGAATTTTTAGTGATATTATTTTTTATGGCGATCAGCAGATAAAAGACAATGCCCAGAAATTTTTGATTGATATCGCGATTACTGACCAAGATAAAGCAATGAAATATACAGTTTCGGTACATGGTTTTAAACAAGATAAAACTTCAATTATCGGCGCGCGCTCCAGTGAAAACGCGATCAAGCTTTTACGCAGTTCAACTGTTGGCGAAATAGTGCTTACGTCTCCGGAAAGTTTATGGAGTACTGGTACAGGAGGCATGGCGCTTTATGTTACTGATCTAGCCAAAGAATTAGCTGCCTTGGGAATCCCGGTTACAGTTATTGTGCCATTATTCAATGAATCTATTCGGAAAACAGAGATCTTTCAATCGTATAATTTGCATGATACCGGGCGAGGAATAAACTTAAAATTCGGTAGATTTGGTGAGGAAACAGCGCATGCTAAGATTTACGAAGCCAATCAGGATGGGGTAAGAATATTATATCTTGAAAACAGTACGTATTTTAATCTGCTTAAAGTTCTGGATAACGTGAACAATGCCTACAATGGACCGGTTTCTTTTCGCTTGCGTTTTGCCCGCATGCTTTCTTTAGGAACTTTGCTGGCAATCCGGGAAATGAATATTCATCCTCGGATTATTCAGACCAATGACTGGACAACAGCTTATCTAAAAGCATATTTAGAAGGCAGAGAGCGGATTGATCAAAGTCTTGAAGGATTGCGTTTTGATCCTCATTTGCAAGCAACAAAAGTTTTAAGCATTCTGCATAATTCGCATGCTTATTATCAAGGGATTATGTGGACACCTGATTTAGCGCAGCGCGATCAGTATATTCTTGATGATTTGGGGTTTAATCCGGAAAAAGATAGTGATATCCTTGTTTTAGGCCATGATCATACGCAGCATGATTTTAATCCTGATTTAAGAGCCAGAGCCTGGGTGGATTTAAATCCTACTTATACAGCGATAAGAACAGCTGATTATGTGCGGGATGTTAGCAAAGGTCATCATGATCGGAGTATTAATCCTGACTTTGAGCAGGAATTTGGCTATCTTTTGGGAGTGCTGAACTGGAAGGATCGGATGGGCGATTATGATGGACAGGCCAATGGTTTTGGTCTGGCGCAAAGGCAGCGTGACTTTTTAAAAAAAATGCTGATTGGTCCGCAAGAATTAAATTTTTCAATCAAAGATCTTTTTGCTAAGGTTAGTAAAGAAGATGCGGATCAAACACAGAATGATCGATATAATAATTGGCTGGCTGAGCCAGAATCAATTCTTAGAGGGTTTTATGGGATTAGCTCAGACCAGGAGAAATTGTGGCTGAACAAGCTGCTGGGCGATTTAAAGCCCCAAGACAAATCAATGCTAGAATTTAAAGTTAAGATGCGAAAACTTTTAGAAACCGAGCTGCTGCATAAAACCACAAAGTTATTAAAGACAAATATCCATACTGCTTTAGAAAATAAAGAGTATGCTGCGGATGATCAGGAATATAGAAAAATGCTGCAGAAATTTCTCGATAAACCAGGACAATCGATTAAAAGCTTTTTTGATATTGGCCATGAATCTGAACGCAGAAGATTGGCGCGGTTCTTTTTTGAGTTCATTAAGCCTTTGCAAAAAACAATACTTCAGGATGTTTTTGGTTTAGATCAAGATAATAAAAAGTTTACTTATTCCATGCTGCATCGAGTGGGCGAGCAAAAGGGGCATCAATTATTAACCACCCAAAT
Source organism: Candidatus Omnitrophota bacterium (assembly GCA_043805415.1). GTDB lineage: Bacteria > Omnitrophota > Gorgyraeia > B26-G9 > B26-G9 > JAHITE01. The sequence goes on along the minus strand of JAZDHZ010000013.1, from coordinate 1,465 downwards.
CTGGAATCGAAATAATCCAGGATTGCTTAAGGCCATAAAGGGAACGCTGTTTTATGATAAGATTGAAAGTCATGATTATGAAACAAGTCTAAGCCCGGAAGATCAAAATAAATTAATTAGTTTTGCCAATCAGCATGGTCTGATTAATTTGCGGGCCATGGAAGCGGCAATGATTTTAAATCCTGAGGTGCAATTTATTATTGTCGGATCAGCTGACGGAGATTTAGATAGAGCTTTTCAAGAAACATTTAATATCTTCAAGGCCACAAAACAGTTTGCTTATTTACCGGAGTTCATCTCAATCAACAGCGCGTTATATGATTTGATTTACTCTGGTTCAGACCGTTTTGGTATGCCTTCCTGGTATGAACCAGGCGGTTTATCCAATCAGGAAGCAGCTGGATATGGAACTCCGCGGCATCTTACCCGGCGCGATGGATTGCTGGATGGGGAAATTCAGGTTGAGGGATTAAGGGAAAGTTTTGAGGAATTCAATCCAGTTGCCTGGCTTGTATCTTTGAAAGAACATAGTAAGTTCTTTCAGGAAAATAAGCCGCAGGAACAGGAAATGCGATATCAGGCAATAATCCAGGATAATCGCTGGCTAAACCGGGCAAGAAATTATGTTGAGCTTTACCGCAGTCTTGCTGGCGCGGAAAGAATCCCGGAATTAAAATCCTTGGTAATGACCGCGGCAATTCATCAGGCAGCGATTCGCGGGGACAAAGATCCGGCGGATGAGCTGATGCGCGTTGGATATACAGCGGAAGAAACATTGGATAATCTGATTAATGTGGTTTTATTATCTTCAAATAATGTACTGGTGTCGGCATTAGTGGATAAGCATATTCCGTATTTATCTAACATATCAGGAATAAAACCAGGCTTAATGCGGCGCATGGAAGAAATCATTGGCGATCCTAAAGGCAATGGGCTATCGGAAAATATAGGTAAGAGATTTGAGCTGCTTAGAGATAATATAAAGCAATTAGATGAAAAAAACTCGGCAAATCTTTCAAAAGACTTAGCCGCTAAATTAGCCTTATTAAAAACACAACAAAGAGAACATATTCTTAGTTTAAAATTTGCTTTTGTTGAACAGGCGATCTAATGTATATAAAGTATAAAGGGGACGGTTCTAATTAATTGACAGAGTTCAGTGGTGGTTGATATAATCTTCTTGAGAGAAAATAAATTCAAGGAGATTTTTTTTATGCCTCGAGTAGCCAGGATATATACAGATGATGGAATATTTCATGTGCTGACAAGAGGAAATAATAAGCAGTGGGTATTTCATGATGAAGAAGATTTTTCTAAATATAAAGGAATAATAAAAGAAGTAAAGGAAGAACAGCCGTTTAAACTATGGAAGATGAGCTAGTGGATAGAGATCAATATTATGAAGAGCTAGGGAGTAATGATAATATTAGACAGCAGAGATATAAGGAGTTAGTATTAGGAGAAG
>JAZDHZ010000012.1:0-2905 GCA_043805415.1 Candidatus Omnitrophota bacterium | reverse complement strand
GATTAAGTATAGCAGAATCCAAGCCGTAAGCAATTGCCATTGTTAAAAATGTGCGATTGATAAGGCTATGTGTATGCGTGCCCTGCGAAACATTACTTAAGCCAAAAATAGTTTTTGCGCTGGGATTGGAAATAATTTTGAACTCATGAATGGACTCAAGAATGTCTGTCATTTGTTCTTGAGCTACATTAATCGGTAAAACTATCGGGTCCAGATATAAATCTTCTACCGGAAACCCCTGTTCAGTAATATTAGCGATAATTTTAGCTGCTAATTCCACCCGTTGTTCTTTATTTTGCGGAATACCTTTTGTGCTGATGGTAATACCGATTAATTTAGAATTATACTTTTTAGCTAACGGTACAAGTATATCCAGTTTTTCGATATCTGCGGTGGTAGAATTAATAATAGTTTTATTTCTGGAGGCTTTTAAGCCCTCCTCAATTGCTTTAGGGCTACTGGAATCAAGGCAAAGCGGTTTATCGGTTACCTCCTGAATAGTTTCAACCAGCCAGCGCATATCAGTATTTTGATTTTGCGAAACCGGGCCGCAATTTATATCTAATGCCTCTGCGCCGCAGGCAACCTGCTGCAAAGCGCATTTTTGTACCTCTGCTATATCGCGATTTTTGATTGCCAAAGCAATATTGGCGTACATCCCGTTGATTAATTCACCCACAATAAACATGCTTATCCTTTAGGCGGAAAATAATTCTTCTATATGCTTACTTACTTTTTTTATTGCTTCAGGGTGGCGCATCACTAATAAATCAGCGCCGGACTGAATAAGGCTGGTAGCGGTAATTATCTCCCAAATAATCCCCTGCTCAGGGCTAATTTTAGCTTCTTTTGTCTTCCAGGTTTCCTGGCCAACAAAACAAATAAACGGACAAGCTAAAGTTTTATCTCCGCTTAAAGCTGCAAGCCTGGCCCTTTCCATTATGGAATAGGCATACTCTAATCCATAACCTAATGCCCCAATCGTAGGATTCATCACAATACGCTCTAAATTTAAACCCATATCAGAAATTAAAATATTTAATTGCTTGGCAATATTAATATCTATGGGGCTTTCGGCGATAATACTATGGCCATCAGCCAAAACACTGCCGACTAAAGTCTTGTAGTTATCCTGGAGGGCACAACCAATCAGGCAACGCTCTTTTTTAGCTGCCTCTGAAACTACAGGCATAATCAGGTTATCTTTTAGATCATCGCCGCTTCCTATAATTATCAAAGGGACGCTAAGCTTAGACAATAAAGTGGAAATAAATTTTGCTGATTCTTCCGGGCTTTTGTTTCCGTAATCAGGATGCGCTCCCTGCATCTTTATGCAAAGCAATTGCGCATGATACTCATTCACGCATTTTTCCGCCCAGGCAAAAGGGTCCTTAACTGCTTTTCCGTAAGCAGAAATTAATTCTTCAGGCCAGTCACTGGGAGCAATATCATAAACCTCAAAAGCAACGGCAGGTTTATTAGGAATAGCGCCTTCTTTAAATAATAAAGGCAGGCTTGATTCTCCGCCGATTTTTACTGCTTTTTTAGCTCCGATGGTTACCGTTGAAATTACTCCGGGCCATTTTTCAAGCACTAATTGTGTTTCCATATTTTCTCGCCTAATGAATTAAGCGCCTTAAACAAAGATGAATCTGATTTTAATTCAAAAATTGATTTTCCGTCTAAACTTAATTCCTCAATTTGCGGGTCAAACGGTAAATTCCCCAAAAAATCCAGATCTATTTCTGCTAATCGATCTTTTTCAATATTATTAGAACGGTTAATCAGCAAAAAACCCTTTTTTATTTCAAATTTTAATTCTTTTACTAATCCAATGATTCTCTTTGCCGATTTTAAACCTATTTTTGAAGCATCTGAAACAGCGATAAGGATATCAGCATAACGGCTGGTGCGCCGCGATAAATGCTCTAATCCGGCTTCGTTATCAATAACGATGTAATCATAATCAGCAATCAACTTAAGCATTACCCCGCGTAAAACATTATTTACATAACAATAGCATCCCGCCCCTTCAGGTTTACCCATGCTCAATAAATCAAACCCTTCTTCTTCCTGAATAGCTGATTGCACCTGGTGTTGAATAAAACGAGCTTTAGTCATCGCCGCCGGTATTTTATCCGGATTACTAGTTATATTATCCAATATTTTGCCAATATCGTCTCCTGTTTTTGCCCCTAAAACCTCTCCTAAGTTACTATTTGGATCAGCGTCTATGGCTAAAACAGAACCTAATTGCTTTTCTTTAATCAGCCGGACCAGTAAAGCCGCGATCGTAGTTTTTCCGGTTCCGCCTTTTCCGGCCAGGGCAATAACTTTAGCCATTTAAAATTTCACCGTAGGGAACTTTTCCAAATCTGTATGTGGAAAAAACAAAGCCTGGCTGTATTCTTCCATATATCCGGGCTCAAGGGATAATTCAAAAGGAGTAATTTTCGAGGCAATCATATTCGCCGTATCCATGGCTTGGTTTGTTAAAAGTATCTGTTTTGCCCCCTCTAAAGAACTATTACCGATAAAAACAAACTTAGAACGCTTTAAATCTGGCAATAATCCAATCCTGATTGCTTTCTCAATATCTAAGTAAGTGCCAAAGCCGCCTGCGATATAAATCTTATGAATTACGGAAAAATCTAAACCCAAATGTTTAACTAATATAGAGACAGCAGAATAAATCGCCCCTTTTGAACGCTTAAGATTTTCAATGTCTGATTCATTAATTACAATATCTGCTGCGCCATCTGCCTGATCTTTAAAACAGACGACAAATTCTTTATCGTTATCTGTTTGTCGAACACGTTCATGCTGAATAATTATTTTCCCGCTCTTATCGATTATCCCAGCATCTAACATTTCACTAAGTAAATCAATATAACCTGAACCACAT
>JAZDHZ010000011.1:0-23716 GCA_043805415.1 Candidatus Omnitrophota bacterium | reverse complement strand
CTGTTATTACTACGTCAAGATGTAATATATTTACTACGTGAAAATGTAATGTTTTCACGTAGTAGAAACAAGTATTTTTTGGTTAAGGAACTTGTCATCATGGAACCTTTTTAAAAGAGAGCTATTCTTAGATAGACAGGAAATAGCGATAATTTTATTGTTAAAGACAATAGCAATACGTTTATTTTCAAGGATACAGATATCAACTTTTGTTTTAGCAAAAGACAGACGGAAATTAGATGGAGGGATTTGTATAATCTGTCCGAATACTTGAACAGTATTGTCATAATTTACAAGTCGTTGGAACTTAATGCAAAAAACGGTATCAAGCATCGGAAGAACTGGTAAAGGGAAAAAAGCACTTTCAGCTATGAGCGAGTACTTTTTATTATACCAGGGTAAAAAAGATTGATTAAGGAACAGATTAGCCTTGGAATAAGCTGTAACTCTAGCTAGGCGAAGTTCCTTTATCAGCCGATCTTGAAAAAAGCGAAATAGGCGTTCAATTCTGCCTTTAGCTTGAGGCGAATCAGCGTTAATAAGATTTATATCAAGTTCTTTTAAAGCGCGATCTATTTGAGAAAAAGTTTGTTCTTTTACATTGTGGTAATGAGGTGTATTTTTATGTCTGGGGCATCTAAAATGAGACGCTTTATCTACATACAGAGCAATAAATCTGCCTTTTAACTCGATAAAACGGCGGATAACATGCATGTTAGCGAAAGTAGAGTCAGCTGGGAAGAATTGAGCATACGGGACTTCATTAGTAGCATCATCGATCATAGCTATAAGCCACCAAGGTTGAGATATTTTTTCTAACCAACAGTGTTGAGAAGAATCCATTTGGATTAGCATTCCGGCTTTAGGCATTCGTCTACGTCGTCTGTGTACAAGTTTCTTTTTTTTGGGTTTATGGATTGTGTAGTTGATAAGGATTTTACGAATAGATTCATAACAAAAGTTGATATTGTGCAACTGAGCTAATTTATCTTTGAAATGCATTATATTAAAGTCATGATAATGTTCTCTATAAAGAGCAGCGATAATATTTGTTTTTTGAGATGATAGTTTGCGCGGAGAAGATCGTTTAGGGCGAAAAATGCCCTCAAGTCCATACTTCAACAATTTTTTCTTTATTCGCCAAAAATGGACAGAGGATATTCCTAGAAGAAAAGCTCCTTGTTTAGCGCTTATTTTCTTCTCCAAACAATCTTTAATAATATGGTATCTTTGCATATCTTTCATTGTAACAATAAGTTGTGGTTCATTCATATGACAGCCTCCTTTCTTTAAAAACATCTATTTATAGGCTATCATAAAACATTACATTTTCACGTAGTAATTAACTATTACCTTTTTACATTGTAACCACATTAATAAGCCGCCAATTTGTAAACATATATATATTGTGGTATACTTAAAAATCTTTTTTAACAAACAAGTTATATAAATTTGACTTTATCGGAAGCCAATGAAAAAGCATCAGAATTTTATAAAAAGTACCGCATTTACCCTTATAAGTACTTTGTTTTTTGCTAATGCTTTATTTGCCCAAAACATCACTGTTCAGGCTGATCAAAGCAAGCTTATGCTCAGCCCGATTGTGTCAATAGGTAATCAAGCTGTCCAGCAGGGTTTTGCTTTGAAAAATTTTAGTCTTCCCTTAAGTACCCCCTCAACCCCTGTGATTGAATCATACTCTCTGGAGGAACTAAGTAAAAAAATAATCAATCAATGCGAAAGCAATAACTTTTCTTTATTAAAAGTTAATTGGCAAAAAAAACACACTGACTATCAGCAATTTATAAAAGAAGCGGCCGCGATAAATTCGGCCATAAATCATTTGATATCTTCCACGGATACTTCTAAAAAAATGGATTATCCGCTATTTCTTAAAAAAGCAATAAATACCCGCATAGATATGATCGAACAATATCAAGCTCCTCTTTCTGAAAAAGGAGCGGAACATATTACTTTCATTAAAAAAGCTTCTGTTAATTTACTTCTTTTAAAAGAACTCATGGATCCACCTGCAAAGTGGTTTATTCCTTTATTTAATGCGCAACGGTTAAAAACACTTTCTGAAAAATGCAATGCTCCAATAGAAAATGACGGAATCTACAACCCTGAACCTTTTACTCCGCGCCTTGTTGCTACATGGGGATGCTCTACCCAATGCGATCACTGCGATGGAGGTTCTGTAATTGAAGTTACATCATTTCCTTGGAATTGGATTAAAGAATCACAAACAGTAAGTCCTAGACTGATATCAAGAATAACGCATGAGCCGAATTTGAATGATTATTTTCGTGATTATTATGATTTTGTTTATGATAAAGATGCGTCTGACCTAATAATGCTTAATCGATATAAATTAATATCAACATCCGGTTTTGCTCCTGGTTCTGTGGGCGAAAGAGCTCTTAAAAAACTATTGCCCATGCATCATATTAGAGCTTTTCAAGTCAGCGTTACTCCAAGCGCCTGGATGCGTTCTATAATTCAAAAAGGCGGCGCACAAGAATACATCAGCTATCTTAAAAATATTAGATCAATCCTCAAAAAATATAATAATACAGCTCCTTATGGATCCGGGAAACTTGTATCTCAATTTGCGATCTTTGATTTTATGCGCATTAATGATTATCCTGAAATTTTTCGTGAAATTTTTAATTATTGCTATATGGAAAACAGATCTCCAGCTAACGCTGAAATCTGGCAAAGCGGTAATTACAATCGCCTTAAACAAGCACGGCTCATTAACACTAACGATAGCAAAAGTCCTGTTACTGTTTTTAGAGAGGATGCTAGCTCGGAGGATTTAAATGGATTTTTAGCTGGTGATGTTGCTCAAACAGCTCTTTTCCCAGATGGACAAGTAGCTCGTGTTTTCATAAAATCAAAAAAAGATCTTAACCGATCATATAAAGCAATTGCTGGCTTAGAAGCAATTGGTAAAAAACAAATCAGTTGTTGGTATTGCGATAAATTAGATTGTGCTGGAAAACAGAATAAAAATTGTATCGGAAGAAAACAATATTTTGCTAATCTCGGACTCTTTTCAAATGGCGGTTTTTCAAAAGCTTATCTTTTATATCAAAGCTCGATTTGACCGCTACAAATCATCACAATAAAAATATTGCCTCAAAAGCTTAATTTAAGTATAATCTATTTAGAGCCGGATGCTCTAGAAATAGAACAGACCCTGATTTTTAACAATATCTAAAAAAGGATTTTTGATATGGCAGAAAAAAAAGCGAAAACATTTGTCCTTGACACAAACGTCATCCTTCATGATAGCGCCTGTCTTTATCAATTCAAAGATCACGATATAGTTGTTCCCATATATGTACTAGAAGAACTTGACCGATTTAAAAAAGGCAATGAAACCCTAAATTTTCATGCCCGCGAATTTGTTCGGGCTTTGGATAATTTAAGCGGTGATCAGTTATTTGATGAAGGCGTAAGAATCGGGCCAAACCGAAGCAAAATAATCATCAAACTGGGCAAGGCGATGCACGAAGATCTTTCGCTTACTTTTTCCAGTGATCTAGTTGATCATAAGATTCTTAATATTGCCTATTGTCTGGCAGATGAAAATCCGCAGCGCCAGATAACTTTGGTCAGTAAAGATGTAAACCTGCGAATGAAAGCAAAAGCTGTTGGTTTAATTGCTGCTGACTATACAAGTGACCATGTTAAAGATATTACTGAGCTATATACCGGCTACCGAGTAGTAGAAGATGTGTCTGATAAATTAATTGACTTGATGTACAAAGAACCTTTTGAAATTGATCCATCAGATTTATCCTCAAAGAGAGAGATATTACCTAATGAATATATAGTTATGCGCAATGGAAAAAAATCAGTACTTGCCTACTGTAATCCTGAAACAAAAAAAATTCAGAGAATACACAAAGAGTCTGCTTATGGAATTACTCCGAGAAATGCGGAGCAAATATTTGCTTTGCACGCTTTAATGAATCCTAAAATTCAGCTAGTAACAATTTCCGGAAAAGCCGGAACAGGAAAAACTCTTCTCGCTTTAGCCGGTGCCCTGGCTAATAAGAAAGAATATTTTCAGATTTATATGGCTCGACCAATTGTTCCTTTAAGCAATAAAGATATTGGTTATTTACCCGGTGATATTCACTCAAAACTTGAGCCTTATATGCAGCCGCTGTATGACAATCTGGGAGTAATAAAGCATACGTTTATTGAATCCGATTCCAAACAAAAAAAACTCCAAAAATTACTGGATGAAGAAAAGCTTGTTATTGCGCCGCTTTCTTATATTAGAGGGAGAAGCTTGGTTGATATTTTCTTCATTGTCGATGAAGCGCAAAATTTAACCCCGCATGAAATAAAAACTATTATTACCCGCGCTGGAGATAATACCAAAATGGTCTTTACCGGGGATATTTTTCAAATTGACCATCCATACTTAAATACTTTTTCTAATGGGCTGGCTTATCTAATTGATAAAATGAAAGGCCAAAAGATCTATACTCACATTAACTTAGAAAAAGGAGAGCGTTCTGAGCTAGCAGATCTTGCAAGTGATGTGCTATAGAAGAAAAGTCAATAACAGTCACATTAAAAAATAATAACTTTCTCCAAAACAAAAGCGTTGAGAACTGAAATGTTTCAAATGCTTTAGTTTCTCCAAAATCTGAGCCTTTTAAAATAGCTGCCCTGTTGAAGTACTATTTTTGCTTTAACTTAGAAATCCTCTTCTGGCTTGAAAAACACACGAGTTTTTGCGATACAACATCAGACATTATTTTTAAATCCCTATCGCTGACATCATAAACGCCAATAAGATTTTCATATTTAGCAGATTGGGGGATAAGTTCAGCAAATAAATTTTTTGACTGAGCAAGCCACTTAGTATTGAACATAACATTTGTTTTCCCGGGGAACAAAGCAACGTAGAATATGTTTGTCTCAACAAGATCCTGGAAAAAATGTGTTCCAAACGACAGTTCAGGCATTAGGTTGTCGGCTGCTGATGCAACCTCTACTAGAACAGAAACATTATTTATTTCCGCAAACTTAACCGGTATCCCTAAAGAAGGCGTTGTTGTCCCCCACCTTCCCGGACCTATAAGCAGCGTAGGCAAACCTTCTCTATCCTCTATTTTTCTATTCAACTCTCCCACCAAACGAGCAACTTGATATTTGTCCGACTGAACAAGCTTAATATATTTCACTTGATCAACATGTATGATTCTCTTAATCCGCTGCGAAGAGTTACCGCCAAGAAAGTACCCATGCGATTTAAAAAGTATATCATTGCTTCTTATCTTCGCTGGTATCTCTACTCCATGTCCTACCCCCCATGTCTGTAAAGGGCGGCATTGTAACAGGTTTATTTTAAATGTATCATCCTTTGTGAAATTTACCGTGAATTCTATCTCGACCGGATAATTGTAGCCCTTTTGCAGTGTTTTTAATATATTCTTAAATGAATCGGCAAAATTATTATCATCAAAGAGTTTATCTAAGGTCAATATCCAATGTTCTTCTTCTTTACCCATTTCACTCATCATCCGCATAGCCTCATAATCTTTCACGGCTACGCGTTCTAAATCCGTATAAATTTTTTCATTTATAAGTTTTTCAAGAGAAACAATGTCAAAATCATTCTTTTTTATATCTATAAGGTCGACTTTATGCTGCGAAAACCTTTTTAAATCATCTCGTTGTGAGTATGGCCGTTGCAAAGGCGCATCTAAAGCCACCATTCTAGGATAATCGCCCTCAACGCGGTCAACCGCTCTTGTGCCGAGTCCGAATACCAACCTAAGCATCCCCGCATTAGGATCTATGTTTTCGTTCCATACATATGTATTATAAGAAACTCCAACGCCGGCAAGATCAGGAAAGAAATAATGCTTGTGATGCGCTCCAGATACCCGCTGCACCAAAAGCCCCATTTGCTCATCTAATTTATCCAATCCTCTTTGTTTTCTGTAGGCAAGAGCATCTTCACTCATCGTACTTGCATAAATAAGTTTTACAGCCTCAGCGAATTTAATATATCTTTGCTCAGGAGTGCCTTGATTTGCTAAAAATATACTTTCATATTTTCCGGCAAACGCGTTCCCAAAGCCATCCTCTAAAAGAGAGCTTGAACGAATTATAATCGGAGATGCACCAAAATATTCGATAATCTGCTGGAACTGCTCCATTATCTCATCCGAGAACATTCCGTAAAGCATCTTTTCTTTCAAAATTTTCGCAATGGTGAAATATCCCTCTTCTGTTCTTTGCTGCATGCGCAATTTCCACCATTGGTTTTCAACTAAATATGAATAGAACATATCCGAACCTATATAAAATGAATCATGGGGTTCTGAAAATTTTTCCCAAGACAACAATTTGTTTTTTGATAACATCTTCCTGGCCAAAAGCATACCCACAGTTTTTCCACCAACAAAACCAGTTCCAATTAATTTGGATTTTATATCCAGAAGATCCAAGAGTGAAAAATTACGCACGACTAAGGCTAAAATTTTCTTGTTTTTTGTTATCATTATTCCGCTAAGCCTTTTTATCATATCCAGAATCTTCTTTTTTGATACACGAGTTTTTTTAATCAACTCCTCGGCTTCAAGAAATAAACGATCCCAGTAATCAAGATTTCGCTTAACACTTTCAGCTCCTTTTTCACGCATATATGAAAGGATTTTAACCGCATTAACGCTATCCGTGATCGGTATACATAATTCACCTTCCCTCTGGTGCGGAAGAAACATCGTTGGTGAATACCTGTTCCATACTTTCAACGGATGAAGATAAAAACTTCCTTCACAGTGGTAAACATCGAGAAGCAGCTGTGTTGTCTCACGAATACGGGCTATAGATTTAAATGAGTGGTTATTGCGTAATATAGAAAAATAAGTGATTGTTTTCAGCTCATAAAGATACGGACAGGTAACCTTGAAAAAGGTTCCGATCATCATATCTGAGGCCCAAGCAAAAAGAAGCTCCGATAAACAATCAAACACATAATAAGCGCCTTCCCCTTCCCGGGTAATGATATTATGTAATTTTGTAGTAAAAAATTCAAATCCAGCATTAGGATCAAGCTCGTATCGCTTTATTCTTTTTGAGGGCTTGAGCACCTCAACATGTAAAGCAAACCTTATGTATATGACTTTCTTTTTTTGTTTGAGCGACTCATCCACAAATGGCTTTACCAGCTGGATATAATCCTTCACATCATCTATCTGCCAAACGACATTATCTCCCGCCTTTAATCCTGTAATTACATTATCCAGCCCTTTTATTCCTGTGCTTATCATATGTATTATCCTTTTTCTTAATAATAAATTTTTGAAAGCAAATTACATGAACGGCAAATTGCTTTCTCCCATTAAATATTTATCAACACTATACGCACAGTTTCTCCCTTCGGCGATCGCCCATACTACTAATGATTGCCCTCTCCTCATGTCACCGGCAGCAAACACTTTGTCTACTGAACTCATATAGTCTGTATTTGTTTTTACATTCCCACGCTCATCAAATTCAACCCCAAGATCAGTAAGCATCCCTGAATGTTCTGGGTGAACAAATCCTATTGCCAGAATAACCATGTCCGCTTCAATCTCAAACTCACTACCGGGTATTTTTCTCATAACCGGACAGCTATTGGCTTGTGTTTCGGAAAATTCAACTCTTATACAGGAAATTTTCTTAACAAAATCTTTTTCACTAATGAATTTCTCCGTCAATACCGCCCACTGACGCTGGCCTCCTTCTGCGTGGCTCGATGATGTTTTTAGGAGTAGCGGATAATTCGGCCAGGGATAATCATCTGTTCGGCATTTCGGAGGCTGAGGCATAACCTCTATTTGCACCACACAATCAGCTCCCTGTCTGTGCGCGGTTCCCACACAATCTGATCCTGTATCCCCTCCGCCGATCACAACAACTTTTTTCCCTTTTGCGTTTATAATTTTATCAGCGGCAACCTCTTCGCCGCCTATTATTTTATTTGACTGCATCAGATAATCCATAGCAAAGTATATACCCTTGAGATCTCTGCCTTCGATTTTAAGATCCCTGGGTGTCCGCGACCCTCCGGCCAAACAAAGTGCATCAAACTTCTTTAACATATCTTTAACCGCGTAATCTTTTCCTACTTCTATGCCTGTTTTAAAAACCACTCCTTCTTTTTCCCATATATCTATACGCCTATCGATAATATTTTTTTCAAGTTTAAAGTCAGGTATGCCATAACGTAATATCCCCCCGGCTTTTTTGTCTCGCTCAAAAACAATTACATTGTGTCCGGCTTTATTAAGCTGTACCGCGCATGACAGGCCTGCCGGACCTGAACCGATCACTGCGATTTTTTTATTTGTCCTGCTGCTTACAGGCCTGGGCTTCACCAAGCCATGCTTAAAACCAAGTTCTACTATAGAAAGTTCATTTTCGCGAATTGTCACTGCCTCTTCATTTAAACCTAAAACACAGGCATATTCGCAAACAGCCGGACAGACTCTGCCGGTTATTTCAGGCAGGTTATTTGTTGCTTCTAAAAGCAAAAGAGCCTTCTTCCAATTCCCTGAAAACATATAGTCATTCCATTCCGGGATATAATTACCCAGCGGACAACTCCAATGACAAAAGGGTATGGCGCAATCCATACAGCGGGATGATTGTTCCTGTGATTGCGCTTGAGACCGCAATTTATAAACGTCCTTAAAATCCCGCACGCGTTCACATGCCTGGCGATATTCTCCATCCTGTCGTGCTATTTTCAAAAACCCTCTCAGATCACCCATCAGCTTCCTCCGCCAAATCAAGTTTTTTTTCTATTTTGCTTCCTGCTAAAATATGTTTATATTCTATCGGAATAACCTTTACTATATTCTTTAATTCCTCAGGCATATTATCAATAATTTTTTTTGCCTTGCTGCTTTTTGTATACTTGTAATGATTTTGGAGCAAGTGATATAGTGTTTCTTTATCTTCTTCTTGTACTTTTTCTAGTTCAATCATATCCATATTGCATTGATTTTTAAATGTCTTTTCTTCATCATATACATAGGCTATCCCGCCTGACATTCCCGCAGCAAAATTCCTGCCTGTTTTACCCAAAACAACAACTCTACCGCCGGTCATATATTCACAGCCATGATCGCCAACTCCTTCAACCACAGCATAAAGCCCTGAATTTCTCACGCAGAATCTTTCTCCGGCAATACCGCGGATATAAGCCTCTCCTGATATTGCGCCATAAAAGCTGGTATTACCGATAATTATATTCTCTTCAGGTTTATACTGCGCTTTTGCATCCGGATATATTATAATCTTACCGCCGGAAATCCCTTTGCCGACATAGTCATTCGTCATTCCTTCCATTTCAAACATTATGCCTCTAGCTAGAAAAGCTCCGAAACTTTGCCCTGCTATTCCTTTGAATTTACACTTTATGGTGTCCTCTAAAAGAACTCCATCCCCGCATCTGCGGCAAACTTCTCCGCTTAACATTGTACCCGTAGCTCTGTTTGTATTATTAATATCTGAGAATAAGCTGACCGGTTTATTATTATCAAGAGCATCTTTACATTTTTCAATAAGCTTTCTATCAAGAACATTATCAAGCCCGCTATCTTTCTTCAAATCAAAATATCGCCCCACATTTTCCGGAACATCCGGCCTATAGAGAATCCGGGAAAAATCAATTCCCTTTGCTTTTTCAGGGATGATCTCTTCGTTTAATTCTAGAAAGTCCGTTCTACCGATTAAGTCATTTATAGTTTTTACACCCAAACTCGCCATGATCTGGCGAACTTCCTGAGCGACAAAATGAAAATAATTTACAATATATTCCGGACGGCCTCTAAATCTTTTTTGTAAAATCCCATCCTGTGTAGCTACGCCGACTGAACAGTTATTCAGATGACAATGCCTTAACATGACACAACCGCTGACGATCAAGACTGCCGTACAAAAACCAAATTCTTCCGCCCCAAGCATAGCGGCTATAGCCACATCACGGCCTGTACGCATCTGTCCATCAGTTTGTATACGTACTCTTGAACGCAGATTATTAAGCAGCAATGTCTGATGTGTCTCAGCAAGTCCTAATTCCCATGGCATCCCCGCATATCTCAAAGAACTTTTCGGTGATGCTCCGGTGCCGCCGTCTCCTCCTGAAATAAGAATCATATCCGCGTGGCCTTTGGCAACTCCCGCAGCAACAGTGCCCACTCCAACTTCTGAAACAAGCTTTACGCTTATACGTGCTTTAGCATTAGCATTTCTTAGATCAAATATCAGTTGCGCCAAATCTTCTATCGAATATATATCATGATGCGGCGGAGGCGATATCAAAGTAACTCCGGGCGTTGTATATCTCGTGCGAGCAATTTCCGCGCTGACTTTATGCCCCGGCAATTGTCCTCCTTCGCCGGGTTTTGCTCCTTGAGAAATCTTTATTTGTATCTCATCGGCATTAACAAGGTAATTTATAGTAACGCCAAATCGCCCAGAAGCAACCTGCTTTATCGCACTTCTCCTTGAATCGCCATTTGGCAAAGTAATAAACCTGTTGGGATCTTCGCCTCCTTCGCCGGTATTTGATTTACCGCCTATCCTGTTCATAGCAATAGCGATTGTCTCATGCGCAGCGCTGCTTATAGAACCAAAACTCATGGCTCCCGTAGCAAAACGCTTCATGATATCTTCCACCGGTTCGACCTCATCGATTGAAATCGGTTTTATTTTTTTATCCCCAGAGGTGGAAAATTTAAGCAAACTCCTTAAAGTTGTCGGATTAGCAGATTGGTCATTTATCATTTGAGCAAATTGCCTGTACTTATTAAGGTCATTATTGTGGGTAGCGTCCTGTAAAGCCGCGATGCTGTTCGGATTCCAAAGATGCGATTCCCCATCCTTTTTCCACTGATATATACCGCCACTGGACAAATTCGGAATATCCATATTGTTTTCCGGATAAGCTTCTTTATGCAGCTTTATCGTTTCATCCGCGATTCCTTCAATTCCTACTCCGGAAATACGTGTTGACGTGCCGGAAAAGTATTTACCGATCAGCTCATCATCCAAACCAAGCGCCTCAAATATCTGCGCCCCTCTATAGCTTCTAAGGGTAGAAATGCCCATCTTAGATATAATCTTTAATATACCATCTGTTAATGCTTTCTTGTAGTTTTTCCGTGCTTGTTTAAAATTCAGAGAGATTTCTTTTTCTTCAATAAGATACTTTATAGCTTCATAAGCCAGATATGGATTAACGCAATCTGCGCCATACGAAAAAAGAAGCGCAAAGTGATGTACCTCTCTGGGCTCAGCACTTTCAACTATAATGGCCACCTGTGAACGTATGGTCTTTCTGACAAGATGCTGATGAACCCCGCTCATAGCTAAAAAAGCCGGCAAAGCAATATTGTCTTTGTCAACACCCCGGTCACTTAAGATAACAAAAGAATACCCTTGCTCAATAGCATATTCTGCCTCAAAACAAATCCTATCCAAAGCCTGGATAAATCCGTCTTTTCCTGTTGAAGCGCCAAAAAAAGTATAAATTGTTTTTGCTTTGAACCCCTGGATACTGATATCACGCAAATTCTGCAGATCTTCATTGCTCAATATCGGATTTTTTACTCTGAGCTTATGACTATGCCCCGGATGTTCATGGAGAATATTCTTCTCCGGACCAATAAAACTTTCCAGGCTCATTACCAGCTTTTCCCTTATGGAATCTATTGCCGGGTTTGTTACCTGAGCAAAAAGCTGTTTAAAATAATTATATAGAAGTTGGGGTTTCTTTGAAAGAAATGCATGAGGAGTATCGTTTCCCATTGATCCCACAGGCTCTTTCCCCTCTTCGGCCATAGGTTTTATTATCATTTTAAGATCTTCACGAGTATAGCCAAAGGCCTTAAGATTAGCTAAAATATCTTCGTTCTTATACCCAGATACACCACCGCAAATAAGTTTGTCCAGATCAATCATATTCTCTTCATTGTACTGCCCATAGGGATGGCGCGCTGAAACATTTTTCTTTATTTGGGAATCATTTATTATCCGGCCGGATTCTGTATCTATCAGTAATATTTTTCCTGGTTCAAGCCTGCCGCTGATTTCGATTTCAGCAGGAGGGATATCCAATACCCCCACCTCAGAAGCCATAACAACAAATCCCTTTTTCGTTACAATATAACGCGCTGGACGCAAGCCATTCCTGTCTAGTACTGCTCCTACATTTTTGCCGTCAGTAAAAGCTATTGCTGCCGGGCCGTCCCATGGCTCCATAAAACAAGCATGGTATTTATAAAAATCTTTTAATTGCTTTTCCATAAACTCATCATACTGCCACGCAGCCGGAATAAGCATCATCATCGCATGTTCAAGTGAACGGCCGGATAACACTAAAAGTTCAAAAATATTATCAATTGCAGCAGAATCGCTTCCTCCTTCGACAATAACCGGCTTTAGTTTTTCTATGTCTGTGCCGAAAAGTTCACTGCTCATTAACCGCTCACGTGCACGCACCCAATTCACATTACCGCGCAATGTATTTATTTCGCCGTTATGGGCTAAAAAACGAAACGGCTGCGCCAAATCCCATGTCGGAAAAGTATTGGTGCTATATCTTGAATGTACTAAACAAAAAGCACTCTCTATTTCTTTATCAAAAAGATCCGGGAAAAATTTTTTCAGCTGTGAAGGCATTAGAAGCCCTTTATAACTCAATGTCCTGGATGATAGATTTGTAATATAAAAAGAGGTCTTTTGCTCGACAGCTGATTCTTTAACAGCATTCTCTATCTGCTTGCGAATAACATACAGCTTGCGTTCAAAGGCCAGTTCATCCGAAAGATTTTCATTCCTGCCGATAAACACCTGTGAAATAAACGGCATTGACTTTTGGGCTCCCTTACCGATAGCAGAATTATCCACAGGGATATCACGCCAGCCCAAAAGCTTCTGCCCTTCCGCGTGAACAATATTCTGAAATATTTCCTGGACTGATTCTCTTGCAAGATTATTCGGAGGTAAAAAGATCAAGCCCGTTCCATAGCAACCGATCTCAGGTATTACAATGCCTCTTTTCTTGCAAACCTTGAGTAAAAATTTATGGGGGATCTGGATAAGTATGCCTGCTCCGTCTCCGATAGCCGGATCAGCTCCGACAGCACCGCGATGACTCAATCTCTCCAGAACCTCAATACCCTGTTCGATAATATCATGAGTCTTTTTGCCGTTAATATTACAGACAAAGCCTACGCCGCAAGCATCTTTTTCAAAGCCAGGATCATAAAGACCCTGTTTAGCAGGTAAATGTTTAAACTTCATCAGGAATTATTCCTTTCTTTTTCAAAATCTTGTTTTTAATCTAATTTAGATTTAAATTCTTTTATATTTATCTTAAGTTTTTTAATTTTTACATACAAAGTATTTCTATTTATCCCTAAAAGTACTGCTGCTTTCTTTTGATTACCGCAAGTTTCTTTCAGCACCATTTCAATCAAAGGTTTTTCTACTATCTCTATTAAATGTTTGTATAGATGTTTTGTATCTTTTTTGATAAAAAAAATCTCAATCTCTTTTATTTGATTCTGGAAACTATTAATTTTTTCGCTGAATGAGCTCATATTACCTCATTGTAAAATACTTATTAACTGCCTAAAATTTAAGCACTTGATTTGAAAATTTTTTAAATTTCCTGATTCGCAACAGCATTCCTTTTTTTAATAATTTTAAGAAAGCTTGCTCCAATAACATCCATTTGCAGCTCAAAATCTTTTTTAATTTCACTATATTTTGAAAGCATGCTCTTCGCATATTCCTGTTTTTCAGCATCAGCAATATTAAAATACTTTTCCGTCCAATCAAAAATTTCCTTATCAGTAACCTCTAAATGAAACTGCAACCCATAAACATAATCACCTATTTTAAATGCTTGATTGCGGCAAGCAGCCCCTTGGGCCAATAAAACAGCGCCAACCGGCAGATTAAAAGTATCTCCATGCCAATGAAAAACTTCAAGCTCTTCATTGACTAAATAAAACAAATCATCTGCTTTGCCTTGATCAGTCAATGTCACTACAGACCAGCCGATTTCTTCTTTTTCCGCTTTTTTAACTTGCGCTTTTTCTGCTTTAGCAATTAACTGCGAGCCAAGGCATATACCTAAGCAGGGGATATCAAGCTTAATAATTTTTTTAAGAAACTCATCTTCCTTTTTCAAAAAAGGATATTTGTCTTCCTCGTAAGCATTCATCGGCCCGCCTAAACTGACAATTGCTTCGATTTCATTAAAATCATCAGGCAAAGCCTGGTCATCATAAAGTTTAATTATCGAAGTCGCAAAACCATTATTTTCAAATAAAGGCTTTAACATCCCTGGACCTTCGATCGGTTCGTGTTCAAGAAAATATATCATTTAATAAAATCCCTCATTCCCAAAATTATTTAATGGACATAAGAGCGATACTTATTTTCAAAGTATCGCTCTTTTATCCTGATTGCTATTTTTCAACAAACTAACTCTTATAAAACAAGCAACAGCTCTTGATATTTTGCCATTGGCCAAAGCTCATCGGCCACTAATTCTTCAGCTATATCAACCACAACTCTGAGTTTATTTAAAGCTGCGACGCATTTTACAGCCATTAGTTTTGCTTTTTTAAGCTCATCACCGGCTTTCTCAGCTATTGCCATCTCTTTTTCCAGACCATTAATGCCAGCCTGGATATCACCGTATATTTTATTTAACTCTTTAATATCTGAAGCTATGATTGAATCCTTAATTCCAGCAGCTTTGACTCCAGTATTTGCATCAGCCAGTAATCCAAGTTGCTTGAGCAATGCCGGCATTACCAGTGTCTTGGCAATATTCATTGCTGTCTTAAATTCAATTTCTTTAATCTTATTATATGCTTCAAGTTTAATTTCCACCTTTGAATGAACTTCTTTCGCGTTTAAGACTCCCAAGCTTTCATATAAATTGATCACATCTTTCTGTAAGAATTGTTCTAAAGCTTCTGGTGTATTTTTAGTATTAGGCAAACCGCGCTTTGCCGCTTCTTTATGCCATTTCTCATCATAGTTATTTCCTTCAAAACGCACGTGTTTTGTTTGTTTTAGAACTTTTTCTAATACTTCAATTGCCTTGGCTTTACCATCTGTCTTGGCTGTACTCTTTTCCATCCGGTCAGCAATTTCATTATAGCCATAAGCCATAAGCATATTTAGCAAAGTAGCTGCTTCAGAACAGTTCTGAGATGAACCCACTGCTCTAAACTCAAACTTATTGCCAGTAAAAGCAAGCGGCGATGTTCTATTCCTGTCTGATGTATCTTTTGCTACTTTTGGTAGATCCTGCAGGCCTAAATATATTTCAGACATCTTTTTATCAGTAACAGAACCTAAACCCTCGATTTCATTAAGCAAAGCATCGAGATATTCACCAAGATACACTGACATAATTGCCGGAGGAGCTTCATTTGCGCCTAAGCGGTGATCATTGCCAGCATCAGCAACCGCGCCTCTTAATAATCCGCCAAATTTATCCACGCCAAGCATAAGCGCTCCTAAAGAAAGCAGAAAAATAATATTATTCTGCGGAGAGCCTGAAGGATCAAAATAATTAGCGCCGGTATTATCCCCAATTGACATGTTAAAATGTTTGCCTGACCCGTTTACTCCTCCTAATGGTTTTTCATGAAGCACTGCTACCATCTCATGCCGATCAGCTACTTTTTGCATAATATCCATCAGCTGCAAGTTATGGTCTATGGAAAGATTAACTTCCTCATATAAAGGCGCGATTTCAAACTGATTAGGAGAAACTTCATTATGCCGAGTTTTAGCGGGAATTCCCCGGCGAAACAATTCATTATCCATGTCTTCCATAAACTCAATAACACAGGATTTAATTGCCCCAAAATAATGATCTTCCATTTGCTGGCCTTTTGCCGGCTGAGCGCCAAACAATGTCCTTCCGCAAATAATCAAATCAGGACGGGTTGAATAAAGTTGTTTAGAGAACAGAAAATATTCCTGTTCAGGACCGCCAAAAACCTTGATTGTTTTTACTTTTTTATTACCTAATAACCCTTGCAGTCTAAGTGCTGCCTTGCTAACTGCTTTTAAAGAACGCAGCATTGGGGTTTTCATATCCAAAACATCACCTGTCCAAGACAAAAAAACAGAGGGAATTACCAGAGTTTTTGTATCCCCAGCTTCAAGTAAAAAAGCCGGTGATGTCGGATCCCAGGCTGTATATCCGCGGGCTTCAAATGTAGAACGCATCCCGCCTGAGGGAAAAGACGATGCATCAGGTTCGGATTGGATAAGCTGCCGAGCTGATAATCTCTCAACCATTTCACCATTCTTGCCATAAGTAATAAACGCGTCATGTTTTTCCGCTGTCCCGCCGCGCTGGGGTTGAAACCAATGCGTAAAATGAGTAGCTCCGTTTTCAATCGCCCATTCCTTCATTGCATGAGCAACATCACCGGCAATTGATTCATCAAGTGTTTTACCAGTTTCAATAGTTGCCAGCAGCTTTCCGCAAACATCCTTACTAAGTTTTTCAGCCATAACTTTTTTACTAAAAGTCAACTCTCCGAAAATTTCACTTACACTTGCCATATATTCCTCCTTATTCCTTTAATTTGTACTCTAACAATATTGTTTATTAATAAAAAAATGGCATTCTTTTTTTAGCAAAAGAACGCCATTGTCTTTTCATTGTGCCTCATTTTTAAGCACTTCTTTGTGCTTATTAGTTAAAGTAACTTTAACAATTTTTTGGTAACTTGTCAATAAAATTTTTAGCCTATCGCTTTTTGGCCCTTTTCACCAGTTCTGATACGAATACACTCAGGAAGATCAGTAATAAATATCTTACCGTCTCCGATTTTTCCAGTTCTTGCGCCCTTAATAATTGCATCTACGGTTATCTGGACAAAATCTGCATTAACAGCTATTTCCAGCTTTATTTTCGGCAATAGATTAACCTTAAATATCTTACCGCGATAAGTTTCTGTATAACCTCTTTGCTGTCCGCAACCTTTAACTCTGCTTACTGTCATTTTATGAACATCTGCTTTAAATAATTCTTCTTTAACCGCATCAAGCCTGTCCGGCTGAATGATTGCCTCGATTTTTTTCATTTTTATTGTCCTCCGTTTTACAATGATTCTTCTGGATATGCTTCAATATTATGTATGCTTAAATCCGGTCCCATAAACTCATCATGTTCAGAAAGCCTTAGTCCCATAGTTTTATTAAGAATAGTATATACAATCCAACCGCTTAATAAAGCAAATATAACTGCAGCTAATGAACCGATTATCTGCGCTAATAAACTTACTCCTCCTAAACCGCCAAACATTTTCATCCCAAATATGCCGCAGGCAATACCACCCCAAGTCCCTGCTACCCCATGCAAAGGCCATACGCCTAAAACATCATCTATTTTAAATATTTCTGTCTCTATATAAAATAGTTTTACAAAAATAAATGCCGCTATTCCGCCAACAATTAAAGCTCCCAGCGGATGCATTACATCTGAACCTGAGCATACTGCGATCAGTCCGGCAAGGGCCCCATTGTGAATAAAAGTAACATCATTCTTTGAAACAATTAATGCTGTAATAATCCCGCCAACCATGGCCATTAAAGAATTAACCGCAACTAAGCCGGAAATACTGCTTAATTGACCAGCACTTACCACATTAAATCCAAACCAGCCCACACAAAGCAACCAGCTGCCTAAAGCAAGAAGGGGAATATTGCTTACCTTTATCCCAAAACTTTCTCCATTAACATAGCGTTTAAGTCTTGGTCCCAAAATTATTATTGCCGGCAAAGCCATCCAACCCCCTATAGAATGCACGACAACTGATCCGGCATAATCATGAAATGGAATGCCTCCGGTAATTCCTGATAACCAGCAGCCAGGCTGACCTAAAAGAGAATTTTTTCCCCAGACAAATGATTCAAATAGGGGATAGGCAAATGCAACCAGAATAGCTCCAGCTATTGATTGCGGCCAGAATTTAGCACGTTCCGCAATCCCCCCGGATATAATTGCCGGAATACACGCGGCAAATGTTAATAAGAAAAAATAATGGATTATATCAAAACCTTGATTTGCGCCTAATAGATCTGCCGCTGGTTTTAAAAACGAAATACCATATGCCAAAGGAAAACCAATTAAAAAATACACTATCGTCGAAAATCCCCAATCGGTAATTATTTTCACCAAAGCATTTACCTGGCTTTTTTTCCTTACTGATCCGACCTCAAGAAAAGCAAATCCAGCATGCATTGAAAAAACAAGTATTGATCCTAAAAGTAAAAATAAAACATTTCCGCTATTGGTCAATTGTTGCAAACCAACAGATAAAGCCTCATTATCCATAACAACTCCTTTCCTTAAATGAGAGCCTGACTTATGTAGCATTCTTTGCGACATAAAGTCAGCCAGCTCGAATTTAGTCCGAAATAGCTGCGGCCCAGCAGACACTTTCGGAATCATTAAATATAGTTGTTAATAAAAAAAAGCGCTCTTTATCTATAAAAGATAAAAACGCCTTTGTCCATTAAAACAAGCACTGCATTGTGCCGATGTTTATACAAGTATTTTTAATTACCAGTTGGTAACCAAAAGTTAATTCAATTGATTAATCAATTGCAAATAATTTGCCAAAACATGCCTGGTAAACCAGGCTACTATTTAACCAGGCATCTATTACAACTCATTTATAAGAATAATCATGTTCAACCAATAGCTTTTTGTCCTTTTTCACCTGTACGGATTCGAATACATTCCGGCAAATCAAGTACAAAAATCTTACCATCACCGATTTTTCCAGTTCTTGCGCCTTTAATAATAGCATCAATTGTCGGCTGCACAAAATCCGAATTAACCGCAATCTCCAGTTTAACTTTTTTAAGCAAATTTACTTCATGAATAACTCCGCGGTATGTTTCAGTAAAACCCTTTTGCTGCCCGCAGCCTAAGGCATTAGTAACTGTCATCTTATGTACACCTGCCTCAAAAAGCGCCTGCTTTACATCAGGCAATTTATAAGGCTGAATCATTGCAATAATTAACTTCATTGTAAACCTCCTTTTTATTCAGTAACAAAAATCTGGAAACCAGCATATGATTCCATGCCATGTTCGCCAATATCAAGTCCCCGCAATTCTTCTTCTCTGGAAACTCTAAGACCAATAGTCATATCAAGCAGTTTAAACACAGTGCCCATAGTTATAATAATAAACACAGCAACACTAGCAACTCCTAAAAGCTGGATAGCCAACTGCGCTAATCCCCCTCCATATATTAATCCCTCATGGGCAAGACCCAGGGCTTGTTTGCCGAAAATTCCAACTGATAATGTACCCCAAATCCCATTTACTCCATGTACAGGAAAAGCTCCAACAGGATCATCAATATGTAGTTTATCCAGCAAAACAACAGCTAGCACCACTAGAATGCCGCCTATAGCACCAATCACAATTGCTGCCCAAGGATCAACAAATGCGCAAGGCGCGGTTATGGCCACAAGACCAGCCAAGGCTCCGTTCATGGCCATCGACAGATCAGGCTTGCCAAACATTTTCCAAACTATCATCATTGCACAAATTCCACCTGCTGCAGCAGCAAGATTGGTATTTAAAGCAACTCTGGCGATAAGATCACCATTGCCAACCCCTAGAGTTGATCCTGGATTAAACCCAAACCAGCCAAACCAGAGGATAAAAACACCTAATGATGCCAAGGGAATTGAATGTCCGGATATAGCATTTGCCGAACCATCATTATTATATTTACCTTCTCTTGGCTTTAATATTATGGTTCCAATTAATGCCGCGCAGCCGCCTACCGCATGCACCACAGTTGAACCGGCAAAATCAGTAAATCCTAAACTACTCAACCATCCTCCGCCCCATACCCAATGACCTACAATCGGGTAAATAAAAGCAGAAATTATAAATGAGTATACCAGATATGCCTGAAATTTCATGCGTTCTGCCATGCCGCCGGCAACAATTGTCGCTGCTGCTCCGCAAAAAGCTGCCTGAAACAGCCAGAAAGCAGCCAAAGGAATATTTGCGCCACTTTGCGCACCAGACAAACACCAGCCTTGAGTACCAATAAACCCATTGCCTGTTCCAAACATAATCGCATAACCAAAAACAAAAAAACCGATTGATGCCATGCAAAAATCAAGGAAATTCTTGGTTAAAATATTACAGGTATTTTTAGCTCTGATAAAACCCGCTTCAACCATGCCAAAACCTGCCTGCATAAAAAATACTAAAAAAGCAGCAATTAAAACCCAAACAGTATCTAACCCCCTCACTACTTCTGCCATGCTGGTGTCTGCCGCGAAGACTAGCGGGCTTATCAGAAAAATCGATAAGACTATTGCCAGGCTAATACCAACAATCTTACTAAGCTTACCCATTTTATTCTTCCCTCCTTTGTTTATATAACTGATTAATTAACTGAGAACTCTTATTTAAAAAAGATCAAAAAAGTTTTAGTCTCTCTTTTACTAATTCCGCGTATACACGATTAATTCTGTTTGTTTTAAACCAGCGAGAAACCGTAGAAACCTGTATATCTAATTTCTTAGATAAATCATATAAAGTATACCCATTTTCTTCCTTAACTTGCTTTAGGGTTTTGATCAAGTCTCTGTTTTCCATTATATCACCTAAATAAAAAGACGTTTTAATCCTTTTTCGGAGGATCAAAACGTCTTTGTTTTTTATTGGTACTTCAATGTACCGGTTAATTATTTCATTTATACAAGTAAAAAAACCACATCCCTGGTAACTTAATATTTAGCCAATTGCCTTGGACCCTGTTTCTCCGGTTCTGATCCGGATACATTCCGGCAAATCAAGTACAAAAATCTTACCATCACCGATTTTACCAATACGCGCACCTTTAATAATAGCATCAATTGTTGGCTGCACAAAATCCGCATTAACCGCAATCTCCAGTTTAACTTTTTTAAGCAAATTTACTTCATGAATAACTCCGCGGTATGTTTCAGTAAAACCCTTTTGCTGCCCGCAGCCAAGAACATTGGTTACTGTCATTTTGTGTACATCTGCCTCAAAAAGCGCTTTTTTAACATCAGGTAATTTATGCGGTTGAATCATTGCAATAATCAGCTTCATTTTCCCTCCTTAAATGAGCGCCTGACTTACGGAGTGTTCTTTGCGACGTAAAGTCAGCCCGCGCGAATTTAGTCCGAAATGACTGCGGCCTAGCAGACAGTTTCGGAATCATTATTATTTGCAATTGACTTGCGGAGCACAAGCAGCATCAAGTCAACCACACGAATTTGTCACACTGTTTTATGATTCTGTTGAAAATATCTGAAACCCAGCATAAGCTTCCATGCCATGTTCTCCAATATCAAGACCTTTTAACTGTTCTTCATCATTTACTCTCAAGCCCATTATTGCTTTTGCTGCGGAAAATACAATAAGCGCGGCGATAAAAACCCAAACAAATACAGCGGTAATACCAATAAGCTGTGTACTTAGCTGCACAAAACCACCGCCGAAAAATAAGCCATTAACCGCGCCCATGCCGCTTGATTGCCCATATGCAGCTTGAGCAAAAAGACCAACACTCAAAGTTCCCCATGCACCGCAAACACCATGTACCGAGATAGCCCCTACAGGATCATCAATCTTAAGTACTTTATCAATAAATTCAACACTGAATACAACCAGTAAACCAGCGATTGCGCCAATAATTATTGCGCTTAAGGGTGAAACACTTGCGCAGGGAGCTGTAATTGCTACCAACCCTGCCAAGGCGCCATTTAAAGTCATTGATAAATCAGGTTTTCCATATCTTTTCCAGGTCACAAACATCGCTATTATAGAACCCGCTGCGGCAGCTAAGTTTGTAGTTACCGCAATTGTCGCAATACTCAAGTTTGTTCCTGCAGTAGTACTTCCTGGGTTAAATCCAAACCAGCCAAACCAAAGAATAAAAACACCCAAAGCTGCTAAGGGGATATTATGTCCTGGAATTGCTTTAGAAGAACCATCCTTATTATATTTACCAAGCCTTGGGCCAAGCAGCATAGCACCAGCAAGAGCGGCCCAACCTCCAACCGAATGAACAACTGTAGAACCAGCAAAATCAATCATTCCTTTTTGTGCGAGCCAGCCGCCGCCCCATATCCAGTGACCAACAACTGGATAAATTAGCGCGGTAATAAAAACACTATAAAAAAGGTACGCGGAAAACTTTGTGCGTTCTGCCATTGCTCCGGATACTATGGTTGCCGCTGTTGCCGCAAACACTGCCTGAAACATCCAATACGCAAACTTCCATAAACCCGCGCCAGTTGAAGGGTCTGCCGCGCTTAAGAAGAACCCATCTGTGCCAAACAATCCCATTGCGCTTGTTCCAAACATTATGCCAAAACCAACTAACCAATACGCAATAGATCCTACACTGAAATCCATAAGATTTTTCATCATGATATTACAAGAGTTTTTTGCTCTGGTAAAACCAGTCTCTACCATGGCAAAACCAGCTTGCATAAAAAACACCAGAAACGCCGCCAGTAAAGTCCAAATCGTATTTATCGCTACCGCATTACTCTCAGCTGTTTCTCCTTCAGCAAATGCCGGCAATGCCAAAAACAATGATACTAGCATTAAACTACATAATATAAATCGTGTTTTTCTCCAAAAATTATTCAACATCACACCCCGCCTTTCTTGTTAAAACAAACAACCTAAACTAATCCCACCATAGGTTCTTTTCTTTTGATTTCCATCAGCCGCATCTTTAAGATCACCAAAAGGCACTGTATACCCTAAAACAGGCGAGAGACTTAAACTCTTGGTCAAAGGGATGGTCAACCCAGCGTTAAGATTATAATCGCCGCCGTTTCCAGCAATAAACAATTTATCATTAAATCCAAGACTAGCGCCTAAGTTCAGAGTTATTGCTGGCTCTTCAACAACAGTAAAACTGTGTGAAACCGCTAGATTAAGATATGAGCCGTCTCCGCCGCCCTGATCTTCTTTTCCATAGTCTTTATAGTAAGTAATTGACGGTGATAATAATACAGGTAAAGATACTCCTAAGTACCACTCCTTGCTATAACTATCGGCAGTTGGAAAACTGTAGTAAGTATGTCCTGCTGAAACACTGAGATACTCAAATGCATAAGTATAATCAATCGTAAAATCCTGTTCATCAGAACCAGATGCATCTTCTTGTGAAGCATCATAGCTGCCCCAATAAGAAATCGTAAATCCATAGCCGGTTAAATTAAAGCCTGGCTGAATAACTGGATCAGTGTCTAAAGTAAACCCTCTCCATATATATTTATTGTAGACATCTAATGTTGATGACGCTTCGATCTTATATCTGGGAAGAATTCCATCTTCAAACTCTGCTTTTGCCTGAGATCCCTCAATTAATAAACAAACCATAATTAAACCTAAAAACAAACCGCTTATTTTTTTCAACCTATTCATTCTAATCCTCCTTTAAATGAGAGACTGACTTACGGAGTATTTTTTACGATGTCAAGTCAGCCTACTCGAATTTAGTCCGAAATGGCTGCGGCCAAGCAGACACTTTCGGAATCATTATTTATCAGACTATTGCTTTATTCCCTCTTTCTTTTGTTCTTACCCTTATGCAATCAGCTAAAGG
>JAZDHZ010000010.1:0-60274 GCA_043805415.1 Candidatus Omnitrophota bacterium | reverse complement strand
TCCCATTATCGTCATAAACATAAAAAAACCCATCGTCAGTAAAGACAGCTTTACTCCCAACAAGTTTTTCTTTAATATCCTCCTGATTCATGACAGTATCATTAGCAGAAAAACAATTAGCTCGTGCGGTTATTGTTAAAACCGCAAAAACTATCAAGATTATTTTTATAATTTTTTTATTCATATAACCAATTCTTCTCCATCCTGCAATATCTTTACATTTTCAAACAAATCAGGATATTTTCCGGCATCAAAAGTATGTATTGGTATCAATTTTCTTGGCTTTAACGCAGAAGCGAACGTTTTAAGGTCTTCCGTTGTTGCATGCCCGCTTGTATGAATATATTCCAGTTTTACCCCTTTGCCTTTACAGAATTTTCTAAATTCTTCGGTAAGATAACCATCCCACATAGAATATGCTATTCTTGCCCCTCTTGCTCCCTTAACTCCCTTTAAAATTAAAGGAAAAACAGAATTATTTCGAGCTAGCATAAGAATTTTATTCTTCTTAAGATTGATTTCAGTCATATCAATTTTGCGTTTATTATAAGCTAAAAGTAAATCTCTATATCCTGCTTTTACAAGTGCATTGGCATGCGACTTAAGAAATTTCACTCTTATATTCTTCCAGTTAAATTGCGGGATCCTTTTAGAAACTTTACTCAATTTATCCAAAATAAAAGCAGTATAAATATCAATAACAAAAATCGAATCAGTCCTAAGACATGCCCGGTATGCGGAGACTATCCTATCGATATTTTGGGATGAGGCAAACAAAAAAGTGATGTTCTCCCTCTCCTTTAAAATTTCTATAAGCCGTTTTTCTACTTCTGTCTCAGTTTTATATTGAGCATCCTCTCTGCCGAGCGCTGAACCTTCCATAAGTAAACAGTCAATATCTTTAGGGGGATTTTCGACCAGATATTTAAATAACTTTGATTTTCGCCCATGCGCCCGAAAATCGCCAGAATAAAACAGCCTTTTACCTTGCGCCTCGATTAAAAAAGCAAAGGCGTCAAAAGCAGAATGATCAACTAAATAAGGCGTAATTGTAAAATCCCCAATCTGAACAGATTCCTTATTTTTAATTATAAATGTATTTATATTGCCGATTTTTACAGGCAGAAAAAGCTTTGAAACATCTATTAAACTTTTTGCTCCCTGGCTCATATAAACCGGGATCTTAGAATCAATAAACTGCAACAACCCATAATGATCCAGATGCGCGTGCGAAATCAAGATACCATCTATTTTTTTACTTATGATTGTTTTTAGATCAAAGGATCTTTTGTCATTTTCAACAAGAGGCAGGCCAAAATCAATCAACAGCCGAGTATTTTCAGTTTTAAACTCAACACAGCTTCCGCCTATTTCCTGGGTGCCTCTATGGATTATTAACTTCAAATTTTTCATTTTTCAAACACTGCGCAGTCAAACGGATATCCGGTATTATAAAAAATTATCCCATCTACCCCCTGCTCCTTTATCACTTTTACCCACATGTTTTTATCTAATCGCGGATGGCTTGGCATCAGATATATAATTTTTATATCTGTCCGGCATGCGTCTACTTCTTTACCTGTTAATACTGCAACAAATTTTTTGATTTCAGTTTCATGTTCTTTAAAAATCTTTAAATAGCGTGCCTGCTCTAGTTTTGTTGTGCGTACTTTTTTAAGCTCAATTATTAATAGTTTGTTATAATCCCCGCCATCGCAGCACAAAATATCAACCCTGTCTTTTTTGCCTTGTTCGCTCCATTCAAATTCTGAAGCTAAATATTTTAAGCTGGATAGTTTGCACTCCTCAATGATTTTCTGAGCGATATTTTTAGCATTGTTTTCAGAACTAAGAATTTCTCTTACTAAAAATGCTTGAACATCTTCTTCTAAATACTCTTCTTTGGTCGCAAGTCTTGATTTAAACTTTAATTTTTCTAAGATTGCTCTTTTCTTATCATCATCTTTATTTGGGCTAAGCAAAAAATCCTGCTCTTTTGTTAAAGTCTCCATTATAAATTTTATATTATCGCTATTTACATTAATCCCTCTCATCGGTGCAAAATCAAATAATGAAACCAGAGTTATCCCTGTCGCCTTAGAACGAAAATCTAAATAGTTTTTTAAATTATTAGGGATAAAGCTGCGCCATTCGTAAGCTTTTTTTGCGTTTCTTATTTGGCCTTCAAATATATTCATCTTTCTCCTCTCTAATCGCTAAACGCTCCGGCAAAGCAGGATAAATTATACGCTGTATTATTTATTTTTTTATACTGAAATTTTCTCTAGAGAGCATTTAATTTTCTTCACTGTCAACTAGTGGAACAGAACATCTAAAACATACCCCCCAGCTCTCATCATACCCTTCACCGCATTTAGGGCAAATTTGAGGTTTATCTGTTTTTTTGTGTGTTTGTATGCTGTCTTTAGTGATGTTGGATTTCTTATTATCTTTTTTACTTCCTCTTCTTAAAATATAATATGATGCTACAGCTACTAAAAGTAATGCTGAATGAGTTTTACTTTTACTCTCTAATAATGTAAATAATGCTATATTAAAAACCCAAAATACAACAACAAGAATTATTGTTATATTTTTTGACAAAGGCCTACGAACAAAAACAAATCGGATTAAAACTGGTAACAATAACCCTACACCCCAAGTTAAAAATGCTGATATTAATATAGATAGCCACCAATACTCGCCAAAAACAAGCTCCGTAGCAGAAGGTTTCTCCGTAACAACGGGTTGACTCCATTTATCTTCAATAACTAGACTATTGCCAATTTGCTTAAAAACCAGCTCATAGTCCCTATACTTTTCTTCTATGCTATCTCTCTTTGAGAGTGCCCCTCCAATAGAGCATTGAATTGCAACCATTTTTTTTGAATAGATAAACGCATGTTGCATCATATAAGTAAATATTTTGATTCCCACTTGTTCTTGAACAACTAAAAATACACTCAAAGCTCCTGGCTGTCCATCATATTTTGTTTGCAAATGATCAATTAATTCATACCCTTCCCCCATCATTAATTTAACCGATTCTTTAGAAAACATTTCTTTAGCAATGTCTGCATCGGAAAATATCCTAACTTCTGAAGGCAAGTCCTTTATTAAAATTAAACAAATTACTGAAGTTCCATCTTCAAAAACCTTCGAAAATTTTTGTACTATATGTGGTCTTTCTCCTTCAGCAGGAATCCAGGAATTGGGATATTTAATAGTGAAATTTATACCTTTAGATTTTTGGTGCTCCTTTGTTGTATAAGTTTTTGTTTGATTTATTTGAAATGCATCAAGATCATAATAATCTGCCTTTGCCAAAGAAAGGCAAAAAAGCATAATAACCCCAGTAAACATTAATATTTTTTTCATAATCTCCTCGATTTTTACAAGAGTTACTGTTGAAATATCAGCTAACCTAGCAAGTTTTTCTTAATCCAAACCTTTTTCATTTTTGTTTTTTCTAATCACTAACCACTCGTTTATATCAGTGTTCCTCTAACTTTTTATCAGCGTTTATCATTACCCGCAAGGATCTTTGCTATTTTCGAAGCTGTTTGTTTATTCTGCCAATATTTCACATGCGCACTGATTGGAAAGAATCCGGTTCTTACGCCGACCTCCTGGATATCTATCTTTGGAAAGAAAGGCTTGCATCTTCTGGCTATGCCATCTTCATTATCATAAAGATTATGCCAAGCTTTAATATTCGCAGGTAAGACTAGCTCCGATTCAACATGCCCCATAGCAGAGATAAATATCGGGATTGGCGAACCTAAAGTGATAAACGATACTACATTTACCTTTGGGTCTAAATAATATTTTCTAAAACTGAACAAATAATCAAAAGCAATTACACTACCCAGAGAATGAGCAATAACGATTGTATCATTTGCTTCTTGAGTGCTGGAATGAAACGCTCGATCCACCTTCTCCAAAATGTCCATTTCCCCAGAATTCTTATCTCCCTTATCCTTAATGTAATACATTATCTGTAAAGCTAAAGGATCAACTTTCTTTGAAGCCCAATTCCAAAAGCCCTTTTTCTTGCCAAAAAGCTCGTATTCTAAATTCAGATAACGGTTAGTCAAATCAGTGGTAACATCAGCCCAAATAATTTCTTTTTGGATAAATTGAGCCTTTTTCTGTTCTATTTCTTCCTGAGCAATCCCTTTTTTCTTTAAGATTTTTCCATACTCACAAAGAATATTCTGAAACAACCAATTGCTATATCCAGTAGTCTGATAATTAATCCCATGGATAAAGATCACATTTATCATAACTTTCCCTTTTCTGTATAAGCTATCAGCCATGAGCCATCAGCTAATTCGCTTCTCAGCGAATTGCAACACACTCGCCAAAGTCATTGGATTTTCATCCTCAATATCAACTGAACTCCAGGCATCCATCATGTATTTATCAATATAAGCATAAGGCAAAAATCCATAGCCTTTCTGCCCCCATTGCTCTGACCAAGAGTTTTTAAATTTGATCAGTTTCTTAGTGTCATCATAACCTACCGGGCAAATCGCGTGCCCGCCTAAGACTCTTTCATTTTTCTTGGGCATAGGAACAATGCCGGTTTTAGTAGTCATCATCCCTTCAAAAACCTCCACACCAATAATACAAGGTCCAAAAGTTACCAAATTCAAACGTAATTCGCTCAAATTAAGTATCCGGGCATAAGTTTTTATCTGAAATTTCTTGGCATTAGCCGCAAACCCTGTCTTGGCTTTGTTTGTTTGATGCGGCTGATATGGCCAAAACTTTTCCTGACACACTCCTTTTTTATTCAGCACCTGCATTGCCGCGCGAAGTGTTGTTCCTTCGTCTTCTGGCATGCCGTCTATCTTTTTACATTCACTATAAATATATCTCGGGGAAAGCTCGATAAACTTGGAGTAATCCTGCATTTCCTGATACTCTTTCATTCCGCTAGCACTGGCAAAGCTTACACAAGTGCCTTCATCACCTTGATCTCTGACTGGTGATAACTTGGATGTATAATCAATTTTTTTTGGCAATTTCATTATCGGCAAATACGCCCGCATCAAATAATCCTTCCCACTAAATTCATCCTTAAGGCATCCAAGTCTTTTTATCATTTCACCCTCCTATATCTGTGTTCATCATTCTCTCAATCAGTGTTTATCATGCTTTATTCACCAACGAAAACCTGCGCCGACATACACCGCTGTTTCCTCCTTCGACTTTAAAAACCGCAAAAACGATAATCCTTCTCCATCTAATATCTTTCGGGAAAGCTGTAATTGAGCGCTGATATTTTTATTCTGATCGTTCTTCAATTCAAAACTTATACTGTCTCTTGCGCTTAACTTTGCTTCCGCCCCAAAAGTAATTGCCCGAATATTTCCATTTTCATATTCCACTTCAAATACCAAGCCGATATCTTTTTTAATTTTCCATTTACCGCAAAGCGTAATTATCTGCTCTTCTAAACTTTTGGACAAACCAATGCCTAATTCATATTTAATGTATTTATCTTTAAATACTGCCACGCTGGTTTTAAAACTAAACACAGAATCAGACTGCAAATCCAAAACATAAGACAATCTTCCTTTATCTTTAATATCCCAATAACCTTGAAATGTTAGAATATGAATATTTTTCTCTTTGCGGACCAGCTGAGCTTTTTCGTATTGATAAATAATCTGATGCTGTTTGTTTATTTCCCAAGTCCCTTTAAAAGTAAGAATGTCATGACTGCCTTCTTCTTTTTGAACTCGAAATGTAAGACGATTATTTTTATCTGCCTGCCATGCGCCTTTAAGCTGAAGAATATAGATTGACTGCATATTATCTTGAGTGCGGGTAGTAAGGCTAAAAGCTAAGGAATTTTTGGAAGTATCGATAATTTCACCCTGTAGCGTTAATTTATCGCCCAGAGTCTCCCTGCCCCACTTATTAAGCTCGAGGCAGAGATTATGGTCCTTATCTAAAGACCAAACGCCTTCGAGTTTTACTTGATGCGGGAGTTCTGTTCCTTCTGGAGTGGGTGCTTTTATAAGGTATGTAAGTGTATTATCTTCATCAATTTTAAAGCGCCCGTCAAGAACCTGTCTGAACCGGGAAAGTTCGCTTTTTTTACCACTTTTGTCGATGATCAACCGATTATACGGATCAATTTCATAAGTAATTTTTTCAGAGGTTCTCTTTTTTGCCATTATCAATATCCCTCAATGAAAAATTCAATTTTATTAATAACTTTAAATCTTTAAACTTCGTTGTCCCCTACCCACCCCCATAGTTTAGGACTAACCCCATTTACTTTGCTAACCCAATTTTCACCTATTAGCAATTTAGCAAAAGGTATTCTATAGGTTTTTCTTTAAATCGCTTATTTTTTTACTCAGTTTAATTTCTTTCCATTCTAAGTTTCTTATTTCTTTCCTAAAGTCATTACCTACTATCATCGCTTTATTCTGGAAACTCTCAATTTGCTTTCTTAAGTTAATAACCTCTTCTTCAAGTTTTTTAATTTGCTCAATTATATCATCATCCACAAATCCCCCAATCTCTATCTATGATCCAATGGCAAACCCGGGCTAGCTCACCCTGTCCCCTTTATTTATACTTTTATGCTCATTGCCAAAATATCCCCAGGGATTATTCCTAACAAATCTTTTAACTCATTAGAAATAAATATCTTTTTGTTTGCTCTCTTTAGGCCCTCACGCAAACTATCTACATCTAATCTAATAAGAATACCTAAGAACGCTTGGTGTGGCGTTAAACTCTTTGAGTCTACCAGATCAGCATGACAGCCGAGTTCAATTAATTCTACTAACTTAGCCATAGGTTGATTACTAATGCACAGTAAATCATAGACGGCTTGAGCTGTACCTCTAATATTTGAAGGCAATTGGCTAACATCCCACTTATCTTTCATGATTTTTATCAAAACATTCTGATCTTTATATTCATTGAGCCCATTGTCTTCACATAACAATGACGATTTATCTATGGCAAAAAGAATTTGATCCGACTGTTCAAGCATCGCTTTAATTTGCGCAGCAACTCGAAATCGAGGCCATTCCAACTGATCTCCTTTATATAAAATATCATGAGTTGCTTTAGCCCATCCATGCTGCAAAAAAGTCTTAATTTGCAATTCAAACCGCTTAGCTAAGTATTCTTTCCCAGGAGTAACTTGATGTTTATATTGCAGATGAACATGTTTATCATCGTAAATAAAATCTGTAGGTTTTTTATTCCTATTAGAAAATGTCTTTAAAACCTTAAAATCTGTTTTTAACAAAACCTCAATTTTTTCCATTTCTTTAAATGTGGGCACAACTATTGTTGCGGCATATAAGTCTATAATTTCATTTGGTTTCCAAGCCTGCCCCGTTTCAATTTTCTGCGCAAAACTTTCTAGCCCCTTAATCCGGCTAATAAAAAAACCATCAAATTGTTCCGCCAATGGGCCCAAGATAGTATCAATATCAGGTTTCATTAATACCAATTCCCTACGAATGCCTTCATAAAGTTCTGAGATTGAATTTGAAATTATCATTTGGTTTTTATCAATACTTTTAAGATTTCTGCTCTTGCGCTTCGATTCTTTTCCTCATTAGGTTGAGATTTTACAGTTTCTAAGTAATTAATCATATCTTTAGATTTACTTTTGCTTTCTATTTTAGAAAAGAAATCTGTTAATGCTTTTTTAGTTTCTATCAAATCTATACTTCTACCATATAATGCTAAAAAAGCAGCCCAAAGAGAATAAAAATCTGAGTAGTTTTTTAACCGAGTCCCCGAAATATTCAAACCCATTGCCTCTATCTGTGACTGGATCCACTTAAAAGCTTTTCTATGTTTTTTTTCTTCCGGGATTTCTTCATCATATTCAGAGTAGAAAAAATCCAGTTCATCCTTAGTAGTTTTCTGAATACCATGCATTGTAAGGAGAAATAATTCTGAAATAAACTCAACATCTTTCATCCTTCTAATTGTTGCGGGTCTACTCAGATCATTGTCCTCCCAGAAAGGATCATCTGCTATTGCAGATATTAAGGCAATGAAGGTTCCAGAATATCTTGCATGCCTTAATTCTTGAGACGTTAACTTAGCAACATTTCTATTAAGGCGATCAAAAGTTTCTTTTATAATTGCTGGGCTCGGATCAGATAAATCTTCCACAGACATCAGGTAATTCCAAAATTTTTTCTTTGCATCATCCGTTAATTCTTGAAAGTATTTATTGTCAACAGTCGCATCTCCAAAATTACTAGTTACGGGAATTTCCCCCTCAATAAAAGAAACTATTGCTTCTAGTCTTTGTCTTCCGTCAACAACCTCATACTTCACAACCCCATCCGAACCTATTATATGATTCAAAAATATGGGAGGAGAAGAATAGTTATGTAAAATTGTGTCGATAAAATACCTTTTGTATGACCTGCTCCAGACACTTTTGCGCTGATAAGGAGGCTGAAGGTTCATCTGATTCCTCTTTATGTGGTCATAAAACCATGCGATTGTTTGCCTAGTTAAATTCCTTTCAAACATATTCAACCTCCTGTAGTTTAGTTATGATCGTAGGTCCCATATTCTAAGCACTCAAAATTATTCCAATATTTTGTCCAATCAAAGTATTTCCCTTTGTTTTTATAAATCCACGTTTTTTCTTTTTCATTTGGATAAAGAAAAATATTAAAACAATTATCGTTACCTTTCTTTGAAGAAAGCTCTTTCCTATCTATCCATTTTTTTAACTGCATTGATGGAACTAAAAAGAAATTCCTCTTGCTCTGCATAAATTGTCTTCTAGGCATAGTAAAGCACACAAAAACATAGAAGGTTTTATCAGAATAAATCATTTTACTTTTATAAATATCAAACCAGAAATAACTCCCTTTTTGAAACTTAGATGTCTTAACCTGAAACTCAAAATGATTACCATTATTTAGCCCAATAAAACCTAAGCCCTTATCTTTAAATGGTAAACATATATCCATTTTGTGTTGTTTTGTAAGATATTCTATCACGTCAATTTCACCCACATGCCCTATTCCTGACATCAAACACCCCTATTATCTATCTTTTCGATAATTCTTTCAATCACAGGATTTACATCTTTTTTAATATTATGCTCCCAAATCCTAATAACAATCCACCCCGCTTTTTTCAATAACTTTGAATTTTTCTTATCCCTACTTCGATTACGTTCTATCTTGTCACGCCAGAAATCATTTTTAAGCAAATGTTTCCATCTTGGATATTGCCATCCATGCCAGAAATCACTATCTAAGAAAACGCAGATCTTAGCATTATTAAACACTATATCTGGTTTTCCCTTAATATCAGTAACGTGTGTTTTGAATTTTTTTCGCGTGAATTTTCTAAGTAGGTTTATAAATTCTTCTTCGAATTTAGTATTTTTTGAGCGGATTTTAGCCATCAAAGAAGAACGATTCTTCTTTGATATTTTGTCATTAGATCTGTCTTTTTTAAAGTTTCGACCTGAATAGTTTTTAATCTTTTTTTTCATCAGTCAAAATCTAATCCATATTTACTCATTTCTTCTTTTACTAAAGATGATGATCCTTTCTTGCCTAATTTTTCCGCCAAAAGATGCACAATAAACTGTCTATTACGCTTAAGCGCTAAACTAGCGTTCTCGATAACAGAATCGCACCATTGATCAATAATCGTGTATTGCCCAACTTCTTCATTGATTTGCCAATAATATTTAACGTCTGAAGGAGTCATCTTTTTAACATACCCCAAAACTATGGAAAAATTTTCTTCTAAATAATGAAAGATTTTGGGTAATTTTTTATAATTAACGCCTTTTATCGTATATTTTATTTGCCCGCCAGCCGTGAATATATCCCGCACAGCGGGGATAACCACGCCATGCTTAGCGGCGAGCCAGGGAAGTAATCTTTGAAATTTTGTCGTTTTATTACTGAATATTTCCGGAAACAGAGCCATAGCTTCCGCTCTGATATTTTTCTGTGTTTCAGCGTCTAAATATTTCCACATTGAAACAATCGGCTTCAAAGTCGTTTCCTGCGAATCAGAACCTTCCATCCACCAGGTTTCTTCTCCGGGCTTCGTCAATTTTCTGTAATATTCAATAATTGGTTTTACTGGTTTTTCCAGATAGCGTAATTCATCATAAGCGATATCAAGCTTATCAAAAATAGTTTGGCCTTCACTTAAATCCATATTGATTTGATACCTTGGGGAATGAGTAACCGCTATCTCATAAAGACATTCCTGATATAACCTATATTTCACGTCGAAAGTTCCACCGAATTTGGCGAAAAATAAATATATTCTTTCAACGCTATCCTGGCGAGTACTTTCCAGCACGCTATTGCCGGTTGATACCCATTTGTCCGCGGTAGTTGTTTTAACCTCTATTCCATAATATTTTCTAGCGATAATATCAGGAAAAGCGTGAATCCCAGTTTGTTCTATTTTACCCTCAAAAATAGTTCCTTTAGCTGCTTTTTCAGCGCTCTTACACACTAAAGTTTCAAACTCAACCGCTTTTATTTTTTTTAATTCCGCGGGAGTTGTTTTGAAATGTTCAAAAATAACATCTCGAGTTTTTCTTAATAATTCAACAAAATCACCCTCAGGAGCGTCAT
Organism: Candidatus Omnitrophota bacterium; assembly: GCA_043805415.1. Taxonomy (GTDB): domain Bacteria; phylum Omnitrophota; class Gorgyraeia; order B26-G9; family B26-G9; genus JAHITE01. The sequence goes on along the minus strand of JAZDHZ010000010.1, from coordinate 49,643 downwards.
TAACACGAGCACAAATCATACTCTAATTCCTTTTGTAAATTTTTATCAAGAAAAGCTTGAATCGCTTTAGCAACATGCCAACCAAGCACGGGAGGAACAGCGTTGCCTATTTGCTTATAAGCGCTTGAAGTTGATGGATGAAAAATAAAATCATCAGGAAATGATTGAATCCGCGCCGCTTCTCGGGCTGACAACCTTCTTTGCCCGTTCCATAACCATTCAATATTTCCATGATGTTCGGCTCTCATTGTTGGGGCAGGTCTATCTTTATCAATATTATTATTCCCTTGCCCTTTATTTTTTTTAGCTTTTGACCAAAAATGATTAGGAATAGATCCTTCTTTCTCGTTAACCAAATCAGCTATGGCTTTCTCAACGGATATCCAGGTATTTTTGTTTAAAATTGGTTGAGGATGCTCAAATGGCGGCAATACGTCTTTTCTTGTTCCCACAAGAATCACTCTTTCGCGACTCTGAGGCACTCCATAATTCGCCGCCAGATATAAATTAGGAACAACATTATATCCTAAAGCCTCAAAATCCCGGATAATAGTCTTTATCGCTTCACCGTTATTTATTGTGAGTAAGCCTCTAACATTTTCAGCCACGAAAACATAGGGCTTAGTTTTTTTTATAACTTCAATCATACTCAGGTATAAAACGCCACGCTTACTGGTAAAACCAAGTCTTTTGCCAGCGTGACTAAAATCCTGACAAGGAAACCCGCCTAAAACTATATCCGCTTTTTCAGGCAAAGGTTTATCAAACAATGAATTTTGTTTAATCCCTTTAAGAATTTCAGTTATATCACCATGAACGATATGATCACCAAAATACTTCTGAAAGGTCAAACAAGCTTCCGGATTAAAATCATTAGCCCACTCAAGATTGTAATTCAGCTTTGAGTAATTTTTACCTAAAGACTTAAAGCCACCTCTAAAACCCAGATCTAATCCTCCGCAACCGGAGAAAAGAGAAACAACTCTATATGCTGATTTAACTCTCATAATTACCCCCAAATGTTTTTATTATATCAGACTTCTCGCTAATCAGGAAACAAAAAGGTAATTATCCGCCTTTTCAATGTATCCATTATTTCGTGCTACTTTGCCTTTTTTCACTGAGGTTATAATTCCGACATAGATCTAACCACAATACCCTGTATTCCAAAATCCCGCTCTAAAACTATCGGATAATGTTTTGGGTTAGTTGAATTTGGTTCAAGTGTTATATGTTCTTCATGTAAACGTAACTTTTTTATGGTCGCTTCATCATCGATCAAAGCCACGACTATATCTCCATTATTAGCGGTCAATTGTTGGCGAACTAAAACCAAATCACCCTCATTTATCCCTGCCTTATTCATGCTATCCCCAACCACTCGAAGGATAAAATATTTATATGGCGGTTTCGCTATTTTTTCAGAAACAGAGATTTGTGTTTCAATATTTTCCTCAGCCAATAAAGGAGTCCCGCAGGAGACATCCCCTAACACAGGGACTTTAACTGTTTTACCAGCGCCATTATTATCATATGGAGACTTAAGAATTTTAATATTCCTGGCGCCCTTCCCTCGTTTTATATATTCACCTTGTTCAAGAGCGTCTAAATACTGGGCGATGCTACGGGGAGATTTTAATCCCATCATTTTTAGAATTTCCCGATTGGTAGGAGGAATTTTTTCTCGGCGAATATAATCCGCTAAAATATTAAAAAACTCTTCCTGTTTCTGGGTTAGTTTTATTGCTAATTTCATATATACAAAATTATATACAAACAATCCCGACATGTCAACTTAATTTTAAAGCCTGCCACCACATTCCCACCACATAAATCACAAAAAACAACCAATTCTTATCTGCGGATAACTGATCATATCTGTTTATGACTGATGATATATGTTATTGGAAATATAGACAGTGCTAACAAGTATTGAGTCTTTTACAATACGCAGGCGCAGGGATTTACGCTTCGCCGAACCCGTCGTGTCATTCCCCTTCGCTTACGCTGCGGTCCACTCACTCCATAGAGGGAAACCCTTATGGTTTTCCCCTATCGCTCCCCTCGGTCGCTGTCCCTTTCCTTCCGCAGAGAAGCCCCCGTACGCCGATAAGGGAAAACAATCTTTCCCCTTAAAATCCTCTTTTAGGGTTCTCATCCCAGCCTCTCATAAAATAAAAAACCCCCGGAAAAATCCGGGGGCATTATTTTCTGGCGGAGAGGCAGGGATTCGAACCCTGGGTACCTTGTGAGTACACACGCTTTCCAAGCGTGCTCCTTAAACCGCTCGGACACCTCTCCAAAAATTTATGTCATAAATTTTTGGACCTCGAACCTGATTTTCAGGTGAGAGGTCTTTCTGTTATATTATATCTTCAGCTAAAGCCAATTTCTTTATAAGTTCGAGCTTTTCAGCCCGGGTATATTTCTTTAATGCTGCTTCTCTTTTCAACGCTGCTGATCTGTTCTTGGATTTTTCAAAATATTTCAGTTTTACCGGCCTTCTGGCTCTTGTGTATCTGCTGGCATTTGTCGTATTATGCGCTTTGATCCGTTTATCTAGATCATTGGTCATCCCAATATATAAAGTCTTATCAGAGCATTCTACGATGTAAACAAACCATGGTTCTTTTTTCTTAATGGCAATAATACACCTCTTTAAGGTTTCAGGTGTTATCACCTTAACACAAACTTAAGATAAAATCAATGGTGGAGAAAAAGGGACTGAGAAAAAGGTGAGAAAAAGGGACACAATACTTATTTCCTGGACCCTATAAGATTATAAAAATTTTTCTCCGCTTAAAACCGCGAATTTTATAGGATCTGAAATAAATAAGTATTGTGTCCCTTTATTTAATAATTTCCAGGAAAACCCTTACCATCTTGGGATTATATAAAACTCCGCTGCCTTGCTCTATCTGTGATATCGCCCATTGAATATCTTTATTATCTGAGTTTTGATAAGGCCGCTGTCCCAGCATCGCGCTGTATGAATCCACGATTCGCAATATCTGCGCTTCCCGGGGTATTTCCTGCCCGCTCAATCTGTCCGGATATCCGCTGCCGTCAAAATTCTCATGATGATAAAAAACCGCGTCTAATATATTTTTTGAATCAATGCCTTTTTTTCTTAAAATATGGTATGACTGATGCACATGTTCAAATATAATATATCTTTGATTTTCGCTAAGCAGCCCCTGATAATTGATTATTTCCGGGTCAATATCTGATTTACCGATATCATGGAAACGCGCGGCAATAGAAATATCCATCAGCTGCTCAGGAGTAAATCCCAGCTTAAGTCCCATGCGGTAGGACAACAAAAACACTTCCTTTTGATGCCGGATCACCCAGGCCGGAAATTCACTGCGAATTTCATGCTGCTCCAAGTGACTTATCGCGATTGAAAAATCTGAATCTTCAAAACTTACCATTAAATAAAAGTCTCCCTGAATTATGGCCAAGCATTGTGTTTCTAATACTAACTATATGTTAAAAAATGTTTTAAAGTATACCATAGGAATTTTGATTTTGCAATAAACTTAAAGCACGTTAAAAATAATGGAGGTTTTCGATTTATCTTATTGATTTATATGAGGTTGTACAAAAAGATACACGCCTGTTTTTATTCTTATAATTTTGTTCTTCTCAATCTTAGCGCGTTTCCAATTACAGAAACCGAGCTAAAGCTCATTGCCGCTCCGGCAATCATCGGGTTCAGCAGCAGCCCGATAAATGGATAAAGAATGCCGGCAGCAACCGGCACGCCAAGAGCATTATAAATAAAGGCAAAAAACAGATTCTGCCGTATATTCCCCATAACCGCCCGGCTTAGTTTAATCGCTTTAACTATTCCATTCAAGTCGCCTTGCACCAGAGTAATTCCCGCGCTTTGTATCGCGACATCTGTGCCTGTTCCCATAGCCACCCCGACCTCAGCCTGGGCTAAAGCCGGAGCATCATTAATCCCGTCACCGGCCATCATAACCAAAGCGCCTTTTTGGGTCAGCTCTTTAACGATTTCCTGCTTATCTTTAGGTTCCAGTTCCGCGCGGACATCATCAATATTCAATTCTTTGGCAATGGCCTCAGCTGTCTTTTTATTATCACCGGTCAGCATAACAACCTTTAAGCCCAGAGCATGCAGCGCTTTAATTGCTTCCGGCGTTGTTTTTTTAATCGGATCAGATATTCCGATTATCCCTAAAACTTTCTTTTCCTGCGCTACCCAGACAACAGTCTGAGCCTTTTTCTGCATAGCTATCGCTTTGTCCAGCAAATTTTGCGGCAAATTTTTCACGAACTTTTCAATAAACTTCTGTTTGCCCAAACACACCTCTTTGATTCCTAGCCTCCCCTTAACCCCTCCGCCAGTCACGGAATCAAAATCCTCGATATCCTTAAGCCCGGCATTTTTTTCTTTAGCATAATCAAGCACCGCGCGGGCCAGCGGATGTTCGCTTGGCTGTTCTAAAGAACCGGCAACCGCCAGAAGAGTTTTTTCGTCAATATCTTCTGCCTGTTCGACAGCTGTAACACGCGGCTTACCTTCGGTCAATGTCCCGGTCTTATCTGTTAAAACATGCGTTATTTTTTCAGTTTTCTCAATAGCTTCGGCATTTTTTATCAATACACCGGCTTGCGCCCCCCTGCCAATTCCAACCATAATCGACATCGGAGTGGCTAATCCTAACGCGCAGGGACAGGCAATAATCAAAACAGCAATAGAATTAACCAAAGCATAGGCAAGCGCATGCTCCGGCCCCCAGAATGACCAAATGATAAATGTTAACCCGGCAGTTAAAATAACAACAGGCACAAAAACCCCGGCCACTTTATCCGCGATTGCCTGAATCGGCGCGCGGCTGCGCTGAGCATCAGCAACCATCTGAACAATCTGAGATAGCAATGTTTCTGATCCGATTTTTTCAGTTCTCATCACAAATGTGCCGGTTTGATTTACCGTTGCGCCAATAACCCTGTCGCCTTGTTTTTTCTCAACCGGAACCGGCTCACCGGAAATCATTGATTCGTCAATAGTGCTTTTGCCTTCCGTAATAATACCGTCTAACGGTACTTTATCCCCGGGGCGCACGCGAAGAAGGTCATTTTTCTGAATCTGTTCTATATCTACTTCTTCTTCTCCTGAATCCGTAATTCTGCGCGCTTTTTTTGCGGCAAGGCCTAATAAAGCCTTTATTGCCTGGCCTGTCCGCGCCCTTGCCCTTGCTTCCAAATATTGTCCTAATATAACTAATAAAGTAATCGCGACGCCTGCTTCAAAATACAGCCCGAGCTCCCCCTGCATCTTTAAGGATTCAGGAAAAATCCGCGGAAACAAAACAGCCGCAGCACTGTAAAAATAAGCCGCGCCCACACCCATGGCAATCAAAGAAAACATATTTAAACTGCGGTTAATAACCGATTTCCAAGCCTTTGTAAAAAAGAATCCTCCTGCCCAAAAAATTACCGGAGTTGCCAAGACCAGCTGCAGATAGCCGGAAACGCGGTGAGAAATAAATTCAAATTTTATCGCCGGAATCATTTCTTGTATTGCCAGGAAAAAAACCGGCAGGCCTAAAGCTAATCCAAGCCGGAATTTTTTAGCTAATTTTTTTATTTCCTCATCTTCCGCTCCTTTTTCCGCGGTCGCGCTTTTGAGTTCCAAAGCCATCCCGCATTTCGGACAGTCTCCGGGAATATCCTGAATTATCTCCGGATGCATCGGGCAGGTATATTGCCGGTCTTTAGCCGCGGCAGGTTTCCGCTTTATCTTCTGCTGAGCATGATTTGTTAAATTTTGAATAAATTTATCCTTGCAGTTCTCACTGCAAAAGTAATATATTCTATTTTCTACTTCCACTTTTATCGCGTTCCGGGCATCAACATCCATACCGCAAATAGGATCTTTTTCCATTCTAGTCAGCTCCCTTTTATTTAACAGATATTTTCCAAGCCAAAAAATTATTCTTGATCCCGGCCCTCCCGGATAACCCGGCATATATATTTTATACCTTTGCCCCAATCCAGGCAATCAGAATCAGCCGGATCATTTATGGCGTATTTTACGGGTAAAGAAAAAGCCCTTTGCCGTTACCGGCAAAGGGCTAATTTCGTTTAACTTAGAATTATTCAGTCTGCGAATAATCCAGTTTAGTTAAATGCTCATACATTCTATAGCGGCGTTTAAGTTCAGCCTGGGAAAGTTTTAAAAATTCCGCTGCTCTTTCCGGAGCCATGTTCTTAAGCGCTTTAAACCGATTTTCATTATAGATATAGTTTTCCAATGGAATGCTCGGGGCTTTAGAATCAAGCTGCATTGGGTTCTTATTCTGCTTGATCAAATCAGGATTAAACCTGAACAATGTCCAATATCCGCTGTCCACAGCCAGTTTCTGCTGATCCATACCCTTGGTCATATTAATTCCATGGGCAATGCAATGCGTATAAGCAATGATTATTGAAGGCCCGTCAAACTGCTCTGCTTCAATAAATGCTTTTTGGGTTTGCGCTGGATTAGCACCCATGGCTACACGGGCAACATAAATTGATCCGTATGTTGCCGCCAATAATCCAAGATCTTTTTTGAATAATGGCTTTCCCGCAGCAGCAAATTTAGCAATCGCGCCCATTGGTGTTGCTTTGGACATCTGTCCTCCGGTATTGGAATAAACTTCTGTATCCAGCACCAGAACATTGATATTTTTATCCTGAGCAAGCACATGGTCTAATCCGCCATATCCGATATCATAGGCCCATCCGTCTCCGCCAAGAATCCAGACGCTCTTAGCAACAAGGTAATCCGCAAGTGAAAGCAATTTAGCTGCTTTAGCATTTCCTTTGAGTTTTGTTTTAAGCAATGCGACTCTTTCCCGCTGTTCTTCAATCTGTAAATGGGTTTTCTGTTCTGCTTTTAATATCTCATCAACCAAAGAACCTAAATCACCAGTGGCTATTTCCTTTAATGCCATCTTTGCCTGTTCCTGAATCTGAGTAACTGCCAGGCGCATGCCAAAACCAAATTCAGCATTGTCTTCAAACAATGAATTTGACCAGGCCGGGCCTTTACCGTCTGCTCTGGTGCAATATGGCGTTGTTGGTAAATTTCCGCCGTAAATCGAGGAACAACCCGTGGCATTAGCAATAATCGCTCTGTCTCCATATAACTGGGTAAGCAGTTTTACATAAGGAGTTTCCCCGCAGCCGGCACAAGCGCCTGAGAACTCAAACAAAGGCCGCATCAGCTGAGCGCCGCGCAATGTTTCAATGCCGAATGGATTATCTTTTACAGTTAAATCCGGTAAAGAAAGGAAAAACTCAAAGTTCTTTTTTTCTTTTTCGCGGATTTCAATTTGCGAAACCATGTTAATTGCTTTTTTTCCTGTAGGCTGTTTATCCGCGCCTTTTTCCAAAGCCGGACATTTATTTACACAAGCGACGCAGCCAGTACAATCTTCCGGAGCAACCTGTAGAGTAAAGGCCTTGGTCTCAACCCCTTTGCCTTTAGCTGGGGATGATTTAAACCCTTGCGGAGCTTTTTTCGCCAGATCAGCGTCATAGATTTTCATTCTAATAACCGCGTGCGGACACACAAAGCTGCACTGACCGCATTGAATACAAAGCTCAGGCGTCCATTCAGGAATATGTAATGCGATATTGCGTTTTTCATACTGACAGGTTGCTGTCGGCCAGGTACCGTCAATTGGAAAAGCTGATACCGGAAGGTCATCACCTTTACCGGCAATGATCGGCGCAGTAACATTTTTTACAAAATCAGGCGCATTATCCGAAACAATACTCGGAATAGATATTTTACTGGTTGCTTTTTCACTGATTTTAACTTGTTCAATTGAGGTAAGGGCAATATCTACAGCTTTGTTATTCATATTAACTACTTTTTCACCTTTGGAACCATAGGTCTTTTTAATCGAAGTTTTGATTGCTTCCACGGCTTTTTCCACTGGAAGAATATTGCTGATTTTAAAGAAAGCAGTTTGCATTATCACATTGATTCTCGCGCCTAATCCCAGCTGATCAGCTAATTCAAATGCTTTAATTACATAAAGCTTAAGTTTTTTATCAATAATCTGCTGTTGAACTTCTTTGGGCATCTTATCCCATACTTCATCTTTGCCAAACGGACTTGCCAAAAGAAAAGTCGCGCCTTTTTCCGCGGCTGAAAGCATGTCATATTTTTCCAGGAAGCTGAAATTATGGCAGGCAATAAAATTAGCTTTTTGCACCAAGTATGTACTGTTAATTGCTTTTTTGCCAAAACGTAAATGCGAGGTTGTTCTTGAGCCGGCTTTTTTCGAGTCATAAACAAAAAATCCCTGGACATTAAAATCAGTTGATTCTCCGATTATCTTAATCGAGTTTTTATTCGCGCCGACTGTTCCGTCAGAACCTAAGCCCCAGAACATGCAGCGGAAAGTTTCCGCATCTTCTGCTTCAAAACAAGCATCAGATTCTAAGCTGGAATTAGTCACATCATCCACAATTCCCAGTGTGAATTTATTTTTCGGTTCTGGCTTGGATAAATTATCAAATGCCGCCTTGACCATGCAGGGAGTAAATTCTTTGGAGCCTAAACCATAACGTCCGCCGACAATCTTTGGCCATACTTTAAACGGCGCGGTGCCTGTTTCCATTGCTTCGCCAATCGCGGAACGCACATCAAGATATAAAGGTTCGCCGATCGCGCCGGGTTCTTTGGTTCTGTCTAAAACCGCGATTGACTTTGTGGTTGCCGGAATAGTGGCGATAAATGCCTCTACATTAAACGGACGATAGAGTCTTACAATTATCATGCCCACCTTTTCTTTGGCTGCATTCAGCTTTCAACTGTTTCCTGAACCGCGCCAGCACCCGAGCCCATAATAATGATTATTTTCTCAGCGTCTTTTGCTCCGATATAATCAAATGCCCTATACTGGCGGCCGACTACTTTGGCAAATCTGTTCATAACACTCTGAACAACCGCCGGAGTTTTATCATAAAACGGATTTACGGTTTCTCTTTCCTGAAAAAATACATCCGGGTTTTGAGAAGTCCCTTTAAGACTGGGGTGATCCGGACTCAGCGCGCGTTTTCGATGTTCAGCAATTAACTCATCTTTTACCATGGCGCGCATATCATCAAAAGTCAGTTCTTCAATTTTCTGAATTTCATGCGATGTTCTGAATCCGTCTAAAGAGATAATAAACGGAACGCGTGATTCTAAAGTCGCGGCCTGGGCAACAACACTCAGATCCATTACTTCCTGTACGCTGCTGGCAAATAATATCCCGAATCCGGTTGGACGGGCAGCCATAATATCCGAATGATCGCAGAATATAGAAAGCGCGTGTGAAGCTAATGTCCGGGCAGTCACATAAAAAACCGCGGGAGTTAATTCTCCGGCAATTTTATACATATTCGGCAGCATAAGCAGTAAACCCTGCGAGGCGGTAAAAGTTGTGGTTAATGCTCCGGCAGAAAGCGAGCCATGCACAGCACCGGAAGCGCCGCCTTCAGACTGCAGTTCCGATACCATTGGAACCTGACCCCAAATATTAACCTGGCCTTTTGCTGATTTCTCATCAGCTATCTCTCCAATACCCGAAGAAGGGGTTATCGGATAAATAGCGCATACTTCATTCATAGCATGTCCGACATACGCCGCGGCGCTATTGCCGTCCATCACGATTTTTCTTCTTGCCATTACTTCCTCCATTTCTTGTGCTTATTAATTTTATTGAGATTTTTTGTCTTAAAAGATGATAATGGAATCCAATATGGATTCCATTCATTATTTTTTCCCGCATTCCGCAGAAAATAAGATGCCATAACTATATGTAAATAAAAGCTTTGGATTTTATCTAGCAAGGAATTTGCAGATTATGCAGCCTCTTACATATAAAAGATATGTCAAGATGTTTATTAGAGTAATATGATATCATGATACCGGTTATTTTGTCAATTCGAAAAAAAGAAAGCGCTGTTTTATATCTTTAGCTCTAGTTTATCTTCCGTCTTTAAATAATGCCTTATCCAAAGCTTTAAGATACGCGTCTTCTTTGGTTATTTTTGATTCATGCAAAAGTTTTAAAAGAGAGGTATCCATGGAAATCATCCCGATTTTAGAATGAGTATTAATCTCACCCTTGAGCAATTTAGTATCACCAGCGCGGATTATTGAAGGCAAAGCCGTTGTCCGCAAAAGAATCTCAAAAGCTGCCCATCGTCTGGAGCCATCAGCACTACGCACCAGCTGCTGCGCTATTACTGACTGTAGAGTATTTGCCAAAATCTCACTTATTTGGTCTTTTTTCGCGCCAGGGAAAGTGTCAACAATTCGATCAATTGTTTTCGCCGCGGAATTTGTATGCAAAGTTCCAAACACAAGAATCCCCATTTCCGCCGCTGTCAAAGCAAGCTCTATGGTTTCCCGGTCGCGCATTTCACCAACAAGAATAATATTCGCGTCACTCTTGAGCGCGCTGCGCAAACCTTGGGCAAAAGAAACCGTATCGCTGCCGACTTCACGGTGAACAATAATACAACCCTTATTCTGATGCAAAAATTCTATTGGTTCTTCAATTGTAATTATTTTTTTAACAAACTGAGAATTTATATAATCAATAATTGCCGCCAGGGTTGTTGATTTACCGCTGCCGGTTGGCCCGGTGACTAAAACCAATCCTGCTTGTAATTCGCACAATGATTTGCATACCAAAGGCAATTGCAGCTCATCAAAGGTCATTATTCGTGAAGGGATAAGCCTGAAAACAGCGCCAAACCCATAAAAATGGCGTAGATAATTAGAACGAAAACGGCTGCCATTATCCAGTTCATAGGCAAAATCAATATCTCCTGAATCCTGGAATTTTTCCCATAATTCCGGCCCGGAGATTTCCATCAGAATCTCACAAATATACTCTCGACTAAAAACTGGCTGATCTTTTAATTCAATAAGCCTTCCATTAATCCGGATTCTCGGCTTGCTGCCTTGGGCTAAATGCAGATCAGAACCGTTTTTTTCAATAAGTTGATAAAATAAATTGTCTATTTTCGCCATATCATTCCTAAGTCTATTTAAAACGGATAAAGCCCGTCTCTGCGTTTTTCAAATTCCCGTTTATTTGAACAGCGAGCATAAGCTTCTTCCCAGCTAATAATCCCTTTATCCAGCAAATTCATTAATGACAAATCAAACGGAATCATTCCTTCCGCGGCTCCGGTAGCAATAACACGTAATATCTGGTCAACATTGCCTTTTCGAATCAAATTAGAAATCGCGGAATTAACCACTAAAACCTCATATGCCGTGACAATCCCTCTTCCGTCTTTTCGGGGAATCAATTGCTGACAAATAATTCCTCTTAGTGATTCTGATATCATATTTTGGACAAGCGACCTGTCTTCAGGGGAAAAAGAATTAACTATCCTGAGTATAGTTTGCGCCGCGTCATTGGTATTCATTGTGCCTAAAACCAAATGTCCTGTTTCCGCCGCGGTAGCCGCAAGCTGAATACTTTCATTATCCCGCAGCTCGCTTACAATAAGAATATCCGGATCTTGTCTGAGCGCTGCTCTTAAGGCATTATCCTGAGACAAAGTATGTTTATTTATTTCTCTTTGGGTTATCTGACATTTTTTTGGCTGAAAAACAAACTCAATCGGATTTTCAATTGATATAATATGTTCGGTGCGGGTTTGATTGATTAATTCAGTTAAAACCGATAATGTGGTGGTTTTCCCGCAACCGATCGGGCCGGTAACCAATACCATGCCCTGAGACCAGTTAGTAAGCTCGCGACAGGATTCAGGCATGCCGGATTCTTGAAAAGAAAAAAGCCGCATAGGAATCAAACGAATTGTAAGATCCCAGCCAGGAGTTTTTTTAGCTACGGTTACTCTAAATCTGCCGGCACCTGTAATTACATAGATTAGTTCAAGATCTCCGTAAGCATAAAATTCAGTTAATTGCTGTTCACTGAGCATGCTTTCTATAAACTTTTTAACATCTTCTTTTTTTAAACACTGTTTGGTCTGAGGAGTTAACAACCCGTATTTTCGGAAAAATATCGGATTATTCGCTGAAATATGAATATCCGTAGTTTGATTATTTCTGGCAAAAACAAGGATTTCATCTATCCCGCTATTTATCGAGATTGAGTCAGAAGTTTTAATCATACACTCGCCGATGCCTGTATTCCCAATGAAATCATGCGGCAGCTTGTAGGCTAAGGACCCATTAATGGCAGGAGAACCTCCAGCATCATTCTGAATGCTTGCATTTTTCTTAACCTGATCCATAAAAAAATTCTCTTTCACCTGTCTTTAATGTATTTTTCATTGAAAAGATATTCCGCAAACCGCTACCGTTAGAGTATTATTATACTTTAACTGACCTTGAAATCAAAATAATTTGTAAAAAACCCTGCATCTTATTAGGATGCAGGGAGTATTTTCCTCTATTAATAATAAACCGCTTATCTGCGGCCTCCGCCTCCGCCATTATTGCCTTGGCCCATTCCACTTTCTCGTCTTTCGCTTCTTTCTTCTCTGCGCTCGCGCATATTTTCGCGGTTTTCCATTCTATTTTCCTTGTGTTCTCTAATATCTTCACGTCGATCTTTATATTGATTTCTTTCTGTTTTATCTATGCTCCCATCATTATTTTTGTCCATGCGTTCTTTGCGAAAAGCTTGTCTTTCTGTTTGATCAACCTGGCCATCAGCATTAGCATCCATTTTTTCAAATCGCATTTCTTTGCGTTCTTGCTTAAACTCCTGCTTTTGCTCTTTTATTTCCGCGCGGGTTTCAACCCTATGTTCTTTGCCTTCTTTTCTAAACTCAGCCATTTTTGCTTTGATTTCTTCTGGCGAAAGCCCTTGAGCTTGATAATCTTCCAGTGCTGTTTGTCTGCGTGCTTCAAAATCCTCGCGCCATTGTTGATTTTCCTGCTTCTGCTCCTGGATGTATTCTTTTCGTTCCTGTCTCAGTTTTCCGGAAGTATCAGCACCTTCGTCCTGAGCAAATAAATTAGAGCTTAGCGCGATTACTATTCCGAGTCCAACAATCCATATTTTTTTCATATTCATTCCCCCTTTCTAAACAATTAATCTAAATTAGCTGTATTGCCTTTCACTCATTTAGACGAACAATAAGCTAAAAGGTTTACATTAAAAATAATAATTATTAAATAGAAATGTAATCACCTGTTAAAAAACATGTTGCGACATTAGAAAAGCCGGTAATTTCATATAGCGCGGTTTAAGCTTATCCCACTTCAGCTTTTAAGTAATTCAAACGCCCTTTCATTATCTGATGTGGATAGAACTATTTTTGCCGGACATCCTTGCAAACAGGTTGTGCAATAAATATATGATATATTTATATCCTTTTGGGTAAGCCGTTCAGAAATATTTTTTAAGGCGCCGGGAGTATTCTCTAGTTCAACAACTATTACTTCATTTTCTCTAACATCCTCATAACCATTGTTTGTAAGTTCATTTATTGCTGATACATTATCATCAGTCATAAACATCAGCCCTGCCTGATCGCCCACATGATTAGAATATCCGGCAACCGCATCCACATTAATTCCATGATTAACTAAAAATGACGTTACTTTAGCTAAAGCGCCTACTTCATTTATCACCACAACTGATATCTCATGTCCAATCGATAAACTCTTGATCACCAAAAACCTCCTTGTTGAATATAATCGCTATACTGCAAAATTATACACCTTTTTGTAAATAATGTAAATCAGCTTTGTTTTGTATAAATCGATTACTGAAAATTTTATTTATTCAGCGCCATTTTATATGCGGATTATTGCGTAAAGGAATGCGTTTATATTCATATTGAGCAAACCCGATCAGCATTGCTCCAAAACACGCGCTTCTTGAAGATAAACCTAAAAATTTACGCACTGTTTCTGAAGCATTTACCGCCATATTCACATATCCTGCCCAGCAAGCGCCAAGCCCCATGGACACTGCGCTAAGCTCCAGATAAGCAAAAGCAATAGTCGCGGCTTGCGGCGCGAGCATATCATCTTTTAAAGCATGCCCGAGGATTAGATGCGGAGCATCGCGGCAGATACGATCCTTGCCTTGCTGCCACATAGAAACAGTTAAATCCATGCGTAAAGATTCAGCCAAGGGAGATTTGGCCTGGACTAATTGCCGCATCCATTCCACAACCAGCTCTGCCAGTTTATGGGTTTGCTCTTTTTCATAAACCACGGTCCAGCGCACAGGTTGTTTATTTATTCCTGTCGGCGCGTAGCGGGCAATATCAATTAATTTTTCCAATTTTTTTTTGGAAACAAGTGTATTTTCATACTGCCTGATTGACCTGCGGCCTTTTAAAAAAACCTCCAGCTTATCTTCCTGAATTCTCCAGTCAGCAGGCAATTGTTTTAACTCAATTACCGGCATGGTATTAAGCGATAAAGCCCCATAAGGGCAAACACAGACACAATGACCGCAATTAATACAAATTTCTTCGGCATTTTCTATTGCCGCAGGAATACGCTTATCCGCGTCCATTTTTAATATTTCAATTGGACAAACTTTTACGCATATTCCATCAGCCTTACACTTATGCTTATCTACATTTATTAAACTCATACAACTCCTTTTCCCGGTAATTAACTAGCAATTAATAAACCTGCGTTTATTGTCAGCTTAAAATTGATGCTTATATTATAAACGCATAACATCCCTTGATTCCATAAAAATTATTATGTTTTTTTTAAAATAAGCAGTATAATTATACAGGTTAGGCTTAAAGCTATTAACCAAAGGAGATTTTCATGTATAAGATAATAGTTTATTCCTTAGGGTTTTTTCTAATAACCCAACCGGCATTCGCTCATCCGCCTTCTAATATACAGGTGCAATATAATAAATCAGCCAATGAAATCATGGTAACTATAAATCACCGGATCGCGACAGGCGGGCATGAAAAAAACCGGACGCATTTTATCAAGGAAGTAATTTTGCAGCTAAACGGCAAACTTGCTGATTCCAAAACTTTCATCTACCAGAACCACTCCAGCCTGGTCAAAACAAGCTTTTTGGTTCCTAAACATGAAAGTGATGATATCTTATCAATAAAAGCAGTCTGCAGCACTGGAAGTGAATTGGCCAAGGAAATACCAGTACGCGATCTATTGCAATAGCAATAAGCTGAAGAGCCTAAGTTTTAGTAACAATTAACTTACTTTTTAATTAGATGTTTATTATTAAAATAATGGATTAAAGCTGCAGTTTTTGTCAAAAATAAATAGTATCGATTAAAATGATTGGTTATTAGGAGGCAAATATGACTGAACATGAACGATGGTATTTACAAGCCTCGGATTTACAAGACTTAAACCCGCAAAAAGCAAGAGATCTAGTTATTAAATGTTTTTTTGAAGCGCAAAAGCAAACTTTTAAACACGCAAAGCAAAAGTTCGGAAAAGCCTCTGATGATACTGATGTCCTGCAAAGGATTACATCAGTTGTCAAACTTACCTTTCAGCAGATAAACGCGGACTTTGAGCATCCGACCAAAGAAACTTTAATCAAAGTCACTGAAAGACTGGCTGCCATGTCCGCGTCCTGGGGCACGCCGGAAGATATTATTGAACATCATAAAAAACAAATTGAAAAACTGTTAAGCGAACTTAGTTAATTTCAGATTATCTTCTTTGTTTTTTCCGATCACTGCCATAACTCTTTTTATCTTTATTAGCGCCGCGATCGTTGCCGTAAGTTTTTTTATCTTTATTGCCTCGCTCATTGCGGTTGCTTCGCTCATTACGATTAGATCTATTGTGACTGCCTTGAGCTCCCCGGGCACTTGCTTTTTCATCGGTTTTGGCTTTTGTAATAAACAGTTCTGTTCCGGATTTTTTGGTATTAAAAAAAGCCAGGACCTTTTCCGCGTCATGAAAAGCAAGAGTAACAAATGAAAATTTATCTAATATCTGAACATCCCTTATTTGGCGGGCTTTAATATTGCATTTATCTTTTAAAATATCGATTAATTTATTTGATGACAAGCCGTCAATTTTGCCTTGAGCGACAAATAAGCGGGTTTTACCTTTGCGGTCAACTCCCGATCTATCGATATCAGCATAAGTGCTCGCGTCCAGTTCTCCGGCAAAAGAGTGCTGTAAAAGCGCGGCCAAAGCTTGTTCTGGTGAACTATCCGCTAAAAGTTCATTGGCCAGTTCCAGATATGCCGGCTGCAACTCTGTTTTAATAATCTCGCTAACGCTATTTTTAATCCGGCGTTTTTTAGTTTGGATCACATCTTTGACTTTAGGCAATTCCGCTTTTCTAATATCAGTTTTTGCCGTTTGTTTTATATACTGCAATCTTCTGTACTCAGCAGGAGTAATAAAAGTTATCGCGATTCCCTGCTTACCCGCTCGCCCGGTTCTGCCGATTCTGTGGACATAGGCCTGCGGGTCATTAGGCAGCGCGTAATTAATAACATGCGTCAGGTCTTGAACATCTATACCGCGTGCCGCGACATCAGTCGCGATTAAGACATTAATTGCTTTGCGTTTAAATTTATTCAATATTTGTTCCCGCTGGGCTTGGGAGAGATCACCATGCAAAGCGTCAACATCATAACCGCGTTCGGATAAATGCCGGGCAACCTGGTCCGTATCCCTTTTGGTCCGGCAAAAAACCAAACCAAAAAAATCTTCTTCAATATCAATAATCCGGCTCAGAGCTTCAAATTTATCCGCTTCCGAGACCTCAAAATATATCTGATCAGTATTACTGACTGTAAGCTGCTGCGAGGTAACTTTTATCAAATCATATTCATGCATATATTTTTTAGCTATTTGCAATATAGCCGGCGGCATGGTCGCGGAAAAAAGCAATGTGCGCTTAGTTGAAGGTGTCTTTTCCATGATTTCTTTTACATCATCTAAAAAACCCATGTTCAGCATTTCATCTGCTTCATCAAGCACTAAAAAAGATATTTCTCCAAGCTTCAGCGTCCGGCGGTTAATATGATCAATAATTCTTCCAGGGGTGCCGACTACAATATCTACCCCTTTTTTCAGACTTCTCAGCTGCAAAGATATAGCCTGTCCCCCGTATACCGGAACCACGCTTAATTTTTTGCGCCCTTTTAATGAGTATATTTCTTCGGCAACCTGAATCGCCAGCTCCCTTGTCGGAGTAAGCACCAGCACCTGAACCGAAGTAGAATTTTCTTTTAATTGCTCCATTATCGGCAAGCCAAAAGCCGCTGTCTTTCCTGTTCCCGTATGCGCTTGGCCAACAATATCTTTGTTTCCCTTAAGGATTGCCGGAATAGTTTTTTTCTGAATCGGTGTCGGCGATTCAAACCCTTTTGCTTCCAAAACTTTTAAGACATCTTCCGATAAACCTAAACTTTTAAATGTATCCATTTTAAAACCAACTTTCTTATTTTTAATAAAAAAACTACAATCCTTCGGATTTTTGTTTTTTGCCTGTTCTTTTACGATCCAGTTCTTGTAAACTCATTTTTCTCAGCCGAATATGCTGAGGGGTTATTTCCACTAATTCATCATCTTCAATAAACTCCAAGGCAAATTCCAAAGTAATCGGACGCGGCGGAATAAGCACAATCGCGTCATCAGACCCGGAAGCGCGCATATTAGTTAATTTCTTTCCTTTCAGCGGATTAACCACAAGATCCGCTCCTTTATTATTCACCCCAATAATCATCCCTTCATAGAGCATTTCACCGGGCTTTACAAAAATCTCACCTCTGGCCTGAAAATTAAATAAAGCATAGCTGACTGCCGCGCCTGCTGCCTGAGAAATTAAAACTCCGCTTTGCCGGCATGGCATTTCCCCTTTATAAGTCTGGTACTCGAGAAAATTTTGATACATAATTCCGCTGCCGCGCGTCATTCTAAGAAATTCACTGCGAAAACCAATCAATGCTCTTGAGGCAATGATAAAATCCAGTCTGCTTGTACCGCTGAAAGTTGTATTCAGATTAACCATTTCAGCTTTGCGTTCACCCAAAGCCTGCATAATCGACCCCTGATATTCCTGATCAACTTCAATCACCAATTCTTCCACCGGTTCAAGGATCTGAGAACCCATCTTCTTGATAATTACCTGGGGACGGGATACTTCTAATTCATATCCTTCCCGGCGCATGGTTTCAATCAAAATCGCCAGATGCAGCTCTCCTCTGCCGGAAACTTTAAATCTTTCCGAATTAGCGATTTCTTCTACTTTAATTCCCACATTAATCATTGCTTCATGCGTCAGTCTTTCCCGGATATGGCGCGAGGTTAAAAATCTCCCGCCGTCTTTCCCGGCAAGCGGACTGGTATTATGCGAAAAATTCATTGAAATCGTCGGCTCATCAATTTTAATTGCCGGCAAACCTTTGGGATCAGTAATGCAGGCAATTGTTTCTCCGACTTCCACGCCTTCAATCCCGGCGATCGAGATAATATCTCCGGCCTGAGCCATCTCAGCTTCCACGCGTTTAAGACCGCGGTATTTCATAATCTTGGTAACTTTGCCTTTAGTAATTGTCCCGTTTCTTTTCACGCAGGCAACCGGCTGACCGAATTTAACCTCTCCGTGAGCAATCCGGCCAATGGCGATTCTGCCTATATAGGAATCATAATCCAGCATTGTAACTAACATCTGCAATGGCTGTTCCGGATCAGCAATCGGAGGCAAAACTCTATGTAAAATTACATCTAAAAGCGGCTTCATTGACTCCCGGGGATCATCCAAATCAATAATCGAATACCCATCTTTGCCCGAAGCATAGACTATGGGAAAATCAAGCTGCTCATCAGTCGCGTTTAATTCGCAAAAAAGATCAAATGT
Organism: Candidatus Omnitrophota bacterium; assembly: GCA_043805415.1. GTDB lineage: Bacteria > Omnitrophota > Gorgyraeia > B26-G9 > B26-G9 > JAHITE01. The sequence goes on along the minus strand of JAZDHZ010000010.1, from coordinate 30,786 downwards.
CAGATCCGCGACTTCATCCGGCCGAGCACTAGGCCGATCCAGCTTATTAACTACCAGAATTGGCTTAAGATGTAATTCCAATGATTTTTTTAAAACAAATTTTGTCTGAGGCATTGGCCCGTCAAAAGCATCGACAAGCAGAAGCACGCCGTCTACCATTTTTAAAATCCGCTCGACTTCACTGCCGAAATCCGCGTGGCCGGGAGTGTCCACAATATTAATCTGCACTCCTTTATACTGCAAAGACGCGTTTTTCGAAACAATCGTAATTCCTCTTTCCCTTTCTAAAGGATTAGAGTCCATAATCGTTGCTTCTCCGGCTTTAAAATCATAAGCTCCGGTATATTTAAGCAGCGCGTCTACCAGCGTGGTTTTCCCATGATCAACATGGGCAATAATCGCGACATTTCTAACATCTTTTCGGCGTTTTTGATTATGCATATTTTACATTGTCCCTTTTTATATATATTAAATAAATCCCTACTGGTGATTTTTAAAAAACCAGGGCTATGGATATGTTTATGTTGTTTTTAATTTTATTAAAGATAGATATAATAGCTGTATTATATACAAGAAGAGATTTAAAGGTAAGACTTTCTATTTATGAATTACGGGAATAACCTCTTTGTCTTCTGTTTCCGCGAAAATAAAATGGCCCGGTAATAAATTATAACCGGGCCATTTTTATGCAAGATTATAATCTTACAACATTTGATGCTTGTTTACCCTTCGGACCGTCTTGGACTTCAAACTGTACTGCCTGGCCTTCATCTAAAGACTTGTAGCCTTCACCCTGAATTGCGCTATGGTGTACGAATACATCCACTCCTGACTCCGAAGCAATAAACCCATAACCTTTTGAGTTATTAAACCACTTAACTGTTCCTTGCTCCATTATTTACTACACCTCCTTCTTTCTGAACTATAGTAAATAATGCTACGTAAAAAAACCGTAAGGTAATTGTCTGCCCTTACGGTCAAGATTTCTACTACCTCATTTACTACAACAAGGAGTATATCCTATGCAAAACATATTTGCAAGTTATTTGTTAAAATATTTTTATTTAAAACCCGGCTTAGCAAAATCCTTTTAAAGCCAATTAAGCATTTTCCCTCGGTAAAACAGAGTTTTTAAATTAAAAACCCCGCTGAAAGCTTCTTAAAATAATCCCGAAAATAATGCAACAATTATAGCGCTTAAACGTATAATTGTTTTCTCCGCTGCTGAATATTCTCATCAGCCAAATATTCATCAAAGGTCGTATTCATCCGGTCAATGTATCCCTTAGGGGTTATTTCAATAATCCGGTTGGACACGGTTTGCACCAGCTGATGGTCATGCGAAGAGAAAAGAATTGTTCCCGGATATTTCTCCAGGCCGCGGTTTAAAGCGGTTATCGCTTCCAGGTCCAAATGATTGGTTGGTTCATCAAAAATAAGCACATTGCCTTGGGTAAGCATCATCCGCGACAACATGCATCTGACTTTTTCGCCTCCGGATAAAACTTTTATTGACTTGAGCGAATCATCCCCGGTAAACAGCATCCGGCCTAAAAATCCCCGGACAAAATTCTCATCGGTTTGTGTAGAATATTGCCTTAGCCAGTCAATAATATTCATATCGCGCATAAAATACTCGGTATTATCTTTGGGATAATATGCCCGGACTGTAGACCCGCCCCATTTAAAACTTCCCCCATAGTCTTTATGCTCACCAGCCAGGATTTTAAACAGGATTGTTTTCGCCAGGTTATTTGAGCCGATAAAAGCGATTTTATTACCCGGCTCAATCCGGATATTCAAATTTTCAAACATAATTTGGCCATCAAGCCGCGCCGACAAATTTTCTATGTTTACAATCTCATTGCCTGCTGGTTTCAGCTGTTCAAAGTTAATATACGGATATTTGCGCGAAGAGGGCTTAATATCTTCCAGAGTGAGTTTTTCTAAAGCTTTCTTTCTGCTGGTCGCCTGCCTTGATTTGGAAGCATTAGCGCTGAACCGGGCAATAAATTCCTGCATTTCCTTGCGTTTTTCTTCGGTTTTTTTATTAGCATCACTGCGCAGTTTCAAAGCAATCTGGCTTGATTCCAGCCAAAAACTATAATTGCCGGCATAAAGCTGGATTTTGCCAAAATCAATATCCGCGGTATGCGTACAGACTTTGTTTAAAAAATGCCGGTCATGCGAAACAACAATCGCTGTGTTTTCAAAATTAAGCAAAAATTCCTCCAGCCACATACAAGTTGCCACATCCAGATGGTTTGTCGGTTCATCCAGCAAAAGAATATCCGGATTGCCGAATAATGCCTGGGCCAGCAAAACCCGCACTTTCTCTCCTGCCTCAAGCTGCTTCATTTGTTTTTCATGCAGTTCTTCGGCTATCCCCAGATCACTGAGCAGTTTAGCCGCGTCAGATTCCGCGTTCCAGCCGTCCAGATCAGCAAACTGAGCCTCAAGCTCAGAAGCTAAAACCCCGTCCGCGTCAGAAAAATCTTCTTTGGCATACAAAGCGTCTTTTTTAAGCATAATCTCATAAAGCTTTTTATGGCCAATGATCACGGTCATCAAAACCGTATATTCATCAAAAGCAAACTGATCCTGTTTAAGACTGGAGATCCGCTTGCCTTTAGGAGTTGATACTTCGCCTTTGGACGGTTCGATTTCCCCGGAGAGAATTTTTAAAAATGTGGATTTACCTGAACCATTCGCACCGATTAAGCCATAGCAATTACCGGGTGAAAATACAATGTTCACGTCGGAAAACAGCTTTTGAGCTCCAAAATTTAGTGAAATATTATTTGCTGAAATCATTTTTCTTTCCTTTAACTAATTATTAACTTCTTACAACAAAGATAAAAGTCTACACAAATTTACTGCTTTTGTAAAGACAAAAAGCAAATAATTTTAGTTAAGCGCTTGTTGGGAGAGAATAAATCTGAAAGTTTTTGGAAAATTTTAAACCCCGGCTTTTTCTAGCGCAGCGGCTTTAATAAATCATCCAGACCATTAAGCTGTATCTCATACATGGTTGCCAGCATTTTACCCAGCGAATCATTACTAAAACCTTTACGGCTAAGCCACATAATATAGTCTTCCGGCAAATCGATTAATAATCTGCCTTTGTACTTGCCAAAAGGCATGCGCGTCTTAGCTAATTTAATTAAAAACTCTCTATCTGGATTCATACCCCTCATCATACGTTTAATATCTTTTATTTTCAAGAAAAAAGAGTAGGCAAAAACATATCTTTTCGCTAAGCCCGGGGCTGCATCGTACAGCCCCGACCGCGCGTTCTCGCTATTTTGACATCCCTGTCAAAATTACGCTCAAAAGCGCCGCTCAAAGATAAATTTTTACCTTTAACAATCTAAGTTGCAGCTAGTCACCATCAGCCAAGTATTTTATCTGTTTTCTGTTTTTTTTGTTTTAGTCATTTGAGTTTATTTAGAGTTTAGAAATTAGTGCAATTAGAAATTAGATATTTATTTCTGCTTTCTGCTCTTACTATCGACCATTAGCCATGAGCTATCAGCCAAGCATGCTTTTTATGTTTTCCCCTTGACTTATCCATCCAAAAAGGTTAATTTAAAAATAAATAAAAACACCAATACTAATCTGAACTGATCAGAAAGGACGCGGAGCATGAATCAGGCAAAACAAGGCGATAAAGTAAAGATCCACTATACAGGCAAACTGAAAAATAATAGCGTGTTTGATTCATCGCGCTCAAGAAATCCTTTTGAATTTATTATTGGCTCAGGACAAGTAATTGCCGGATTTGAAGAAGGCACTCTGGGAATGAAAGTCAATGAAACAAAAACCATAACCATTCCCTGTGATAAAGCCTATGGCCCGAAAAATCCAGACCTTATCGCGATTGTTGCCCGCGGGCATTTGCCCAAAGATTTAGTTCCTGCTGTCGGGCTGAGGCTGGGTATTCATAATGAAAACGGACAGAAGATTCCCGCGATTATCACTGAAATCACGGAAAAAGAAGTAACTGTTGACGCTAATCATCCCCTAGCCGGTGAAGACCTTATTTTTGAGTTAGAGCTGGTGGAAATAATTTCCTAGAATAGTCAATGGCTAATGGCCGATAGCTAATAGTTTTTTGCTTTTTGCCATGAGCTATCAGCTATGAGCTATGAGTTTAATCATACTCCGCGGCTAAATCATATTCAAACAGTTTGCAGTCAATTTTGGCATTAGAAAATGCTTTCGCGCTCACTGGCTCTAAAGGAATCTGATCCGCCAGGCGCATATTGCCGGTAAACACATAAGCCTTATATCCAGCGCACTTTGTTTTTAAAAAATTGCCGATATCTTTATAAGTATTTCTCAGCTGAATTTCCTGGCCCATTCTAACGCCGTATTCCGGGTTCATAATCATAATTCCGCCCTGCTCAGGCATGGGAGTTTTGCTAAAATCGCAGACATGAAATTCAATTACCTGATCTACTCCGGCAGTCTGCGCGTTTTTCCTGGCAGTATCCACTGCTTGGGGAGAAATATCCGAAGCAATAATTTTTGCCTTTAATTGCGGTTTGCTTGTTTTTTTAATTTGTTTACGCGTTGCCTGCCAATTATCCGAATTAAAATTCTTTAAATGCATTAAACCATAATTGCTCCTTAAAAGACCCGGAGCCCGGTTAAGCGCGATCAAGGCCGCTTCAATCGCCAGAGTTCCGCTGCCGCACATTGGATTAACCAAAGCAGTTGAACCATCATAACCAGCTGCTAATAATAATGCCGCGGCCAGGGTTTCCTGCAAAGGAGCGACATGCGGAAGCTTGCGGTATGTGCGGTCTGAAAGTTTATTACCTGATGTATCTACATATAGCCAGCAGCGGTTATTTTTCCAAAAAAGATTAATTACCACATTGTCTCTTGTCGGACCAGAATTGGGACGGCTGCCGCATATACGCGTGATCCGATCAACAATCGCGTCTTTTACTCTTTGACTGGCAAACATCGAGTTCTTCAAATGCTTTGTATCTGCCATGGATACCACGCTGACATATTCTTCCGGACTGATCAGGCTTTCCCAAGGCAAAGCCGCTACTATGTCATATAACTCCTGCGGACTGGTACAAGCGAATTTTTTAATTAAATACATTACATGCATGGCTGTGCGCAGGCAAAGATTCAGCTTATAGCAATCCTCATAATCCGCTTCGATTTCTAAACCCGTCTCATGCGACGAGATAACCGGATAACCCAGCTGTTCAACTTCTTGGCGCAGATAAGGCACAATGCCTCTGCCGCAGGTAATTAAAAATGTTCTGTTTTTCAATATGTACACAATTCCCGCCTTATTATTTGCTCAATTTTTTGATTATTACTATTTATTTTAAACAGATTATACCATAGTTTTAACCAATGGTATATCAACAAAAACCCATGGCAATAGATTTTATAATCCAAAGTATGAATATTAACTGTTTGCGCTTTTCCTTATAATAGCCGCTGAATTAATAACTGCTTGAAGTATAAAAATACATATGTTAAACTTTGTTTATAATGAAACATGTGATTAGCGTCAACAATTTAAACATTATTTACGGTAAAGGCAGGCTGGAGAAAAAAGCGCTGCAAAATATCAGCCTTAGCGTGGATAAAGGCCAGATCTGCGGCTTTCTCGGCCCAAACGGCGCGGGAAAAACAACCCTGATCAAAGCCCTGCTCGGACTGCTGGTTCCGGCCAAGGGAGAGGTTTTAATTTTTCAGGAAAAACCTTTCCTGAGCTCTACCCGCGAAAGCATTGGCTATATGCCGGAAACCGCGAATTACTACTGGTATCTTACGCCCAAAGAACTGCTTAATTTTTACGGAAAAATCTTTTATATTCCTCACAAACTGCTTAGGCAAAGGATTGAACAGATTCTTGAACTGGTTGATTTAACTAAGCAGGCCAATACTTTGATGAAGGTTTTTTCCAAAGGTATGCTCCAGAAAGTAAGCTTTGCCCAATGCTTGATCAATGACCCTGATTTGCTGATCTTAGACGAACCAACCACCGGATTTGACCCGATTGCCAGGATGAATATGCGCGCAATCCTGCTTGATTTAAAAGCCAAAGGAAAAACCATTTTTTTCTCTTCGCATGAACTTTCCGAAGCGGAAATTATTTCCGATAAAGTGATTATTCTTAAAGACGGAAAAATATTAAAAGAAACCAAACCCCATGAGATTATGAATGAAAAAGGCGCGGCCATAACCCTGGAACAATATTTCTTTGACTTGGTGAAAAATGAATAAAATCCTTATTTTAGCGCGGCACACAATAAAAGAACTGCTGAGAAAAAAAGATTTTTATATCCTTATAATCCTATTCGCAGGATTAGCGGCTTTTTTCTATAGTGAAACATTTTTCGGCATAAAAGATATTTCCCGCTATTTAAAAGATATCGGCTTATCTCTGGTATCGTTTTTTTCCCTAATTATCACCATTAGTTTCTCAGCCAAGCAAATCCCGGCAGAAATAGAATCTAAAACAATTTATCCGCTGCTCGCTAAGCCGGTTTCCCGGACTCAGTTTATTCTCGGTAAATTTGTCGGCAGTTTATTTATTTCCGTTATCTCCTTTTCCGCTTTTTATTGTTTGTATCTTATTTTTATTCTTAGCAAAGGCGAGCATACTAGTTTAATCTTACTCGCGCAATATTACTGGCTGAGCCTTCTCCTGTTGGCCTTGCTTTCCAGTTTCGCGATTTTATTTTCTTTATTTCTGACCATTTCCGCGAACATTGCCATAAGCTTTTCGCTTTATTTTTTCATGTTCTGGTACAATGAAGCTTTAAGAAAAATACTTGTCCTGGCTTCGGGAAAACTAACTTATCTATACTCTCTGTTATACTATATCTTACCCCACTTTGAGTTCTATGACCTGCGCATCAGGCTAATTCACCTCTGGGAGCCATTACCGCTTTGGACAATAACTGCCATATCAATATACACTGTTTTATACACAGGACTGATAATCTGGATAACCAGTATGCTGTTTAAAAGAAAAAGTCTTTAAATGAAGAACTGCGTTTTTTTTATCATCGCTGCCTTATTTATTATTCTGCTTTGTCTTAGAATCGATACTTATAGTCAGGAATTCCTCAGCCAAAAAGGCGCCAGCGGATTAAACAGTCAGCTATTTTATAAAACCTTTGGAGAGTTTCGGGAATATCTTTCAGATTTATCCTATCTCCAGGCAGACGCCTATTTTCATGCCAGCGGCCGGCTTTGCCCAGGAGGATTGGAAGCGCATGATGAACATGAAGCTGAACACGATCATGATCACGATCAGCCGGAACCAGCAAGTAAGCAAAACTTTATTAACCCGTTGCTTAATATCAGCCAATCCCTGAGGATAACCAGCCATCGCCATTTAGCGGCAAATGAGCAAAAGGAAATTATTCCCTGGTTTTATTACGCGATTAAATTAAATCCGCATAATGAATCCGCTTATTGCCTTGGCGGATATTGGCTGGCCAGCCACTTGGACAAAATCGAGGAAGCAATAAACCTTCTTCAATCCGGGCTTAAAAATAATCCTGATTCCTGGAAAATATACGCGGAACTGGGCGAAACTTATTTTATGAATAAAAAAGATTATCCCAATGCTAATTATTACTTTAAACGCGCTAAAATATTAAGCGATGAGCATAATGCCGATAGATTTAACAAAAGAGTTATTTATACTTTCCTTGCCGAAACCTATAAAAAACTCGGCAATCCGGACAAGGCCAAAGAAATCTACGCGCAACTGGATAAACTATTCTCCGAAGCCAAACCCGCCAATAATCAGTGAATAGTCAATCGTTACAGTATTGCGTATCGCGTCGTGTGTATTGCGTAAAAAACTAACAGCTAACTAATGAGACATGCAATACTCAATACTGTAACTTGTCTAAACGCTAATCGCTATACGCTATCCGCTGCTTTTCACTCATAACTCATAATTAGTAATTCATAACTGCTTTTGCGCCCTTCGTCCCTCATCCTTCGGTTCCACGCAATACTCAATACGCGATACGCAATACTATTTTTACTCATAATGAGTCCACAGGCGGATAATTTTTATTGTTTTGTATTTTTTCAATACCTGATAAATAATTCGATGCTGGATATTTATTCTTCTTGAATAGGCACCGGTTAAATCACCGACTAGTTTTTCAAACGGAGGAGGAGTCTTGAAGGGATTTTCCTTTATAATTTCCAGGAGGCTTTCCGCTTTAGAGCGCAATCCGGCGGCAGATAATTTTTTCGCGTCTTTCAGAGATTGCTTTGTATAAACTATTTTCCAGCTCACCATGTCAATTTCTTGCCGCATTCTTTAAGCGGAGTTTTTAAGCCCTTGAGAATAGACTCCCGCATTCCCGGAATTGAAACAAGATATAAGGTTTCCTGAATTGCTCTCCAGTCATCTTCAGAGATTAAAACAGCATTATTTCTTTTTCCGGTAATTTGTATTGGTTCATGAGATAAAGCTGTTGTGTCTAATAATTTATATAATATGCTTCGCGCCTGGCTCGCGGTTAAAGTGGTCATAACAGTCTCCTTTTACTTAAAGCGTACCACATGCCGTACGTATTGTCAATGATTTATGTAGTTTGCTCTATTGATGAAGAAGCAGCATTCAAAGTCACCAGTTCAATGGCTAATGGTCGATAGTCAATTGCTTTCCGCTTTTAACCATGGACTATAAGCCATGAGCCAAGCTTTGTCTTCTGTCTTCATCCATAAGCCATGGACTATTAGCTATAAGCCAAGCGTTTTAAGCTTTTGCTTTTACTATTAGCTACGAGCTAAGCGCGAAGAGCTTCCTGCTTTTCCTAATCCCTAAACGCTACACGCTATTCGCTGCTCTTTTCACACCCCATCCGGAAGCCACATCCGCATCATTTTCTTCCTATTCAGCTTTCGTCCGTCTACTACAAAGGTGCCGTCGCCGATTGCGTGAATAGTTCTTTGCTCTTTTCTTAAACCATCAAAGTACACGGCAACTCCCTCGAGCACAATAATATTGTGCTTTTTTATGATATCAATAACTTTACATTCGATATTTGCCAGGCATTCCTTAATCAAAGGCGGCCTTACCTGCTTTGCCTTTACAGCAGTTAGTCCAAACTTTTTAAATTTGTCTGTGTCAGCCCCGGAACATGTTCCCACGCCCACAACCTGATCAATCATATCCACAGTGGGAATCGCGATTACGCATTCTCGGGATTTCTCAAGCGCGGCATAAGAATAGTTCCAGGATCCCGTGGTTATGGCAAATACCGGCGTGAAGCTCATCACCATGGTCCAGGAGATTGTCATTATATTGTTCTTCTTACCATTGTTTGTCGTCACAAGAACAACTGGTCCCGGCTCTATCAGAGTAAATGCTTTGCTCATCCGCATTCTTTTCATCATTGCGCCCCCCATTCTATTTGTATGACGTTTGAGCTCAGGCTGTGTCCCGATTGCCTAGAGCAACTTAGATGTTTTTATTATTTGGATTATGTTTATCATTATCCCATGTTGCGGGATTATTAACAATATATTCGCGAATTTTATTTAATGCTTTATCGTCGCGAATGATATGGTCATAGAAATTACGTTGCAAAAAAACGTTTATTGAATGGTATCAGATTATTATTTTTGCATCGGGTCAACACGGTTGTTCCCTACAATATTTATTATTTCATGAACATGGTTGAGCCTTATGAACTTTATAACTTTCTACTTTTTACTATTGACTATCAGCCATGAGCTATTATTGTGTCCTTTATTTTCTATTTCCATTAATCACCCGTTGCATTAAGTCTAAAAATATGGTATATTTTATAACTTTATTTTTACGGAGATACGATGCCTAAATTAAAAAAACTTCTTACTTTATGTCTTATAAACGCGCTGCTTAGCTCAAACCTAGCCTATGCGCATTCAGAAACAATGCGCTCTGGCATTAATAATGGCTCTTCAGCCATGCTATCTCCCCAAATCAAAATATCCTCAACGCAAATGCGATCAAGCACCTTAAAACTGCTTGCTTCCTATACTTTACCTGATGACAGTAAAATTGACCCCTTAGAATTACTGCAAAGACAAACAAAGGGCCCAGGGGGATTGTTACATCTCGAGAAAAATTATAATGGTTCCCGATCACTTATGCGGGTAATCACCATATTTGCCGGAAGCATATTGGGTGCTATAGCAGGGATTCAATTCTATCCGAATTTAACTCCTTTTATCAGCAGTGTAGTATTAGGCGGTACAGCATTTGGAATAGCATATTCATTTCTTTTTCCCAAATCTAATTATCAAAGTGCTGAAATGGGGCTTAATTTATTAGAAAACGCTTCAAGCGAAGAACATTTAAAAGCAGCTTACGCTCTATTTGAGGATGCGCAAAATTCTGAACTTGTAACTATTAGACATATTGGAATCACTGGACTGCAAGCTGTAGAAAAACTATTAGAAAAAGCCAAGGCAAAACAAAAAGTAGCCTTTAATCTTGCTGGCACACTGCTTGAGATTGATAAGAACTCCCTGGAAAAACTAAAATTAAATATATATTCTGCTGGACTAGGGGAGATGTTTTCAATCGGTGAAGAAAACCAACAACTATATCTATCAGTTTCTTCAGAAATCCCAACGCAAGGCCAACGAATAATATTAAGGGAAGCAATTTCCAGCAATGCCATATTTGATCAGCTTTTTCATGATATTGATTTAAAAGATACTGAAAGAATCCTTATAGAAGAACGATTTTGGCATGGATTTTTTGATCTGCTTTATCGGCAGGATCAAAATACACTTTTTACTCCAGAATATACAACCTTATATAAAGATGGCGTGATTTTTAAAGACCCCGGGGTTTTAAGATGCTTAGCCCTTGACACCAAGCGCTCTCAGGAAGATTTTCTGGTTAATGCCATAAAAGAAGAATCAATTCAAAAAACCGAAAAGCAGGATTTACTTGTATTTGCGACAGGGTCAGGAGTTCTTGTAAATAATATTTTACAAAATATTCCTTCAGTTAACAAACTCATTGAATACGACCGAAGCCAAAATTCAAACTCTACAGCAGATAAGAGACGCAAAGAAACTCTGCCTAACAACCTGTATGAAAAAGTCCAACAAGTCACTGCAAACGTACGCGACTTTCCCACTGTTCTCTCAAAGGAAAAATTCGATTTTATGCTTTCCACCGCATCCTTGCGGCTTATGAGCCCCGATGCGAAAAAAAGCGCGATTGAATATATAACTAAACGGCAAGCGTTAAAAGATAACGGCTCATTTTTTTACATGGACACTCAGGAACATTCCCGAATTACGGAAGAAGTTGCGGATTTGCTAAAAGGAAAAGGCTTTGATATTGCTATAACCCAAAAGAATTTTGCCGGGCATCGCGACGCTATGTTTTATATTTTTGTCCATCAATATTTACGCAATCCTTTTTTTAAACAATATATTAACAAGCTTATGCTGATAAAACAAAATCCTGATTTGTATGATTTTTTATATCAAATGGCTGGGCACAGAACAATACTTTTCCTCATCCTTAAAGCCACGCAAAAACCAGAACAATGGCAAAGGCAACAATTTCATAAATTTGTAAACAATTTACAGCCGGTTATTTCCAAAGGATTTAAACCGGTATTTAATTCTCCCCAAATAAGCATTAAAAAAGGCCCAAGCTCAAAAGTCACTATTAGTCTATTGGGAAAGGATGCCAACCAGGAGTATCTGGATAGTTATGATATTTTTGTTAACACTCCGGCAGGCCAGACAGGTAAACTTACATTATATGATGGACGCAGTATCGGAATCAATACACTGATTATCGGAAGAATCAGTTTGGAAACTCCCGCGGGACAAGAAGAAAGAGTCATTATGACTCAACACGTACTAACATCCCGCTACGGATATGAAGACGCTGCTAATAACTTAAAACAAACTCTAAAATCTCTTTTAGTAAACAATATTCAGCTTGATCTTGACCCTGTGCTTGAAAAATTTTCTAATGCCTGCGTAGGATTAACCGCGAAAGAAATAACTATTGTCTTAAAGCAATTAGCTGATATTGATTTAGCTCAGGAGCAAGAAACAATTCTAGCAGCCCTAAGCTCTTACCCTCGGAATAAATACCCCTCCCAGGAGCTTAAAAGTTTTCCCAAATCCGCGGGAGTAATAAAAACTTTATACAAAGAAATTACTGCGCGAGCTGAAATTGCAGGATATTCCTCATTAACCGGCTTAATATCTTTACCCGATGGATTGCAAAATATGGTATTATACAAAAAAATTATGGGGTTTTCGCCTATAATTAAACCCGAGGATGAAAAGTATTTTGATATTGTAGATTCGGTATTATCAAAAAAGGATATCTCACTAAAAGAAAAAGCCTGGGAATTATCAAAAAAACTCAGCCAGCTTTTAGTCTTAATCAGAAAAGACATTGCTCCGCGCTATCCGCAAAATTCTGAGACTGTCTTCAAAATATCAACAGAGAAAACAAGACTCCAGCCAAAATCAGAACCATCAAAAATAACGATATTTTCTCCTGCCATACTTAATTCATCAATATAAATTGAGACTAGCCTTACTTAGAAAAACTTATTTAAAAATATTCCTGGTTTTCAAACACACCCTGACTAAAATAAGCATTACCGGCACTTCAATAATTACCCCAACCACAGTTGCCAAAGAAGCTCCTGATGAAAGGCCGAACAGCATCGCCGAAGTCGCGATGGCAACTTCAAAATGATTGCTTGCTCCAACCAAGGCAGAAGGCGCGGCATCCTTATAAGGCAATTTTAACCATAAAGCCAACCCGTAAGTAATCGCGAAAATCAGGCAAGTTTGGATAAAAAGCGGAATCGCGATCAGCAAAATCACCTGCGGCTGATCAATGATCAGCTCTCCCTTAAACGAAAACAAAAGAACCAGAGTAACCAGCAGCGCGCTGATTGAAACCGGTGTAAGATAATGAATAAACTTATCCTCAAACCAGCTAAACCCCATTTTGGCAACAATGAATTTCCTTGAATAATATCCTAGAAGTAAAGGCATGCCAACATACATCACTACTGAGATAACAATAGTCTGCCAAGGGATCGGCATCTGATTTATCCCAAGCAGCCATCCGCCTAATGGCGCGTACAGAAACAACATTGTCAGCGAATTTATCGCGACCATAACCAGAGTATGTCCATCATTGCCCTTAGCCAGGTGCCCCCAGACAAGAACCATGGCCGTGCAGGGCGCGATGCCCAGCAAAATACAGCCGGCAATATAAGAACGATACAGTTCAACCTGAGTTCCGTCCTTGATAATCTCTAAACCCGGCAGCCACTGTTTAAAAACAAATCCAAGAAAAAATGTGGCGATGGCAAACATCGTAAACGGCTTAATCCCCCAATTTACAAACAATGTAAGCAATACCGGCTTAGGCGTCTTGCCGGCCTTAATAACTTCGCTGAAATCAATCTTCACCATAATCGGATACATCATAAAAAAAAGACAGACGGCAATCGGAATAGACACATGATAAATTGAGATACTGTCTAATGTAACCGCAGCCTGGGGAAATAATTTCCCTAAAAATATCCCTAAGCCAATGCAGGCGATAACCCAAATGGTTAGATATTTTTCAAAAAACCCTAATTTTATCTCTTCTGACATAATCTTTTCCCTCACATTAATTATCTTTTAAATAATAGATATATCCCTGCTAAGATTACCAAAAAACCGCATATCTTTTTCAGGATAAGCACTCCTTTTGAGTTTTCATTCCATTTAAGATACCGCTCTACCATTTCCGTAAATGTTCCGGCAAATATAATCACCGAGCAATGCCCGATTCCATAAGCCATAAGAAGGATTATTCCATACAGGAATTTTGTCGAAGACAGGGAAAAAGTAATCGCCAGCATCGGAGCCATATACGCGAAGGTGCACGGGCCAAGCGCGATACCGAATATAAGGCCGAGCAGTAAAGCAGCCAATAACCCCTTTTTTTTCATGCCTGGCTGGCTTACCCCATTTATGAAAGACAATGGCAGAAGTCCTGATAAATGCAATCCTACTGCCAGAAAAATAATTGCGACAAAATAATTACCCCAACTGCCGATATCACCAAGCATTCTGCCCATGCCCGCGGTAATCACCCCGATAATAGCTATGGTTATAAGGATTCCTAAAGAAAAAAGCAGCGCTAATACAAACGCCCTTTTTGTCGATATCTTTCCCTGATCATTAATAAACCCAATTATCAGCGGGATACTTGCCAGATGACAAGGGCTAAGCAGGATACTCAATACCCCCCAGGCAAACGCCGCGCTTACGGCAATAAACGGCGTACCGTTTAAGGCATTAGTTAATATTTCAAATAAACACATTATCATTTTAAAACTCCAGCGTTATTTAAGATTTTTTCAATCTCTGATTTTGGGAAAAATCCTTCATGACGGAATATTTCTTTACCGGTTCTATCCAGAAATACTTGTGTCGGGATAACCCGGATATGGTACTCATTACCATACTTCCTGCCTTCTTCTGTCCAAACATCATGGAATACAACTTTTACTTTTCCAGTATATTCTTTCTCGATTTCCTCCATAATCGGCTGCATCTGCTTGCAAGGAATGCAATTTACCGATCCCAGCTCCACAAAACTAATCTGTTCAGCTTTCTCTGGTAAATCCGAAGTTTCCGCCATCGCGGCAGGTAATAAACCGCACACACCATTACCGCAGCCTTTATTGGAATTATGCTGCAGCATAAACGCTCCCAGAACAATTATTGCTATTACTAAAAAGATCTTCGTTGTATTTGCCATATTTTTCTCCTCTTTTATGCGGTAATCCAATTCATAATTTCATCAACTGAAGGGATTTTCCCGGCAGCCTTAACTTCTCCGTCAACCACTAAAGCAGGAGTAATCATAACCCCGTACTCCATTATCTTATTTATTTCCGTGACCTTTAAAATCTCCGCATCAATATTTTCTTGCTTAACTGCTTCCTGAACATTTTCATATAATTTTTTGCATTTTGGACAGCCCATGCCCAGTATTTCAATCTTCATCACAACCTCCTATTTTACAATTAAACCGAACATAATTCCGCTTAATGTGGCCATAACAATCACTAAGCTGACATAAACAATGGTTTTTTTTGTACCAATAACTTTGCGAATAACCAGCATATTCGGCAAGCTCAAGGCTGGTCCGGCTAAAAGCAAAGCCAGGGCCGGGCCTTTGCCCATGCCTGAGCCGATCAGACCTTGGAGAATCGGTACTTCAGTTAAAGTAGCAAAATACATAAACGCTCCGACAAATGACGCGAAGAAATTAGCCAATAAGGAATTACCGCCAACTGCCTGGACAATTATCCAGGAGGGAATCAGTCCTTCATGATTCGGCCGGCCCAGTAAAAACCCGGAAATAATCACTCCGAACAAAAGCAAAGGCATTATCTGTTTGGCAAATGTCCAGGAACTCTGCGTCCAATCAATAATCTCTGGTTTTTTAAACCATTTACTGAGCATAAGTCCGATCAGCAATAAAAATCCCGCTGATACATACCATTTTAGCGAAAATATAAATGCCCACAAACCGCTGTCGCCAGCTAAAGGTCTGGCCCAATTAGCAAACACGAGAAATCCTACCATTGACAGAAAATACAAAGCATGCTGCCATAAGCTTCTGGGTTCTTTTTTCTCGATTGCTAATAAATCCCCTTCTGTTTTTCTTTCCCGTTCTTCTTTTAAAAATATAAGCTGCATTAGCAGTCCGATTATAATACTGAAGATAATCGCTCCCACAGCTCGGGCTAAACCCAGCTGCCAGCCTAAGATCCGCGCGGTCATAATAATCGCCAGGATATTGATTGCCGGTCCGGAATAAAGAAAAGTTGTTGCCGGGCCTAATCCCGCGCCTCTTTTATATATACCGGAAAATAAAGGCAGAACAGTGCAGGAACATACAGCGAGAATAGTCCCGGAAATTGAAGCAACGCTATAAGCTAAAATTTTATTTGCTTTGGCTCCGAAATATTTAATTACTGAGGCCTGGCTGATAAACACTGAAACCGCTCCGGCAATAAAAAAAGCCGGCACCAGACAAAGTAAAACATGCTCTCTGGCATACCATTTAACCAGAGCTAAAGCTTCAAAAAGCGGATTGCGAAATGCTAAAAGCTCAATCGGTAAATAAAAACATGCCAGAAAGCCGATTAGCATTAATAAAAACTTTTTCCATTCTTTCATTGTTTTACCCCCATACAGCAAAAATGCTATTTATTTTTATAAAAAATATTATTTACAGCAAAGTTTCTGGCGATTGGCTTTTTTAATTTTCTCTAAATCTTTTCTCACCTGATTATCATTTTCAGCGCATTGTTTAAGATACTGGATAATCAGCTTAGAATATTGGCCGGCTTCGACCAAATAATAATCTGTCCAAAACCCATTTTTCTCACAATCAATTAAGCCGGCATTTTTTAGTTTTTTAAGATGACGGGAAACACTGGGCTGAGTAATGCCCAGAACAAAAGCCAGCTCACACACGCACTGTTTCTGTTTTTGCAGCATTTTTATTATCCGCAGCCGGTTGATATCAGCCAATGCTTTAAATATTTTTTCCAGTTTCCGCATAAATTCCCTTTGCTTCTTGTTCAGTATCGCGTCGTGCGTATTGCGTAAAAAACTAACAGCTAACTTCCTAATTCCTGCTCTTGTGTCCTTGTGTTAGCCTGTTAGCCAGTTGACCAGTAACTTGTCACTATTAACTTGTTCCTGCGCCTTGTTTTTGCTATGAGCCATGAGCTATGAGCTAAGCGCGAAGCGCTTCCTGCTTTTCACTCGTAACTCATAATTAGTCATTCATAACTGCTTTTGCGCCCTTGTGTCTTGTCGCGCTTTACTTATACATGATTTATATAGCCATCTTGCTATATAGTATAGCCGAGTTTAACCACTTTGTCAAATTAGAGTGTTTAAAATAGTAGAGAGGAATTTTATTTATTACTTATTTAATTACCATTAAAACGGATTATCACCGTTTAGTTTAACCAGTTTCCACTGATCGCCTTCAAGCTGGAAAATCAGCTCAGATTTACCTTGGGTTTTTTGTTGACCAGGAGTTTTGGAAACAGTGAATTTTTTATACCACTGACACATAACTGCCATCTTCTTTTCTAATATAAGCACCTGATCCACGGAAACATTAAACTCTAAGGCCTGCTCATTTACAGCTGAAGCATCAACTTTGCTCATAAACTCGCTGCGCAAAGGCATAAAATCATTGGAGACCACAGAATCGAATCCAGCTTGTGAATAGCTGGAATACATGTTAAAAATTTTATTAACTGCTGTTGCGCCTGTATCCAATTCCTGCTGAATATCTATCTGGCTAAGAGCAGCTGGGCAGAAAAAAATTAAACCGAAAAGAATAAATAATAATCTTTTTTTAAAGTTACGCATAATTACCGCCTTGATTAAAAGTTGCTGGCAAATTTCAAAACAAATCTTTTTTCCTGATAATCGCCATTATCACTGTCATAAAGATAATTATTCAGTTCCGCCCTGGTAGTAATAACTCCATTGCGCTCACCTTTGAGTTTATAGGAAAGTTCTCCATATGTCTTATTCGTATAATAATCTTCCAAAGGTTCGGCATTATCGGCAACCATCAGATTATAACCAAAGTTAAAGTTCAAAGGATCACTAATTTCATAACGGCCAGTTAATGATAATCCATTGCTAAGGCTAAGGTTTTCATCATTGCGCGTATCTCTGGCATCAACGCTGTAATTTGCCGCCAGATAAAGCCTGCGTTTTCCCACAGTAAAATCCCGGCTAAAACTGCTGCCAAAACGCTGAAAAGATTCTGTAGCTGCGCCAGCTGCTTTATCATCAAAATAGCGGTGTTCAAAAAACACACCCAAAAATGCTTCGGATATCCGAGTATTTAAGGAAAGACCATATGTTGCGGTGGTTGATTCGGCGCTATTAGGCAAATCATCTGAGTTTTTATCCAAACAGTTTACATATGTCCGGATGGAAAAATCTTTATTATCCTCAAAAGGGCGGGTAGTTAGTGAAATATATTGATCATTATTAGTTGTCCGCTTGGTAAGCTTGCTGTCGTCCAGATGATCCCAATATAGATTCTCGGTTAAAGAAAGAATATTTTTTTCGCTAAGCCGCAAGTCAACTACCATCTGATGCTGGATCTTATCTGATGAAGCAGAGCCTACTTCACTATAAAATTCAGGCTGAACATAATAATAAAGGTATCGAAGATTAAACCAGTCTTCATAACGAAATCCCGGCTGCACCCTAAATGCCAAACCAGAGTTAATCTCTTTAGCAGCCACATCCTCATCTTTTATATAGCGGCCGCGGGCAAGTTCAAATAATAAAGAAGTACCGTTCTGCATGCGCATTTCGCCATCAACACCATACACCGAGTTATTTAAATCTAAGCTGCTGGAATTATCCGGAATAGTTGAGCTATCATCCTGAACACTTACTCCCTGGACTCCCAAACGAAATAAGGAAAATAATTCAGAATCTTCCAATAAAAAAGTGTCGGTTTTTAATCCCGCGACGTCGCGCTGAAAAAGACCGGCCGCGGAATCGCTTGCATATTTACGCGCGGCAACTGTTTTTAATTCTATTAAATCAGAGACTTTCATTTGAGCGTTTGCCCCTTCAAGGCTGCTGCCCATAACAAACTGACTGAAATCAGCATAAAAATCGCCTAATTCAAAAAGATTGTCATCATTGCGCGCGGAGATATTGAACTGTTTAATCTTCACATCGCGGCTGGATTCAACCCGGGAATTATCAGTTTTCCGCACAGCAGACTGGCTTTGCAGCTGATATCCGTTGGGCAGTTTTTCAAAAATATTCAAACTAAGATCTGCCTGATAGTCTTCATTGCTATCGCGGTAAAACGATTTTGTCTGATTACCGGAAACATTGGTAAATTCTACCTGTGTGGACACTCTTCCGTTAATCATGCCCGAACGATCCGGTCCATATTGCTTATAGGAAGCAAAATCAGTAAGATCATGGAGCCTTTGCGAAAAGGAAAATTGATTTAAACCTGAAGTTTGGCTTTCGGAAGAAGCAGCATCTAAAAAAATAATTTCCGCAGCATAAGACATTGCGGAAAATATAAATAAAAAAAATATAATTCCAAAACATTTAATGTATGGTTTTTTGTTTGTCATTTAGTATTTTTCGTTGGTTATCGCGTGATAAAAGTGGAAATGTGATTGTATGTTAGCATGGCATTGCGGCTATGTCAAATTAAAATATTGTTCGCTATTTTTCAATCAGAATACTTAATCCCTAATATTAGCAGACTGTTTACAGAAAAATTACTCGCAGATTGATTTACTTAACCAAATCAAAGGCTTAAGACCTACGCGGATCAGCGCTCTTAGGTTATTATTATTTCTTATTTTATCAGCAAGCGGCGGGCTGTATTTATAATAGTTTCGCACAAAAATTATTCCTAATTTATTGGTTAATAAATACCTGTCTCGAAATTTACGCAATACATCGACTTGTTTAGCAGTACTGGTACCAAATGCCGCTGTAGCAATAAAACATCCTCCGCCACCGCCTCCTCCGCTGCTGGCAACCGGAGTAGTCCCTGAGCTAGGAACAATTTCCTCAGCAACCATATAAATCGAAAAATGGCTTATATTCGCTGAAATAGTTCTATTAACAACATCCACTACCCCGCCAGGAACTACTTCCCATGCCAGAGCGCCAATATTATAATAAAATATGTTTAAATTACTATTGTCTATAATTTCATTATTATATGGCAGCGTGATTTGAACCGGAGCATTGAACAGCATCTGCCCAGGACCAAAATCAACAACATTACTAATCCTGTTAATCGTGCCATCAGTATCTGGAGCGCCTACAGACTCAGCGATTGTAACTGTAATCGGCGTATCAATTGCTTCAGCCGGAATTTCAATGCTTGTTCCGCTGATACTGCCCTGAGTAACAGTCAAAGAGCCGCCAAGATCATTATCTATTTTCTGAGCAGTAATTTCATCAGTAATGATATACGTATTCCGGCAAAAACATATCGCGTCATAGCCATTACTGTTATCTGTCCAGCCCAGATAATAATGCCCCCCCTGGGCGTCAATACCTAAACAAGGGTTTTTCTGAACCCCCGGGGTTTTGATTAAAGCAAATTCCGAAAAATTATAAGCATTATAAGCCGCTCCGGACAACTTAATAATTGTATTAGTATTATCAACCTCACTCCATATCGCTGATACATCTCCGCCATTATCGATAGAAAGATCATAACTGCCGAGAGCTTGATCGCTCAATATGTTGGCATTAACTGTTTTAGCAGTATTCAAAGTGTAATAACCATTACTATACCGATAATAAGAAAACTTTAAATTAGCTTGTGTTAATAATAACTCTTTCCACAGCAGGTAAATATTATTGCCGTCTAATGACACCTCGAGCTCAGGCTCTATCGCTGCGCTGGTACTGTTACTCACAGTGATATCCGTACCAAAACTTTCCTTTCCATCAACTGCATTTTTACTCGCTAGATCAAAATAAATACTGGAAGTTCCATTTTCATTCTCTGCGCGCCAAGCCACAAAAGTTCGAGAGCTGGCATCAAGTTTTATTATCGGGTCTTTGCACTGCTGTGAGCGATCTTGATCAATCCGGATGCTATTGCTGACAAAAACATCCCAAGCATCACTATAAGATGCTGTGGTTCTTGTATAACGCACACTGGAACTCACTCCATTATCCTCAACCCAAACCGCATATACTGTTGACGGTTCCTGCGTCTCGGAAAGCCCATCGCTTTGCAATGCAGGCCCCGCTGTTATCGCGGGATATAACTGGTTGGTTGCGTTATAATCCGCGTATACGCGCTGACTAGGACTAAATAAACTTTCATTGCTATTCATTTTAGCAATATAAATATCCCAGTCTCCGGCTATTGTCTTTTGCTGCCAACTGACATATACATTATTCAGGCTATCTAAAGCAATGCAGGGAAAGCGCTGTTCTGCGCCAGCTGCATCAGGATTTACTCTGACTGGAGCGGCAAAAGTTTTACCAAAATCATTTGATCTTACGCAATAAATATCCCATACCCCTGAACTGCTGCGCTGTTCCCAAACAATGAACACATGCTTACCATCAACTGAATTCGCGATCACAGCATTATCCTGCATAAATCCAGTATCCGCTGTTTGCGCCGCTAAACTAATGTTTAAAGGTTCCGCGTTAAAAAAAGAACTGACTGCACCCATTTGAAAATTCTGTATTTTAAAAGCATAATTATACGCGTTAACATCGTTACCGTTAACATCGGACACGCTTAATGTAACTACCACATTTTCTTCATAATTAAAACATTCAACAGGGTCATACATCAAGACATACTCATTAACTGTTTTTTCCACTATTTCTACTTGATAGTACTGCGTATTACCCTCTGGATCTTGATAAGTCTGAACAATGCCATTGCTTATAATCAGCGTACCATTTACTGCCATATCTATAGAACTGTAATCTATCGCGGACTGGGTATCAAATATACAGGCTTTGATATTAGTTGATCGAGATATGCCCAGAGCATCAGGCGCGGGGAGACATCCTTGAAAAAGTGGCGCTGAACTATCCGGAGCATTTGTCAGCACCCAGAATGTATAACTATCTGTGGGCATTTGATTAGCTGCTGATACATTATCAACCAAGAATAAAGCTGACAATAGAATAAAAAAGCATAATCTTTTTAAATTACTCAATGCTTTAATCTTTTGGCAAAAAAATAAAAAACTCGCTGAGACTTGTTTAATCGCGGATAGATAAAATCTTTTTTTCCCCATATATACTTCCCCTATGCGGAAAGTATATATGAATGATAATTAAGAGAAGATGAAGATAAAATTAATTTTTCTTAATGTTTAGAGATGGGGCAATCGGCAGGGTCACAGTAAAAGTCGAACCTTTTTTCGGTTGACTGATAACTTCAATTCGGCCCTGGTGGATCCGGGCAATCGACTGAGCAATCCCCAGCCCTAAACCGCTGCCCAGAGGTTTTTCCTTTTCTTCGCCGGAAGCACGGAAAAATTTATTAAATATTTTAGGGATATCTTCTTGTTTTATGCCAATACCGGTATCCGCGATACTGATCTGGACTTTGTTTTTTTGCTGTTTTACGCTTAGCTCAATCATCCCGCCAGGAGGGGTAAACTTAATCGCGTTCTCAATAAGATTAAAAAATAATCTGCGTAATTCATTGCGATTGGCCATTAGTTCTATTTTGTCCTTAGACATTTCAAGCATAACTGTGATCTGTTTTGCTGCTGCTAACATAGTGCTTTTTTCATGGATATCTTTTAAAAATTCTCCTAACTCAACTCGTTCAAAATTAACAGACTGTTTACGGTAATTCATATCCGCGAGCAACAGCAAATGGTCAATTGTCTTAAGCATCCTTTCCACTTCCTGCAGATTAGACCGCATCACTGCTTTACATTCTTCATGCGTATGGTCAGTTTGCAAAGCCACCTCTGTCTCTCCTTTGATAATCGTAAGCGGAGTTCTTAGTTCATGGGCAACATATGAACTAAACTCCTCAACATAGGTGAACGATTCTTCAAGCCTTTCAATCATATCATTAAATGATTCAGCAAGATATTTCATTTCCTGGTCAATATTCTGCACATTGACTCTTGCGCTTAGATTTTCATGGGAAATATCATTGGCAATTTTTGCAACCTGTTTAACCGGCCGTAAAATAAGCCACACCATGAAATAGCTGATCACCACTGCTAAAAACATAATCCAAGGAATACTGATCGCGCTTTTATTAATCCGTTCGCGCAAAATATAAATTATCGGGTCAGTGGTTATACCGATCTGAATCGTATATTTGCCCAGATCCGCGAAATCAACCGGCATAACGATTATTCTCAGGTTCAGGCTTTCCTTATAAACTAGATTATAAAAAGCCTGTTGTTTATTATCTGCCTTTGCGTATTTCTCAAGAAAATGGCTCAAACCTTTATCAATATTCGGCGAACTCACAACTGTCTTGCCTTCTTCATTCAAAAGATTAATATAATCTTTATTCAAGCCAAGCTCATCTCTGCGCTTAAGCCATATATCTTCTATGCGCATCAACTGGGTTTTATCCGGATAGGTAACATCAACACCCAGCATTCTTCTGGTTCCAAAGATAACTGCTCTTTTTGATTCTTTAAGCGGCGCGGTAAATACCCGGAGGTTTTTATATACCGCATCTGCTTTGGCAATCAGCCGGGCATCTGAATCCCGGTACAAATTCTGATAAAGATTATAGTAAAGCACGCCCCGGTAAGCTACCAGGAGAAGCCCCAGAGCTCCGACATAGAGAACGCAAAGTTTGAATTTTATTGAATTAATTCTCATTAGGTTTTGCTTTTTAAAGTATAGCCAACACCGCGAATGGTTTGAATACAGCTTTTTTTCCGATCAGAATCAAGCTTGCCGCGCAAGTTATTGATAAAAACATCGATAATATTGGAAAAGCTGTCAAAATCCTCATTCCACACATGTTCTGATATCATTGTCCGGGTTATTACTTGATCGGCATTAAGCATAAAATATTCTAAAAGACTATATTCCTTGGGAGTAAGCAATAGTTCCTGATCAGCTTTTGTGACTTTATGCGTCATCTGATCAAGCACGATATCGCCTATTTTTAAAATTGAGGTCTTTTCCTTTCTTGTCCGCCTAAGCAAGGCAGCTACTCTGGCCGTAAACTCTTCAAAAGAAAAAGGTTTGACCAAATAGTCATCCGCGCCTGAATGCAAAGCATGCACTTTATCTGTAACTGAACTTTTAGCAGTAAGCATCATTACCGGACTATCAATTCCCTGATCCCTTAGGTCTTTACAAACAGTAATCCCGTCTTTGCCCGGCAGCATAATATCCAGAATAATTAAATCATAATGATTTAGTTCCGCCAACTCCAAGCCATGTTCTCCGTCAGAAGCAATATCTACGATATAGCGGTGTGCCTTAAGCCCTCGCTCAATAAAACTGGCAATCTTTTTTTCATCCTCCACTAATAATATGCGCATAATTCTCTTCCCCTAGTATAAATCCCTGGAATTTACTCCGAACAATAAGGAAAGACATCCTTTCTTTGATATTTGCTTTATTCAAACCTCATACATATTCTGAGAGTTTTACTGATTTTTGTCAATATATTATATATAGCGGGTAGTTAATAGTTATGAGTTATGAATTATTAGTTATGAGTTTTCGCGTTGCCGCGTTATCGAGTTAGAACTAATTTGTTATGTTTGTAACACGCTAACGCGTGAACTCGGAAACGCGCAAACATATTACACAAGGTCACCAGTTATAGCTAATAGCCGATCCGCTGGGCAAAAATTCTCTTTTAGCGGCGCTTTAAATGAGAGCCTGACTTACCGAGCCATTAGACTAAGGTTATGATAAATATTAGCGAGGTCAAGTCAGCCTGCTCGAATTTAGTCCGAAATAGCTGCGACCTAGCAGATATTTTCGGAATCCTTAGTGAGAACGCGCGGCTGGGCCTGCACGATGCAGGCTCAGGCTTAGCTAAAAGATGTGTTTTTGCCGCAAGGACACATAAGAGAGTTGGAATGATTATCTAGGCGGAGTTTTATTCAAAACGCAAGGCTTCGATAGGGTTAAGTTCCGCGGCTTTTTTTGCCGGCCATAAGCCAAAGCCTATTCCCACGGCAATGGAAAATGTGGTTGATAAAATAATACTAAACAGCGAAACCTTGGTTGCCCAGCCCACAACCGCGGCCATAATAAAAGCCGCGCCGGCTCCCAGGAGGATACCGATTAAACCGCCGCTAAAAGTCATGACCACTGCTTCAATTAAAAATTGAAACATTATATCCTTGCTCCGAGCGCCAATGGCTTTCCGTAATCCGATTTCCCGCGTCCGCTCGGTAACAGACACTAGCATAATATTCATGATTCCAATGCCCCCGACTAAAAGCGATATAGCGGCAATGCTGCCTAAAAGCAGACTCATGGTTTGAGTTGTACTGGTCAGCATTTTCTGAATTTCACTCATATCGCGGATCTCAAAAGAATCATCGTCTTTGTATAATTTATGCCGCTTTTTAATAATATTTTTGATCTGCTCCTGAGCAGCAGCCATTGATCCGACATCAGCAACCTCGGCATAAATCTGATCAAGGTAATCTTTACCCAGCACACGGTACATTGCCGTGGTCAGCGGAATATACACAACATCATCCTGGTCTCGCCAGCCGCCTGATCCTTTTTCCGGAGCAAGGCCGATTACTTGAAAATTAATCCGGTTTATTTTTATCTGTTTACCTAGGGGATTTCGATTATTAAAAATTTTGCCGGCAACAGTAATTCCGATAATCGCCACTTTATCTCTGCGGCTGATTTCCTCTGGGGTAAACCAACGGCCGATTTCGGGAATTGTCGCCCGCATTTGGCCATAATCATAACCTACCCCTTCAACACTCGTATTCCAATTCTCATTCTCATAAACAATTTGAGCGCTTCCCCGGCAGCTGCCGCTGGCTCTTTTGATATAAGCCGACAGTTCTTTTATTGCCGCGACATCTTCAAAAGTAAACCTGGTTACAGTTGCTGAAGAAGACCCATGTATTTGCGCGTGTCCTCCGCTGATTGACAGGAGATTTGACCCCAGTGATTTAAGCTGCAGCTCCATTGATAATTTAGCCCCTTCCCCTAAAGCCATCATCGCGATTACCGCGGCCACGCCAAAAAGAATCCCTAAAATTGAAAGAAATGACCTGACTTTATTCGAAAGAATGGCTTGAAACGCTTGATGGCAATGCTGGATAAATTCCATATGGCTAAACGCGGAATGTTTTTGCGAAACAATATCAGCAATTGACAAATCATCTTTGGCGATTTCTGCCAAAGGAGCATTCTTATCAATATAAACATCAGATTGGATTTTGCCGTCACGCATGGTGATAATCCTTTGCGCCTGCTCAGCAATTTCCCGCTCATGCGTAACCATAATAATTGTCTTGCCCTGTTCATTGAGCTTTTTTAAAATTTTCATTATTTCTTCTTCGCTCTTAGTGTCCAGATTTCCCGTGGGCTCATCGGCGAAAATTATCATTGGATCATTAATCAATGCCCGGGCAATAGCCACTCTTTGCTGTTCGCCTCCGGAAAGCTCATTCGGTTTATGGGTTTTCCGTTCCGCTAATCCCACGGCTTTGAGTTTTTCAAAAGCTTTATCTTGGATATCAGTTTTCCCGGCGTAAATCAAAGGCAATCCCACATTTTCAATGGCGCTTATTCTGCGCAGAAGATGAAATTGCTGAAACACAAAACCCGCTAAACGGTTTCGCAAAGCGGCTAGTTCAGTATCATTTAAATGGGAAATTTCCGTATTAAATATCTTATACTCACCCGTATCCGGCCGGTCAAGAAATCCGAGCAAGTGTAAAAGCGTGGATTTACCTGATCCGGATGGACCCATAATCGCCACAAACTCCCCGGCTTTTATGGAAAGACTGACGCCGCGCAGCGCGTAAACCGGCACTGCGTCAGCATGGTAGGTCTTAGAAATATTATTGATTTCAATCATTATTTTTTCTTGCGAGACGGCATAAACGGATTTGTTCCTGTCTCTTGTTTTTTAGGTACATATTTTTGATCTTTAATAATAACAATATCCGCTAAAGTTAATCCGGAAATTATCTCTGCATTGTTAATATCCGTCAAACCCGATTTGACCTGCCGTTTTTCGCTGCCCTTGCCTTGTTTTTTCTTGATCATCACAAATTTTTTCCCGTCCTCATCCCGCACAGCTTCCAGCGGAATTAAGATTACTCCTGTCCGTGAATTTTCAATAACCTCAACATTCGCGCTCATGCCGGAACGGAAAAATTCCGGAACTGCCAGAGGAACAATATCAACATCATAAATTGTGACATTATTAACTAACTGCGATTCATAGGCAATATGATCTACTGTTCCCTTAATCTTATCTTTGGGATACGCGTCCAGAGTTATACTTGCCTGCTGTTTGATTTTTACCCGGCCAATATCGGTTTCATCAAACTGCGCCTTAACAATCAGCCTATCCGATAATACCAGTAAAGCGTCACTGGTGGTAATTGACTGCCCAGGCTCAAAAGTCCGGACAATCACTTTGCCGTCAATCGGGGAGATAATCGGGGTTTTTTTATAAACCTCTTCCCAATATTGCCGGGTCTGATCTCCTTGAGAAATTGCCGCGTCAATAAGCGCTGCTCTTTCAGTTGAACTCATCCACGCCAGGATATCGCCTTTTTTAACTCCATCGCCTTCTTGAACCAGAATTTCCTCGATTCGGCCGCTGATCGAGGGTTTTATTTCTAAACGGTTTTGCGGTTCAACAACTCCTGTGGTTGACACAGTCAGCTGAATATTGCCGATTTCCGGATTTATTTCCTGAAACAAGCCATTCTCAGCCGCGGAGTTTTTTGTTTTATAAAAATAGCCTATACTCCCTAAACAAACTAGACTTATTATGACACCTAAAAATAATTTATTTTTTAACATACTCTAATATTCCCCCTTTTGCTTGAATCCAATAGGCTTGGGCGACTAATAAATTTTCCTGCGCGTCAAGATAAGCTTTTTTAGCACTCACCAGATTGTTCTCAATAATAATCCAGTCGTCAAAAGCAGTAAGCCCTGAGGAATATTGCGCGTTGGCAATCTTCGCCCGCTCTAAACCTGCCGCGAGAAATTTTTTTTCAACAGAAACTGTTTCCAGCGCGTCCTGCAGATCTTTCCAGGTTTTTTCTAAGGTATAAACCACACTGTCCCGGCCGCTGCGTTCACTGGCTTGGGCTTGCTTCCATTGCGATTTAGCTTTATTAATCTGATATATTCTGCTGCCGCCTTCAAACAAAGGCAGAGAAACAGTTAAGCCTGCTGACCAGGCATCTTCTTGCGGAGGCCAATCTGAATTACTTCTGCCCAATGAACCATTCAAATAAACCTTAGGAAATAAATCCCCTTTCGCGGAACTGTAATTAAACCTGGCTGCTTCTTTTCTGGAAACTAGGGCTTTAAGAAATGGAGTATTATCCGCTAAAACTTCACAGTCCGGATTAGAATCAGTGATTGATTCAATATTCAAATCACCCGCGACTTTGATCAAAGTTCTTTTATCCCGGCCCAGCTGATTACTCAACTCCTGCTGGGCTAATAAAATATTTCTTTTAGCTTGAGACACTTCAAAATCCGCCTGAGCCAGATCCGCTTCCGCGGTTAAAACCGCGCCCTTATGTTCCCGGCCTGCCTCATATCTGATTTTAACCAGCTTTAAATTTTCTTTTCTGCGTTTAGCGATTTCTTCGGTAAGAGCGATAAGCTCCTGCGCTCTTAATAAACCGGAAAACGCGGTATTTAAACTCAGCCGGATATCAGAAGAAGCGACTAAATAATTATATTCCGCGGCGTCAAGCGTCTTTACCGCGGCGTGAATATTTGAGCTTGTTTTAAATCCGTCAAACAGCAATTGCTCAGCGGAAACGCTATAAGCGTAATCTTTAGTCTCGTCACTTCCCTCTACTTTGGATTTTTTCCCGCTGGCTTGCGTTGATATCTGCGGTAAGATATTTGAAGTGCTGATATTTTTATCCGCGCGGGACTGGACAACTTGTTCATGGGCAGACATTAATTCCGGATGTTTCTGCAATGCTTCTTTAACGCAATCATCCCAGGTCAGGACTTCTTCGGCCATTACAAATCCTGGCATTGCTCCGCAGAATAAAAATAAACCTAAGCTAAAAACCGTGATTTTATAAGTTAATTTAGACATTTAAAGTTTGATTCCCCCAGATATTTCCCTGATTAAAACAGCTATGCGTCTCAAAATAAGAAAATTAAAAAAATTATTTTTTCTCTTGCTTGGAAAGCTCCTTTTTCAAAGCATCAATTCGGGTTTCAAAATGTTTTAAGAATCCAGCCAAACTCTTAGCTGGGATAAAGCTGATAATATCATTTTTGCCTGGAGGCCCGGACATGACAATAAGCTGATCCCCGGGTTTCAGCTTAAGCGCTTTTCTCGCTTTCATCGGAATAACCACCTGGCCTCTTTGGCCCACAGTCACGGTTCCAAATACTTCGGGTGAATCCTTCATCTCAGCCTCCTTAGGCTTCGCGTTTGATAAATATGAAAAGTATGAAATTACATATTAATCATACCTGAAAACAAATTATTTGTCAATAGATTCCTTCATTTTTAACCCGTAGGGACAGGTCCCTGTGCCTGTCCGTTATAAATATCTTTCGGATTATGTTCATCATTATCCCATGTCGCGGGATTATTAATTATATACGCGCGGATATTTTTCAATGTTGTATCTGTTCGTATTATATGATCATAAAAAGATCTTTGCCAAACGTGTTTATCAAAAGGTTGCCAATTGTTATTTTTTACGCCGTCAATATAACGTTTCGTTGTCAATGATTTAAATCGATGAATTATATCCGATAATGATAATTTTCCTGTAGGGACAGGCCCCTGTGCCTGTCCGTTACTTTGTCCCTGTGCCGGCCCGTTACTGAATATATTATTTTCAATTAAAATATTATTTGATTGCAATCCTGGGCGGCCACGGGGAGCCGCCCCTACAGGTTCTTTGATTATAATAATCGCATGAATGTGATTGGGCATAACAATATAATTATCTATCAATATATCATCATAATGTTCAGGCAATGTTTGTAATCTTTCATCAATCATTTTGCCCGAATCGTTTAAATTAATCTGATTATCAATTATATTGCCAAACAGACATTCTCGATTATATGTACAAATTGTTACGAAATAATAACCAGGTAAGGAATAATTGTATTCTTTTAATCGTGTTGTTTTTCGTTTCGGGGATTTATCCATTATTATTTTCCATTACATCTGCGCTCAAGTAAAGAAATCTACGCGTTTCTCCATAACAAATGCCTTCTTCATTTCTTTTGAGCGCTACAAAAGAAACGAAGCAAAGAAAAACGCGCCCCACTGGAATTTTATGCGATGTTCTTCTTTTTGAAGTTCATCAGGCAAGATGATTTCGGTGATTCACTCCGGCACGCGAAAAACCCGCGTGCCTCCTCGCCAACAAAACATCCCTGTCTTAGCGGCGCTCCGCCCTCCTGGCTCCGTACAAATCCCCTCAATCAAAGAACCTCAGCTGAAAAATTCCAAAGGGGACGATTCTCACCCCTAATCGCTGCTTTTTTCTGCTTTTCTATTCGTTAAACGCTAATCGCTATTCGCTGCTCCTAGGATTGCCTTGGAGCGAATGGTTATATTTTGGTTTATTTTAATTTTACAATAAATATCCTGTAGGGACAAGGCATGCCTTGTCCTCTATAGAATAATTTATAATATTATGTTCATCATTATTCCATGTTGCCGGATTATTAACAATGTATTCACGGATCTTGTTTAAAGAATCATTGGTGCGAATTATATGGTCATAAAATGAACGTTGCCATTTAAATTTATTATTTATCTGATTGATCTGTTTTGTAACCGCGGATTTAAACGAACCAATAATAATGGATAATTTGTTGTTTTTTGTATTTTTATTAGCGGACAGGGCAGTGCCTGCTCGCCTCGGCGAAGCCTGGGCTTCGCACCCCTCCTTCGTCGGGGCTGTCCCTACAGGTTTATTTATAATTATTATTCCATGAATATGATTGGGCATGATTATG
>JAZDHZ010000009.1:0-100155 GCA_043805415.1 Candidatus Omnitrophota bacterium | reverse complement strand
CTTCTCCTAATACTAACTCCTTATATCTCTGCTGTCTAATATTATCATTACTCCCTAGCTCTTCATAATATTGATCTCTATCCACTAGCTCATCTTCCATAGTTTAAACGGCTGTTCTTCCTTTACTTCTTTTATTATTCCCTTATATTTAGAAAAATCTTCTTCATCATGAAATACCCACTGCTTATTATTTCCTCTTGTCAGCACATAAAATATTCCATCATCTGTATATATCCTGGCTACTCGAGGCATAAAAAAAATCTCCTTGAATTTATTTTCTCTCAAGAAGATTATATCAACCACCACTAAACTCTGTTAATTAAATAGAACCGTCCCCTTTATACCAAAAAGGGGATGGGTTAAACCCATCCCCTTTCACTCGATACGATATCTCTTACTTAAATATAACTTCCACTTGTGTCTCACTTAATTTATTCACTTTGAGATTTTCTTTAAAATATTTAC
Source organism: Candidatus Omnitrophota bacterium (assembly GCA_043805415.1). Taxonomy (GTDB): domain Bacteria; phylum Omnitrophota; class Gorgyraeia; order B26-G9; family B26-G9; genus JAHITE01. Next base: position 99,690 of record JAZDHZ010000009.1, on the reverse strand, counting down.
CCACCCCTTTTATTAAACCTACTAAAAAATCGACCATACCTCTTGCTGATTTATAATGCATTATAAGCGTCTTATCATCTTTCCATTCATACTCAAAACGCGGCGGTTTAGCATCTTTCATATTCAGAGTTGTTTTTTGATGTATTTCATCCATCGCTAAAAGCATTTCCTTGGCACTTTTTTTGTTTTTATAATAAGCGGCATACATCTTAGGGCTGAACTCACAAACCCAATACTCACCAAAAGCATCAGCAGCTTGCTGCAAAGTTATATTTAATTGATTACATGTAGCACCCACAACTTTAAGCACATCCGCATCATCAATATTTTCCACAGCCATAAAAATAGTTTTCTCACTCAACCCAGCTTCTTTTAAAATTGCTTCCCATTTATCTTTTCCAAATTTTTTTTCAACTAATTCACCCAAGCATTTTGGAATTACCCCCTTCATGATCCCCTCCTTTATTTTAGGTTAGAACTCATCAATTACACTTTATGCATATATATAATACGATTTCTAAAAATGATTGTCAAACAGAAAACAATATATTTTATTATTTCAAATCAAAAATCTACTTATTCACCTTTGTATTTATTCAGAAAATCATGCTTAAACTTAATAAACTGATCTTGACTTATCGCCTGTCTTATCTGTTTCATCATATTCAGATAAAAATGCACATTATGCAAAGATAATAATTGCGGGCCAAGCATTTCCTTGGCATAAAATAAATGGCGCACATAAGCCCGGGTAAAGTTCTTGCATAAATAGCAATCACATTCCGGATCAACCGGACTAAGATCATCTGTGTACGCGGCATTACGTAAATTAAGCTTTCCTTTTGCGGTAAAAGCATTGGCTGTCCGGCCATAGCGGGTAGGAATAATGCAGTCAAACATATCCGCGCCATAACCCACACTTTCTAAAATATCTTCTGGAGTGCCCATGCCCATTATGTATTTAGGCTTATTATCCGGCAATAAAGGCAATGTATATTCTACGATTTCATAAATCAGCTCCGGCGGCTCGCCCACACTTACTCCGCCCACAGCATATCCGTCAAAATCCATAACCACGAGTTTTTCCGCGCAAGCATGACGTAAATCTTTAAATGTACTGCCCTGGACAATGGCAAAAACTTTATTCTTGCTTTTAAGCTCTACTTTCCGGCTTATCTCTGCCCATTCCAGTGTTCTGTCCACGGCAAGCTTCGCGTCTTCATATTCGCAGGGATAAGGCGAACACTCGTCTAAAACCATACAGATATCACTACCGAGAATATCCTGAATTTCCAAACACTCTTTTGGCCCGATAAAATGCGTTGAGCCGTCAATATGCGATTGAAAGGTCACGCCTTGATCCGTAATTTTTCTTAAAATCGAAAGGCTGAACACCTGGTAACCCCCGCTGTCAGTCAGGATTGGGCCATGCCAGTTCATAAACTTATGCAAACCCCCGGCTTTTTTAATTAAATCAGTTCCCGGCCGCAGATAGAGATGATAAGCATTGCCAAGAATGATCTCTGTGCCCATTTCTTCTAAAGCATTAGGCGCTATTGCCTTAACCGTGGCCTGTGTACCCACCGGCATAAACACCGGAGTTTGGATAATTCCCCGTTTGGTAGTCAGCAAACCTAATCTGGCTTTAGAATTTTTATCATTATGCACTATTTCGAAGCTCATTTATTTTATCCCTTCATTTATCGTATTGCGTCGCGTGTCGTGCGTATCGCGCAGAAAACTCTAATTAATGAACAACGCTGTACTCAAGATGACCGGCAAATTTTACGCAAGTCATAAATTTTCTTGCTATAAAACAGCAAGATCAATAAATCCGCGCCGTATTTTCGGCACTTGCGGAACTCGCCCTTAAAAGTTGGCGTGCCGCCTTTCTTAAATTGCAAGGGCTCAGACAGGTCCTCGTGCCCTAAAGGGTTCCCAAAAATCCGACACGTATTTATCTAAATTTATGAAAGCTTAAAAATTTCCCAATCATCTTTCACGGCAACTATTCTCTTTGCTCTTTTTAGCTTTTACTTTATAACTTTACGAACTGTTTTAGCTCTTGTTTTTGCCATGAGCCATCAGCTATCAGCTAAGCGCAAAGCGCTTTCTGCTTTTCTGCTTTTGACCATTAGCCCTACGCTTTTACCTTGTGACCTGGTGTCCTTGTGTCTTTGTGACCTTCTTATACAATCAGCATTGCATCCCCATAGCTAAAGAATCGATACTCCTGTTTTACTGCCTGGCGATATGCCGCGCTAATCAAATCTTTACCGGCAAAAGCACTGATCAGCATCAGTAAAGTTGTTTTCGGCAGATGAAAATTTGTTAACAGCATATCCACTGCTTTAAATTTATAAGGCGGATAAATAAAAATATCCGTCATGCCTTTTTGCGCATGAATAGAAAAATCCGGATCATTATCCGCGCAGCTTTCTAAAACCCGGCAGGCAGTTGTGCCCACCGCGCAAATCCGTTTACCAGCCTGTTTCACTGCTTTAATTTGCGCTGCCGCGCTAGTTGTCAGCTCATAATATTCTTTATGCATCAAATGCTGTTCAATCACATCAACTTTAACCGGCAGAAATGTTCCCAAGCCGACATGTAATGTAACATAGATTGGCTTTATCTCTTTTTCAATAAATTGGTTCAGGATTTCCTGGGTAAAATGCAGTCCAGCTGTGGGCGAGGCAATTGCCCCGGGATTTTTCGCGTAAACAGTCTGATATCTGGCGCTGTCAGTTTTAGACACAATCCGTTTAATATACGGCGGCAAAGGCATCATCCCAAAATCATCTAAAAAATCCTCAATATCAGCCTCTAATTGAAACTCAATGCACTTCATCCCCTGCTGCCGAGCCTGCGCTAAATCCTGCGCAATCGCAATGTATTTAGCATGATCAAAGCTGATAATTACTTGATCTTTTAGTTTTTTGCCTGGCTTGGCGAAAACTAAATACTTATTTTTTGCTAATCGTTCAACTAAAAGAATATCGATTTCCTTTTCGCCAATTTTGCCAATTAAGCGTACAGGTTTTACTTTAGTATCATTCAACACCAAAGCATCGCCTGGTTTAAACAGACTCGGAATATCTTTAAACTGACAATGAGTAATCTTCTCGGTTTTGCGCTCAACAATCAAAAGTCTGGATTGGTCACGCTGTTGCGCGGGATATTGGGCGATAAGCTGGGCCGGCAGATAATAATCAAATTCATTTATATGCATTGTCTATTTTTTAATCTTTTTCTTATTTTTAGCAGCCTGACTTTGCGCGAAACTCAGATTACAGCCGCAATATTTTTGACGATACATATTTTCCAGCCTGGAGACTTGTACTGCATATTGATAGCCTACACTAAAATTTTCATAATAAAACTCAATACCTGTCTGCTCAGCTACTTTTCGGCCGATTTCTTTTATTTTCTCACCATCCTGATAAGGGCTGACCAGCAGTGTAGTAGTAAAATAATTAACATTTATTTTTTTAGCATGCTCAGCTGTTTTTTTCATTCTTAAATACCAGCAGTTATGACAGCGCTGCGGTGAGTCTAATTTGCCGTCAAAAGCAGCAAAAAATCGCTCACTGTCATCGCTTTTATCAAAAAACATATTACAATTAGTTTGGTTTGAATAAGTAAAAACATTTTTTTTCCGCTTATCATATTCATCGTTTGGCTGAATATTCGGATTATAAAAAAAACCGCAAACCTCAAAATCCTGTTTTCTGAGTTGTTCTAAAGGATAGATCATGCAGGGAGCGCAGCAGACATGCAGCAAAATACTTTTATTCTTCATCACTGAATATATCCTTTTGCTCAGCTTTGACCCGGTTGCGGCCTAAGTGCTGATAAGCTAATTGAGTTGCCTGCCTGCCTCGGGGAGAACGTTTAAGTAATCCCATTTTTAAAAGATAAGGCTCAACCACATCAACAATTGTATCATTTTCTTCATTCAAAGTCGCGGCCAAAGACTCAATTCCCACTGGCCCGCCGTCATAAGTATCAATAAGCACACTTAAAACCCGGCGATCAATATCATCAAGCCCAAGATTATCAATGCCCTGGAGATTAAGCGCGGCATCAGTTAAATCAGGACTCAGCTTGCCTTTGGCCTTAACTTGGCAATAATCACGAACTCTGCGCAAAAGCCGATTAGCCACCCGCGGTGTACCGCGGCTGCGTTTGGCAATTAAAACCGCGCTTTCCTGATCAATAGGCATGCCCAGCATATCCGCGGACTTTTTAACAATATTTACCAGTTCCTGCCAAGGATAAAAATCTAAATGATAAGACATGCCGAAACGGCTGCGCAAAGCAGCGGTTAACAGACCGGATCTGGTGGTCGCGCCAATTAAAGTAAATGGTTTTAGATTAAATTGAATTGTTTTCGCATAGGGGCCTTTATCAATCACAAAATCTATTTTATAATCCTCCATTGCCGGATAAAGAAATTCTTCCACAACTTTAGACAAGCGGTGAATTTCATCAATAAACAGAATATCTCCCTGTTCAAGATTAGTCAGGATTCCAATTAGATCTCCGGCCCGCTCAATCGCCGGCCCGGATGTAGTAGTAATTTTGGTGCCCATTTCATGCGCCACAATATGCGCCAGAGTGGTTTTTCCCAAACCAGGCGGTCCGGAACAGATAATATGCTCCAGCGGCTCTTGTCTGGCTTTTGCCGCTTCAATGCCGATCATAAGATTTTCTTTTAACTTATCCTGCCCAATAAAATCAGCGAATTTAATCGGACGCAGAGATAAATTAAGCACAATATCTTCTTCTGTTTCCTGCTGAATCAGCACAGGTTCTCTGAGAAACTTTTCGTCATTATTATTGCTGTTGGGATTTTTGTCTATAGACTTCATTTAAAAGTTCTTCCGAATTAGTAATATTATTATTCCTTTGCATCGCGGTTTTAAGCATAAGCTCAGCTTCGGGTTTTTTATACTGCAGCTGCAGCAGAACAGACAATGCTTCTTGTTCAATATCAGTTTTAACTTCCAGAACTATTTTCCCTTGTTCCGGAGATTGAATTAAGCCAAATTTACCCACCTTACCCTGAAGCTTTGCCACGATTTCTTTGGCTCTTTGCGTTCCGATACCAGGCAGGGATTTTAAAAAAGCAGCATCTCCGGCATCAATTGCCCGAGCAATATGAGCTATGGGTTCACTAAGGCAGCGCACCGCTGCTTTGGGACCGATTCCGGAAACAGTGATAAACTTTTCAAAAAATTCTTTTTCAATTTCATTAACAAAGCCGATTAATATCGGAAAGCTTTTGCTGGGATCTGTTTGCAGATAATGAAAAGTAAATAAATCGCATTCAGTATCAACCGCGGGTAATGATTTTAATACTCCTTTGGGAATAAATACTTCATACCCCAACCCATGCACATCAATAATCAGCGAGCTTTCTTTGCGCTGTAATATTTTACCTGATATTTTACAAATCATATTTGCCTGCTGCTCACGTTAATATGGGTTATCGCAATTGCTAATGCGTCCGCGACATCATTCGGCTGGGGAATTTCTTTTAAACCCAGCATTTCTTTTATTACTTTTTGCACTTGGGATTTCTGGGCTGCTCCAGCGCCGGTAATTGCCTTCTTTACTTTCTTCGGGGCATATCCCGCCACTCGCATATTATGCTCAGCCGCGACCAAACAAATAACCCCTCTGGCATGAGCCATCATTATTGCCGTCCGGGGATTCTTATAATGCGAAAACAGTTCTTCCAAAGCCAATACATCCGGGTGATATGTTTGCACCACCTCGACTAATCCGGAATAGATTTTTTTAAGCCTTACTGGCAGTTTTTCCTTTGCCGATGTCCTGATTATGCCGGCTTCCAGCAACTTAAGGTTTTTATTTTTTCCTTTACTCGGTGAATATATCCCGGTTTTATTATTTTCCACGACTCCGTATCCCACACACTGCAAACCAGGATCAACACCTAAAACACGCATATATATCCTTAGGCTTCCATTTCATTGAGAATATCATCCGGGATATCAAAATTGGAATAAACATTCTGCACATCATCATGATCTTCTAAAGCATTGACCATATTTAATATTTGCTGGGCAACTGTTTTTTCACTTATCTTAACGGCTGCATCCGGAACCATGCTTATCTCCGCCTGATTGATCGCAATCCCCTGGTTTTCAATTGCTTTTTTAACATTTTCAAATTCCTTAAGCTGTGTGCTGATTTCATAACAGCTGTCTTCAACAACCATATCATCAGCCCCGTTTTCCAGGATAATATCCATTAGCTTGTCTTCTTCGATTTTATCTTTATCAACAATAATAATCCCTTTTTGCTTAAATTGCCAGGCAACTGATCCCGCACCCGCCATATTGCCGTTTTTCTTGGTAAAAATACTGCGAATTTCCGCTGCCGCTCTATTTTTATTATCAGTCAGCACATCAACTAATATTGCCACGCCTCCCGGCCCATATCCTTCATAAAGCATTGATTCATACACAACACCCGGAAGCTCGCCGGTTCCTTTTTTAATCGCATTGGTGATATTGTCTTTAGGCATATTCGCGTCCTTGCCTTTTTGGATTGCTAAACGCAGTCTAGGATTCGCGTCCGGCTCACCGCCGCCTTCCCGAGCAGCAACAGTTATTTCTTTGATCAGCTTAGTAAAGGCTTTGCCTCTTTTGGAATCAGTTGCTGCTTTTTTATGTTTTATACTCGCCCACTTTGAATGTCCTGACATACTATTTTAGCTCCTTTTTTTATTTTTAGCGTTAAGCACTATATAATAGCAAAAATACACACAAACTACAAAAGAATTAACCTGGATTATACTTTGGGATTCTAGTTTGAAAACTCTCACTTATCAGATTTCCTCTGGTTTTCCAGCGCACATAAACTATTATATCCTTGGCAGTAGCCGCGCCATGCGGAGCTACCACAACTCTGTACTCAAAATCTTTATGATGCGCATCAACTTTATAGGTTCCTGTATCAAAAGCATCCGCAGCTTCAATATCATCAAGACTGGCTAATTTAATCTCTTCAAGAATTCTTTGTCCCACCATAGATGCGCGAGTCAAATTAGATGCTTTGCTTGAAGCATCCAAAGCAATCGGCAGATATGCCATTACTGAAACCACGCCTATACCTAAGATGGCTAAGGCCATGATTATTTCAATTAAAGTAAAACCAGTTTTTTGTTTAACCATACCCCTAAACCTTAATAATTAATATTTTAATGATGATGCTCTTCATCATCCTCGATTTTTGCCTGGGAAATTATCTTTTCCGCGTTCTTATGCGGAACTTCATCATAATGCGAAAAAGTCATTGTATATGACCCCCGGCCCTGTGTCATAGAGCGAAGGTCAGTCGCGTAACGCAGCATTTCAGATAAAGGAACTTGAGCTTTTACTTTTTCATTTCTACCTGATTGTTCCATGCCCTGCACTCTGCCCCTACGGGAACTAAGGTCACCGGTTATTGCCCCCATACATTCATCAGGAGTAACTATTTCTACTTCCATTACCGGTTCAAGTAATATCGGCGATGCTTCAAGCACGCCTTTTTTCAAAGCCATGCCTCCGGCGATTTGAAAAGCCATATCCGATGAATCAACATCATGATAAGAACCATCATAAACAGTTACTTGGATATCAACCAGCGGATAACCGGCTAATACCCCCTGTGACATTTTACTTATTACTCCTTTTTCTACAGAGGGAATATACTGCCTGGGGATCGCTCCGCCAACAACCTTATTCACAAACTCAAAATCTTTACCTCTTTCCAAAGGCGAGATTTCCAGCCAAACATCTCCGTATTGACCGCGGCCGCCGGATTGTTTCTTATACTTATGATGGACTTTTGTTGATTTTTTAATTGTTTCTTTATAGGCCACTTTCGGAGTACCGACTTCCACTTCAACATGATATCTTGATCTCAAACGTTCGATCGCGATTTCCAGATGCATATTGCCCATACCGGAAAGAATCAGCTCTTTTGTCTGATTATCCCGACTAACTTTAAGCCCCTGATCTTCAGTTGTCATTTTTGCCAAAGCCTGAGAAATCTTTTCTTCATCCTGCCGGGTTTTTGGCTTTAAAGAAAAGGCAATGGCCGGAGCAGACTCTTTTTTAACATCATAAACCAGTTTTCTTTTTGGATCACAAATAGAATCACTGGTATGTGTATTTTTAAGTTTGGCCACAGCTCCGATATCACCGGCTAAAATACTATCCACTGGCAGCTGTTCCTTGCCTTGCAAAACATATAATTGTCCGATCCGCTCTACCGCGCCGGACTGAACATTAAAAAACTCGGTATTGGAATTAATCGCTCCGGAAACCACTCTGAATATGCTTAACTGCCCGACATAAGGATCAGAGACAGTTTTAAAAATATATCCGGAAAAAGGCTGATCTTCCTTGGTTATAACCTGCTTCTTTTCCCCGGATTCAGGATCAGTTGCTTCCATTGTTTCCCAGCAAGCCGGAGACGGAAAATAAGTAACTATTTTTTCAATCAGCTGTTTTACTCCCAGCTGTTTTACAGAACTTCCGCAAAAAATCGGCACAACTTTATTTTGCTTAAAAGCAATTTTAAAATACTTACAAATTTCTTCCTGAGTTAATTCTTCGCCATTAAGATATTTTTCCACCATCGCGTCATCGGCTTCGGCAACACTTTCAATAAAAGCCTCGCGATACATTGCTGCCTTTGCCTGTTCTTCAGCCGAAAGCTGATCCCATCTTTCTTTGGTCAAAAGATTAGCCACTGACTTAAACTCTGACTCTGAACCTATGGGTAAAAATAAAGGCGTACACTGCTTACCGAATTCAGTCTTAATTTCATCAACCACTTTATAAAAATCCGCGTTATCCTTATCCATTTTACTGATAAAAATAGCCCGCGGCACATTATTGTTTGCCAATATCTGCCAAACTCTTTGCGTGCCGACTTCAATCCCGTCAACCGCGCTGATTACAATAATCCCGGCATCTGAAGCCGGAACAGCATTGCGCAGCTCAGTGACAAAATCCGCGTAGCCCGGCGCGTCAATAATATTAATTTTAGTATTCGCTGAGATACAATGCAGAATTGAAGCATTGATTGATATTTTATGATTGATTTCAATCGGGTCATAATCACTAACTGAGTTGCCCTCATCAACATTACCCTGGCGGCGCACCTGTCCGCAGGAAAAAAGCATTGCGTCAGCAAGCGATGTTTTTCCCGCTCCTGAGTGAGACACCAAAATCACATTACGAACAGTAGTTCCAGAATATTTATCCATTCTTTGTTACCTCCTCGCTATGTTAAAACTAAAAACAATCCATAAAAATTGCGAAAAATATCAGTGTTCAATGACCCTATCTTTTGGTTCAACTTTCCAGGAACTGGCACTAGCAAAAATTGCTATAAATACAGTCAGCATTATCCAATCCCTGCCAATAACTATGATCGCCAGCCGAGTATATCCGCCATAAGGCCTGGCGATTTCCTCAAGGATGGTAGAAATCAGCAAACCAGCCAATATTACCGGGACAATTACTTTAACCGAAATATCCCACCACCATTTTGGTAAATTCCAGGTACTGAAATGATTTATATGCTCCCGCAATTTTTTGGCTTTAAAAACCCAGCCAATAATAAAACATTCCAAAATCGCGGCAATAATAATCCCGTAATTAGTCACAAAATGATCGACAATATCCAACCAAAGTAAACCAGCGCGCGTAGTAAAAATAATTCCGCCAAGAAAACCGATAATTGACAGACCAGAAACAACAGCTTTTCTTGAATAATGGAATTTGTCAATAATCGCGGAAGTTATGCCTTCAAGAATTGAAATCCCGGAAGAAAGTCCGGCAATTACTAAAATCGCGAAAAATACTAAACCAAATTCTCGGGAAAATGCCGGCAGCATGCTTATGGCCTTGGGATATACGACAAAAGCCAGGCCAATGGATTCAGTAACTACTTCACTGATTGGGTGGCCTGTGCTGTGAGACATGTATCCTAAAACCGAGAATACGCCAAAACCAGCAAACACGGAAAATAAACAATTAACCATACTGATTATAACCGCGTCTCTGACAATCTCGCTCTTTTTCGGCAGATATGAAGCATAGGCTAAGATAACGCCAAACCCTAGGCTTAAGGAAAAGAAAATCTGAGAAAACGCATCCATCCATACTTTTATATCAGACAAGCGGTTAAATTGAGGTGTTAGATAAAGCTTAATCCCTGCTCCTGCGCCCGGCAAATTAATGCTCCAAAAAACAATCAGCGCGGTCAGAACCATAAGCAAAGGCATGAATATTTTATTTGACCGTTCCAGTCCTTTTTGCACACCGACAAACACAATCAGCCAGTTAAAAAACCATACCAGCATCAGTCCCACTAAAATCGGAGTTCTCAAATCTCCGATTTCAAAAGGGCTGCTGGAAACCATCAGAAATTCTTTAAAGAAAAAAGTATCGGGATTAGCCCCCCAGGCATTGCTAAAAGCAAAAAAGAAATAATTAACACACCAGGAAATGATCACAGAATAGTATAAAAGAATGCCGAACATGCCCAAGATTACCTGCCACCAACCAGCCCATTCCCATTTTTTAGAAATAACCGCGATACTCGCCGGCGCCGAACCGCGCATTTTATGGCCAAGACCTATTTCCAGAATCATTAGCGGGATCCCGACGACAAGCAGAGCGATAAAATAAGGCACGAGAAAAGCCCCGCCGCCGTTTTTATAACAAAGATAGGGAAATCGCCAGATATTTCCCAAACCAATAGCAGAACCTATTGCAGCAAGCAAAAACCCAATATGCGTCTTCCATTGAGGTCGATGCTGTGTAAAAACGTCTTTTGCCATAAGAAAATTGTTCCTGTAAGATTGTATTGAAAGACATTCCTAATCGTCGAGGACTTAAAATTGAATATACCAAAAATTCAAGTTTCAGTCAATAGAAATAAAAATTTTCGGGGTATTTACTCTTTTTTCACCTTGCCAGCAAAGAATCAGCGTTCTGAGGGAATTTAGCGCTTAATTCCTCCATTACCAGGCTATTGCTGAGATTCCGGTCTGGATTTGACTGCGCTAAATAACTAATCGCCTCTTTCCGAGCCAGCCTTAACTGCTCTGTATCAGTAATAATATTTGCTAGTTTCAGCTCAGGCATGCCATGCTGTTTTGTACCAAAAAACTCACCCGGCCCGCGAATCAGCAGATCATATTCCGCGATTTTAAAACCGTCAGTTGTTTTCGTCATCGCGCTTAACCGCTTTACCGCGTCCTCGCTTTTAGCCTCAGACAAAAGCACGCAATAAGCCTGTTTTGTCCCCCGTCCGACACGCCCCCGGAGCTGGTGCAGCTGGCTTAAACCAAAGCGCTCGGCATGTTCAATCAGAATAATTGAAGCATTCGGCACATCAATGCCTACTTCAATCACAGTTGTAGCCACCAGTATATCCAGCTTGCCTTGCTTAAATAACTCCATAACCTCTTTTTTTTCCTGATCCTTCATTCTGCCATGGAGCAGACCTACCCTGTTTTCCACAAATATATCATCCCGAAAATGCTCATACATTTTAGTGGCTGCTTTTAAATCCATTGATTTTGATTTTTCCACCAGCGGGTATACAACATAAACCTGATTTTTCTCACTGATTTTTCTTTTAAGAAAAATATAAAAATCATGCCGTTTTTTTTCACTGATCCAATAAGTCTCAACCGGTGTTCTGCCTGGCGGCAGTTCTCTGATCGTAGAAACATCCAAATCCCCATACACAGTTATTGCCAAAGTTCGCGGAATCGGGGTCGCGCTCATAACCAGCATATCCGGCATTATTCCCTTTTTATGCAATTTAACTCTTTGCATTACCCCAAACTTATGCTGTTCATCCACAATAATCAGGCCCAGTTTTTTAAACTGAATATCGTCCTGGATTAAGGAATGGGTTCCGATAATTACGTTGAATTTATGTTCCGCGATATCCTGAATAATTTTTTCTTTTTCCTTTTTTTTAAGCCCGCTGGTCAGCACTGTTACTTTAATTCCTAAAGGGGTTAAAATTTTATCCAGCGTATTGAAATGCTGCGTTGCCAGAATTTCCGTGGGCACCATTAATGCCGCCTGGTAATTGCTTTGCACACAAATAACCAGCGCCCAGATGCTGACAATAGTTTTCCCGCTGCCCACATCGCCTTGGAGTAAACGATTCATCGGCTGAGCCTGCCGCATATCAGCCTCAATTTCCATGATAACTTTTTTCTGAGAATTTGTCAGCTCAAAGGGTAAGGATTTTCTGAATTTTTCCAGCAGGTCTGCTTTTAGTTTAAACTTTATTCCTTTTTTTGTTTCTTTTAAAGCTTTGCGTTTTAAGCCCAAAGCTACTTGCAACAGAAAAAACTCATCAAAGATCAGCCTTTGCTTGGCTTGTTCCAGCAATTCAAAACTTTCCGGAAAATGAATATTAATTAAAGCCTGTCTAATCCCCAACAGCGAGTTGCGGTTTAGAATATCCTGCGGCATAAATTCCAGTACATTGTCCGCATAATGATCAATGCTGTATTTAAGAACTTTACGCAAATAGCGCTGGCCAATATCCATTTTAAGCGGATAAATCGGAACTATCCTTCCGGTATGCACAGTGTCCTGGTCTTCATCAGACTTTAAGATTTCATATTCAGGAGAGTTTATTTGAATTTTTCCAAAGCGGTCAACTTTACCATAAAGAATAACATCATCATCTACAGCGAAAATATTTTTCATATAAGGCTGATTAAACCAAACCGCGTAGATCACCCCGGTATCATCACCCAAAGCCAGAGTAAATATGGTGCGATTGCCTTTTATTCTGCGCGTATTAAAGGTAAGCACATGCCCGCGGACAGTTTCCAGTTGGCCGATAATTACTTTATTAATCGGCTTAAAATGGCTGCGGTCTTCATAGCGGCGGGGGAAATAAAACAGCAGGTCTTTAACTGTATGGATATTGAGTTTAGCAAGTGATTTTATGCGCTGCGGGCCCACACCTTTAACAAACTGCGCGGATTGGGTTAAGACTTGATTTTTTGAAACAGCTCTAATATTATCCATTAATAATTATGCGGATAAATTGTTTTTTACCCACTTTTAGCAAGCATTCCTTGTCAGGTAACCCTAGTTCCAAATTGGAATCAGTAATCACTTCTCCGTTTAGACTAACTGCTTTTTGCTCGATCAGCCTTCTTGCCTCAGAATTACTTTTACAAGTTTTAGCTAAAGTAAGGATTTTACATATCCAGAGTTTTCCTTCTTGCCATTGCGCCTTGTCAATAACTCTATCCTCGAAATTATCAGCATTATCCCAATTTGTTCCGCCGCTAAACCGCTCAGCAAATACTTCTGCCGCTTTTCGCGCGGCTTGAGCATCATAATAAAATTCAATGATTATCTGAGCCAGCCTTTGCTTACAGTCTTTAGGATGCAGTTCTTGCTTGTTTATTTGATTTTTCAGCTGCTGTATCTCAGCCAAAGGAATATCCGTTAATAACTCATAATAACGAAACATTAGCTCATCAGTTATTGACATGATTTTACCAAACATCTCATCCGCTGACTCGTCAATCCCAATATAGTTATTTAAACTCTTACTCATTTTCTGCACGCCGTCAAGGCCTTCTAATAAAGGCATGGTCAGCACGCATTGCAAAGGACAATCAAAATCTTTTTGTAATTGCCTTCCGACAAGAAGATTAAATTTTTGATCTGTTCCGCCAAGCTCTACATCAGCTTTTAATTCAACTGAATCATATCCCTGTAATAAAGGATAAATAAACTCAAGCACACTGATATCTTTGCCGCTAGCATAGCGCTTTTTAAAATCATCGCGCGCTAGGATTTGGGCAACGGTAAGATGGCTGGTTAATCTAAGAAAATCATAGGGCGTGAATTTTTCAAACCAAGTACTATTAAATACCGGCCGCACTGCTTTTTTTAAAACTTTGCTTACCTGCAGCTGATAGGTTTTTGAATTAGCTTCCACTTCCTGTTTGCTCAGCTGTTTGCGCGATTCAGATTTGCCGGTAGGATCGCCGATCATGCCGGTAAAGTCACCAATCAGAAATTTTACATCATGCCCTAAATCCTGAAATTGCTTTAATTTCCGCAGCAAAACAGTATGGCCTAAATGAATATCCGGAGCGCTGGGATCAAAACCGGCTTTAATTACTAAAGGCTTGCCTGATTGAAACGACTTTTCCAGCTTTTTTTCCAGTTCCGGCTCGGAAATAATTTCAATTGCCCCGCGTTTAATAATTTCTAATTGTTCTTTTACTGGTTTGAATTTCATTGATTTTCCCTTTTTTCAGCATAATAACATATAAATAAGTTGTTGTCAAACCGTAAGATATGACTTATGCCCAGGAGAAAAATAGTATATCCAGCTATATAGACTTATATTTTATTTGTATTATTTTTATTCCGATAAATCAGAATCGATTTCTGCTTGGTCGCTTAGCGCTAAAAATGACTGTTTAAATAATAGCGCCACACTGCCAATCAGAACAAAAGCTGCTAAAACATGGACCAATCCAGCTAAAGTTTTGCAATGCGCTAATAACCCGGCTTTGGACAGCAGCCAATACCAATCGTGAATCCCCCCGCCGACCAAGGGAATTGCTCTGGTTTGGGCATCAGCCATATACCACGCGATATTCATCATATTTTCCCCAAACCATACCCCGCAAACAGCGGCTTCAAATTTTTGATTTTTCCTTAAAAAGCTCACGATGCAGACAGTTGGAAAAGCTAATTGACCGATAGTACCGCCAAGAAAATTAATCACTGGCCCAAAAAAAATCAGGACAGAATGTCCGGCTTCATGAAAAAGTAAATTTGCCCCGTCAATAAAATGATATTGATAAGCAAAAATCAGCCACAGCGCATAAGGAACCAGACAAATGCTGACTATTTTTTTAAGCATGAAAATATCCTATTTAAAAAATTCGTTTTAAAAAAGCGGCCCAGCAAAATCGCATTTAAAAGATTCGCCACCCGCATTCTGCTGTAAAACCAACCATAAATCCATTTATATCATATAGCAGCAGCTAAAATCCGTCAAGCTACCATAGTTTTTGTTTTAAGTATTGCGTCGTGCGTAAAGTCTAATTATTAAATAAAAAAGGCAAGCTGTTTTTGCTTGCCTTTTTTATTTAACTATTTTTTATAATATTAACTTTAACTAAACACAAAGTTAAAGCCTATGCTTCTTTTTCATCAGAATCCGACTTTGCCGCAACTGATGTTGTTTCATCTTTCATTGTCAGACCGATTTTTCTCTGTTCATTATCAACCTTAATCACCTTGGCTTTAACTGTATCGCCGACCTTAAAACTATCTTCGACTTTCAGTGTCGGTTCAAGCGCAATTTCAGTTACATGAACTAAGCCTTCAAGCTCGGTATCGATTTCCACAAAAATACCAAAAGTAGTTATTTTTGTAATAATCCCTTCGACCTGAGTCCCAATCTGGTATTTCTCAACAAGCGCTGTCCAAGGATCTTCAGTAAGCTGTTTTAAGCCTAATGAAATTTTATGATTAACTTCATCCACGCTGACAACAACCACTTCCAGCTTTTGTCCTTTTTTCAGAAATTCAGACGGGTTATTTATTTTCTTTGTCCAAGACATATCAGAAATATGAATCAAACCATCAATCCCTTCTTCAAGTTCAACAAAAGCGCCATAATCAGTAAGGTTTCGAACTTTTCCTTTTACTTTTGCCCCAGCTGGATATTTGTCACTGATCCCTTTCCAAGGATCTGATTCCGTCTGCTTGATGCCTAAAGCAATTTTTTGATTAGCAATATCCAGATTAAGCACAACTGCTTCAACCATATCGCCAATTGCCAGCATTTCCGATGGGTGACTTATCCGGCGTGTCCAGGAAAATTCAGAAATATGAATTAAACCTTCCACTCCTTTTTCCAGTTCAATAAACGCGCCATAAGGAACGATATTGACCACTTTACCTTTTAACTTACTGCCTGCAGGATATTTTTCTTCAATTCCCACCCACGGGCTTGAACTTTTTTGCTTTAATCCTAAAGAAATTTTATTTGATTCTTTATCTATTCCCAGGATCTTAACTTCAATATTGTCTCCGATCGCTACCATTTCTGAAGGATGACTGATCCGCCCCCAACTCATATCAGTAATATGCAGCAAACCATCAACTCCGCCTAAATCAATAAACACACCAAAATCCGCGATATTCTTAACTAATCCGGTTCTCACCTGTCCGACTTCGATTTCTTTAAGCAGTTTGTCTCTATTTACTTCCCTTTCCTTGAGCAATAATTCTCTGCGGGAAAGAACGATATTTTTTCTTGGCTTATTAACTTTTACAATCATAAACTGATAAGTATTGCCAATATACTGATCAATATTTTTCGCGCCTCTTAATGATATTTGCGAAGCAGGTAAAAAAGCATCCAGGCCAATGTCAACCATTAAACCGCCTTTAACTTTTCTGGAAACTCTGCCTTCAATATTATCGCCCTCATTATAATTATTTATAATTCGTTCCCATCCTAGGGCCCGATCAGCTTTACGCTTAGAGACAATAACCATACCATTTTCATCTTCTTTTTTCTCCAACAGGACATTGATTTCATCATCGACATTAACGTCAGATGGATCATCAAACTCTTCTAAAGCAAGAATTCCTTCGGATTTATAACCGATATCTACTAACACCTCTTTTCCGGTTATACCGACAACTTTACCCCGAATTATTTCACCCTCAGCAAGTGTAGTAATTCCTTTCGCGTAAAAAGCATCCAGTGCTTTACCAAATACGCTATCTTTTCTTTGTTCTAATTCTTCCAGGCTCGCGATCTTCTTCTTTTTTCTAGACATTTCATTACAACCTCCTTTTTTATTTTATATTTTGTTCTACAAAGTATAACAAATATGCATATTGTTTTCAAGCTATTTTTAAGAAAAGCAGATAAGATTTTAAAAAATCGCCGAAACCTATTTTTTTTTATTTCCTAACTGCTTTATCTGCTCAACAATCTGATTGGAAAACATTTGGTAGTCAGCTTTTATGTCATTTTTGCTCAGATCCTGCTTAAAAGTAAGCGCTGGGCCGAATTTGACATTCATCGGAGTAAACAAAGCGATCTTCTTGGACTTAGCAGGTAGAGCATTATCCGTTCCGGTAATAAACGCCGGAATTACCAGAACATTTGCCTTAGCCGCAAGCATGCTCACTCCGGCTTGTGGATTTTTCACTTCGCCTGAACTACCGCGCGTTCCCTCAGGGAAAACAATCAGGCAATGCCCGGTTTTTAATTTATTAATCGCAAAGCGGATGGCTTTTAAATCAGCGGTGCCTCTTTCCAAAGGAAACGCATTCAAAGTAGTTATCAACCATTTAAAAAATTTACCATGTTCACTGAACAGCTCTTTTTTTGCCATAAAACTAAGTATTCTTGGGCTGGCTACAGACAGGACCACGGGATCTAAATAACTTAAATGATTTGAAGCAATGATACACCCCCCGCGCGGCGGAACAAAACCTCTGCCTTGAACCCGAAAGAAAAATAGAATCTTCAAAAGGATAAAAAGCATAAATCGGCAGAATAAATAAAAACTATTTTTCATAATCATCCTTTAAGTATTTGAGCATCGCGTTTACAACTCCCGGAATATCGAGAGCTGATGAATCAATATGAATCGCGTCACCAGCCATGCGCAAAGGCCCGCAAGCTCTTGTCTGATCCTTATGATCTCGATCTTTTATCTGCTTCATAACCTGATCCAGGTCAAGATTAATACCCTTTGCTTTTAATTCATTCATCCTGCGCTTAGCCCTGATCTCAGTGCTGGCATCAAGATAAAATTTCCTCTGCGCATTAGGAAAAACTACGGTACCGATATCTCTTCCTTCCATGACAATGCTATGATTATTGCTGTATTCACGCTGGCAGGCGACCATGATCTGGCGAATTTCTGGAATACGCGCGACTTTAAAAACCGCGTTTGTAATAACCGGGTCTCGAACAGCATCACTGACATCAACTCCATCCAAGATAACAATTGTCTTGCCCTGCTGATTTTTTTTAAGCACGATTTTTGTATTTTTCGCCATTTCAACCAAACTGGCAACATCAGCATAATCCATATTTTGATTTTCTGCTTTTAGAGTAAGCGCTCGATACATTGCCCCAGAATCGACATATAAAAAGTTTAATTTTTCCGCGAGCAATTTTGCGATCGTACTTTTTCCAGCGCCAGCTGGTCCATCTACTGTGATAATCATAATCTTCCTATTAGAAATTAAACTGATCCAATAACTCTTACTTTAAGGAATCTCTTTTTCTTTTTACATTTATTAACTGCCGAACAAGAACCTGCTTCTGATTATTTTTAATTGCTTTTTTAATCGAGTTTAATTTTTTTTCAAAATTAGAAATCGCGGTTAATATCGCCTCTTTATTACTAAAGGATATATCCCGCCATATTTCCGGATCACCCGCGGCAATCCGGGTAGTATCTTTAAATCCCGCTGCCGCGAATTTTATAAATCCCGGACACACTGAATCAACTAAAGCAACGCTGAGAAGATGCGGCAAGTGACTTATTTGCGCGACAATATCATCATGCTGCTTCGGGTCAATTAAAACTGTTCTTGCTCCTAACATCTTCCAAAGATTAGTTACTGTTGCCAGTGCCGCTCGATCAGATTTAGGGGTTTTTATAATAAAACATATTGAATCATTAAACAAACTATCACAAGCAAATTCTGCTCCGGCTTTTTCTGATCCGGCCATGGGATGAGTGCCGATAAAATACACATTTTTTGGCAAAACTTTTTCCGCGTAAGCAACGATCTCTGCCTTGGTACTGCCCACATCAATAACAATACAATCTTTTTTCAGCAGATTGCCAATACTTTGCAGAACTCCTTTTATCGCCATAACCGGAGTTGCTAAAATTACTAAATCAGCATCCGCCACTGCTTGTTTTAAATCAGTTACCCCGATAGTAATCGACTCTTTTTTCTTGGCTTTAAGCAAAGTCGCTTTGTGGCGGGCAACACCAATAATATTTTCCGCCAGCATTTGTTTGCGTAAAACCAATCCAATTGAGCCGCCAATCAAGCCCGGACCGACAATAACCGCATTTTTAAATTTTATTTTCATAGGTTTATCTTTTTTTATACTGTTCTGCCAACCGCATTTGCTATTGCTTTAACCTGAGTAACCAAAATTTCAAAATTTTCCGGATTCAGAGTTTGCGACCCATCAGAAGCAGCGATTTCCGGGTTTGTATGCACTTCAACAATTAAGCCGTCAGCGCCTGCGGCAATTGCGGCTTTACTGGCAGGAATAACTAATTCCCATTTGCCAGTGGCATGACTGGGATCAACAATGATCGGTAAATGCGAAAGTTTTTTAATCACCGGCACAGCATTGATATCTAAAGTATTTCGGGTATAGGTTTCAAAAGTCCGAATTCCTCTTTCACAAAGAATAACATTAAAATTACCTTCACTTAAAATATATTCCGCGCTCATTAAAAACTCTTCAATTGTAGACATCATCCCCCGTTTCAGCAAAACCGGAATTCTTGATTTACCGACTTCTTTAAGCAGATTAAAATTCTGCATATTCCGCGCGCCGATTTGAATAATATCCACATATTTATGCATCAGGCCGATATCCCGCGGATCCATGATCTCCGTAACACTTAAAAGCCCGAATTCATCACAAACCTGTTTCATTATCTTCAGGCCTTCTTCTCCCAAACCCTGAAAAGAATACGGTGAAGTTCTTGGCTTAAAAGCGCCGCCTCTTAATATTGTCGCGCCTTTTTGTTTGACAACTTTGGCGATTTCTCTGAGCGATTCAAGGTTTTCTATGGCGCAGGGCCCAGCCATTATTGTTATTTTATTGCTGCCGATTTCCCGGTCTTTTATTTTAATAATGCTGTTTTCCGGCTTAAACTCCCGCGAAACAAGCTTAAAGGGAGCAAGCACGGGAATAACACTTTCCACCCCATGATAAGCTTCCAAAGGCTGCATCCGGACAACATCTTCTTCTCCAATAACCCCGATTATCGAGCGCTCAACTCCTTCGGAGACCATGGTCTTTAAGCCCAGAGAATGGATTTTATCCAGAATTCTGTCTTTATCTTCCTGTGAAATATGCGGTTTAAGCACTATAATCATGGGTGTTGCTCCTTTATTTATTTAATATTTTTTTAAGTGCGGTTATAAATAAGTTGTTTTCTTTTGGATTGCCGATTGTAATCCGAATAAAATCTTTCAAGCCCCAGCCGGACATTTCCCGGATAATTATCCCTTTGCTTAATAATTTTTCATAAACCATCTTTGAATCAGATCCCACCTTAACTAAAATAAAATTAGCCGCGCTGGGAACAAAAAACAAATTCATTGCTTTAAACTGCTGAGCAAAAAATCTTCGTCCTTCAGTGACGATGTTTCTTGATTTAGCAATATGCGTTTTATCATTTAAAGCAGCTATCGCGCCCACTTGCGCAAGACTATTAACATTAAACGGCTCCCGGACCTGATTCAAATAACCAATAATCTCTTTGCTTGCCGCTGCCCAGCCGATACGCAATCCTGCCAAGCCGTATATTTTGGAAAAAGTCCGGCTAACAATAATATTGCCTTTGCCGATATATTTAAGTGTATCAGGATAATCTTTTATTGCCTGCGCATACTCGAAATAAGCTTCATCAAAAAACACAATTATATGTTTAGGTAAACCTTTTAAAAATTCCGCGACCTGCTTTTTATTTACATAACTGCCGGTCGGGTTATCGGGATTGGCGATGAAAATCATTTTTGTCTGTGCTGTAATTTTAGCTTTCATTGCCGCTAGATCATACTGAAAATTTTTAAGCTCAACTGAGATTACTTTTGCCTCACTTAAAGTTGCCGCCAGCTTATAGACTAAAAATGTGGGGTTGGCAATAATAACCTCATCGCCTTTATTAACAAATGCCTGCAATGCCAGGACAATAAGCTCATCCGAGCCATTACCAGCAACAATATTTTCCACCTTAAGTTTATATTTCGCGCTTAAAGCTTTTTTAAGATAAAAGCAGGCTCCGTCAGGATATAAATTAATCCCGGATAATGATTTTTTGATTGCAAAAACCGCGCGCGAAGATGGCCCTAAAGGATTTTCATTAGAAGCCATTTTATAGACTTTTTTTAGTTTATACTCTCTTTTTACTGCTTCTATTGGTTTTCCCGGCACATATGGCTTAATCTCGGAAACAACCTTTCTTACTATTTTTTTCAAACTCATTTTTACAGCTCCCTAACCAGTATCTATTAATCGCCTATGCCTGTAACTACATGGTTTAATTTTAAATACACATTGGATAAGAACCCAGAACTTTCAGAAAATGACATTTCTTCTCAAGCAGCGTAAACGCTTTTTTAAGTTTGGGGTCACTCATATGCCCTTGCATATCAACAAAAAAATAATAATCCCAGGCTTTTCTTTTTGAAGGTCTTGATTCAATCTTAGTTAGATTTATTTTAGAAGCACTAAACACATTGAGCATATCATGCAAAGCTCCGACTCTGTCTTTTACTGAAAACACTATCGAAGTTTTATCTCGCTTTGTAGACTTTGCCTGTTTTTTTCCAATTACCAAAAATCTGGTCACATTATGCGGACAATCTTCTATTGATTCAGCCAGGATATTAAGCTTATATACCTGAGCTGCCAAAGAACTGGCAATCGCCGCCGCATTAGTTTCTTTTGCGGCGATTTCTGCTGCCTTTGTTGTACTCGTGACCTCAATTAACTCACAATTAGGCAAATGAGTTTCCAGCCATATCCGGCATTGTCCAAAAACCTGATCTTTGCTATATACCCGTTTTACATTTTTCAAAGCACATTTAGCCATAAGATTATGGGCAATATCCAAACGGATTTCTGAGCAAATATTTAAATCAGAGTCAACCAGCATATCCAAAGTATGATTAACCGCGCCTTCAATCGAATTTTCCACAGGCACCACGCCAAAATCACAATGTCCCCGTTCTACTTCCGAGAATACATCCGTAATCGTTTGACTGGCAATATATTCTACTTGTGAACCAAATTTTTTAATCGCCGCAAGGTTGGTAAAAGTGGCCCGCGGACCAAGATAAGCGACTTTCATTGGATTCTGCAGCATTATGGTAGATGACATAATCTCTCTGTATATGGCCATAAGCATCTTGCTATTAAGCGGACCTTTATTAAATTTCCGCACATTGTCATATACTTTTTGCTCACGCGCGGGCATAAAAACCGAATCACCGGTTTTTTTCTTAAGCTGTCCGATTTCTATAGCAAAATTTGTCCGCTGATTAAGCAGCTCTATAAGTTTTTCATCTAAATTGTCAATTGCTTTTCGCAGTTTCTGTATGCTCATCTTGCTCATGGCATGCATCTCCTCTTTGAGTTTGCACTTGGTCTGAAGATACTGGTTCATCCGCAGCTTCCTGAATATTTTCGCTATTTTCAGCTAATTCCATTCCCATCTCAAGTTCATTATCCCGCTGAGCATCCTCATTTACATCTAAATCCTCAACTGCCGGATCATTATTCGCGTCAGAGTCAGTCATTTCCCGCGTTTGCGGTTCAGTCCCGGACTCTGGCACATTTTGCTCATTCGCTTCGTCTTGTTCTTGCTTTATTTGCGCTTCTTTTTCCAGAGCAGTAGCGGCAAATTCCTCGAGACTGGGTAAATCCTGCAATGATTTTAAACCAAAATAATGTAAAAATTTTTCAGTTGTGCCATAAAGCATCGGACGACCGGCAACTTCCTTACGCCCTTTTGTTTTTATCAATTCCCGCTCTTCAAGATTTTTTATAACTCCATCAACGTTTACTCCGCGGATAAATTCCATTTCGGCTCTTGTCACCGGCTGTTTATAGGCAATTATGGCAAGACTTTCCAAAGCCGGAGCAGACAGCCGAAACACGCGCCTTGTTTTATAAAGCTTGCTCAGATAAGGCTCACAATCAGGATGTGAGCAAAACTGATACCCGCCGGCAACTTCAATAATCTGCATTCCTCTTTCCGGGGCACTATAGTGCTCTTGTAAATCTTTAAGCACCTTCTTTATTTCCGCGGGGCTAGGATTTGGACAAACTTCCGAAATTTGTTTTATAGTAAGAGGATTTTCGCTAACAAATAAAAGCGCCTCAATTATTTTATTTAAATCAACTTCAATCATAATCATCACTCCTATATTGTACGTACATGCATTGCCGGTAAAATTCTTTCTTCATTTAGAAAAATAAAAATATCGCCAAACATTCCTTTTTGCGCCCCAACAATTTCTTTCTGACGAATAAGCTCTAAGACAGCAAGAAAAGTAGCAATAATTTCATATTTATTTTTCGAGGCTTGAAAAAGATCATTTAACAGGATTTTCCTTTTTGCCACAAGCGTATGCAATAAATCATGTATTTTCCCCTCTACGGTAAACTCATCTTTTATAATTTCCCGAAAAAGATCTTTCGGAATATCTTTTAGCGCTTTAGAAAAAGCCCCGATTAAATCAAATAATCTTGTTTCGAAAAATACTTCTTCTTCGCCTTCTATATTAGCCGCTGGGTTTACCCGTTTAAAAACTTTTCTTTGGATAGACTCTTTATCTTCTAAAAAGCTAGCGGCTTCTTTAAATTTTTTATATTCCAAAAGCTTTTTAATTAACTCCGCGCGCGGATCTTCTTCTAAAACCTCTTCTTCGGTTTGATCCGGAGGTAAAAGCATCTTGGATTTTATATGCATCAATGTAGCGGCCATAACTAAAAACTCACCGGCAATTCCCAGATCAAGCAGACGCATCAGCTCCAAATACTGCATATATTGCTCGGTAACCTTAGCCACCGGGATATCGGTAATATCCAGATGATTTCTTTTGATCAGATAAAGCAATAGATCTAAAGGTCCTTCAAAAATTTCCAACTTAATTTTATAACTCACAAGCCCACCGCCTGACGAACTTCTTTCATTGTAGCTCGAGCAATAGTTGCGGCCTTTTCCCGGCCTGTTTCCAGAATTTTTAATATTGTTTTTTTATCATTTATCAATTCTTTTCGTTTTGCCTGGATTGGCTGGAGAAATTTAACCAATACATCACCAAGTCTTTTTTTACAATCAGTACAGCCGATCCGGGCATTTTTACACTGTTCTGCTACTCCGGAACACAATTGCTGATCAGTAAAAACCTTATAATAGCTATATACATTACATACTTCCGGATGCCCGGGATCAGTTTTTCTAATTCTTTTTGGATCAGTGATCATGGTTCTGACTTTTGTATATATCATCTCAGGCTCATCACTCAAGCCGATATAATTATCATAACTTTTAGACATTTTTCGGCCATCAAGTCCTAAAAGCCGAGGAAACTTAGTTAACATTGCTTGCGGTTCAGGAAAAATCTGATTTTTAAAAATCAGATTAAACCGATTAGAAATTTCACGAGTAAGTTCCAGATGCGGCAATTGGTCTTCTCCCACTGGAACTACCTCTGCTTTATAAAGCAAAATGTCCGCTGCTTGCAATACTGGATAGCCTAAAAAAGCATAGTTATTAACTTCTCGGGTCTTGAGCTCGCGCAGCTGCTCTTTATAAGTCGGACATCTTTCCAGCAAACCCAGCGGAGTTATGCAAGAAAGACTCATATAAAGTTCTAGATGCTCTGGAACATGGGATTGGATAAATAGAGTTGATTTCTCAGGATCAATTCCGCAGCTGATCCAATCAATAACATTATCCAAAGAATAATCTTTTAGATTTTCAGGATTTTTGTATTCACTCATCAAGGCATGCCAATCAGCAACCATGAACAAGCAGTCATACTCATCCTGTAATTGACTCCAGTTTTTAAGCGCACCAACTAAGTGCCCTAAATGGAGTCTTCCGGTGGGACGCATTCCGCTTAGAATCTTTTTTTTCATTGGCTAAATTACAATTTGCGAGCGATCTTTTCAATCCGGAAGCATTCAATGATATCATCCGGCTCAATTGAGCTGAATTTATCAATCGCTATTCCGCATTCAAGACCTTCTCCAACTTCTTTAACATCATCTTTGTATCGTTTTAATGAATCTAATTTGCCTTCAAAAATACATTGCTCGCCGCGAAAAAGCCTTACTAGATCAGCGGTGCGAATAAACTTACCTTTAACCACAATCGAACCAGCAATCTTGCCCACCTTTGAAACCTTAAAAATCTGCAATACTTTTGCCCTGCCAAGAAAAGTTTCTTTTATTGTTGGGGCAAGCAAACCTTCCATGCTCAGACGCACTTCATTGATTGCTTCATAAATAATTCTATACAACCTGATATCCACACCTTTTTTTTCAGCAGTTTCATTAGCCTTTAGCTCAACACCCACATGAAAACCAAGAATAATCGCTTTACTCGCTATTGCCAGCATAACATCCGACTCATTTATATTTCCGACCTGAGAATGAATAATCCTAACCCGGATATCATCAGTGGATAATTCCTGTAAAGAAGTACTCAATGCTTCTAATGAGCCCTGCACATCAGCTTTTATTATTAAAAACAGCTCTTTTATTTTACCAGTTTGCGCTTGCTCAAAAATCTGCTCCAATGTCGCTCTTTGCGCCGGGATAAGTCTTTCCCGTCTGGAAGCTTCATGCTTGTTCATACATATTTCTTTGGCTTTTTTTTCATCCTCAACAGCAAAAAACTCATCGCCTACCTGAGGAACCTGCGATAAACCCGATATTTCCACTGGCACAGAAGGTCCGGCTTGCTCAATCCGCTGTCCACGATCATTGAGCATAGAACGCACTTTGCCGAAAGTATTACCGCAAACAAAGATATCGCCAATTCTTAATGTTCCATTTTGCACAAGAATAGTCGCTGTCGGACCGCTGCCTTTTGAAAGCTTACTTTCGATAATCGCGCCCCGCGCTAAGCCTTCTTTATTGGCTTTTAATTCCAGCATCTCAGCCTCAAGAATTATCATTTCAAGCAAATAATCAACTCCAGTACCTTCCTTTGCTGAAACAGGTATAGCCATAGTCTTTCCGCCCCAATCTTCCGGCGTTAAACCAATCTCGGCTAATTGACGTTTTACATTATCAATATCAGCTCCCCGCACATCCATTTTATTAATCGCCACAACTATCGGTACGTTTGCGGCTTTAGCATGATTAATCGCTTCAATAGTCTGCGGCATTATTCCATCGTCAGCAGCCACCACGATAATTACAATATCAGTGATATTTGCCCCCCGAGCACGCATGGCAGTAAAAGCCTGATGGCCGGGAGTATCAAGAAAAGTTATGTTCCCTTTTTCAAGACTAACTTCATAAGCCCCGATATGCTGAGTAATTCCACCTGATTCTTTATTCGTAAGATTAGACTTTCTTATCACATCAAGTAATGATGTTTTGCCATGGTCAACATGACCCATTAAAGTTACAACTGCCGGTCTTGAATGCGTAGCTTTATCATCAGTTTGAGTGTGTTTTACCAAAAGTTTTTCTTCCGCGTTAAGCTCTTTTTCAAAATTAAAACCAAATTCCAAACAAATCAGCTCTAAGACATCTTTATCCAAACTTTGATTAACTGTTGCCATGATTTTTAAATTCATCAGCTTTTTAATTATCTCCGCTGGATTAATTTGTATTTTGGCGGAAAGTTCTTTAACACTCAGCGGGATTTTCCCAGTAACTGTTTTTATCACTGGTTTTTCTTCTTTTTTAACTTCCCTTTCCGCTTCTTTTTTAACTTCTTTTCCAATTTCTTTTTTAACAGCTTTTTTTATTTCATCTTTTGGGGCTTTTATTTTTTTAGTATGGTTTTGGGCAAATTCATGACGAACCAACTCCGCAGTATCTTCATCAATAGCGCTCATATGCCCTTTAACACTGACATGCAGTTGTTTAAGCTTCAGAACCATATCCTTACTGCTAATTCCAAATTCTTTTGCTAATTCGTATACTCTTACGCCCATAACATCCTTTTCTAAAGTTGATGAATTTTATTAAGTAAGATCTTTTAATTCTTCAATGATTTGTTCAGCGCGTTTTTTCCCCACGCCTTTTACTTTAGTAAGATCTTCCGCGGTTGACTTATTTAAGACATTAATATCATCAAAACCAGCTTCCACAAGCGCATCAAGAGTTTTTTTGCCAATTCCGGAAATCTTATCTAAAACTGATTCATGCTTTTCTGTTTTTTCTTCTTCCTGATTTATTACTACTTGCGATTGATTTTTTATATTAATTGACCAATTAACTATTTTAGAAGCCAGCCTTACATTTTGGCCGCGTTTTCCAATCGCCAGCGAAAGCTGGTCATCATCAACTTCAATATCCATTTTTCTCTCATCAGGATAGAGCTCAATATTAGCCACCTTGGCCGGACTAATCGCTGCTTTAACATATTCTTTTATGTCTTCGCTCCAGCGGACAATATCTACTTTTTCGCCCTGAAGTTCCCGGACTATATTTTTAATCCGTGAGCCTCTGACTCCCACACAAGCTCCCACACAATCAATTTTTTCATCTTTTGAGGAAACTGCCACTTTAGTTCGTTCTCCAGCCAGGCGGGCAATTGCTTTGATCTCAACAATTCCCTCATATATCTCCGGCACCTCTAATTCAAATAATCGGCTCACAAAGCCAGCATTAGTTCTGGACAGGACAATCTGCGGACCTTTGTTGGTTTTTTTAACATCAACAATCAGCGCGCGGACTCTATTGCCTTGCTTAAATTCTTCTTTAGGCAAAATCTCTTTGAACGATAAGACCCCTTCTGATTTACCCAGGTCTACAATAATATTACCTTTTTCAAATCTATGGACAATCCCATTTGTAATATCACCAACTTTTGTCTGATAGTCTTGAAAAATTACTTCCCGCTCTGCTTCGCGAATCTTTTGCGTGATTATCTGTCTAGCGGTTTGAGCGGCAATTCTTCCAAATTCTCCGGATTTAACATCCGCTCCATCATGCATAACCGAAATATCGCCTGTTTTTGAATCAATGGAAACCTTTAAATCCGCGTCTTCGCCATAGCGTTTTTTCGCGGCAGAAAGCAAAGCCGATTCTATAGCACTGACAATAATTTCCCGGTCAATACCTTTTTCCCTTTCGATATAGTCCAATACTGATAAAAGCTCATTACTCATAGCTACCACCTAATTTCCAATCTCGCTTGTTTAATATTATCTAGATTTATTTCTACTTGATTATCTTGGCTGATTCCCACTACAATCTTATTATCAATAACTTGATTAAGAACCCCAACTACAACACGGTCATTTAATATCGGCTCTAAGGTTGTCAGCCTTATAGTTTTACCGCAAACCCTTTTAAAATCAGAAGTTGTCTTAAGCACCCGATCCATCCCCGGAGAACAAACCTCAATTTTATATTTTGTTTTAAAAACCTCATTTTCTTCAAGCCGCTGCCCAATAAGTTTATTAATTTTCACGCACTGGTCTAAAAGTATGCCTTTTTCCGTATCCACCAGCACTGTTATCAGCTGATTACCGCCCTGAGCTCTGCTAGTCAGATCCACCAGTTCAACACCTGGCTGATCTTTAAGTATATCTTCTACGACCTTTTTTAGTTTCTCAGCCAATTCCATATGTTTTACTCCACAAAAAAAGCGGGAAACAATTCCCACTTATTGTCTAAAACTCTTGATTGCAGTTATTTTATTATACTCTTAAATATCTGATTGTCAAGCCCCCTGACATAATTGGATAGGTTTCCAGAATTATATACGTTTAGTTTTACTAATATTCATTTTTTAACAGATTAATTGATTCTCTGAATTTATTGGCTTCATAGTCCAAGGAATCATTCGGATGATAAGCATCTTCCTGCTCTTTTTGATGATAAGTATCTTCCTGCTCTTTTTTCTGAGTTATTAATGGCTCCGCTGATTGCGCGTCATATTGAGAACTAGAAATCATTGATTCAGCTTTTGAATTTTTTTCAACTCTCATCCGCTTGGTTTCTTGATCAGCAATTTTCTCAGCTTTTTTAGAAAGTTTCATAAACTCTTTAAATCTTTGCATTTCAGAACGCTCATCAACCACTAAACGTGCTGTATTATCCAGCTTTTCAAACAATCCAATTTCTCTATCAGTTAAAAGTGATGTTTCAATGATATGCGGAGTTACAAAAATAACTAGTTCCGTCTCGACTTTAGTCCTGATTTTGTTTCTAAAAAATAGCCCCATGAACGGGATATCACCTAAAAAAGGAAACTTTTGCTGAGTTAAATTATCAGTTGTCTGCCTTAATCCGCCGATAACAATTGTTTGTCCATCTTTAACCAGGAGATTTGTTTCCGCTTTGCGTTTATCAATAATCGGCTGCGTTGTTCCTTCAGCAAAACCAGATTGAAAACTTTGCTCAGGCATTACATTCATCGAAATAAATCTACCGCTGGTAACATGCGGCGTAACCGATAATTTAATTCCCGCGTCTTTAAACTTAATAGTGGTAGTAACCGCGCCGCCGGAATCAACAGATTCAGAATAAGGAATTTCTGTTGTTATTTCTATCATGGCTGCTTGATTATCAAGAGTAAGCACCTTGGGATTAGCAAGAATTGAAGCCATCCCTTCTTCAACAAGCATATTTATCGTACCAGTTATGTCAAAGTTTTCCGTTACAGTGCTAAAGTTGAAAAGATTTGTAAACGCTGTGGTTAAATCATTACTTAAATTATTAGTATTGTTCGGAGATTTCAAATCAATTATATTCATCAATGATCCCCATTGATTAGCATCGGTTATTTTAATATCAACCATCATTGCCTCAATCAATACCTGCGGAGTCAGCGTGTCAAGCTGAATAGATGATTCTTCGATGGCATCAACCATTTCAGGAATATCTGTAATAATCAAGGAATTAGTCCGCTTATCAATTTCCATTGTTCCTCTTTTGCTCAGCATCTTATTCAGAGAGTCTTTTAACCCGCTAACATCAGCAAAATTAAGCGGTATTATTTTAGTTTTAAGCGGGGTCTTGCCTTCTTCTTCAAGCGCTCGAGCCAAACTCATAACCCGAATAAGATTTCCTTCACGTTTATAAGTATAATTATAAGTTTTAAGGATCACATCAAGCGCCTGTTCCCAAGGAACATCTTTCAGCTGCACGGAAATTTTTGAATCAACATCATCTCCGGCAACGATATTAACGCCGCCCTTAAACGCGAGAATGTTTAAAACCTCTCTAATATCAGTTTCTTTAAGGGTTATAGAAATTAACTTTCCATCATTTTCCGCTTCTTCTATAGTCCCTTGGTTGCGCGACTCAGGCTGAGCGCTTTGCTCAGCATAAGATAATTGCCCCAAATCAATACTTGCCAAAATCCAAATCGCGGCAGATAAAAATAATATTCTAGCAATTCTCTTCCTTGAGATTAGTTTTTCAGATTCCATTAATTCCTCCTTGGCATTCAAAAATTTTTCTTTTCAATAATAGTGATAGTATGAGTTAAATCAGAATAACTAAAAGTAACTGATTCAGGGGTAATTTGCTTAATTGTTAGATTATTGATAATATCGCCAATTTTGTGAATCTCATTATTTATCATTGCCAAAGGCATTTCTTCATCCCAGAGAATTCCGCCAATCTTGATAAGTTTAATCAAGTCCATCATTTCTTCTTTTGTACTAGGCACATTATCCCTATAATCTCCACTTTTATCAATCAATGAAACAAATGGATCCCGTCGTTCATCGCGGGTGTAAACAAATACTTCGGTTTCTTCTTCCCCTTTATTTAACTGCTCGCAACGTGCGGTTAAAACAAAATAATTAATGCTCCACGGCATTGAATTTATTAAAATAATTATTGCCCAAAATAAAAATGTTGAATTATATCTAATTAGTTTTTTCATCAGCCTTATTTCTTTCTATCGCAAAAGCACTGACCGTTAAACTTGCCTCATGCAATTTCTCAGAACTGTCATCTTTTGAAGTAATTTTTATATTATCTACTTTCATGAATCTTTGAAAATTTTCTACTCCATTAACAAATTCCGCGAACTGATGAAACCCTGCTTTTAGCTTAACTTCAATTGGAATTTCCAGATAAGTTTTATCTTGAGAATCGCCCACGGCTATTTGCTTGGTATTCTGGGGCTCAATCATTACAAAGGTAACATTGCTTTTTTCGCCGATTTTAATCAACTCCTCAAGTATTTCCGGAATATCGGTCTGTTGCGGCAATTTTTTTTCAAAATATTCAATTTTTTTGCCGATATTTTCTATCTCGACCGATAGTTTTTCTTTATCCGCAGACATACTTTCAACTTTTGCAAGCTGTTCATTAATCAGCTTTTCCTGCTTATTATAATCTAATATCTTCGCGATTAAAGGCTGAAATACTGTGACAAATACCAGAACAACCACTATGAAAATTCCAATAATTCCAGATATTAGTATTTGATCTTTTTTAGCGAGTTGTTTTTTCATTATTTTCCCTTATTTTAAAACACATTCCATGCTAAATTTCATAATCGCTCGATCACCGATATCAACACGTTGTGAGCGTTTTAATTCTATGGATAAAAAGTCCTTCGCGAAATCCTGATTATACTTCAGGGCATTAATAAAATCATTTATCATTTTAAGCATTTTATCATTTGCTTTGGAAAACGCGGTTCCTTTTATAATCAATATCTGGATATTCTCTTTTTCCTGACTACCCATGGCATTAAAACTTCCAATATCAGTTATTGAATCAAACTGGGATTTTATCTTAGTCGCTAATTCTTCCTTTATATATAATTCTGTCAGCCACATTTCTTCCGGCAAATTTTCACTTATTTGATAAAACTTCTTACCCCAGATAATTCTCCGGGAAAGCAAAGTCTTGGCGATCAACATATGCTGTTGCAAAGTGACTCTGCCTTGCTTCAAATAATCAATGTCCCGCAAAATCCCTTCCAGCTTTTGGTTCTGTTCAATCAGCCTATGCTTATTTGCTTCTTTCATTTTTACTTGACTGACTAAAATAACCCAAACTCCTATCAAGGTTAAAATAACAATTGCCGCGATATAAAACAAGATTTTATTTTGGTTAACAAATTTCATCACCTTGTTCTTTTTAATTTCTTTTTTACTAGACGCCAGATTAATATTAAACGATCGATGACAGGCAAGCCCAGTACAAACGGCAAGCATTAAACCCTGGTCTTTAAGTTTCTTATCCGCGAACTGTTTGGGATCATATTGGACATTAGCCAGCGGATCCCAGATACTAACCTGTAATCCCAAAATGTTTTTTAAATATTTATCTAAATTCTTATACATCGATACTTTTCCGCTTAAGTAGATTTCTTCAACAGTATCACGGCCTTGGCTTTCATAGAACTCAATCGTCCGCCTTATCTGATTTGAAAGAGCATTCATAATAAACAGGCTTAACTCATAAACATCATCTGTGCCCATCACACCTTTAAGCGAAGTTACATCGGAAAAATCTAACTCAACCTCCGCGGGCAACGCGTCAATAAGATTACTCCAAGCAACAAAAGCATCTTTTGTTAAGCCCACAATCTTACCGCGGATTATATCAATATTCGTAACTTCCATTCCGATATTAATTATTGCTATTGTTTTTTCCGCGGGAACTTTAGGCCCATTCACGTAAAAACAATTTAGCAAGCTAAATGTATCTACTTCGATAAACCCGCATTGATACCCAGTTGAATCAATAAGACTAACATAGTTTTCAATAAGATCTTTTTTAGCCGCGACAAGAATTACTCTTGTTTTTGTCTCCGCGATAGTTTTGTCTAAAACAGAATAATAATCAAATACAATTTCATCTGTTTTATAATGTACCTGTCTTTCTACTTCAAACTTTAAAGCTTTACGGATCTCTTCATCAGCCATTTGCGGCCAATGAATATCCCTGACCATGACTGATTCACCAGAAACCGAGATATTAACTTTATGTTTTTTCTTGTTCAGCGAAAGACGGCTCAAGACATCATTCATCGCGTTTACAATACCTTGGCGGCCTTCTCTAAAATTCACGGCAACAACTTCATATCCCAGAAGTTTGTTTTCTTTAGCCGAGGAACGCATATGCATTGCCTTAACTAAACCATCGCCAATTTCCAGTCCTATTGAATCAATACTTTTTTGAAACATTGTGCTCCTATTTTTAGCAAAATGGTTTTACTTTAAACTAAGCATAACAAACTCTATTTCTGCCTTCTTTTTTCGCTTTATAAAGCAGTTGATCAGCTCTTTGGATAAGTTCATTCATTCCTAAATCTTTATCACTAGGATATCTGCGAACTGTAACTCCCACACTAATCGTAACTTTTATATGTTTATCCCCGAGAACAACAAAATCAGAATTTTCCACCCCTTGACGTAATTTTTCGGCAATGGAAAACTTATCATTCGCGATTTCTTCAATTCCAGGCAAGACAATAACAAACTCTTCACCGCCATAACGCGCGCAGATATCAGTTAATCTAACACTTTTACTGATAATTTGCGCTATTTTTTTCAAAACCATATCGCCTTCTTGATGGCCATAGGTATCATTAATCACTTTAAAATGGTCAATATCAAGCATCATAAGACTCAAAGGCAGAAGTTGTCGATTGCAAAACTCAATTTCCTCTTTCATCCGTTTTTGCAAAAAAGTCCGATTATATAATTGAGTTAATTTATCTACCGAAGCCAGATCACGATGAATAGCACTGCCTAAAGCAATAGAAGCTTGTGTGACTAAAAGCCTAAAAAACGACTCATCATTTTTTATATGCGCAGCAGAACCTTCTCGACAAAAAACTACTATAATTCCCCAAACTTCCTCTTCCATTATAAGCGGGATAAGCGCTAAAGACCCCAATTGAGAAAGATAAGTAGTTCTCTCTTCCTTAAGAAAGTACCTTATATTTGAATCGCCCCCAAAAATATCACTAATAAAAGTGTGAATTTTTTTAGTTTTTACCACTGACTGAATAATTTCATCATTTTCACTAAACCGGGTTGATTTCAAGGTATTACTGTCAAAATTATGCCCGGCTTCGTAAATAAACTCTTCTGTGCCTTGTTGCCGGGTTAAAAGAAAACACTGACTTTCCCCTTCAACAGTTTCAGTTACTTTGCTGAAATTTTTTACAATCAACCGTAAAAGCTGGTCTTTATTAATTGCCGTAGAAAGGCTTTTACCAAATTCTCTTAATTCTTCTGATTGCTCTCTTTGTTTTTTTTCTTTTTTTTGAATTTCTTTTATAATTTCTTCTTTTTCGGCTTGAAAGGATCTAACTGTTTCCTTCAGCTCCAGCATTAACTGTTTTCGCTTAAGATTAGTGTAAAAAGCAAAAATTACAAAAGGAATCGTAATCGTTAATAGCGCCGAGCCCATATTCGGACTAAAAATCCAAAAAACAACTAAGAATAAAACACTGATAAAGGGTAATAAGGTTATCAATCTATCCATTGCCGCCTAGATCCTTTTTTTAGACTACCGCGACACACCCAGCAAACCATAATGCTGGCATCTTTTTTTGCATGCACCTGAAAATTATAAGCTTTGTTGGAGAATAAAGATAGAGAATTTGAAAAAAATTTAAAAAAACCATCATTGCAGATAGATAAAGAATCAGCGGGTATTTTGCTTCTTCTTATAGAAAGACATTTCCCTGTCATTTCTCAAACTCCATTTTTATGAGTAAACATATTTCATCAATATATTACTTTTTTAATTTACCATTTTTTTTTATTTTTGTCAATGAAAATCATTATTTTAAATGACTTACGTAAAAAAATAATTCTATACTTAATTAGCTACTTATCAATTTGTCGGAGTCATTGCAAGATATCCAGCTTCAGTATTAATAATAACTCCATTATTATCAATTGCTCTAATCACTCCGGATTCATTTAAAGCAAAAGTCCTGCTCCCAGTTGCCTTATAAATAGCAGGAGTCGCGCAGCAAACAAATTGCTGAAAACCAATTCTGGTATAAGTATAATTATAACCGTTTTTAGGAGCCCCGATTGTCGCGGTATCTATAATACTCGCTAGATAAGGCGGATCATCATCCGTTAAAGCGGCTAAATCAGCCGGGAATTGCGGAATAACCTGAACAAGCCGAAAACTCTCACAAGCGCTTCCTATAACTTTTAAACTTCCCTGAGCATTTGCTTCATTGGCATTTAAACGCGCGTATAAAAGATTTGGACTTGCTAAAGCCGCAAGCATGGCAATTATGGCTACAACAATTAGTATTTCCACAAGCGTAAAACCATAATTTAGTCTTAGACACATCCCATAATTCTTTCTTTTACGATTTTATTATATACATTTAGCACAATCCGCCCTATTCTTCAATCGCGGGATCTGAAGCATCTGCCATACCGTCAGCATTAAGGTCTTCTCTTAATACCCCGGTTTCATCAATTACAAACCAGCGAACACCAGTAACATTAGCAGTAGCTGGCCGCGCTCCGCAATCAAATGTCTGAATAATTCCCTCAACTGCAGCCGCGGGACCAGCAGTGAAACTAAAAACATATCCCCGAAATCCATTTGCCAGAAAAATAGAAGCATCGCAATATGATGGATCAGCTGTTGTTAAATCAGCCACAGTCGCTGGATAAGAAACAACTGGCTGAGTAACCCGATAACTTTCACATGCTTTAGAAACTTCTTTTAAAATAGTTTGCGCTGCTTTTTCATTGGCACTTAGTTTTGTCCTAAGCATATTTGGAATAGAAATCGCAGCCATTAAAGCAATGATCGCGATCACAACCATAATCTCCACCAAACTAAATCCTTTGTTCAGTTTTTGTCTATAATTTAAAAAAATCTTACTTAAATCCATATTATTACCTTTCGCTAATTAAAACTTAATTACCCCAAACTAAATCCCATGATTTATTATAACAAAAAACATATTTCAGCTCAACAATAACCTGAAATAAAAAAGAGGGATCATATATTTCTATACAATCCCTCTTTTAGTTTTCA
Source organism: Candidatus Omnitrophota bacterium (assembly GCA_043805415.1). GTDB lineage: Bacteria > Omnitrophota > Gorgyraeia > B26-G9 > B26-G9 > JAHITE01. The sequence goes on along the minus strand of JAZDHZ010000009.1, from coordinate 63,642 downwards.
GTTTAATCAATTATTGAACAGGTGTCAAAGCTGCATATGCAAGTGTAGTGATTGGACTAGCTGTTATAGCGGCTGCATTAGCTGCTGAAGCTCTAAGCACTCCAGTTTCATTAATTGAAAATGTTCTTATTCCAGTTACTCCAAAAGTTACAGGCTGACAAGAAGCAACATACTGCTGTCCAAGAACTGTTCCCAATTGTGTATAAGTAAAAATATAACCTTGTCTTCCGGCTGCAGCAAAAATTCCAGCATCACAATAAGAAGGAGAAGCCGCGGTTCCATCAGTTAATCCCACAACTCCAGCTACAGTTGAAGAAGGCGGATAAGTTGGATTAGTTTGCGCTGCCCTAAAACTTTCAACCGCTGTTGCTACAGTTTTTAATGTAGACTGAGCTGCTGATTCATTTGCGTTAAGTCTTGCACGCATAAGGTTAGGGATAGCAATTGCTGCCAACAAAGCAATAATAGCTACAACGATCATGATTTCTACCAATGTAAAGCCCTTACGATTCATACTAACACCCCTTTCATTGTTTACCAATTACAAATTATCAAATAGTTAAGACCAATGTTATTAGAGCACTAGGCGTGCCAAGATTAATTTATTTTATTATTTAAAATATTTTAGCGTTAACGTATTGAAATTAAGTAATTTGCGGTAATTAGTTTCACGTGTTGATTTGTGTATAGTTTTTGAGGTTAAAAAAATATGGAAAAATTTTTCTATAACAATGAAAACTTTTTCCCAAAAAAGCAGCGAATAGCGGTTAGCGATTAGCGATTAGCGTTTAGAGGATAGGGTTTTGAGGTTTTTAAAAAACCTTGTGTCTTGCTTATCCATGGCGGTCTAGAATCAATTATTTCTGCTCATTCTCGCTTTACATCCTGTAAAGCTCCGAGGATAGATCTCTGATTTTGCCAGTCCTATCAAAATCAGGCTCTAAACCCGCCAAAATAATTATTCTAGCCCTTTATAGTTATTAATTACGAATTTTTAGTTTTTACTTTTTACTATTAGCCATCGACCATCAGCCATTAGCCCTACGCTTTTACCTTGCGACCTGGCGTCCCGGTGTCTTGTGTCATATTTCATAACGCTTAATCTTATAATCAAGATTACGCCGCGTCATTTTAAGAATTTTAGCCACCAGGTTTTTATTGCCGCCAACTTCCTGTAGAGTCTTGATAATAAGCTCTTTTTCAAATTGCTCCACCTTACCTTTTAAAGAATCACTGGTCACAGCTTCTGATTCTTCGGAAGATGCTTGATGATAAATGCGCTCAGGAAGATCATTAACTTTAATTTCATCAGACTCAGAAAGCGCGACCGCGCTTTCAATCGCGTTTTCCAGCTCGCGGACATTGCCTGGCCAGGAGTATTGCATGAATAAATCCATACACTCTTGAGAGATGGTTTTAACCGGCTTTCCCGGCAATTGATATTTTTTAAGAAAATGATTAACCAGTAATTCGATATCTTCCCGGCGCTGCGCTAATTTCGGCAAGCCAAGACTAATCACGCTGATTCGATAAAAAAGATCTTTACGAAAATTCTCCCGCTTTACTTCATCTTCTAAATTTCTATTTGTCGCGGCAATAACTCTGACATCGACTTTTATGATTTTGGTTGCTCCCACCGGCCGAATTTCCCGCTCCTGAAGAGCCCGCAGCATTTTGGCCTGCATTGCCTGAGAAGTCTCTCCAATCTCATCTAAAAACAAAGTTCCCCCGCTGGCAACCTCAAATAAGCCCTGCTTGCTGGAAATCGCTCCGGTAAACGAACCTTTAACATGGCCAAAAAGCTCACTCTCCAGCAACTCTTCAGGCAGCGCTCCGCAATCAATCGAGACAAACGGTTTATTTGATTTTAAACTATTATAGTGAATTGCCTTAGCAATAAGTTCTTTTCCAGTACCGCTTTCGCCATTAATTAAAACCGTTGTATTTGTCTTGGCAATTTTATCAATCATATTGAATATTTTTTGCATGGGAACGCTTTTCCCAATGATATTAGCAAAGCGATATCGCTCTTTTAACTTCTTTTCAGTACCTTTATCCGCGGCAAATATTCTTCTTTGACTAAAAGCCTTCCTTATAATCAGCTTTATATCATCAAGCTTAAAAGGTTTAAACAAATAATCATAGGCTCCGTATCTAAGCGCTTTCACTGCTGTATCCACAGAAGCATATGCCGTAACCATCAGAACAATAATTTCCGGGTTTATTGCTTTGAGCTTTTTTAACAGCTCTAATCCATTAATCGGCGTCATGCGAATATCAGTAATAACCATATCAAACTGTTCTTGGCCAAACAATTTAAGCGCTTCTTCACCGGAAGTAGCGCATTTAATCAAATAACCTTCTTTTTCTAAAACAATACTCAGCCATTCAAGAAGATCTTTTTCATCATCAACCAAAAGTATTCTAGCCTGCATACTATTCCTTTATTTTTATTTTAGCTGGTAAGAAGATCCGGAATGTGCTGCCCTTACCTAACTTGCTTTGGATATTAATACTGCCGCCGTGTTCTTTTATAATTGTACTTACTATCGGCAGCCCCAAGCCGACCCCTTTATCTTTATGACTTGAGAATGGTTCAAAAAGAGTGCCTAATTGCTCTTTAGACATTCCAATCCCATTATCCGATATCTCCAGCTCAATCCCTTCAATATCTTCACTAGCTTTTTGCCGGATAATAATTTTCCCTTGTTTTTCAATTGCCTCCACCGCGTTTATCAGTAAATTGAATAACACCTGTTTGATCTGCTGCGGATCGCAACTGATTTTTATCTCCGGAAGAGAATTTTCTTTTTTAATTACTATGTCATCTTTAAATTTATTGCTGCTTTTCAGCAAAAAAACAACTTCATCAACCAGCTCATCAATTGATATTTTTTCCAGCTTTAGCTGCCTGGGTTTAACATATTCAAGCAAACCATTAATAATATCATTTAAACGCGCGGTTTCCTTTAAAATAAGATTGAATAATTTTTTATCTTTATCTTGCAAAGCAACTGAATCTTTTAATGCTTCCACACAGCCGGATATCGATGCCAAGGGATTGCGTATCTCGTGAGCAGTACTTGCCGCCAGCTTACCAATCGCCGATAACCTGTCTTCTCGCCGCAATTTTTCCTGTAAGGACAAAACAACTTTATTTTGCTTTCTCAGCTGATCGGCAATATATGAACTCAAAAAACCAATCACAATAAACACCGTGACCCGAAAATACAATAAGGAGAAAACATACGCGTCAGGCATTGCCAGCTCATTTATCCCGATCGACGGCAAAGCAAAAACATTCAATTGCTCCATAGTCACTACTCCAGCATACATAATACTGCCTAAAAGAGCAATAACTATTGCCGCTGCCGGTGAAATTATAATACTCGCGGCTATACTGGAAAGCGGAAACAAAATACTAAGTACTGAATTAATCCCCCCGGTATAATGCACAAGCAATGTTTCTAAAACTAAATCCAGAAAAATCTGTACATACAAAAATTTAGGATTAAATATATTTGCTAAATTCAGCAAGGAATAAACTAGAGTCAAACCATAAACCGCTGTAATTATAAAATAAACCGGGATACGCCCCAAGCCAAAAAGCGTAGTATTGACAATGAAAATCACTGTAACAATGGCAAATCGGAAAAAAATTACTGAATAGATTGAATTTCTGTCTACTTGCATTGACCCCATTATAAAAGAGGAAGAACAAAAAGTCAACTTCAGTTCTTCCTCTTAAATCAGCTAAAACTCATATTAGCCCTAAAAATCTAAATTTCTTTATCTTAATTTTCCATCGGATGATCAAGTTCAGCCTCATTCATCGATATATCAATTTCAGGCGCTTGAACATAATCATCATCAAAATTTGCCACCATATCAATCGGCTCAGAAATATCCGATACAAAAAAATCATCAAGTTCATCATTGTTAGCGTTTAAGTTGTCATGGGGATCAACTTGCGCTCTTTCAACTTTTTTATCAAGAAAATAATAAGAGTTTTCTTTAACATTAGTTTTCGCTTTTGAGCCTAACCCTACTTTAGATCCTTGTTTATAAACCGGCGCTGTCTTGCTTATTTCATTAAGCAGCTCTGTTTTGACTGATTTAGGATTAAACGTCGAGTATAGTCCGGTAGCAATAATCAATAACAACAAGACCCCGGTTGTGGCTAATGTTATTTTTACTTTATGGTCCATATTTCCCCCAATGATTTAATATCGATTTATTTTAAAACTAGAAATTCAACTGATAAAAGAAAGCCTCCGTTGTCTCAGACCATAAAGATTCAGCTCCGCCAAAAAACACATCCGAAGGAGCCCTGGTTGCTGTTTTAAACTGCTCATCATAGGACATGGCTTCTTGCGCGTCATAAGTCCGCAAAAAAGAACCTCTGTTATATGAAAAATTATCTCCTGTGCCAGCAGAACGGCCACGCTGATCATAACCTAAACCTGACTCATTTCGATAATCAACAAACTCATTATTAGCAGCAGTAAATCCACCGACATTTGAGTTTTCCAGAACAAAAAATGCTCCGTTTAAATTACGACGTTTATTCACAGTACTAGCCCCTACCAGATAAGACCAGTTCTCTAGAATATCGCCTTTATTACTCTGATAAGTGTCTAACCAGCGATTAGTTGACATAAGCGCGTTATAAGTATGATCCTGACTTACCGTATTGGGCATCATCCCTGAAGTATAGCTTTCTCCAGTACCAGACCATGTCCAGGTATCCTCAACACTGCCGCTGGGATCAGGCTTATTAAAAACACTGCGATAGTCATTTTCCTTTGCTAAGATTATTGACCGCAAACTAGCTTCGTTTGTATCATTAATTCCAGCATAATAATCTAGTTTATCAACAAATCCATCATCGTCCAAGTAATCAATAATTACCCACTGTCCGCCGGAAGTTGTTTTCGGCACCTCAGCATAATTTCCAGATCCATCATCTTTAACATAAAGATAGGGGTAATCCGGATAATGTTCTAAAGCTGGTTTAACCTGCGGATCATTAAAATCATCTGACAAAGTAAATATGCGTTTTTTGGAAATAACCGCGCTGGTTACCCATTGATCAGTATTATAATCTCCTTGCAGATAAATATTTTCTTCTCCTAAAATAGTAAACCCGTATTTTGGTTTTGCCCGGGCAAGCTCAGCGGCATTAGTAATTCTAATCGGAACTTTTGTGTATAAAATACCATTGGAGGGATATCTGCTTTGTGTTTGCATGTTCTTAAAATCTATTTCTAAAACAACATTCCACTCGCCTGTAAAGGTGTTGATAAATTTAACTTTTTTAGCTACATCATGCGTAGCGGTTCCCTGATTAAGCGAGTTTACCGCGTTATCAATGCTTTTTTCCAGCACTTCCTGCCATTCATCATAATCATCAAAATTTCCATCAAAACTTGAATCTAAATCTATATATAGCCCATCTCTTTCCGCTAAGCGTGAATATGTGGTATCAAAATCAGGCGGTTCTAAATACTCTCCTCCAGTATTTCCATCACGCACTATCCCATCCAAACCCGAAGACGAAAGAAAAGCCTTCCAATCATCTGGTTGTTTTTCCGAATTTGTATGCTTAACCATCAAAATATCACTATTTAAACGCTCATCTCCATAAGTTCCGTCTAGCATTTCGGGGTTAATCATATCTGCTAAATATTCATAATAAGCATTATTATAATTTGCTTTCCAAAACTCAGGAGTAGCGTACATATCCCAATACTGTTTAGCCTCTGGGTGCGCCGCGTTAAAAACCGCCCACTCTTCCGGAGTCCCGCCGATTGGCGGATCAAGCATTTCCACTTTATTGCTGGCATTTATTTCCCAATAAGTATTGGCTACATCAACCTGAGTTCCATCATCTTTATATGTATAAAAACTAACTGGCTGCTCACCCGCAACAGTCCCATAGTTGTTCCAGCCATATTTATCCCAACCCCATTCAGTGTCCATTTCCGCGGGAATCTCTACCCAAGTCTTATCAATCTGATTGCCCTCAGAATCCAGCATATAAGGTTTTATCCAGGCATTTTGAGAATTTAAAATACCGCCACTATCATTCTTAGCACCCCCGCTGGTCTGCCCAGGATTCACATTATAAATATCTAATACAGAACCCGCGAAATGCCCTTCTGTACTTTGAAAAGAATTTCTCAAGCCATTATCTGTATAGACAAAATAAGTTGCTCCGCTATCCCATTGCCATTGACCATAAGCATTATAATATCCAAATGGCCCGGCTTGATTTATCGTATCATCACGAAATACATCAGCCATTTTATCCAGCCTTGTGATGGGCGACTTCCCATCCATCACACTATCCAGACGATCAGCATAATAAGGTGGTATATATTGACTTCCTTCATAGTAAATATTTCCGCTTGCTCCAGCACTTAATTCTGAAATATCTTCCAGCCGCATATAACTATCAATATGAATATCTCCATTTGAATGTATGCCTCCGCCATTTAACAGCGGATGATGGCCTACGGCATCGTAAAGATCTAAATCATACGGAGTGTATATAAAAAAATCATAGATTCCCCGGCGAGTTAAATAATACATCAGCACTCTTCGCTCTTTTCCGCAAATCCCCATGGAAACAACAACCGTATCATTTTCACGTGTAGCATCAGGATAAGCCTTGAGCATAAAACTGCCTGAATTATGTTCAACAAATTTATCACTGTTAAAACTCAAATCAGCCCTAGTGAGCACCCTTTGAGCTGGAGGAATAGGGATTAATTTTTTTTTAGATCCATTCCATTCATGAGTGTACCAATCCCAGCCCATTTTATTCGCTTCAAAATAAGCATAGGCAATTCCCCGTTCGGCATTGGATAAAGCTCGCGCTCCATCATTGTCTCTTGCCACTGTTTTATTGTCAGTCAGCACCATGGAGAAAAATGAACTGGCAACAACAATGATCACGCATAATACCATATAGGTTGCTACAAGAATCGTTCCTTTTCTATTAGTAATCATTCTCATTGCGTTTCTCCTTATTTAAAAAAAATTAATTATTCCGCCAGGTAACCCGATTAATTAAACTATAAGTCAAGGGTGAATCTAATGTTCTGCCTGAAATACTATCTCTTTGCGCGGTAATATTTATTTCAATAATTTCACAAGCTGAGTGCAATATATATGTCTGCAAAGATGAATCATACTGGAACCCTTGGATTAAAAAATTACTGATATCTTCAGCAACCACAGTTTCAGACTGCGCGGTATTTGCGGCATCCCATACACGCCGCATTACTCTTTGATTGACACTATCATAATAATATTCAATTGACCAGTCAAGTCCGCCTTCACAACCCCATTCTATTCTCCCCCACTCATCGAATTTATCTCCATCGCCATCCCAATCCACAGGGAATTGAAACACAATGCTCTTGCCGTTAGTATGATCAAGACTCACTCCCGGTTGGTCTAAAGGCCGGTCATAAACATTAACAACCTCTTGCTTAGCCAAACGAAGTTCTTTAACCATAAGCGTCATTACTCTGCGCGCTTTACCCCCCACATCTACCGCGGCTGAGGCGCGGCTAAAAAAAGCATTTTGCGAAATTAAAATACTCATCAAAGAACCGATTACTACAGTAAAAATTGCAAGTGAAACCAAAAGCTCTGCTAAAGTATAAGCTTTTTTACTATTCATCATATTCGCGTCTCCCCTAAGACTACCGATTTAAGATTGTGCCCTCAATCATAACCGGTGAATCAATCTGCCCATTTCCATTTAAATCTTCCCCAATGTCTAAAACCCCATTTAAATTAGTATCCTCACCGATTATTCTATTTCTATTTCCCCAGCTGATAACTACTTTTATATCTATAAGAAAGTCCGCTTCTATTTCATTCGCGTAAATTACTCCGCTATGGCGGACATTCCTGCTTGTCAGCTCAGCAACAGTAAATTGATTTCCATTATAAAGCGTAATCACATCATCATAATTAACTCTTTTAATCTCATCCATGATCCCCTGAGCTCTATTCATGCAAGCAACTGATACCTGATTTGCTTCATTCATCTGTAACAGATACATTAAAATCTGCAAAGTAGATGTAATTGCAATCGCCATAATAGCAGTTGAAACCAGTATTTCAACCAGAGTAAAACCTTTTCTTCTTTGCATAAGCTTTCCCCATTCCCCCTTTTTAGACAAAAAACCGACCTACCTTTTATTTCGGTAGCTCGGCTATCATTGGCTTTTCCTTTTTATTTCGGTAACCCGGCCGTCTATTAAGGAACACCATTAGACCCGTGGCTTTGCCCCGATTGATGCGATTCAAGGAAGTAAAATCATTCGGTGTTTCATTGCTGTGTTTACCAGTAAGTAATCTCAGAGAAACGCCCCCACTTTTCAGTGGGTTTGCCATTATCGATAAAAGGGTAAAATAAATAAAACTTTTACCTATAATATAAGTATACATTAGCTACCAAACCTTGTCAATACTTTTGCAAACATTTTATTATTATTAACTTTAATTATTATATATACTTATATGCTCCATATTTTTCAGCATCTCTTTAAAATTACTCAGGCTATTCCCGAAGTTATTACGCGCAAATCAAGAATATTCAAACAACTTTATTCAGTATTATATATCTGATCACAATTTTTTTTTGTTGATTTTATATATCCAAAACACGCAGCCAAATAAACCCGCGATTAATAGGATAATTTGAGCAATTTTAAATGATTGAACTGCTGCTGTGTTTTTCCGGCTTCCATTCTTCGACTCTATATTCATATTGGATCGGGTGTTTATATTTTTTCTGCCTTGAGCATCCCGCATTTGCTCAAGCCTGATTTTTGTCCAGGATAAGCGTTCTTTTGTTTTTTCTTTTTCCAATGCTTTTTGTTTTTCATAAGCTATATATCTTTTTTCTATAGCTTGGCGCTGCGCAACCATTTCTTGTATTACTGGCTGAGGATCAGTTCCATCATCCTGAAAAAAACCATACACTCCATTCGTCTGGGAAAGCAGTATAATAATTGTCATACACAACTTTACACCCTTCATTTTCAACACCTTTCTCTTAGTAATTTCAATCTCTTTTCAGATACACCGTATGCGGCAAAGCCAAACTTCTCGGCAAATACATCTTTTTCCCCAATCTGTCTGATTTTGCCCGAATATCATAATTCAAAGTCAGATGTCCAGAATACGAAGTTGCCTCATCGCGAGAAACAATTATTCCATTTATAACCATTTGCCCTATTCTTCCGGTTAAAGCATGGTTTGTATAGCATATCGCGTCAATTCTCGTAAACAATCCGCTATCACAAAATGACCGAAACTCATTGTCTTTTAATGAAGATTCATAAAATTTCCGTGCCCCCGCGTCATTACCCGCTGAATCAAATTTCCTGCCTCCGTCATTAGCGGTATAGTCACCATTAAAATAAGAGTCCCCCCCTGATGTATAGGAAACATAGCCAATGCCCGCATCTGTGGGGTCAACCTTATAGGGCTGAGTAAAAGGCGGTTTTAAGTAATTTTCTATCAGGTTAAAAGTACCGCTGGTATAATCACCGACAACAATATTTCCCTTTGCCGCCAAGCCTAAAAAATCGCAGGCATCAGCCTGGGTATCAGTTGTCGCGGAGTCAGTATCAGGTTTCACCCAAGAAGGCGCATTCTTATAAGTTACATTACCCCCGATATGAATATTTCTTCCGGAATAAATAGTACCTTGTCCGGTAACGACCCCTTTTATCAGAACATCACCGGCAATTACTACCGGACCGTTAAGCTGAATTGGATTTGCCGCTGTTCCGATTAATACAATGGTGTCGGCTCCTGTAGTATCCAGCACATTAGTCACAATCACAGCCCCGCCTTGTGATATTGTTCCATTTTGCGCGATTGCTATATCTTTATATTCCTGCAGATCTCCGAGATAAGGCATTTCCACGCCTTCAAGGTTAGATATCTTATCACTAGCACCATCATAACCATCCGCGTAAGCAAATTGCTCAATAATTCCGTCTAAATTAATATCCTGAGGATCAGCACTTGGATTACTTGGCCGCGCCGCGGTTGAGGAATCATCGCGGTAATCAGTAATATTATCATAATCATTATTACCAATAATTGCCCCGGTCGCACCGATATCAGGATTTACCGCGGCATAAATGTCTCCGTTAATTGTTGGAGTATAGGTCCCAAAGCTAAAATTGCCGTTCGCCCGAATATCGCCTTGACTGGTTATGGTATTCCCCCACAACCAGCCAAAATTATTAACAAAGTAGCTATTTTTAAATACTTCTGAAGAAACTAATTCATAACGAATCACTGCTGTCACTTTCTTTATTATATTATCTATTTGAGCTGTGGAAACAAATGTAATCTCCCGCTGAGAAGAGATAGAAGAATTAACATCAGTTATCTGAACCGTATACGTACCAGGACCTAAAGCCGCATTAACCGGCAAAACATATTTAGCCGAATTAGGCAAATCGTCAAACCAGACAAAAGCGCTTTCTCTGCGTCCTTGGGCAATAAAATAAGCTTTGAATAATTTATGCAAATCAACTGTTACCTGATCAATTCCTGCTTCAGCTAAATAGGATGTTTCTACGACCTCCTTATTTCTTCCCGCAGCTCGGCTTTCAGTAAAAATTCGGCCCATAAAAGAAACAAAAAGTATCGTCAGAACTAAGAGAGTAAAATACGCGGCAATTAAAGCCACTCCCTTATTACTGTAGACCATTTTTTTCTCTTTCGCAAAAATATCCTTTTTTTTCATTATTTTTCACCGCCTATTTATTTCGCAGCCGGACCTGAGATCCAAGCTGTACAGTTAAAATATCACCCTTAGCCGATTGTTTACTTAATGTGATTTGGATATCTATCGTATCATCTTTAGTTTGATCAAGCTGCAATAGGGTAATATTATTTCCCCATACCTGGACATCTCCCGACACCAAATCAGTACGTAAAAGTTGTTGTCCATTTAAACCGCCTAAGGAATATTGGATTTGATTTCCCCAAGATATAATTCCCCCAGAATAAGAATCAGGCGTTTGAAAAGTAATCGCGTCATGTCCAGGACTTACAATTACTGTATCCTGGCCTGCCTGAGACAGATCATCAAACACCCTAGCCATAGCATTACGTGCTGAAGCGCTAATATCGATCTGAGCCACACTAACTGCCCATAACCGGCTGCCTGAAGTTAATATAGCGAAAACACTTGAAACCAGAATAACTAAAATACTACAACTAACCATTAACTCTATAAGCGTAAAACCTTGCGCATTAAACCATATTTTGACAAGTTGATACCCACGGCTTTCAGGCGCGCGGGTGAAAATAGCTATTTTATTAATTTTCTTTTTATTCATCGGCTCAGCTCTTGTTTTAAAAAAAATATTAAAATAATCGTTCTCTATCTAGGCGTAAGCAGAACATTGAAATTTAAAATCCGCCAACGGCCCCGCTCTTGCCAAGTCACGTTTACGCTTACTTCTAAGGGATCATCATCAAGCGGGTCACCAGTGCCATTACGGTCTGTATACGTAACCAGAATTTGCTCTTGCTCTAAATTAACACAACCATGCGCTGCTGCCCAAGCGCTCCAATCTTCATTTACAACTAAAACCAAAGATTCAGCGCTAGTACTGCGCATTTCCTCAATAACCCTCCGCCCGTCTTCTGTAGCGATAGTTGTGTTTCTTGCTGTTTCACTTAATCCATAACACATAATAAAACTTGTGATCAGGGAAAATAAACATACTACAAGAATAACAGAACTAATCATTAGTTCAATCAAGGTAAATGCTTTATTTTTTTTCATAACACTTTTAATTTCCCTAAATTACCGAACAATTGTTAAACATAAAACGCAAAAAACCGACCTACCTTTTATTTCGGTAGCTCGGCTATCATTGGCTTTTCCTTTTTATTTCGGTAACCCGGCCGTCTATTAAGGAATACCATTAGACCCGTGGCTTTGCCCCGATTGATGTGATTTAAGGAAGTAGAATCATTCGGTGTTTCATTGCTGTGTTTACCAGTAAGTAATCTCAGAGAAACGTCCCCACTTTTCAGTGGGTTTGCTATTTCGATAAAAGGCTAAAATAAATAAAACTTTTACTTTTCTTATACCTTTTATATAAGTATACCTGAGCAACCAAGTTTTGTCAATGCTTTTGCAAACAGCTTACTAGGATTAAGTTTAATAATTGCAGATATTTATAGCTCTAACCAATAAGTTCACTGATCTTGAATATCGGCAAAAACATGGCAATTACTATAGATCCAACAACAAGACCTAAAAAAGCAATAATCAATGGCTCAATTAAACTGGTTAAGCCGCTTACTGCCGCATCTACCTGATCCTCATAAAAATCAGCAATTTTTGTAAGCATTTTTTCAAGCTCTCCAGATTCCTCGCCAACTGATATCATTCTGGTTACCATTGGAGGAAAAGCTTTACTTTTGGCAAGTGGAGAGGCAATACTTTCTCCTTCGCGAATTCCTACCCGCGAACTTTCTACTGCTGCTTCAATCACAACATTGCCTGATGTTTTTCCCACAATTTCTAAGGCGCCTAAAATCGGCACGCCGCTTCTGATCAAGGTTGAAAGTGTTCGGGAAAATCGAGCAACAGCAACTTTTCTAAGTAAAGGACCAAATACCGGCAAACCAAGCTTTAGCTGATCAAAACGCAGTTTACCCTGCGGAGTTTGTATAACTTTAGCAACGGCAAACCCAATTGCCACTAAAGCAGCAACTACATAGATAAAATATACCTGTAAAGTGTCTGAAATATTAATCAATATTTGAGTAGGCAAAGGAAGCGTGCCGCCCAAAGAAGCAAATATCTCCTTAAAAGTCGGAATAACTTTCAATAATAGAACTAAGGTTATTCCAATAGCCATCATCGAAACAACTGCCGGATAAACCATGGCAGATTTTACTTTACGCGCCAATGAACCGCTCTTTTCTAAATAACCAGCAAGTCTCTCAAGAATTTCATCCAGCATACCGCTGGTTTCTCCGGCTCGCACCATATTTGTATACAGCATGGTAAAAACTTTTGGATGTTTTTCCAAAGCAGCTGACAAACTAGATCCGGATTCTACATCACTCCTGATCGTTGTTACTACATGCCTGAATGTTATGCTCTCCATTTGCTCACTTAAGATATCAAGACTTTGCACAAGCGGGATTCCAGCATTAACCATTGTTGCCAGCTGTCGGGAAAAAATTACCAGCTCTTCCGCTTTTATTTTCTTACCCCCAGTTTTGGCCTTGGCTTTCGCTTGCTTTTGCTCAGTAATTGAGATAATAATCAGATTTTTAACTCTGAGCATATCAAGAGCAACCATTTCATCTTTTGCTTCGATCAGATCATCAACAGCATTGCCGTCTTCATCTTTTGCAACGTATTTAAATAAAGGCATTTTCCCCTCCTATAAAATCAAAGCAGCCATTAAATATTACTTATAATTTTTACTTCTAAACATTATACAACAAAAAGCATTTTTTTTAACTAAAATTTAATCTGTTAGTCAGAATTATTCTTTGGAGGTTACTCTTAATACCTCCTCAAGAGTTGTCTGACCTTTAAGAAAATTCTGAATGCCGGAATCGCGTAAAGTCAACATCCCGTTTTTTTTCCTGGCATAACGCTTTATTTCATCACTGGAATTGCGATTCATTATCATTTCTCTGATTGCATCATTTACCACCATTACTTCGAGAATCGCAAAACGTCCTTTATACCCGGTTCCTCCGCATTTATCACAACCCTTACCTCTGTATACAGTAATTTTTTCCGCGTCAAGGACAAGGTCCATTCTATCTAAAACTGATTGGGGAATTTTATAAGCCTCCTTGCAATTAGGACAAATTGAACGTGCTAACCGCTGCGCCGCGACAGCAATAACACTGCTGGCAATAAGAAACGGCTCTATGCCCATATCAATAAGCCGGGTTACCGCTCCCGGAGCATCATTAGTATGCAATGTGCTTAACAGCAAGGCTCCAGTCAAAGCTGCTTTTACCGCGATATCTCCGGTTTCAAAATCACGAATTTCTCCAACCATAAGAATATCGGGATTTTGCCGTAAAATTGCCCGCAGTCCCTGACCGAAAGTAAGCCCGACATCAGCTTTTACTTGGACCTGGGTTATTCCATCTACCTGATATTCAACCGGATCTTCGATTGTAATCAAATTGCGCTCCGGAACATTAAGTTTATTTAAAACCGAATACAGCGTGGTTGATTTACCGCTTCCAGTCGGACCAGTTACCAGAATCATTCCATAAGGCTGAGCAACCGCGTAGGCAAAAGCATCCATTGCTTGCGGCAAAAAACCTAAAGCCTCAAGACCGATACTAAGATTAGCTTTATCCAAAGCACGCATTACCACTTTTTCCCCAAAACTGATTGGTAAAATAGAAACACGAAAATCAACTTCTTTATCGCCAAGCCTTACTTTAAATCTTCCATCCTGAGGAACAAGCCTTTGCGTAATATCCAGGTTAGACATAATCTTTATTCTCGCGGCTATCGCGTTTTGAATCTTTTTCGGTAAAATCGCTGCTTCCTGCAATGCTCCGTCAACTCGATAGCGTACTCTTATTTTTGTCTCATATGGTTCGATATGAATATCCGAAGCCCTTTTCATCAATGCTTCAGCGATTAAAGCATCAAGCATCTTGACTATCGGCGCTTCGCTGCTTGATCTGATAACATCCCCGATATCAATCTGTTCAATTTCTTTAACCAGCTGAATATCATCCTCATTGATTTCTTTGACTAAATCATCAAAACTTTCTTCAGTCTTAACCTCTTCTTTATGATGATAGAAACGATCAACCGCTAATGTAATCCCGCTCAATGCTGATACCACTGGAATAATATCATAACCCGTTAAAGCCTTAATATCATCAATCGCCAGCACGTTCAAAGGATCGCACATCGCTACTGTCAGCATATTACCAACTTGCGATATGCAGATCAAACGATAATGTCTTGCAACGTGTTCGGGAATAAGTTTTATCTTTTTTTCATCGCCATGGAATTTGGAAAGGTTTATCGGAGGAACATTTAAATAACGGCAAAAACAAGTTACAATATCTTCTTCTTTAACAAAATTTTCCTCGATTAATATTGTCGCTAATTGTCCGCCTCTTTTGCGCTGAATTTCTAAAGCGCTAATAACATCTTTTTCGCTTATTAAATTGTAATCCAGCAAAAGCTCATTAAGACGTTTTTTTGTCCTACGCATAATCCCTACTCTCTACTATTTTTAATCGTCAGCAGTTAGCCTTGTAACTTCTTCCAATGTCGTAATCCCTTTTAAACATTTAATTACTCCATGCTCTCTTAAAGTAACCATTCCCTGTTCGCGGGCTTTAGCCTTAATTAAATTTTCCTGCGCTCTAACCATAATTAAATCACGTATTTCAGGGGTTAAGGCCAGAACTTCGCACATACCGATTCTTCCCTTGTATCCAGTGCCTTGACAGGTTTTGCACCCCTTGCCTTTGAATAATGTTTTATATTGCTCCCCGATCTTAAATTTTTTTCTTATTTCAGCAGGTATCGGATAGCCTTCTTTGCAATCAGGACAAATTTTGCGGATTAATCTTTGAGCGCAGACCATAATACAGGAAGAAGTAATTAAAAAAGGTTCAATCCCCATATTAACCATTCTGGTTACTGCTCCAGCCGCCTCAGTGGTGTGCAAAGTGCTTAAAACAAGATGTCCGGTAAGCGCGGCTTTAATCGAAATATCCAGAGTTTCGGTATCGCGGATTTCCCCAACCATGATAACATCAGGATCTTGACGTAAAAAAGAACGCAGCGCGCCGCAGAAGGTCAATCCAACTTCAGGATTAACATTTACCTGATTTATTCCTTCAAGCTGGTATTCAACCGGATCTTCCGCGCTGCAAATATTTTTTTCCGGATCATCAACATACTTCAGAATTGAATAAAGCGTTGTTGATTTACCGCTTCCGGTTGGTCCGCATATAAGCATCATCCCATGCGGCTCCATGGCCAGTTCTTTTATAATTTTAAGCCCATCCGGTTCAAAGCCCATCTTATCCAGATCCAAAACCACCGCGGTTTTATCCAAAACACGCAAAGCGACTTTTTCCCCATGACTTGTCGGCATAATCGAAACACGGAAATCCACTTCCCGATCCGCCACTTTAATTTTAAACCGGCCGTCCTGAGGCAATCGATGTTCAGCGATATTGAGAACTGACAAAACTTTTATCCGTGAAACAATTGCTTCTTCCATATGTTTTGGCGGCGCGGGAAATTCTTTTAAAATCCCATCTAAACGGTAGCGGATACGTAAAACTTTTTCCTGTGGTTCGATCAGAATATCACTGGCTTGATTTTTTATTCCCTGGGCTAAAAGCATGTTGGTGATTTTAACAATCGGCGCGCCTTCAACATCCTTAAGCATCTGAGCAGTATTAAATATTTTTTCCTGACTGTCAGCATCCTCAATAATTTCCAGATTCATGTCCTTGGCGTCATCAATAATATTTCTAATTTGCTCATTAGTCGAGTCACTATAATAAGTATTAATCGCGACTTTAAGTTCTTTTTCCTCGGCAACAACAATTTTTAATTCATAGTTGGTCAATACTTTTAGTTCATCAATTGCCAAAACATTAAGCGGGTCTACCATCGCAACCGTAAGAACTTTACCAATTTTGGAAACTACCAGCGCTTGGTACTTTTCAGCAGATTCTCGAGGAATGATTTTTACTATTTCCGGATTGATCTTAACTTTCGCCAGGTTTATCGGAGGAATATTTAAGCTTTGACTTAAGACAATAACTAAATCTTTTTGGGTTATATACCCCATCATTGTCAAAACATCACTTAAACGCCGGCCAGTTTTCTTCTGAGCCTCTATCGCTTCGTCTAATTGTTCTTTCGTTAAGAAATTAGACCGGGTCAAAACATCCATCATTTTTTCTTTTAAACTCTGAGTCATTTCAAAAACCTCGATAAGGCTTATACTATTATTTGTAATTCTTTGTCAAGGCAGCTTCTATTTCAGAATAAGTAGAAATAAAAGTTTCCACGTTTAAGCCTGTAGCTTTTCTTATTTCATCTTGGGCTTTCGCGTTTAGAGGGTCAGCCATGGCTATTGTTAAAATATTTCCTATTTTATCAATAGCGATTAAACTGAATTTCTGGGCAATATTTTGGGGAACAAGCTTTACTATTTCAGGATCTATTTCGTAATTTTCTAGCTGTAAATAAGGAAATCCGAATTGAGTCACCATAATGCTTACTAAATCTTCGGCTCCAAGAAACCCCAGCTTAATAATGTTTTGCGCGAAAAAACTACCCTCTTTTTTCTCCAAATCATTAGCTAGATTTATCTGCTCTTGAGTGATTATCCCCATTTCCATAAGCACATTTTCAAGCTTTTGGGAATTAGTTGTTTGCTCAAAAACACTGTCTTCAATCTGCTGTTCGGTAACAAATCCCAGTTTAATAAGTATCTGCCCCAGCAAACCGCCATCTTTGAGCTGAATTTCAAGCGCCTGATCCAGCTGGCCATGAGTGATGATCTCTTTTTCCATCAATAACTGCCCAAGCTGTTTTGTTTTTGATTTTTTAATAGCCATGTTTATCTCTTAAATAGTCGGATTAAATCGTCGGGATCGGTTGAACGCGATACCGCGTCTTCGTAAGTAATATGTTTCTCAGTATAAAGTTCGTACAAAGACTGATTCATTGTCTTCATCCCATCTTTTTGTCCGGTTTGGACAATTGAGTAGATTTGATGCACTTTTTGTTCTCTGATCATGCTTTTTACAGCCGCAGTTGCCAGCATCACCTCAGCAGCTAAAACTCTGCCAGTACCGCCGACTTTCGGAATCAATTGTTGGGAAACTATTCCTACCAAAACAAATGATAATTGGGTGCGTACCTGTTGCTGTTGATGCGAAGGGAATACGTCAATAATCCGGTTTACAGTTTGCACAGCGTCTGAAGTATGCAAAGTGGCAAAAACAAGATGCCCGGTTTCAGCAATAGTTAAAGCCGCTTCAATTGTTTCCAGATCCCGCATTTCACCAACAAGAATAACATCCGGATCTTGGCGCAAAACATGCTTTAATGCTTTCGCGAAAGATTTTGTATCCTGTCCCACTTCTCGCTGATCAATAACTGCCATTTTGTTTTTGTGTACAAATTCAATCGGATCTTCTACCGTAATAATATGGCAGGATCTTTCCTCGTTAATTAAATTGATAATTGATGCCAAGGTTGTTGATTTTCCCGATCCGGTAGCGCCGGTTACTAAAACCAAACCCTTGGGTTTTCTGGCTAAGCTTGTAACAATTTTTATTGGTAAACCGCATTGACTAAATGAAAGAATATCAAAAGGAATAACTCTAATCGCGCAGCCAACCTGACCTCTTTGAAAGAAAACATTCATTCGAAAACGACTCATCCCTTCAATTTCAAAAGAGCGATCCAGTTCTTTTTCTCTTTCAAATTTTTCCACTTCTTCAGGACTAAGTATACTATATATAAGCTCCTGGCAATCAATCGGAGTTAATATATCATCACTAATATTCAACATCTTTTCATCCACCCTGATATGCGGTGGAGTATTTGCTCCTAAGTGCAAATCAGACCCATTGCGTTCAATAAGGATTCGGAGTAATTTTCCCATTTCAACTGCCATATTACTTTTCTCCTTCCTCAGCATCAGAATGCGCTAAACCTTTGTGTATCCGCAATGCTGTATAAATCAAACGCGCGGCTTCTTCAAACCCTTTTTCTTTTGCGAAAAAACCAGAGATCCCCAGCTTGGTTGCTTCTTTCAAACTTTCAGCTGTACCAAAGGCACTAAAAATTATTACTGGGAGTTTCTTGGAATATTGTCTTACTTGCCGTAAAATATCCAAACCATCAATACCTGGCAATCTAAGGTCAAGAAACATTAAATCATAATTTTTAGCTTTAACCTGCTCCACAACATTTTCACCGCTGTAAAGAACATCCGCGTCAAAATTTTTGCTTTTAAGCCAATACTGCATCATATTAATAAAGTCAACTTCATCATCGACAAGCAATACTTTTATTTTTTCTTCCATAATATCCTCAAGCTTTTTTAACCTTTACAATTTAATATATCCTCAATTCAGATATTAGCACAAATTTTTTTTGATTTGCGATTATAAATAGGCGGGTTGATAAAGATCTAAAAATTACCCCCTATTTTTGATCATATCTAAGTATTTTAATCCCCCAATCACACTACCCTGATTTAAAATCGACTATAGCATACAAGCGATATAATGTCAATTAGTTAAATCACATAGAAATGCCCGGAATCAGTTAATTTTTAATTTTAAATCAGTGCTTATGCATTAGCCGCTATTTTAGCATTTTTGATTAATCCATCTTTGGCAAAACCACAGTCTATATGATCCCAGGGTAATGGGGCATCAAAGTTTTTTCCCTTATATACATAGTCCTTTGGATCAACCCCGGTAACTTCAAAAGCTTTTTCCCAAAGTTCAAAATTAAAAACACCAGTCCAGGCATCAAACCTTGCCCCATTGTCAAAGGCCTGTTTAATCACAGTCCCTAGCCTTCTATCTGCCCGCGACATGCAGGCTTCAACAAAGCTCATTGCCGGATCATGAAAATCCACTTCAAAACTTTTCCGGTTTAGCCTTTGGCGTAAAAAGTCCTGCTTTTGCCGCAAAGCTTCGATTGACTCCATTCCCAGCCACTGAAAAGGAGTATGGCATTTAGGGATAAAATTAGATATCCCGACGCTAACTTGCCCCCATCTCCCATCAATTGATTTGCGCAAAGCAGAAAAATCTTCGATCATTTTTACGATTGCCACTAAATCTTCTTCCGTTTCAGTCGGCAAACCAATCATAAAATAAAGTTTAAGTCTTTTCCAGCCTTTGCGATAAGCTTCCAGCACGGCAAGTTTTAAAGCTTCAATATCAATGTCTTTGTTTATAATCTTTCTCAATCTGCTGCTTCCTGCTTCCGGAGCAAAAGTAAGTCCGCTTTTTTTAAGGCCCTCAAGCATGGAAATAAGGCCCAAAAACTGGGTATCCACCCTTAAGGAAGGCAAAGAAATCCCCATGCCTCGGGGATGGCAAAAAGAATGCATTACTTTAATTAGCTCAATAAGATATGGATAATTCGCGCTAGATAAAGCACAAAAAGATATATTATCATATCCAGTATTAGCATATGTTTCTTTAGCTAAAGCCAAAATCGTATCTATTTTTCGAATTCGAACAGGATTTATCGTAAAACCCGCTTGGCAAAAAAAACATTTATTTGGACAACCCCGCATAATCTCGATGCTTATCCTGTCATGCACTATCTCAATATAAGACACTGGCGGCTTAGTAAAATAAGGCGTTGCATCTAAATCCGCCACAAATCTCCTGGTTATGGTTTCGGCAATATCCTTATTTTCTGGTCTAAGAACATTATTTTGATCATAAGCATAAAACTTAGGAATATACAGCCCGGGAATTTGCGCCAGTTTCTTTAAAAGCTCATCTCTTTTATTCTTAAGCTCTTTTTTATCATTAAGCTCCATTCCCAGACACTGCTTATTTTTAAACTCGCGAAAAACTTTAATAAATTCAATTATCAGCTCTTCGGCTTCACCGACAAAAAAAACATCAATAAAATCAGCCATGGGCTCGGGATTGGTACTGCAGGGACCTCCGGCAATTATCAGCGGATGGCTCATATCTCTATCCTTGCTGTATAAAGGGATATTGCTGAGATCCAGCATATTCAGCAGATTAGTATATCCCAGTTCATACTGCAAAGAAAAACCGATAATGTCATAATTAGTAATCGGACGGGCTGTTTCAATGGCAAAAAGCGGGATCTTATGCTCGCGCATTTTTTTCTCCATATCTAGCCAAGGAGAAAAACAGCGTTCACAATAAACATCATCCAATTGATTTAAAATCGAATAAAGAATTTTAACTCCCAGGTGACTCATGCCCAGTTCATAGGCATCAGCAAAGCAGAGAGCAAAGTTGATCATATCTTGAGTTTGTTCTTTTTCAATACTATTATACTCATTGCCGATATACCGCGCCGGCTTTCTGACTTCAAGCAAGAACTGTTCTAGATTTACCGGGGTTTGTCCAACGCTTCGATTAATCACGAATATCCAAAACCTCTTTCTCAGCCGGGAGTACAAAAATAAATTTACTGCCTTTGCCAATTTCACTTTCAACCCAAATCTTGCCGCCATGGAGCAAAACAATTTCTTTTACAATTGTCAGTCCCAGACCCGTGCCTTTGGGCGAACCGCTGGTTGGTATGGTTTTCGCCTGCTCAAATTTACCGAAAATTTTCTCCAGGCTATCAGCTGGAATACCACAGCCAGTATCAATAACCGCAATCTTAATATCTTTATCAATTCTCTCCGCGGTAATTTTAATACTGCCGCCATAAGGAGTAAATTTTATCGCGTTGCCCACAAGGTTTGTAAACAACTGTCCCAGCAGTTTTGCGTCTGAGTCAAAAACAATATCCGCGATTCCTTCTTTTTCCAGTTTTACTCCCCGGCTATTAGCCCAAGCTCCCAACATGTCAAAAACTGTATTTACCACTTCCTCCATACTCGTTTTACTATATTCCAAACGAGCTCGCCCGGATTCAAGTTTTGCCACATCAAGAAGATCATTAACCAAACTAGTTAAGCGCGAAGCATTATTACTCGCTATTTCCAGAAATTGCTTCTGTTCCTGCGGCATAGTATCTTTAGCAATATCGAGGACTAAAGATAAACTTTTTTGAATCGAAATCAACGGGGCTCTCAAATCATGAGTTACATTAGAAACAAAAGTATCCTTCATCTTCTCAAGTTCCTTTTGCCGGGTAATATCGCTCAACACAGAAACCATTCCCACGGTCTGGCCTTCTTCATTTTCAATTACCGCGGAACTAGCGCGAAGAGTTTTCTTTGTTCCATCACTAGGCCCGGCTAATTCTATTTCTATTTCTCTTTGTCCATCTTTTGCCAAACTAACCATTTGCTCTTCTTTTAAGTCTTCTAAAATATGCTGTCCAACTTTACTTTCCTTACTTGCCCCCAAAAGCTGCTCAGCAGCGGGATTAAGCACAAGCACCTTGCCCTCATTATCAATAATTATCAAACCTTCAGCAACGTGTTTAAGCACAGAATTAATTCGATGTTTTTCTCTCTTTATTTGTTTGTTTTCATCTGCCAGCGCCGCGGTAGCATTCAAAACAGCCTGATCAATACTTTGATCCGCGTTTTTCAGCATTTTTTTCAGTTTTTCATTTTCCTGCGCTAAAGCGTGAAGTTTTTTATTTTCTAATTTTAAAGCTTTTAATTGTTTCTCCATATCTTTTTTTGAAATTTTAGGAGTTTTTAATTTAATAATCTGGGTTTTAACTTTTTCAACATAAACATCTTTTTCTTCTGTTGTAAATCCAGCTTTATCAAAACGATCTTCAATTATTGCCAGCACCTCATCTACTGCTTTTTCCGGTCCGACAAGTTCAAGCAACTGTTTGACCACTCTGCGGGCATTCTTTTTAAATTCATAGGAAATAACTTCTTTATCCGGCACCACATCGGATTTTCCACTAAAGAAATCACTAACCATTCCCACAATATCTTTATCTTCTTGTTTAGAATGTACGCCAGCACCAGAACCTTCACCTTCACCAGCATCAGCACCTTCACCAGCATCAGCACCTTCACCAGCATCAGCACCTTCGCCTGATCCTTCACCTGATCCAGCTTCTTCGTCTGTCTTTTTTCTAATTTCTTCTTCAGTCTTAATCCGGGCATAGTGCACTTCATTAAGCACAATTTTAGTTATTCCCTGCTGCGCCATTATCTCCTTAATTCCGCCTTTTTCTTTGATCATATCCGGCTTTAGTAAAAACAGCTTTAAAAAAGATTCCAGCTCATAATCAGGAACTCCCTGCTTAAAAGTCATTCCTTCTATTGATATTTTCTTAAACTCCGCGGTTAAATCTTTTCCCGTCCCAGCGGCTTCAAATGGCTGCTCACAGATCATGATGCTCTTGTCAGTAATATCTAAAACAAAATCACCGAATCTCTTTGAGAACCCATCCAAGCTCAAGTATAGCTGTAAAATCGAGTCTTTTACCATTGGATGCGTTGCCGGATAAAGCGGGATTTTTTTAAGGGTTGAAGAAAATGCTTTAAGTAAATCAATAACTTCTTTTTCCTCTTGAGAACCTTTAACCGGAGTCTCCCATTTTTTAAGTTCCATAATTAAAATCTCCTTTTAAAATCTACTATTTAAAAAACTGTCCGATGAATTCTTACATTAAATAAAAAACCGATAGCAATTAAATTAGCAGTCAAAGCCGAACGGCCATAGCTGATAAACGGCAAAGGCATGCCCACCACCGGCATGAGACCTAAAGTCATTCCGATGTTTATTATAACATGCAATGCAAGCATTGTCGTTATCCCAACAATAATTAATTTTCCGCTTAAATTATTAGTCATTTCCGCGATTTTAATTCCCCGGATTATCAAGAGTAAAAAAAATCCAATCACAATAACAGCCCCAATAAAACCCCATTCTTCTCCGACAATGGAAAAAATAAAGTCTGTATGCCGCTCTGGCAGAAAGTTAAGCTGATTTTGAGTGCCGGAAAGCCAGCCTTTACCAATGAGCATTCCTGAGCCAATAGCTATTTTAGATTGATTAATTGTATAGCCCGCGCCCAAAGGATCAACATTCGGATTTATAAACACCAGCAACCGATCGCGTTGATAATCTTTTAGAAAATGCCAGAAAAAAGGCATGGCAATAAGCCCGCTAAAAATAGCAACCAAAAAATACTTTAAACGCACTCCTCCTACCCAGACCATAGCCAGAAATATAGGGAGAATAACAATCGCTGTTCCCAAATCAGGCTGCTTAAAAATCAACAGCATTGGAACAAAAGAAATTAAAAAAGGAGCGATTAATCCTCGTTTTGAGTTTAAGCAATTAGGATTATCTCCAATCATTCTTGCTAAGGCCAGAATCGTAAATATTTTAGAAAACTCTGAAGGCTGAATCCCAATACCGCCGATACTGATCCATCTTTGCGCGCCCAGCGCTGTTTTCCCCATCACCAGGACTAGGACAAGAGTAAAAATATGAATCCCATAAATAATATAGGCCACACTTAAAAAAGAATGGTAATTTGTTTTCGCGATTAAATAGACTATCCCCAACCCGAGCAATATCCAAAGACCTTGGGTTAAAACAAAGTCTTTGCCTGTATCTATGTGCCTTTGATAAGAAGCACTAAACAAAGCCACTAAACCAAAAATAAGCAATGCCAATAATATTATTGCCAGAGGCTTATCAAAATCTCGAAAAACTGACAATCCGAACATTATTTTTCACCTTCTTTTGCCTTAAAATATAATATTATTTCTTTCGCTATATTCGCCGGACCTTCCCCTCCATGCCCGCCGAATTCCTGAAAAATACAAAAACTAATATTTTGGTTTTCAAATTCAGCATATCCGACAAACCAGGCATGCGGATCTAATCCTTTACCAGACTGAGCTGTCCCGGTTTTAGCAAAAATTTTTACTCCCGGCACAGAAGCAAGCTGGCCTGTTCCAGAGGAAGAACTTACCACATCCTTTAAGCCTTTTCTTATTATACCTAAAATCTCCGCGGATAAAATTCTCTTTTTAGTATTTATTAATTTACTATCTTTTTTTACAATATGCGGAAAAACTTCATATCCTCCATTCGCGACCATAGACACCATCCGCAATGCCTGTATTGGACTGATCAGCAAGAAGCCTTGGCCTATCGCGAAATTCGCTGTATCTCCCGCGTACCATTTCTCATGGATATTCGCGTTCTTCCAATGCTCATTCGGCACAACCCCTGATGGCTCGCTAGGAAGATCTATGCCGGTTAGTTTGCCTAATCCAAATTCACGCGCGTAACTAAAAAGTAAGCGTTGCCCGACTTTTAAACCAACTTCCCAAAAAAACACATTACAGGATACCTCTAGTGCTTTTTGCAGATTAACACTTCCATGTCCGCTTTTCAGCCAGCAGCTGCGGCTGGAATTCCCTAATTGAAAACTTCCATTGCATTCAAAACAAGTATTTTCATTTATAATTTTCTCAAACAATCCCGCGTAAGCTGTAACTATCTTAAAAATTGATCCAGGAGCATAAGTATTTAACGCTCTGTTTAAAAGCGGCGCGTCGGGATTTTTAAAAATTTTACCAATATCCTCATATTTATTTTTATTTATAAATATATTTGGATCAAAGGATGGGCCGCTGTATAATGCCAGCACTTCACCGGTTTCTGGATCCATAACACACACCGCGCCTCGGATATCAGCCAAAAGTTCACAAATAAGTTTTTGCAAATCCAGATCAATTGTTGTATACAAATCACTACCTCTAACCGGAGGCCGATAACTCATTACTTTTATAATGCTGCCTTCGCTGTCCACTTCCAGCTGCATACCCCCAGGCTTGCCTCTTAATCTCTGGTCATATGTTTTTTCCAATCCGCTTCTGCCAATTACATCACTCATCTGATATCCATATTTTTTAAACTCTGGATATTCGGACTCACGCATTTTACCAACATAGCCAATCAAATGCGCGCAAGCATTGCCCTGCGAATAATTACGGATACTGCTTGTTTTAACAAAAACTCCAGATAATTGCGACATATC
Organism: Candidatus Omnitrophota bacterium; assembly: GCA_043805415.1. Lineage (GTDB taxonomy): Bacteria > Omnitrophota > Gorgyraeia > B26-G9 > B26-G9 > JAHITE01. The sequence continues at coordinate 37,868 of JAZDHZ010000009.1, read as the reverse complement.
TTGCTCAACCAAAAAAGCAGTATGTCGGGGAATATTTTCAGCCAGCATAACCGGAGAAAAACTAGATACAAAATTACGCTCAAATGCTTCTTCTAAAATAGCCGGCTTTATTTCCAGGAACTGACTTAGCTTAGAAAAAAGAATTGTCTTATTCTCTGATTTTATTTCCTGAGGAACAGCAACCACATCAAAAGCGAGCCTGTTTTCAACCAAGGGAATATTATTTCGATCATAAATAATACCGCGAGAGGCATCCTCCGGAACCAGTCTGATCCGATTATTTTCACTTTGCTGAAAATATTCAGGACCTTTAACTATCTGCATCCAAAACAACGCGCTAAACAGGATCATGAATAAAAACACTAATATGTATTTTAAAATTTGCAATCTCATAATAAGGAATTAGACCGGACGATAACAAAGCGGTCAAGAACATCCGCAAAAAAAATATTGCAGATACTAGTATAAACAATCGTTCCCAGAACAATATCCAGGTTTGCAAAAAAACTCGGCAGCTGAAAAAACTGCACAGCCAGAATATAGTACACAATCGAATAGAATAAGCACGCTGAAAATCCTACTAAAAATTTTGTAAGAAAATGGTTTATATATACTCGTTCTTTTAATAAACCGCAAATAAACCCAATACAGCCAAATACAAAACTATTAACTCCGATGATCCCGCCGCTTAAAGCATCAACAAACAGCCCGAGAACTAGCCCGTAAAACATCCCCGGCTTTGCCCCTTTATATAAAGCAAAAAAAATAACCAGGAGGATGACAAAATCCGGCTTAACTGCTCCGAGAGCTAGACTATAAACAAGAGTACTTTGAAAAACTAAAACAAAAAAAGAAATTAATCCAAATCTTATTGATCTAAATCGGATTCTATACATAAGACTTCTTCTAATCCTGATAATGTTGATAAGGGTTTTACGATACAGCTTTTGTATATTCCGCCGCGTTCAATTTTTATGCTTTCAATCTTCCCGACAACAAGCCCTTTAGGATATACTCCGCCCAAACCGGCACTAACAACAATATCCCCTAATTTAACCTCTGAATCAACTGCTAAGTATTTAATTCGGCATAAGCCTTTGCCAATGCCTTCGAGCATACCTTCAATACGAGTGTTTTGGAGCAAAACCACAACTCTTGAATTCACATCGCTGATTAATAAGACTTTTGCTGTTCGGGGATTTACTTCAATAACCTTACCAATTAAGCCGGAAAAATTCATTACCGGTTGATTAATATATATTCCGGCCAATGAACCTTTATCAATAATCAAACTATTAAGCCAATTAGTCGGTTCTTTACCAATAACCCGGCTAACGATGAACTTATTAGAGCTATTGTCAAGCTCAAGAATTTTGCGCAGACGCTGGTTTTCAAGGTCTAGCTCAGTCAACCGATTAGCTTGAAAACTAAGCTCCTTTATTCGAGTTTGCATTGCTTCATATTCGGAATAAAAAGTAAATATTTTTTTCGCGTTTATAGTGCTTAACTGGAAACGGTAGATCAGTGATAAGGGGGTTCTAAATATAAGTAATAAACTACTTTTTAAATGGACTGTTTTTTGTGGCGGAATCACAAGAATAGCAAACAGCAATATAATTAATGGGATAAATAGAAGTGGTTTTTTTTTTCCAGACACAATGTAAATTTTCTAATCAATAACGATTTCTTTTTAAACTTAATCGTCTAAAATTATGAATTTCGCTCAAAAATTTACCGGTTCCCAAAGCCACTGCCGTCAGCGCGTCTTCAGCTACACGAACTGGCAAACCAGTTTCTTCAGCCAAGAGTTTTTCTATGCCCCGCAAAAGACTTCCGCCGCCGACTAAAACAATTCCCCGATCTACCAGATCCGCGGAAAGTTCTGCCGGAGCTTTTTCCAGGATTACCCGAACTGATTCGACAATCGAACTAATTGGTTCGGCTAAAGCTTCCCGGATTTCCTGGGAGGTGATTTTTATTGTTTTCGGCAAACCCGCGATCAAGTCTCGGCCTTTTATATCTTGAGTCATTTCTTCATCTAAAGGATAAGCTGAACCAATTTTTATTTTAATTTCTTCAGCAGTTCTTTCTCCCACCATAAGATTATATGAGCGCTTAAGATGCTGAATAATCGCGTCATCCATTTCATCTCCGCCAATCCTTAAACTTTTGGCACAGACAATACCGCCTAAAGAAATAATTGCTATTTCTGTTGTCCCGCCGCCGATATCAACAATCATATTTCCTATTGGCTCATGCACCGGCAGGCCGACGCCAATCGCCGCTGCTTTAGGTTCCTCAATCAGAAAAACTTCCCTGGCTCCAGCTCTTTCCGCCGAATCCACAACCGCTCTTTTTTCTACCTCGGTTATCCCGGAAGGAACAGCAATTACAATAAGCGGTTTAATAAACCGTTTACGTTTATGCACCCGGCTGATAAAATAACGCAGCATTTTTTCGCTTATTTCAAAATCAGCGATAACTCCATCTTTCATCGGACGGATTGCCACAATATTGCCGGGAGTTCTTCCCAACATTTTTTTAGCTTCTTCTCCCACCGCGAGAACCTGAGAAGTCCCTTTTTGAATTGCTACAACCGAAGGTTCGCAAAGCACAATACCTTCGCCTTTTACATATACAAGGGTATTCGCTGTTCCCAAATCAATCCCAATATCAAATGCGAGAAAAGTTTTAATTGATTCGAAAAAAGCATTCACGCGATCGAACAGTTTCTTCATTGCAGCCCTCTTTCAGTTATATATTTATTAATATAAAGCACTTTTGTTATAACATAACCACAGCTTTATGTCAATTCCGTAATACTTTTAAGAATTTTCATAAAATCCGGAAACGATTTATTAATACATTCACTATCTCTGATGATTGTAACGCCATCGGACATTAAACCCGCTATTGCCATGCACATAACAGTGCGATGATCACCATAACTATCCAGTACCGCGCCTTTTAATTTCCCAGTACCTTTAATAATCAGATCATCTTTAATATTTTTGATATCTGCTCCCATTTTTTTTAAATTACTAACCATAGAATTGATTCTATCTGTCTCTTTTACTCTTAATTCGCTTGCTCCAATTATCTTGGTTGTCCCTTTGGCAAAACAAGCCGCGACACAAATAATCGGTAACTCATCTATACAATAACTTACTTCCTTAGCTCTAATTACCACTGCTTTAAGTTTGCTAGCGCTGACTTGAATATCCGCGTATGGTTCAGGCAAGTTTAACTTCGCGTTTTTTTTTAATATCTTAATATCCGCTTGCATCCGGCGCATAATTTGAAAAAAACCGGTTCGGGTTGGATTTAAGCCAACTTGTTTGATTACAATTTTCGATCCGCTGATTAATGTGGCTGCTACGATAAAAAAAGCCGCTGAAGAGATATCTCCGGGAATAAATAATTGTCCGGGAGTTATTAATTCCTGATCACCTTTAATGCTAATATTTAATCCTTGGACATGGATATCAGCATTAAACAATTGAAGCATGCGTTCGGTGTGATCGCGTGTTTTTAAAATTTCTTTAACTTTTGTTTTTCCCTTGGCAAATAAACCTGCCAGCAAAATACATGATTTTACTTGAGCGCTTTTTAATCGCATTTTATAATCAATTGACTGGAGTTTACTTGGTTTGATCTTAAGCGGAGGATATTCTTGTTGATTTTTAGCTAACCCGGATATGTTTGCGCCCATCTTGCGCAACGGATCAATAATCCGCTTCATCGGACGCTGGGACAATGATGGATCAGCGGAAAGCTCACTGCTGAACCCCATGCCAGCTAAAATCCCGGCAATCAGTCTAATTGTTGTGCCGGAGTTACCCATATAAAGCGGCTGCTTAGGCGGTTTTAAGCCATGTAATCCCTTGCCTTGCACATAAAGCACGGTTTGATTATGTTCTTTTAATTTCTTGAATTTTATGCCCATAGCTTTAAAAGCAGTAATTGCGTTTCGGCAATCAGCACAGTCGAGAAAATTATCAATTCTGGTTTTGCCTTGAGCCAAAGCACTAAGCATAACGGCTCTCTGAGATATAGATTTATCCGCGGGAGCAATCATCCATCCTTTTAACTTTTTAATTCTTTTGATTTTAATTTGCTTGACCATAAACAATCCATAACTAAAAGGGGGAAGCTAAATAACTCCCCCCTTAAAATCGCCATTATATTAATTACCTCACAGCAGCTTAACTATATCGCCTTCCTGAATATCCTTAGTTGTCTGTTCCGGCAAAATCACTGCGGAAGACATAGTATCATAAATCCGTTCAACCTGAACCTTGCCAATCACTTGCGTGCCTTTAAAAACTGTCAAAACATCAGAGTTTTTAATTCCATCTTTCTCGCCAATGTTAACAACAATAAAAGCAAATTCTTTATTCACAACCAATACCTGGCCTTCTAATTTTGCCGGAGGCGGTAAAGGACTAAAACCCTGTGTAGCCGGTATAGCATTGTTACTATTTGGATCAACAACAATAGTCTCAAGTTCAACAGAAGCACTTAACTCTTTCTTGCGTTTCATCTCTATAATTCTGTTTTCCAGCGCTTCTTTAGCCATACGAATCTGGCCTAACTGTGTTTTCACATCATCAAATTCACTATTAACCTTGGCTAATTTTTCACTTATCCGAGAATTATCTTTTTCTTCTTTTGCTAATTTTGACTTAAGCGAAGAAATCAATTCCATTTTTCCGTTAAACTTTACCATCATCTTTTCATTGTCAGCTTGTGCCTGCTGATACTGAGTCATAAGAATACTATAATTTACTCTACCCTGCTCCAAGTCTATCTCTAGTTGATTTTTTTTCAATAAAGTATCCTTGAGATTTCCTTCAACTTCAAGTTTTTCCAGAATATTTTTTTCAAGCTGCACTTCAATATTTTTTCTAAAAGCTGTCTCTTTTGCTTTTTCCATGTATAAAAATCCAGCTGCTGAAATAGCAAAAACCGCAAGAATTACTAAGAAAATAACTACAATTGGAGAGCCGCCTTTTTTCTTTGCGGGTTTGGTCTTACCAGCAGTTGGCTTATAGTCTTGTGGTTCAATTGACCGCGGTGCTGGTTCTGATACTCGGTCAATATCCGGCTCAATCGGATCAAATGGAATCCCTTGACCTACTTTTAAATCTTTGTCCATTGCTCCCCCTTAGTTTTTCACCCCTGATTTGAAGGAATTACACGCTACTTACAGATTTCAGAATAACAAAAATTCAAATACGTGTCAATACTTTTATATCTGCGATAACTTTAAGTTATGATAAAAAAATTAAATTTAGAAAAGTAATTAGATTCCAAAGCATATGTACAATCACCGCGGGCAAAATACTCCGTGTTCGCTCAAACAGCCAAGCCAAAACAAAGCCCATAAAAGCTATGGGAAGAAACAGACTGCCTTGCAAATGAAAAATGCCGAAGATAAACGAACTTATTATCCCGGCCGCGACAAATCCACAATGTCTGCGTAATCCCGAGTATATAAATCCGCGAAAAATTATTTCCTCAGCAAAAGGACTTACAATCACCGCGAATAAAAACAATCCCACCATGTGCCCAGAATTACCTGCCTTGGCAATTAATTGTACGATAAACTGCTGTTCCGGATAAGCCCCTGAGAGCACTGAAAATAACCCCATATATAAAGCGTTAAACAGGAAAATCATTAGTATTGACAGTATTGCCAGAAAAGCAAATTTTTTAATTCTAACCCAGCGAAAACCAAGATCCCGCAGGCTCTGGCCATTTCGTTTAATGGCAAACCAAAAAACAATGCCGCTAGTTAAAACCACAGTAATAAATTGGGCTAATAAAGAATTCTGACCGGAACTTGATTGCATGTTTTTAGTCGGAGATAAAAATAATAACCAGTTATTGTAAACAATCCCGCCCAGCAAAACCTCAAAGACTAGCGGTAAAGTAAACAGCACAATACAGACAAAGAATGCCTGTGGCAAAGACCAGTGTATATTTTTAAATTTTATTGGCTTATGCCTTGTTTTCTTACCAATCAAAAAAGCAGCGACAAACAATGCCCCAATAAGCCCCAAAGAAAACAAAAACAATAAAACAACTGACCCGATAATAATCGCAAAAACACCGGGATGCGTAGACATGATAAAGCTTATTTTACTTATCTTGGCCAAAGCCCCGTAGGCAAAAGCAAGCATAATATTTTTTTGATATACATAATCCTGCGATTCGCTGACTTGTTCCAGCACTTTACTTGCTTTGTGATATTTTTCTTTAGAAAGATATATTCGAGCTAATTCAATACGCACCCGATCATTATTTGGATCTAAGGCCAAAATATTCTCGGAAGTTTTTATTGCTTTATTATTTTTATTAACTGCCGCGTACGAGAAGGCTAGCAATTCCAGTAATTCTAAATTATTTTGATTATTTTTTAAACCTTCTTCCAGCTGTTCAATTGCCGCGTCATATTCATTATTTTCAAAATATATTTGTCCGAGATTAAGGTAAGTTGATATCTCTTCAGGTTTAACATATTGAGCTTTAGCAAAATAATACACCGCCTGCAATTGTTTATTGTCTAAAATTAAAGCTTGCCCCATATAAATGCTGGCATCATAGTTATCTGGCTCAACTTCAAAAACACGGTTAATATATTTTTTGGCCCGCAAAGGATCACTATTATCAAGATATATCTGACTTAACATTAAAAGGACATCGAGATTATTCGGATTCTGGCTAAGAAAGTTTTCGCAACCACTTATCGCTTTATTGATTTTTTGCTCAATAAGCAGCACTTCAATTAAAAGCTTAAACACACTGAAATCATCCGGGTTTTCAGTTAATAAAAGCTCAAGCTCTTTTTCCGCTTGTTCATATTCCTTGTTGACGTATAATTGGATTACCGCGTCTTTCCATAAAGAAAACATGATCATCTTTATTTGCTGGTTATCCGCGTTAAAATACTGCTGATGCATTTTAGCCATATCCGAATTATTTTCAATGGCAGCTGTAATCGCTTTACCTGAATTAGGCAGAATAAGACCGATAATTAAACAGCATAAAACTATTGAAAATATTTTTTTCATTAATACATCACCTTTATCAAACACAAACCTGAAGCCGGAGCAGTTGGGCCGGCAAAAGTCCGATCTTTTACATCCAATAGCTTTTTCATTGTTCCCTTAGGCATCTTCCCTCTGCCGATCTCAACCAAGGTGCCGGCAATATTTCTTACCATATTATAAAGAAAGCCGTCAGCTTGAATATCAATAAAAATTAAATCATCTTGGGTTTTAACGGAAATTTTTTTAATTGTGCGAATCGAGCTTCTTGGCTTTTTATCACTTGCCTGAAAAGAACGAAAATCATGAGTCCCTTTTAGTTGTCCGGCTTCTTTAGCCATAAGTGCCGCGTTTAAAGGCGGCACACAGTGAAAAACATAATTTTTTAAAAAAGCCGATCCATAAGAACGGTTAAGAATAGTATAACGATAAAGTTTGGATTTGGCACTAAACCGGGCATGAAATTCCAAATCAACATACTTTATTTGTTTAATTATTATATCGCGAGGCAAAAGAGAATTAAGTGATTTTTTTATTTTACTGATCGGAATATCAGTATTTATTTTAAAATTGGCAACTTGCTCTTTAGCGTGAACCCCGGAATCGGTTCGGCCTGAGCCGGCAATTGAGATCTTTTTCTGCAGAATTATCGACAAGGCCCCTTCGATTGACTGCTGAATAGTTGCCACTTTAGCCGGCAAGCTTGCCCCAGATTTAAATCTCTGCGTCTGCCACCCTTTATAACCAGTGCCATCATATTCAATTTTCAGAAGAATATTTTTCAAATCGTAGATTTTCCTAATTTTCAGGATTTCATAAGATGAAATTTTAAATTAAAAAACTATTAGATTAGACATTCAGCGATTTGTACAGCATTAGCCGCCGCGCCTTTTCTTAAATTATCGCTTACAACCCAAAGCCATAAGCCATTTTTTACAAACGGATCTCTGCGGATACGTCCAACATAAACCTGATCAGTTCCCGAAGCTTTGCCGGGCATTGGATACAACCCTTTTTTGGGATCATCAACCACGACAACTCCTTTTGCTGTTTGCAATAGTTTTTTTACTGCTTGGGGAGTTATCGGCTTAGCTGTTTCCAGATAAATCGATTCCGAGTGTGAATTAAGTACCGGAACCCGGATACAGGTTGCGGAAATTTTGATTTTTTTGGTTTTAAAAATCTTATGGGTTTCATGCACCATTTTCCATTCTTCAGAAGTATAATCATCTTCGCCAAACCCGCCGATCTGCGCCAGCAGATTAAATGCTAACTGATGAGGAAATGCCTCTGGTTTAAAATCTTTTTCACTTAACATCGGGCAAATCACCGCGTTATCCAGTTTTTTCGATGAATGCATTTTAGCGGTTTCATCCCACAGCTGCTTTAAAGCGCTTTTCCCGGCTCCGCTAGCTGCCTGATAAGTAGAAACAATTATTCTTTTTATCCCAACTTTTTTATAAATCGGAGCTATGGCTGCTACCATTTGAATAGTTGAACAATTAGGATTGGCAATAATTCCCTTATGTTTTTTAGCATCAGCAGCGTTGACTTCCGGCACAATTAGCGGAACATCTTTATTTAGTCGAAAATCAGAGCCATTATCAATAACAATTGCTCCGCTTTTTACCGCGGCCGGAGCATAAGTTACGGCCGCGCCTTTCGCGCCTTCGGTTCCGGCAAACAAAGCAAAGTCAATGCCCTCAAAAGAATTATTTGTTATTTTTTCAACATTATACTCTTGTCCATCAACATTTATTTTTCGGGCACTGCGGGCAAGCACTTTAAGTGTTCCAATCGGAAAGTTATGCTGTCTTAAAACTCTTAACATTTCCGCGCCAACCGCTCCCACCCCAACAACCGCGACATTAAATTTTTTCTTATTTTTGAGTGTTTTCATTTTTTATTTAAACCCTTTTTATTAAAATCAATATTATTTTATATTACTTACTACCAAAGCACCAATTTCAGTAGTTGAGTAACCCATTTTTCCAGCACCGAGACTTTTTAAATCATTTTTAACGATTTTCATTACTGCCGCTTCAATAGCCCTGGCTGCTTTATTTTCGCCCAATGTTTCTAAAAGCATGCTTACGGAGCAGATAGCTGCCAAAGGATTAATTACATTCTTGCCGGTATATTTCGGCGCTGATCCGCCAATCGGCTCAAACATCGAAACTCCTTCGGGATTAATATTACCGCCGGCAGCAATCCCCATCCCGCCCTGAACCATTGCTCCCAGGTCAGTGATAATATCCCCAAACATATTATCGGTTACAATAACATCAAACCATTCCGGGTTTTTCACAAACCACATTGTAGTCGCGTCAACATGCGCGTAGTCAGTGGTAATATCCGGATATTCCTTTGCCACTTCATTAAAAACCCTTTGCCAAAGATCCCAGGCAAAAGTTAACACATTAGTCTTTCCGCAAAGCGTAAGGTTTTTCCTTTTATTCCGCTTTCGCGTATATTCAAAAGCATAGCGAATGCAACGCTCAACCCCTTTGCGGGTATTATACGAAATCTGGATAGCCACTTCATCAGCTGTGCCTTTATTTTTAAACTCTCCCATTCCTTTATACAGACCTTCGGAGTTTTCCCGCACCACAACAAAATCAACATCTTCCGGCTTTTTATCTTTAATCGGACAAAAAGCGTCATTGTAAAGTTTTATTGGTCTTAAATTAATGTATTGATCAAGCGCGAATCTGGTTTTTAAAAGTATGCCCTGTTCAAGGATACCGGGTTTTACATCCGGATGACCGATTGCGCCGAGAAATATAGCGTCAAATGTCTTTAAATCTTCAATCTCTTCATCAGTAATTGTCAGCCCGGTTTTTAAATAACGATCTCCGCCGCAATCAAAATGTTTAGTCTCATATTCAAATCCGTATTTTTTACTAACATGGGCTAAAACTTTCAACCCTTCGTTTACCACTTCTGGTCCAGTTCCATCTCCGGGCATAACCGCGATCTTATACATATTCACTCTCCTGTTTGTGATTTATTATTCGGAATATTATCCACTAGTTTAATTTGTTCGATATTCTTTCGGAAAAATAAAAATAATAAAATCTTTATTTAAACTCAAAAAAGATACTGTATATAATAATTCATTTGTCGGCACAACATAAATTTTCGCGTCAGTAACTGGAACAAATTGCCTTTCCGCTAAAGCCATGTAATCCGTTAATCTGCCGCCAGAGGGTAAATGTAATTTTCCCTCAACCCGGCTATTTTGCATAAAAATAGTCACTTCAATCACCGTTTGTTCAACTTTCATTTCTTTGCCAATCCTTTCTTTTTAGTCCACTCCATCAAACCGCCGGAATTGACAATTTCCTGCATAAAATCCGCGAATTTGTCAGTTTTATATGATTTATCTTGAGTTGTGTTGTAAATAATTCCCTGGTTTACATCAACTTCAATCACATCTTTTTGATTAATTTCCGCGGAAATATTTTCACAGACAAGTATCGGCAAACCAATATTAATCGCGTTACGATAAAAAATCCGGGCAAAACTTTCCGCAATAACGCAGGAAATTCCGCAGCCTTTTATTGCGATTGGAGCATGCTCTCTTGAAGAGCCGCAGCCGAAATTCTTGCCGGCAACCATAATATCGCCGGCTGAAACTTTTTTCGGAAAATCCTGATCAATATCTTCCATGCAATGCTCACCCAGTTCTTGGGAATCAAAAGTTGTTAAAAATCGAGCCGCGATTATTTCATCAGTATTTATATTCTCGCCAAACTTCCAAACTGATCCTTTAAGTTTCATGAGTTTTCCCTCTTTATTTTTTTTAATTATTTTACAGTGTTTGCGGGTCTGTGATTTTACCAGTTAGCGCGCTTGCCGCGGCAACCGCCGGACTGCTCAGCACTACTTCACTGCCCGGATGCCCCATGCGTCCAACAAAATTGCGATTAGTTGTGGCAATTGCTCTTTCGCCTTTGGCCAGGATTCCCATATGCCCGCCCAAACACGGACCGCAAGTAGGAGTTGAGACAACCGCGTCGGCTTTTACAAAAATCTCAATCAAACCTTCTTTCATTGCCTGTAAATAAATTGCCTGAGTCGCGGGAAAAATAATACAGCGCACTTTCGGATGGATTTTCTTTCCTTTTAAGATTTTTGCGGCTACTCTTAAATCAGAGATTCGGCCATTTGTACATGAACCAATAACCACCTGGTCAATCTTCATGTTCTTTACTTGGCCAGCTGGTTTTGTATTACTCGGCAAATGCGGCAAGGCAACCTGAGGTTCAAGTTTGGAAACATCTATTTCAAAAACCTGTTCATATACCGCATCCGGATCACTTTTTAATTCTGTCCATTTTTTTATATCCGCGGCCCATTTCTTTTTACCTTGAGCCCCTTTATAATCCGCGGCGCAAACTTTTTCCAGATAATCAAAAGTGATTTTATCCGGAGCAATCATCCCGGCTTTACCGCCGGCTTCAATTGCCATATTCGACATGGTCAAACGCTCATCAATCGGCATTTTATCAATCACCGGACCAGTAAATTCCATGGCTTTGTATAAAGCGCCGTCAACTCCGATAAGACCAATGGTATGTAAAATTAAATCTTTTCCGCAAACCCATTTTTTAAACTTGCCTTTGTACACAAATTTTATTGTTTGCGGTACTTTAAACCAGGAATAACCGGTTGCCCAGCATGCTGCCAGATCAGTCGAGCCCATGCCAGTAGCAAAGGCACCCAAAGCGCCATAGGTACAGGTATGCGAATCCGCGCCAATGATTAATTTGCCGGGTTTAATTAGACCAACTTCCGGCAAAAGCGCGTGTTCTATGCCCATTCTGCCGACTTCAAAATAATTGGTTATGTTCTGCTCCGCGGCAAAATCACGCAGAATTTTTGCCTGAGTAGCGCTTTTTATATCTTTAGCCGGAGTAAAATGATCCGGAACCAGCACGACTTTATTCCGATCATATACTTTTTTCGCTCCCAGCTTTTTAAACTGATCAATCGCGATCGGCGCGGTTACATCATTTCCTAAAGCCAAGTCAACTTTAGCATAAACAAATTCCCCAGCCTTAACTTTTGGCCCGGTTATATGCTGATTAAAAATCTTCTCTGAAATTGTATAACCCATTAATCCTCCTCATTCGCATTTAGCTTTATTTATTCGATTTGTTTAGCCATTGCATCTTCATTACAATTCGGAAACTGAATACACTTCAAACAATCACTCCAAATTTTATGCGGCAGCTCAGCTTTATCAATTTTTTTAAAACCCAATTTACTAAAAAACTCTGGTTTGGCAGTTAAGAGGAATATCTTCTTTACTTTTAATTGTTTTGCTTCCGCGCAGCAAGCATCAACCAGCAGACTGCCGATACCTTTTGTCCGCATTGATTCTTCAACAATCAAAGAGCGGATCTCAGCCAGATTATCCCAAGTCACATGCAAAGCACAGCAGCCGATAATTTTATCATCCTCTTGATAAATAAAAAAGTCGCGCAGATTTTCATAAATATCATTTAAAGAACGCGGCAGCACCGCATTAGTCTTAGAATACTTATTTATTAATGCTTGGACAAACGCAGCATCATTTACATTAATTTTTCTGATCATCCTACTCCTCCGTTAAGCCTAGAGTACTATTTCGATTGCCCCATAAGGACAAACACTTACGCATAAACCGCAGGCAATACATTTATTCTTATCAAACTCAATTTTCATAATTTTCCGATTTAAGCCAAAAGCTTGAGTCGGACAAATCGTAACACATTCCGTACAATGGGTACATTTATGCTCATCCCACTTTATATCTTCAATCAAAGATTCAATTTGAATCCCGATTTTCTTTAAGTATTTCAGACCTTTTTCTAATTTTATATGCTCGCCTTCTAGGTCTAAAACCATTACCCCTTCTTCTTTAGGAGTAATCTTTACCTTAAGCAGATTTACAATTAAATCAAAATCCTTAATCAGTTGATAGGTAATTGGTTTATCCAACAGCTGCTGGGGAAAGGTTAGAACCACTCTTCTTTTTTCTATATTTTCCATGGTCGGATAATCCGATTACAGATTATTTGCGCAAGTCAGCATAAATAAAGCAATCAGTCCTTTTCGAATCAGCATAATCGCAAACACACTCAATAAAATACCAACGGTTTTGGAAAATAAACCCACCCCATTATCACCCAAACTAGCTTGAATTTTGTTTGCATTTCTAAAAATTACATAAATCAAAACCATATTTGCCGCAAAACTAAGACTAGTAATAATCAAACCATAACTGCTCATTAAAACAAGAATCATGATTAAAACACTTGGCCCGATTATGAGCGGCGCAGCCAGAGGAAAGATATTAACTGTTTCTGGACTTAATTTTTTTTCCCGCTCCGGCTTGAGCAAATAATAAATTGACAGGACAAATAATCCAATCCCCCCGCCAATCTGAAAATCCGCGGTAGCCAGCCCGAGTAACCAGGCAATAATCCGACAGGCAATCAGTAAAACTAGCACAAGCCCCATTGCCATATACAGAGAGCTTATCAGCGTCTTTTTACTTTCTTTTGCCGGCATTTCCTGGTTTAACACTTTAAACGCCGGTAATAATCCAATAGGATCAAGGACAGTAAATAAAGCACAAAAACTAACTAATATCCCGCTAATTATCCCCATAATATTATCACTCCGTTTTTAATACTATATCATCAACCGCCGCGGCTAAATCTTCCGCGATAAAATCCGGCCGATATACAAAATTGCCTACTGCTTCTTTTTTCTTAGTATTACCGCTAAGCACAAGAATCGTCTTTAGCCCCATATTCTTAGCTGCTTGCACATCTTTTTCCGTATCACCAATCATATATGTCTGGCTAAAATCCACCATCATTCTCACTACTGCCTGTCTAAACAAACCCTGTTTTGGTTTGCGGCAAGCACAATTATCTTCAGCAAGGTGCGTACAATAGTGAATTGACCAAATCTTTCCTTCATTGCGCTTAATCCGCTCCAGCATCCGCTCAGTCAAATCAGCTAAACTTTGCGTAGAAAACAACCTTTTGCCAACGCCTTGCTGATTAGAAATAATGATTATTTTAAAATCAGCTTGAGTAAGTTTTTTAAGTGCTCCAAAAACTCCGGGCAGAAACTCAAATTCTTCCCAACAGGTAATATAACCATTATCTTTCCCACGGTTAATAACCCCGTCTCTGTCGATAAATATAATTTTTTCCATAATCATTTCCACCCCATACTTGAACTTGATATTATATATCAACAAACTATGGTTGTCAAACCAGTTATATCCCAGCCCGTAAAACCTGCTTATCCGGGAAAAACCCGCTTAAAACAACTTTTTAACCAAACCGTTTATCTCCTTAGCCGAGAACACTGCGATTAAAACCAGATAATATAAAAATACATAAATTAGCTGGATCGGGGAAAACTCAAAATATGCTCCTGGCAAGCTTGCCAGGAAATTAGCAATACGATAAATCAAGGAAATAAAAAACTCACAATTTAAAGCCAGAACAGGACTAAGCCCGGGAATCAAAGCTCCGAGACTAATAAACAGCAGTCCGCTGGCAATCACCAAGGATAATAAAGGCACGATAAACAAATTTGCCAATACGGAAATTGGGCTGATGATCGAAAAATAATAAGCCACTAATCCTAAAGTTCCTGTCCAGGCGCACAAAGAAACTCCTAAACCGGAAAGTAAATTTTTTTGCCAGGGTTTAATGTTCAGGTTGGGGAACCAAGATGCTGCTTGATTATAGAACAAAATGATTGCCAAAACACTGGCAAATGACAACTGAAAGCCTATTTCAAAAGCTTGGCCAGGAATAAACCATAAAATAATCAGTGCCGAAAGCGCTAAAGCACTATAAGCATCATAATCGCGATCAATTATAAAACTAGCTAAAAAAACAACAGCCATTATAGTTGATCTAATTACTGATATCCTCCCTCCGGTTAAAATACAGTAAAAAAATATGAATAATATCGCTAAGCAATAGCGGAGACGATACGGCACTTTAATAATCTTAAGCAGGATTAAAACAATAAAAATAATAATTCCGGTATGCAGACCGGAAACCGCGAGAATATGCACTGTACCGGTTCTTTGAAGTGCCTGATTAAAAAACTGCGGCGCGTTAGAGCGCTCGCCTAAAAGCATGGCTTTCATAATCCCCGCGGCATTAGGGGAAAGATGCCTATCAATCAGCTGCGCTTGTTTCTGGCGCAAGCTCAACATCATGCGCTTAAGCGGATTACCTAAATTTCGGCCAGTGTATTTAACTTTTCCGTTTTTACCGACACTTAAAATAGAATATATTCCTTTATGAGCCAAATACTGCTTAGAGTCAAATTTACTATTTAGAGACTTATAAGGCTTATATAATTTGCCGCTTAAAACTAGCTCTTGTCCGTATTCGACTACAACCTCACGAAAAAGTTTAACCTGAACATTCCCCTGGACCAAATATATTTGGTTATCTTTAATCAATTTAGAAATCTTAATATTAAAACACTGATACTTTTTTTTCCGCGCCACTTCCGAAAAGACCGCGCCACTCACCTGAACAAATTCACCTTTATAAGGAGTAAAATTGCTGACGTGATTTTGGGGAAGAGTATGCTGATCAGGATAATGCGAGTAACCAAGATAAAAACAGCTTAAGCTAAGGAAAACAAAAAACAAAACTTTCTTGCGCGCAGCCAAAACTGCGGCCAAATAGAAAAAAACCAAGCATCCATAACTGCATAAAAAATTAAGCTGAACGATAGAGCTTGCGAAAATACCGAAAATAAATGCTAGGCAAATTAAAATAAGTGGTCGTTTAAGCATGATTTTTCTTATTTTTAGTATTGCGTCGTGCGTATCGCGTACAAATGCAAAACGTCACAATAGTCAATGTGTTGGCAAAAATTCTCTTTGAGCGGCGCTTTCGAACGTAATTTTGACAGGGATGTCAAAATAGTGAGAACGCGCGGCTGGGCCTGCACGATGCAGGCTCAGGCTTAGCGAAAAGATGTGTTTTTGCCTGTAACAAGCTCCTCTCTCATAACTAATCACTACTAGATTGTGACATTGTGTCCTGGTGACTTTTTGTGTCCCTGTTTTTGTTTTCCTAACCGCTATACGCTATAAATTGGTTTTCTATTCCAAACTTATCTGATTTTTTATTTTTTCGAGCTTATTGATTCCGATTCCTTTAACTTTCAGTAATTCATTTTTAGATTTAAAAGGACCATTATGCTCGCGGTAATCAATAATCCGTTCGGCAATTACTTGACCAATTCCCGATAATTCTACAAGCTCCGCGCTTGAAGCAATATTGATTCTGATCAATTCTTGTTTTGATAAAAGCTCATTGGGTTGGATATAAATAAGCGGATTAGCAGTCTGCGGATAATAATGTTTTATTCCGCCAAGCAAAACTGCTAAAATCAGCAAAGCCAAGATAACTAGAATTACTTTTTTTTCTTCTAGAGCAGAATCATGCATTTTTTCCAGCTTTTTAAAAATATCGGGATAAAGGGGACACAATACTTAATTATTTGTTAAATATATTTTTTCTTCCTGGCTTTTATTTAACCATGTAAATATTAAGAATTTTTCAGTTATTTCACAAACCGTTCCCCACCTGACAGCCACGGCCTTTCCTAACATGCTTTCTTATTTGCTGGTCATAATTTTCTTGCATAAAAAAATAAATTAAGTATTGTGTCCCCTTATATAATAATGTTTACTAGTTTTCCTTTAATTATAATAATTTTCTTAATCGGCTTTCCTTCAATCCATTTCTGAATTACCGGATCCTGTTCAGCTTTCAGCTTAAGCTCTTGTTCAGTAATTGCTGCGTCTACAGTCAGTCGGGAGCGGACTTTGCTATTGATTTGCAGCACAATCTCAATCTGATCCAATTCTAATTTCTTGGGATCAAATTTTGGCCAAGCAGCTTTTACAATTGAAGTATCATTACCCAGCGCTTGCCAGATTTCTTCGCACATATGAGGAGTAATCGGAGAGATCGTAATAATTAGTTTTGTAATCGCGTCTTCCAGCACAGGGCTTAGAACATTTGCCTCCTGCGCTTGTTTCATTGCCGGAACAAGCGTATTGGTTAATTCCATCATCGCGCTAATCGCGGTATTAAATTTAAACCCGCCCCGCATTTCATGACTGATTTTTTTAATCGCGCTATGGGTTTTAAATTCCACTTCTTTTTCAAAAAATAAACTTTGTTGTTTTGTCGCTGATTGCTTTAAAGCGATCAAGTCTTGGGCTAAATTCCAAACTCGGTTTAAAAATCTCCAGGCTCCGTCCATACCGCGTTCATTCCAGTCAAATTCCGCTTCCGGCGGCGCGGCAAACAAAATACACACGCGCAAAGAATCTGCCCCAAATTGTTTGATTATCTCATCCGGATCAACAACATTGCCTTTGGATTTAGACATTACTTCCCCGTCTTTTAACACCATGCCCTGGGTAAGTAATTTATCAAACGGCTCTTTAAAATCAACCATGCCGATACTGTGTAAAAACTTGGTGAAAAATCGGGAATAAAGCAAATGCAATACCGCGTGCTCAATACCGCCAATATACTGATCAACCCGCATCCAGTAATTAGCTTGGGTTTTATCAAAAGCAGCCTGATCATTGCGCGGCGAACAGAAACGCAAAAAATACCAGGAAGAATCAATAAACGTGGCCATGGTATCGGTTTCCCGCTGAGCCGGGGCATTGCATTTCGGACAATTCACATTAACAAATTCTTTAACTTTTAATAAAGGACTGCCGCCTTCTCCGGTAATCGCGATTTTCTCCGGCAAAGCAACTGGCAGATCTTTTTCCGGCACTGACACCACACCGCATTTATCGCAATAAATCACAGGGATCGGAGTTCCCCAATAGCGCTGCCGAGATATCAGCCAATCGCGCAAACGAAAAAATATTGTTCTTTTGCCGATTTTCTCTTGCTCCATCCAATCGGAGATTTTCGCTTTGGCCGCTTCATTGTCCAAGCCATTAAACTGCGCGGAATTAACCAATATCCCCGGATCTTCATAAGCCTGATTTAAATCAGGCGCAGTAAGCTCCGGGTTTTCCGGATTACTGATAACTATCCGCATTGGAAGATCATGATCTTTGGCAAATAAAAAATCGCGCTGATCATGCGTGGGCACAGCCATTATCGCGCCAGTGCCGTATTCCATTAATACATAGTCAGCCGTCCAGATCGGAATTTTTTCATTATTAACCGGATTGATCGCGTAAGCTCCGGTAAACACGCCTTCTTTTTTTAAATCAGTGGAAACGCGAATAACTTTACTTTTTTTGCTTGTAGTTTCAATAAAATCCAAGACTTGCTGTTCCTGCTGCTTGCCTTTAATGATTTGCTTTAATATCGGATGTTCTGGAGCAACCACCACATAGGTAGCGCCGAAGATTGTATCCTGCCGCGTGGTAAAAACCGGTATTTCTTTTTTTGTCTCAAATTCTTTGAATAAAATTTCCACGCCAAAGCTTTTACCAATCCAGTTTTTCTGCATGGTAATTACCCGTTCCGGCCAGTTTTCCAGCTTTTGCAGATCTTCCAGCAAATCATTCTGAAAATCAGTGATTTTTAAATACCACTGATTCAAATCTTTTTGAATAATCTCGGTTTTACAGCGCCAGCACCCGCCATTAACCACTTCTTCATTAGCCAAAGTTGTTTCACAGGATGAACACCAGTTAACACTGGAAGCTTTTTTATAGGCCAAACCTTTTTCCAGCATCTTAAGAAAAATCCACTGGTTCCAGCGATAATACTCTTCGCGGTGAGTAGAAAGTTCCCGCTGCCAATCATAAGAAAAACCCATGCGCTTTAATTCTTTGACCATCCAGCTAATGCATTTTTCCGTCCACTCTTTAGGATCAGTATTATGTTTTATCGCCGCGTTTTCCGCGGGCTGACCAAAAGCATCAAACCCAATCGGATGCAGCACATTATACCCGGCCTGCATGCGATAGCGGGCAATCACATCGCCAATTGTATAATTGCGCACATGGCCCATATGAATCCGTCCGGATGGATAAGGAAACATTTCCAGAACATAGTATTTTGGTTTATGTTCATCAACTAAAGAGGAAAAAACATTGTTTTCCTGCCAATAAGTCTGCCATTTATCTTCTATTTTCGTAAAATCATAATTACTCATTAGCAAAATATCCCTTCTAATCGAATATTAGTTTATTAATCAAAATAATAGTGTTATTTATTTTAACATAGGCTGGGGTTTTTGAGCAAGGTGATTTTTGGACAATAAACCAAAAGCAAATTATCCAATTATATAAGACAATTGACAGCAAAGCTTATTTTTGTTAAACTTTGAACAGTTTTAAAGAAATAATTATTCGCGTTTTATAGTTATAAAGATTTTGTGGGGCTGTAGCGCAGCTGGGAGCGTAGCAGACTGGCAGTCTGTTGGTCGAGGGTTCGAATCCCTCCAGCTCCACCAAATTTACTCTTAAATATGCATATACATATAAAGGAGCGAGCATGAAAAAAAACATCTTAATCCTTTGTCTTTTAATAAGCGTAATCCTCGGCTTTAGCTGCCTAGCATATTCATTAACCCAAGCTGCTTCTAATCCGCCTGAACAGGAAAAAATATCAATCCAGCAAAAAAGGATTTATCTTATTCCCATTTCCGGAACAATTGATCTAGGGCTTTCTGCTTTTGTAAAACGCGCGGCTGTACAAGCTAAAGAAAAAGAAGTTGATGCGGTTGTTTTAGATATTAACACTTACGGCGGCCGAGTTGATGCTGCTGATGAAATGGTTACTACTATTGCTAATTTTGCGCCTATTCCTACATTTGCTTATATCAGTCATTCGGCCTGGAGCGCGGGAGCCTTGATTGCTTTAGCCTGTAAAGATATCACCATGCAATCCGGGGCATCGATTGGTTCAGCTGAACCAAGAATTATGGGAATTCCGACCAGTCCGGAAGCTACTGATGAAAAACTTATATCTGCTCTGCGTGCCGGATTCAAGTCAACTGCCGAAGCAAATGGACATTCACCTAATCTTGCCCAAGCAATGGTTGATATGAATATTGAACTGGTGCGGGTTGAGTTTAATAATCAGACGCTTATCCTTACCCGCGCTGAACTTGATGAATTAAAAGCAAAAAATCCCAAAACCCAGATTTTAAATGAAAAAATCATCTGCGCTAAAAAAGAACTTTTAAACCTTACGGCCAATGAAGCGCTTGAACTAAAACTAAGCAGTCAAACATTAGCTTCCCAGGAGGATTTTTTTAAATATTTAAAAACAAAACTCTCTGATAATAAAAATATTCAGCTTGAGATATTTACCGTTAATCCGACTTGGTCGGAAAATCTCGTCCGGTTTTTAACTCATCCGATCATCAGTCCATTGCTTTTAAGCTTAGGGTTTTTAGGCCTTTTATTTGAGCTGAAAATGCCGGGCTGGGGCGTCAGCGGTACGCTGGGAGCAATTTTTATTGTCTTGTTTTTTTGGGGTCACTATCTTGTCGGACTAGCTGATTTTGTTGATATGGGAATTTTCAGCCTGGGAATAGTTTTACTATTTATTGAAGTTTTTTATATTCCGGGTTTTGGACTCACAGGGATTCTCGGGATATTGTTTATATTTATCGGCCTTGTGCTTATGCTGGTAAAACATCCCTTTGTCTTCCCTTCACTTGAATTTTCTAACGCGTTTTATACTTTGGCTAAAGCTTTTATCATCACCTTTTTCGTAGCAATAATTGGAATCAGGTATTTGCCTAAAACAAGTATCTTTAAAAAAATTCAATTACTGGCAAGAGAAACAAATGAGTTGGGATTTCAGACAAAATCCTTGCCAGAAAAAATTAGTATTGGTACAATAGGCATATCCAAAACAATGCTCCGGCCTAGCGGTAGGGCTTTATTTGATCAGGACAGCATTGACGTTACCACTCAAGGCGAGTTTATTCCTAAAGATAAACCAATCATTGTGGTTAGAATCCAAGGCAACAAGGTTTTTGTGGAGCAAAAAAAGGAGACGATAAATGCCGATTTGGCTTAATATTATCACGTTATTTGTTATTGGATTTATTTTGCTTTTTATTGAAGTAGCCATTATTCCTGGTTTTGGCTTGCCGGGCATACTGGGAATTATGGCTTTAATCGCGGCGGGTTATACGGCTTTTACCAGCTTAAGCCCGCTAATCGGAGTCGTGGTATGCCTGATTAGCATTGTGCTGTTTATTACTTTGTTCAAGCTTCTGCCTAAATCGGGTTTTTGGAAAAAAACCATGCTTTCGCACAGTGAAGGCAAAAGTCAAGGTTATCATGTCGGCTCTGATGATACAGCGCAACTGAAAAATAAAACCGGCATTACTTTAACCATGCTCCGGCCCAGCGGAACTATTATAATTGATGATAAACATTATGATGCTATAAGCGATTGTGAATTTATCGAAAAAAATAAAAATATTATTGTGCTTAATGTTGATGACAATAAAATCGTTGTCCAAGAAATAAAACAAAAAACTTAAACCATAACTAATAAAGGGGGTTATTATGCCGCTGTTCATTATGATTATTTTATTTGCCGGTTTTTTTGGATTATTCGCTTATTTTATCCCATTCCGTCTATGGGTATCAGCCATTGCTTCCGGGGTTAAAACATCCTTGTTTAGCCTGATTGGCATGCGCTTAAGAAAAGTCGATCCTTTTGTTATCGTCCCTTCGATTATCATGGTGCACAAAGCCGGGCTTTCAGTTAATTCTGATGCCTTGGAAGCGCATTATCTTGCTGGCGGCGATGTGCTGAAAGTAGTAAAAGCCTTGATCTCCGCGGATAAAGCAAACCTGGGACTTAAATTTGAAAAAGCCTGCGCCATTGACTTAGCCGGCAGAGATGTATTAGATGCTGTAAGAACATCAGTTAATCCTAAAGTTATTGATTGCCCTAAAACCGGACTGCTCTCGGCTGTTGCTAAAGACGGAATTGAAGTCAGAGCCAGAGCCAGAGTTACTGTTCGGGCAAATATTGAGCGTTTGGTCGGTGGTGCCACTGAAGAGACAATAGTTGCCCGAGTTGGCGAAGGAATTGTAACCACCATTGGTTCAGCTCTTACATATAAAGCGGTTCTGGAAAATCCGGATAAAATCTCGAAAAACGTGCTTGAACGCGGGCTTGATGCCGGCACAGCTTTTGAAATTCTCTCTATTGATATTGCTGATGTTGATGTCGGAAGAAACGTCGGGGCAAAACTGCAGACTGACCAGGCTGAAGCGGATTTAAAAGTTGCCCAGGCAAAAGCCGAAACCCGCAGAGCAATGGCTGTTGCTCAAGAACAGGAAATGAGCGCGCGCACTCAGGAAATGCGGGCTAAAGTCGTGGAAGCTGAATCCGAGATTCCAAAAGCAATCGCCCAGGCATTTCGTGATGGAAAATTAGGGGTTATGGATTACTATAATATTAAGAATATTCAAGCTGATACCTCAATGCGCGAGAAAATCGGCGGCATGGATGATAAAAAAGACGCTAAAAATAACGAATAATACACTGGTAAATAACTATGGATGGATTATTTAAATTAATTTTCTATATTATAATCGGGATAGTATGGGTGCTTTCTAGTGCTAAAAAGCAAGAACAAAGGCAAGAACAAAAACCCAACTTGCCAAAAACGCCGCTGCGGTCTAATAAACTGCGGCCTATACTCAGGCTAGAACAGCAACCCGAAAGACAAGACGCTTTTTCTGATCAGCCAAGCCCGGCTTTGTTTGGGGAATTTAAAAAATCATATTATGATGAAAAACTGGATATGAAAAAAAAGCGCTTGCAAAATAATAAGAAAAAACAGCTTATTGCTGATTCAATTAAAATAACTTTGGGGCCTGATGGTTTAGAAGAAGTCCCAGAACCAGAACAAGGATTACCCTCGATCCCAGCGGTTGTCTCAAATCTTAGACAAAAACAAACCTTACACTTGAAAAGCAGTTTAAAAGAAGGTATAATATGGTCTATTGTTTTGGGCGCTCCACGTTCTAAGCAAATTTTTAATCGGTTGCAGATTCCTTTGAACCGATAATAATACCCAAATATTCGCGGTTTGTCTCGATAATATAATGCCGAAGTGGTGGAATGGCATACACGTCGGTCTCAAAAACCGATGGTCGTAAGGCCTTGTGGGTTCGAATCCCACCTTCGGTACCATAAATAAGCACTTAACTTATGCTATCCTCAGGGTGGCATAAGTTATAGTGCGAATTGACTCAAGGAAAAGCTATGGATATAAATGGGTTTTTTAAATTATTTATCGGAAGTTTACTGCTGGGGATTCTAATCTTCGGGTTTATGAATAGTAATTTTGAGTTTGAATGCCCTCTGCTCAAAGGCGGATACTACAGAGTCAAATGGATTAAAGATGAAAAGAAATTTGATTTATTATACTGGCAGCCAAAGAAAAATGTAAAGCCCTTACCCAAAGATAGTATTGTTATTCAAGGCGAAAAACCAGTTGTAAAAGAAAAATCGCATTTCTAGTATAAAATTTGCTCTATTATTCCCCCGCCCATTACTTTGTCCTGATCATAAAAAACCGCACCTTGGCCTAAGGTAATTGACTTTTGCGGTTTTAGAAATTCAATCTGATAACTATTATCCGCTAAATGAATTATTTTTGCTGCTGCTGGTTTATGATGATAGCGGATTTTTACCAAAGCATTAAATTTCGGTTTTTTAAAATCAGAATGAGCAAAATATGTATGTTTAAGCACACAGCCTTTATTATAAAGCTCTGCCTCCGTACCGACGATAATTGTATTATCCTCTAGATTAATCCGAATAACAAACAAAGGCTCAGTATGGGCAATGCCCAGTCCTTTTCTTTGTCCAATGGTATAAAATATTATCCCTTTATGCGTACCAAGTACTTTGCCCTGGCTATTGATTATTTTCCCTGGCTTAGGATCAAAATCCAATAGATGATTTTTAATATACCGGACATAATCTCTATCCGGAATAAAACAAATATCCTGACTTTCCTGATTTTGATCAAGCGGCAAATCAAGCTGTTGAGCAATAAGCTTAATTTTATCTTTTGTCATATCCCCTAGCGGCAAAAGCATTCTTTTCAGCTTTGCTTGATCAAGCATATATAAGACATAGGACTGATCTTTTTTAGCGTCTTTGGCTTTTTTGATTAAGTACAAATCTTTTTGCTGATCATGAAAAATTCGGGCATAATGTCCGGTGGCAAAATACACATCCTGTTTTACTGCTATGTCCATGAGTATGCCGAATTTTATCAAGTGATTACACCGCAAACAAGGATTAGGGGTATGGGCGATAAGATATTCGTGAGCAAAATAGTCAATAATTTCTTGTTTAAACTCTTTTCTAAGATCTAACACTCTGTGTTCAATTTTAAGCTTTCGCGCGATTTTTCCGGCGATTTCAACATGCTCGGATTCTTGAGATAACCGCATTGTAATTCCGCAGACTTCATAGCCGGCTGTTTGAAGAAGATATATTGTTACTGCTGAATCAACTCCCCCGCTCATGGCAACTATAACTTTTTTTTTCATTATTTATTTCCTAAATAAACCTAATTAAAACAACAAAAGTTTGCCTTATTGGGCAAACGATATTAAACCAAATAAAATTATTTTGGAAACGCTAAAGCTTGAGTAAATTCTTTTTTAAAATTCTTATCATCTTCCAACATAATATGTTTTATTTTTCCAGCTGATTGAATAATCTTACTCATATTTTTTTTAGACAGCAGCGCTAATTTTGCCCCGAGAAAAGCACTATTTCCTACATAGCTGGTTTTAGGCTTAAACCCCGCGGGGATTAATCCGATTCTGATCAAATTATCCACGTTCACATAATCTCCCAGCTGTCCGGCAAAATATACTTTTTTAATTTTCGCGGGATTCAGTTTTAGCCGGTTCATCAAGATCTTAATCGCTGCCGCAACCGCGGCTTTAGATTCCTGAACTTTTTTAATATCTTGGCTAGTTATTTCAATTCGGCTTTTTTTATCTTCGTAGAGGACAAACGATTTATTTTGCATCTGAGCATTCGGCTTTAAAATATTATTGCTGAGCATTTCACTGACAATATCAATAATCCCGCTGCCGCAAATCCCTTGCGGCCGGATATGGCCAATGGTCAGGATGTCCACTTTTTCTGTATTTATTCTCGCCCATTCAATTGCTCCGGATTGGGTTACCATCCCACATTTAATATTATGGCCTTCAAAAACCGAGCTGATTGAGGTCGAACCAATAAAAACTCCGGCTTGATTGCCAATAATTATCTTTGCGCGCATCCCCAGATCAACACACAGACTGATACGCGCGCTTTCCAGGATTTTTAAACTCATAATACTGGCCAAAATATCAGAACCGATATGCTCATTAAGCCCGGGAATAAATTTTACATTCGCCGCGGGATTAATGTTTATTCCGGCGATGGCTGCTTTAACCTGAGCAATCCCCTGGCTTATGCTTTGCTTAGCACTTTCCGGGATAGATAAAAGAATTTGCTGCATGATCGGACTGCCCACCAGCACGGCAATATAAATATTATTTCTATTTACTCCGGACTTGCGGATACATTCATCGAGTGCTTTATTAATTGATTGTAAGACAGTTTGCGATATATTTTTTTGATTTTCTTTGGAAGCGGACCTGAATTTTTTTCTGCTGATTAAAAGCAGCGCGAATTTATCTTGTTGATTATCGCAGGTGGCAGTCGCCAATTCTTGATTGTTTTCCAGGTTACACAGACTAACACAAATAGAAGTTGTTCCCAGATCAACCGCTATGCCGAAAATATGTTTTGAGTTTGTTTGTTCGATTTTTAATAATTCATCATTATCCAAAACAAATGATAAACCTGAAGGAAAAGAAATTTTATTTATCAGCGGATCGTTTTTCGGCAATACTTTTAGTTTTTTTATATTTCTCATAAAACAGCAATACATTTTGTCGGGCAGACTTCAACGCATTTCTGGCAATTAATACATTTTTCATGATCGATAGTCGCCAGGTTATCCGCGATTGTGATACATTTAACTGGACAGACTTTAACACACTTCATGCAAGCAATACATCCGGATTTACAGTTTTTCATTACTTGGCTGCCTTTATCACGCGAACAGCATTTTATATATACTTTTTTCTTACGCTCGAGCATATGGATTATATTGCTTGGACAAGCCGCAACACATTTCGTACAGCCGATACAAAGCTGACTATCAATCAAAGGCAGCCCGTCTTCCTGCATGGTAATCGCGTTAACCGGACAAACACTAACACAAGTGCCCTGTCCCACGCAGGCATATTTACATAATTTAGCCCCGCCCATGGTTTTAACCGCAACCCGGCAATCCGCTAATCCTTGGTATTTAAACTTATCTTTTGCCCGGATTCCTCCGCCGCAAGCAACTACCGCTAAAGGCGTAACCGTATGCAAATCAACCGCGCAAATTCCTAATTCCTCGGCAATCAGCTTCTTACTGTCCGCGGTAGAAACCGGACAAGCTGTCAGCTGAGCAGTATTAGCAATCAGGGCTTCGGCTAAGCCCGAACAACCGGCAAAACCGCAAGCTCCGCAATTAACCCCGGGTAATAATTCTGTGACCTTTTCCACCCGCGGATCAATCTGAACATGAAATTTTTTTGAAACCCAAGCTAGGATTATTCCAAATGCCAGGCCAAGCCCGGCCAAGGCCAGAACTCCCTGTATAATTGCTTTCATTAATTATCTCCAAATCTTTTCGGTTTAACAAATCGATCAATCAAAGGAGTTACCATATTCATCAACAAAATTGAATACGACACTCCTTCGGGATAGCCGCCCCATAACCGAATAATACTCGTAATTAGTCCGCAGCCTATGCCAAAAATAACTTGGCCTTTGATTGTCACTGGTCCGGTTACATAATCAGTGGCCATATAAAAAGCCCCGAGGATAAGTCCGCCGGAAAAAATATGCAAAACAAAATCGCCGCTAAACAAATCGTGTGCCCCAAAGACCCAGGCAAATATCCCTACCGTAGCAATAAAACTAACCGGCAGTTTCCAGGATATGTATTTTTTATAAATTAAATATATTGCTCCAATCAATAAAGCCAAAACACTGGCTTCTCCGATACATCCGCCTCTAAGTCCTAAAAACAAATCTTGGTAAGAATAATGAATGATTTCACTGGGATTTAAAATATTTGCTTGGCTGAAACCATCTTTAAACACAGCCAAAGGAGTTGGCGCGGTGATCGCGTCAAGTTTAAACGGAGCCGGCCAGCGAGTCATTAAAACCGGAAAACTGGCCATTAAAAATACTCGGCCAATCAATGCCGGATTAAAAATATTAAACCCCAAACCACCAAAAACCACTTTTCCAAACACAATAGCCGCAAAAGAACCTAAACCTGCCATCCACAGCGGGGCACCGGCCGGCAGGTTATAAGCTAACAGCAAACCAGTTAACACCGCGCTTCCGTCAGATAAACTATTTTTCTTTTTTTGCAGAAAACAGGAAAACAGCCATTCACTGGCCAAGGCACAAGCAATTGACGTCAGGATTATCGATAAAACTGAAATCCCAAAAGCATAGACACTAACCAGCCCGGAAGGAATTAAACATAAAGTTACAGTCCACATAATCTTAGTGGTTGTTTCCTCGGATCGAATATGCGGAGAACTAGTAACTGCTAAGGAAACAGTATTATTCTTTTCGCTCATTTTGTTACCGCCTTTATTAAACGTATACCTGATACAATTTGTCTTTTAGCCGGGCAAACATAAGTACAAGCCCCGCATTCAATGCAGTCAAAAGGATTATACTGGCTGGCTTTATCCAGCTTGTCCATTTCCACACACAAACTCAAAGCATAGGGCAGCATGCCCATTGGACAAATACTCACACAGCGGCCGCAGCGGATACAAGGCTGATCAGCAGTTTTCTCCCCGGCTTCTACTTCTTTTTGACTTAAAATTAGTATGCCGGAAGTGCCTTTGATCACCGGCACATCATCAGTATACTGACTAATGCCCATCATTGGCCCGCCCATAATAATTTTACCCGGAGCTTCCGTAAATCCCTGACAAAAATCAATAAGTTCTTTAAACCGGGTGCCGATTCTGACTTTTAAATTTTCCGGCTGTTTTAAACATTTACCGGTAACAGTAACTATTCTTTCATACAAAGGCTTAGCATTATACACTGCTTCATATATGGCAAAAGCCGTACCCACATTACTTACCACCACTCCGATATCAAAAGGCAGCTTACCGCTAGGAACCTCTCGGCCAAGAATAGCTTTAATCAGCTGCTTTTCCGCGCCCTGAGGATATTTAGCTTTTAAGCTAACAATCTTGATATTATATTTTTTCTCCATACATTTATTGCGCAAAGCTTTTATCGCTTCCGGCTTATCTTCTTCTACGCCAATCACTACTGAATTAACTCCAATAATTTTTTGGATTAAACTAATTCCTTTAAGAATATTATTCGTCTCCTCCAGCATAAGCCGGTAATCACAGGTCAGATAAGGCTCGCATTCAACCGCATTAATCAATAAAGTATCCACTGGCTTTATGGGGTTTAACTTGACTTGAGTCGGAAATGCCGCGCCGCCTAAACCCACAATCCCGGCATTTTTAATAATTTCCAAAAGCTGTTCTTTGTTAAGCAATTCAATTTTGCTTCTTTTTACAATAGAACTATCCAAAGTATCAGTTCCGTCAGAGTCAATAATCACTGCCTGAGACATTCCAAGTACCGGATGATTGTACTCTATAATCTCCTTAACCTGCCCGGAAATACTGGCATGGATTCGGCTGGAAATAAGCTTATCACTAGATCCGATCAATGTCCCGGTTTTAACCATATCCCCTTTTTTTACCAGGGGGTTACAAACAGCGCCTGTATGCTGGCTCAAAGGAATAATAACCTGCGCGGGTAATGGCATGCTCTTTATTGACAGTTTACTGCTTAAGTATTTAAAACTGTTTATGTGTTGTCCGCCTTTAAAAGTTTCCATTTCCACCTATCACCTATTTTTAGGTTTACAAAAAAAAATCAGGTTTTGCTTATAAATAGTGTCTGAATTTAAATGATATTTAATGATAACACAAAACTAAACACTTGAAAACAAATTTTATTGACACGGTTTATTATTTATGTTATATTTTATCAATAAAGGAGTTAACGTTTTTTTAAAAGGAGTTTCAAATGGAAAAACAGGTGTTTAGTACAAGCGATTTGGATGTTTTAAAAGAAATCGGAAACATTTGTGCCGGTAATGCTACAGTGGCTTTATCCCAAATATTGTTTAAAAAAATTGAATTAGAAATACCCAAAGTAGAAATAATCGCTTTAAAAGATGTAGCCAAAGCAATTGATAAAGATGATCGTCCGATAATCGGCATTCAAATGGAAACTTTAGGCGCGATAAACGGGCAAATCCTCTTAATCTTCTCGGAAAAAAATGCTTATACCTTGATGGAGCTTTTGGTTGGCAATACAAGGCAGCAAAAAACCCGGCTGATTACTCAAATCGGAATATCCTCATTAAAAGAAATAGGTAATATTGTTATCTCCTCATATTTATCGACTTTGAGTTCTTTGTCCAGATTATCCGTATTCCCTTCATGTCCGCAATTTACTGATGGATTACCCAGCTCAGTAGTTAAAACTGTCTTTGGTTCATTATCAAAAAACAACCAGAATTTAATTCTAATCGAAACTGTTTTTACTGAACAATCCAGCCCGGTAAACGGTACGTTTTTCATTGCCTTTGATTCTAAATCAATGAAATTAATCTTAAAAGCCTGTGAAATTAATCTTAAAAGCAATAAGAAGAAAAAATGACAAAAACTTTTTCCGATAAATATGAAAACAATAAACAAGCTCTAAATTTATCAAGCCTTGAGGAAATAAGCCAGGTTCTGGGTGCTAGTTTTGATCTAAATAAGTTGTATCAGATCATTCTTGAAACAATTGTCAAGCAGACAAATGCTGATGCCGGGTCGCTAATGCTGCTTGATCATGCCAAAAAAGAATTATATATTGCCGCTTCCAAAGGAATTAATCCCAGGTTTGTTAAAAAGATCAGAGTCAAACTCGGGCAAATTGTTGCCGGCATAGTGGCACAAACAAAAAAGCCGCTGCTAATTGATAATTCAAACTTTCATTCTATCTTTGGCAAAAAACCGCGTAAAAATGTTAAATCTTCCTTGTGCGTGCCCCTGATTGTTGGGAATAAATTAATCGGAGTTATTAATCTAAATCGCGTCCCTGGTTCAGAAGCATTTAGCAAAGATGATATTGATGTTATTTCTCGATTCGCCTTTGAAAGTTCAATCGCGATTCATAATGCCAAGCTTTATATCGAAGCTGAGGAAAAGATTCAGCATTTGTTTCGGTTTAATGTTATCAGCTGCGCGCTTAATGCCGCTTTAACCCCGGGAAAACTGATTGATATTCTTTCCGATTGCATGTGCGAACTATTTGAATTTGATTTATATACGCTTTTAGTTATTTCTGAAGATTCCAATACGCTTACCCTTTGCTCTCAGAATAAAATTGATCCGAAAACAATTGCAAAATTAAAAAAAGACCTTGCCTTGGTAATCAGCGGAATTAAAAAAAGCAAGGTTTCGCCAAAAAGCATCACCTTAAATATGATTAAAATCAAAAATCACCGACTGCCGGTAAAATATAAAATTTTACCGAAAAATATTCGTGAAGTTATTAATTCTCCGATAATCACCAAGGGAAATACATTAGGCATGTTAAGTATTTATTCTGTTGAAGAGCAAGGTTTTGATCAAAAAGATCAACAGTCGCTTAGCACTTTGGCCAATCAGGCAGCAGTTGCTTTAGAAAATTCCCATTTATACAAAAGTTTAAGAACTACGTATTTGAGCACAATAAAAGCTTTAGCGCAGGCAATCGAAGAAAAAGATGTATATACCCGCGGTCACTCGGATCTGGTTTCTTATTATTCAGTCGCGATTGCTGAAGCCCTGCAGCTGCCCACTAAACTAATCGAAGGCATCCAAATTGCCGGCATATTGCATGATATTGGTAAGATCGGAATTCCGGAGAAAATTCTGAGTAAACCCGGCAGTCTGACAAAAAGCGAATACGAAGTGATCATGCAGCATCCGATTATTGGTAAAAGAATTCTTGAGCCGGTTAATTTTTATTGGGCGGATTTAACCGCGGATACTGAAAAGAAAATAAAAAAGAAAAAGCGCTCGATTGTTGTGGATCCGAAAATTATCCGGGAAATTCAGGAGTCTTTACATGCTACCTTAGCGATACTTAAAGAAACCGATCTTTCGGAAGAAATTAAATCAATGATCTATCATCATCATGAAAAATACAGCGGCAACGGCTATCCTGCCGGAATAAAAAAAGAAGCAATCCCTATTGGCTCAAGAATCCTGGCAGTCGCGGATACTTTTGAAGCAATGACAGCTCACAGACCATATCGCAAGGCTTTTTCCACGAAAAAAGCCTTGGATTTGATAAAAGAATGCACGCCTTATCAGCTTGACCCTAAAATTGTTGATATTTTTACTAGGCTAGTTAAGCAAAAATGTGTTATAGTTAATAAAACAAAGCTAACTCAATAAAGGGGGATATATTTCCATGGAAAACAAAAATAAACTTAGCTTAGATGCAATGTGTATCGATATGCTAAAAGAAGTCGGACATATTTGCACCGGCAATGCGACAATGGCCTTGTCGCAAGTTCTTAGTCAAAAAGTTGAATTAACAATTCCGGATTTAAAACTTATTGATTCTGATAAAGTTTTAGAAGAATTAAAAGGAACCCAAGAAGTACTTGTAGGAGTAAGCGTACAGCTTCTCGGCAACCTAACGGGAAATATCGTATTAATGTTTCCGGAAAAAGGCGCTTATAGTTTAATTGATGCTGTATCCCAGTACCGCAAAGAGCTGGGCAATGCTACTGAGTATGGAGTTTCTTCTTTAAAAGAAATTGGAAACATTGTTATTTCCGCGTACCTTGCTACTTTATCGACTTTTACCCGGCAAGTAATCCTCCACTCTACTCCCAATCTTATTTGCGGAACATTGGAAACAGTATTTAATGTTGCTTTTAGTAAGATGAGGGCTGAAACCAATAAAGTTATCCTGATTGAAACATTCTTCAGAATCCAGGATAAAGATATTGATGGAAGTTTCTTCCTGATTTTTGAACCAGCAATGGTCCAGAAGCTGGTTGAAGACGCGAAAAAATCAGTTGATAATTGATCTTGGTTAATAAAAAAAACAGCTCTTTGTCCTAAATGAGCTGTTTTTTATTTTTATTAGTTCTTAAAATTTACTGCTTTATTATTACCTGATTGACCGCATTTTAAGCTGCTTATAGTTCACTCCTGAGCCTTCGCTAGGCAAAGCCGCAACTGGCTCAGTTAACAAAAAGTCTCCTTTAATAATCCTTTCTTTTAAAATCTGACATATTTGTCTGGCTTTATAATAACTCGATAATCCAGATGTCAAGACTTGCTTGCCCTTTATTTCAATCTGCCCGGTTTTAAGATCGCGATAACTTACATATCCCAGATTTTGATCTTTCCGGTTAGGATAATCAACACTATAATCAACAATCGGAGCAAAAATATCTTTATCTTTAACTGCCACAAAACTGACCATAGCCTCGTCAAGTATCGGAATCGGAATGCCCATGCCCAAAGCTAAACTCACGCCATAGCCTTTTAATGACGCGCCGCGGACCCACTCAGGGCTCATTTGTTTTAAATCTCCGTTTACTGCCAAAGTCCCGGAAGGAGTATAAGGCACCCCCCCTTTTGTCCGCTTAACATCAGTGGTGTGCTGCGTACCATGCCAAAACACATAGCCAATGCCTCCGCCGAGAAATATTCTTGTGCCAATGCCAATGGTTCTAAAATAAGGATCATTTAACAGCGGCGATAATTGGCCGGCGCTGCAATAGCTGGCATTAGCCATTTTAGGCCTTAACACACCCATATAAGTATGAATAACTTTATTCGATAAGTTAACTGCCACATTATAATTCTGATAGCAATTGCGCGGATTAACTAAGGTGGCCTGATTAATGTCCTGGATATTAATCAGAGTTTCCAGCTCTTTGCGCGGATAACAATCCGTGCCATAAGCTTGAGCCTTAAACCGCAGATCCTTGCCCGCGACTAAATCCTCAATTACATGGCCTCCGCCGTATTTAAATCTGCCAGGGCCCATGCTATTGGCCGGGTCTTTGTCTGATAACTGAGCCGCGCCGATTATCATATCCACTGCCGCTAAACCGCTATAACACTCCACATCATTTAACCAGGATTTTTGGATTTTTATTTTTGGTTTGGAATGGCCGATATTAAATATGGCCATGGACGAACACATTGGACCAAAAGTACCGGTAGTTACCACATCAACATAATTAGCTGATTTCTTAATCCCTTTTTCTTTGACAATCTCCAGCATTTCTTCTTTGGTAACAACAATAGCCTCACCATTTTTAATCTTAGCATTTATCTCGGCAATAGTCTTCGCCATCGACTCCTCCGTTTTCAGTATTGCGTCAAGTGCATAACAGTATTGCGTATCGCGTCGTGCGTATTGCGTTTAGAAATTAGTGTAATTAGAAATTTATTTTCTGCTCTTTGCTTTTGCTTTGGCCATGAGCCACGAGCTATCAGCTAAGAGCTTTTTTCTTTTTTCAAACCAGCTAATATTATTTCCGCGGCTCTTTTGCCGGAAAAAAGCATACCGCCAAAAATCGCTCCCATCCTCGGCAAACCCAAAACCGCGTTAACCGACATCCCGGATAAAACCAGTCCAGGATAAATTTCTTTAGTGCTGCGCACAAAATCATTTTCCCCTTTTTCCGCCCACATTGATTTTTCACCGATAATATCACCGGTTTTTGTTTTAAGTTTTATCTCGGGATTTTTCCGTTTTAAAGTCCGGGTCAAATCCGCGTCATGGCCAGTCGCGTCCACAACATATTTAGCCATAATTACCAAGGGATCAACATGCAAACCCGCAATCTGAACAGCTGACCAGTTTATAACCACTCCGCTAACCCGATTATTTTCCCGGATAACCAAATCCTCTACAGATATGGCCGGATATATCCTCAGCCCAGCGTCAATAGCGGCAACTCCCATTTTAGAAATCGCCTCCACTGAATCAGCGGTATAATAATTCTTATCATACACTTTCAGCTTTACATTAATTTCACTTAACATTGAAGCTGCTTTTTTTTGGATTACAATCTGGGGAAAAAGCATGCCTCCGCCCGGCATGCCGCCGCCATAGCTGAGTTTGCGCTCAAACATCACCACTTTTTTTCCCGCGGCTGCTAAGTATCTGGCGCAGGTTAAGCCCGATGGTCCGCCGCCGGCTATGGCCACATCTACTTCCAAATTATCCAAAAACTGATCAATCGCTGTTTTTACAATTGCCCGGGTTATATCTGATTCCCTGATCATTACATCTCCTTTTTTAAATTTTATATTTTTTGTTTTAAGTATTGCGTCGTGCGTATCGCGTATTGCGCTAACAGTATTGCGTATCGCGTCGTGAGTATTGCGTTTAGAAATTAGTGCAATTAGTAATTAGAAATTTATTTTCTGCTCTTTGCTTTTTGCTTTTGACCATTAGCTATCAGCCAAGCGTGAAGCGCTTCCTGCTTTTCACTCGTAACTCATAACTCATAATTCATAACTGCTTTTTCGTCCTTGCGTCTTTTCTTCTTTTGTTTTTTTAATTCGTAACTCATAACTCATAATTCATAACTGCTTTTTCGTCTTTGCGTCTTTTCTTCTTTTGTTTTTTTAATTCGTAACTCATAACTCATAATTCATAACTGCTTTTTCGTCTTAGGCATCTTCTGCTTTTTGCTTTTGCTTTTCTATTCGCTAAACGCTATCCGCTAATCGCTGCTTTTAACATATTCTAGGCATTTGATCAGCTATCGGCACATCTAATATCCGATCACTTCCGGCTAAAGTACTTAAATACACTTGTTTTTTATGCCCAGCCACAACCCGGCCGATAATCTGAGCTTTTTTGCCAAACTGCTGCTTATGCATAAGGTTTAAAATATCATAAGCTTTAGATTTATCGACAAAAGCCAGCAACCTTCCTTCACAAGCCAGATAAAGCGGGTCTAAGCCTAGTATTTCACAAGCCCCTCTGACAGTTGAACTCACCGGAAGATTTTCCTCATTAATTTCAATGCCGACATTAGAGTGCTCGGCAATTTCATTTAAAGCTGTTGCCGCTCCGCCTCGGGTTGGATCACGCATAACATGAATCGCCTGAGAATATTTTAACATCGCTTTAACCAAACCATTTAAAGGAGCACAATCACTTTTTAATTGGGTTTTAAACCGCAGACCCTGTCTTTGGGACATAATCGCGACTCCATGCTCCCCGATTGTTCCGCTGACAATAATCAAATCCCCGGGTTTAGCATTAGCCGAGCTGATATTGGCCTTGTGCTCAATTATCCCAATGCCGCTGGTATTAATAAATATCTTGTCGCACTGCCCTTTGTTCACCACTTTTGTGTCACCGCAAACTATTTTAACCTCAGCCTGGCTAATTGTTTTTTTCATTGAGAGAATAATTTTATTTAAATCCTTAAAAGCAAAACCTTCTTCAATAATCACACTCGCGCTTAAATACAAAGGCTTCGCGCCCATCATTGACAAGTCATTCACCGTACCGCAAACAGCCAATTTTCCAATATCGCCATTGGGGAAAAAAATCGGATCAACCACAAAAGAATCAGTGGTAAACACTAATTTATTATTGCCGGATTTTAAATCAAGCACAGCGCCGTCATCCAAGCGATTAAGAATCGGATTGCCAAAATTACTCAGAATCATTTTATTAATCAGCTTCTGCATTAATTGCCCGCCGTTTCCATGGGCCAGTGTAATCATTTCATTATCCATTGCGTTTGCCTCCATAACGGTAATATGCGGAACATGCTCCTTCCGATGATACCATACAAGGTCCTATGGGCATACTCGGATTACAAGTTTTTTTAAATAAAGCGCATTGCGTGGGATTAATAATCCCTTGTAAAACATCGCCGCAGCGGCAAGCGGTTTTTTTTGCCGGCAATACCTTAACCGGAAAATGTTTAATCGCGTCAAAAGCTTTGTATTCCGGCTTTAAAACCAGTCCGCTTTTTTTCATCAAACCCAAGCCCCGCCATTCCACATCACTGACCTTGAATACCTGAGCAATCATGTTTTGGGCAACCAGATTTCCCCGCGTATGCACACAGCGCGCGTACTGGATTTCCACTTTAGGTTTTTGATTTATCTGCTGCTTGAGCAGCATCACAATCGACTGTAAAATATCCAAGGCTTCAAACCCCGCGATCACACAAGGGATTTTATATTTTTTGACTAGGAATTCATAGGGTTTTGAGCCGATAATCGTGCTCACATGTCCAGGCAAAAGAAAACCGCTGATTTCGCTTTTCGGCGATGCTACCAGCACTTTTAAAGCCGGAGGAATAATCTTATGCGAGGATAAAACAAAAAAATTATCCAGGTTTTCCAGTTTTGCCCGCCGCAAAGCCGCGGCAACCGTGGGTATAGTGGTTTCAAAACCAACAGCAATATGAATAACTTTTTTCGTTTTATTTTCTCTGGCAAAATCCAGAGCGTTTAAAGTTGAATAAACCACCCGGATATCTTTGCCTTTTGCCTGCATATCGCGCAAAGCAGCTTTTGTTCCAGGGACTTTAAGCATATCGCCAAAAGTAGTAATAATTGTATCCGGATATTCGCAGATTCCAATAGCGCGGTCAATATCAGCCTGCGAGGTCACACACACCGGACAGCCGGGTCCGGCAATCACCCGGATATTATCCGGCAAAATCTTGCGGATGCCATAGCGGAACATGGCCACAGTATGCGAACCGCAGACCTCCATGATTGATATCGGCTTTGTTAATTGCGCGGCAAGCTGATGAATAACCTTGATCAGCTGCTTGGCTAGCTTAGGATTTCTAAACTCATCAATATATTTCATGTTTAACCAGCACCTTATAGTTATGAGTTATGAGTTATGAGTTATGAGTTATGAGTTATGAGTTAAAAGCTAAAAACAGTTAAAAATTACTAATTAAAAAACTAAAACAATTACTGAAATTATTACCATTACATTATTAGTTAATAATTATGAGTTATTAGTTATGAATTAAAAATAACAACACAAAGACCGAGCATTAATAATTTATTTTACTTCATATTCTCTTTGGATGTTTTTACAATTGCTGTTAGTATTTTCACTATTTCATCGCACTCTTTAAGCAACTCTTCAACTTGGGTAAGTTTTAATAAATCTGAATCTCTTATTAATTTCAACCAATATCTTGTTTCTCTAGCTTCCTTTTTAGATATTGTCATTTTATTAGTAAAATCTTTTTTGCTTGATGCTCCTTGAGCTTCTTCTACATTAGCTCCTATAGATGTTCCTGATCTCATTATCTGCTTACCCATAACAAGACCACTAGTGTTTTTCGGCAGAACATTTACCAATTTTACAATTTTTAATGCAAATTTATAGCTTTTATCTTTTATATCCATAAAACTCATCACTCATAATTTATAATTAGCTCTTCATGCTTTATGCTTTATGCTTTATGCTTTATGCTTTATGCTTTATGCTTTATGCTTTATGCTTTATGCTTTATGCTTTATGCTTTATGCTTTTTCATTCATAACTCATAATTCATAACTGCTTTTTCGTCATT